>NZ_JAXOJM010000001.1:0-880000 GCF_036663775.1 Sphingomonas sp. RB1R13
CTTGTTTGACCATGAGGCTAGCCCACTTCGGCATATACCTCATTTGAACACCCGCCATATGGTCCTGCAAATTCTTGGATGGATGTGGGCGATTGCGTTTTCGATCGCGATCGGGAGCTATACCGTATTCGCTGTGAGCGTCGTTGGACATGTTGTTCTGATCGGAGCGGCTGCCATCACTGTGGCGACCTATGGCGCAGCCGCCAAAAGACCGGGACTATTTATTACGGCCCTTGGGCGCCGTGCAGATGGTGAACACCTTTAGGTTCAGTTTCCATAATTGCTGCGGAAGTTACAGCTGAATTTGGGCCAATAGCCGAGGGTCGGCTTTGAGGCGGCGAGACGCTGTTTCCGGATATTCGCAGGAAGGCCTTTGCGCGTCGCTCTGCCGCACAGTTTTGGCGGAAGTTCGGCAATGAAGTTGGCGTCTCGTACGTCGGTATCCGAGCCGCCGGCCAGTCTGGGTGTGTCTTATGCCGCCGACAGTGCCCGAGTGCGCTGAATGACCGCAATTGAGCGAGTTGCCAGCCGTCCGCTTCCGGCGTCCGCTTTATCAGTCGGGGATGGCCGGAAGGGGGTGGAAAACGCACATCACCATGAGCCGCTGTGCGGGCGCTTTAAAGGCTTTGGTCGCACCTGAATGAACGTCCTACATTAGGTGTCCCCGGAGTGGTCGTTAACGACCGCGATGGGCGGACAAGCACGTGAGTAACAGCGGGGCCTTTTCTTTACTGCCAATCTCCGACAATACTACTGAGTGGAGGCGTCATGATCTACAAGCGGGTAGCGGCGCGCCTCAGAGCGCAAGACTGGGTGGCAATTACGATCGAACTGGGGATCGTCGTAATCGGCGTGTTTCTTGGTATCTGGGTTGCGGGCTGGAATCAGCAACGGGTCGAGCAGCGGGAGACGCAGGAATTGTTAGTCCAGCTCAAGCCCGAGTTGGTGGCACTGGATTCGTTTTCCCACAAAGCGCGCGCCTATTACGCTTTGACGCGACGCTACTCTCGAACGGCCTTTGCCGGGTGGAAAAACGACCCTAGGGTCAGTGATCCTGAATTCGTCGTCGCTGCGTATCAGGCCAGCCAGATATATGGGTTCGGCAATAACGGTCAAAGCTGGGCTATGATCTTCGGAGGCGAGACACTTCGCAGAATAAGCGATCCGCAGATCCGAACGCCACTCACTCGTCTGATGACTTTCGATTACCAATCACTCAATTATGCCGCTGTGACGACGCAATACCGTGACGATGTCCGAAAGGTTATTCCCGAACCCATACAGGAGCTGATCCGCCAATTGTGCGGTGACCGGCTTGGAAGCGACAGCCGGACACTCGAATTGCCGGAAAGCTGCACCATCCCAATCAGCCCGACGCAGGCGCACGAGGCTGCACAAGCTTTGCGGGCGCATCCTGAACTCGCGAACGAACTTGCGCTTCACCAGTCGGCCTTGTCGACTTACGAAACCAATCTCGACCAGTTCGATGTTCCAAGGAAGCAACTCTTTGAGAGAATATCGTTGATCAAATAAGGGACGCGAACGCCGACCGTGCGCGGCGATGGCGTAAGGATGCGAATGCGCGGAGAACGTTTTCAGGCGTAACAGGGCAAAGACCCGTGCACGTACCATAGCCTCACAGCGGCAGCGGGATCATGACCTTCTTGTTAGCTTCCTCTGGAGAGGTATCAATCGATGCGCAGATCGATGGCGTAAACCTTCCACCGGGCCATACCTCCATTGCCATTTCGCGAAATCCTTTCTCATCCGGTTTGAAGCCGTATCGCCGGGCCATCGGAAGGGCCTGCGCAGCATTGATCCTTGCCTCATAGCTAAACGTTGAAGCATCCTGAAGCGCACCTCGGATTCTGGCCCGGTCGTCTACAGCCAACGCATCTGGCCCAAACTGCAGCGCACGCAGTTGACCCCAGGGAACACGCTCCTGAATTTGCCATTCGTCGAACTTCCGAATGCGCGCAACAACGGCACCCATGCGATATTGCTCCTCGCCCGAAAGCAAGGCCAGCCGTCCAGCCAATCGAGCCGCGTCATAGCGGCTAAGTTCAATCTCGATCACTGGAGTTTGCGCAACCCATCTCGGGGTCTCGAACGATCCCGTCTTCTCCCATTGGGTGACGATTGCGCGCAGTTCAGTCAGGCGGCGCTCGATGCACGGCTCGGACGATTGTCTGAGCACCATGCTCATCAGGTTGCTGTTCAGTTCGTCCGTAACGTCGGCACGCGTCTCTGCAGCAGTGCTGCGGTCGTGTAGCGCCTCCACAGTTTGCTGCGCGGCGAGAGCGACCAGTACCCCGAGCGTGACGATCGCAAGTTCCCACGCGACCGCGTTCCAGCCATGTGGCGGTTTCAGCCTGAGCAGCCTGAACATCGGATTGTCCCCCTCGGAACGAAGGCTAATCGTTCAGGGCTTGGGTGTCATCCCTCCGATGAGCGGCGCTCAGTCATGTGAGACCGCTAACGTCCGCTTTTGGGTCCGATAGCTGACTGGCAGCTTGCGGCGTCCGCTGTCGTTACGGGCAACGGCCGCAAATGGGTGGATTGCAGACATAAGATCAATCGTGCCACTCTCGCGCGGATGAACCGCTACGATCCGCCTTCAGATTTTCTGAAGTTCCTCATAGAGGATGACGCATCGCTGTCTGGCGATGACGCAGACGCGAACCTGCGTCGGCTAATTAGCCTTACCCGCGACGAACATCCGGCTAACCGGGACTGGGCCACGCTGATATTGGCCCAACAGGACGCCGACACGTCGAAGGTCCGACAAGCGCTTCTTACCGCGGCGGACGATGAAAACGAATATGTAAGGGCAGAAGCCATCCTTGGCCTGGCGCAGCGAGATAGGGCTAGCGCCCTCCCATTCCTGCAACGTGAGCTTGGCGGTGACCATCTCGCCCTCCCGCTCTTTGAAGCGGCAGCACTGGTCGCCGATGCCTCGCTGATTGAGAACCTTCGCGCTTTCGCCAATCCCTCGGGAGACGCGCTCATGGATGAAATAGCGACGAAGGCGCTTGAAGCGTGTGAGGCGGCTCAAGGAATGCCCGACTAATGTCCGCAGCTGGGTCAGTAGTAGACAGGCGGCCAACGGCGCCTGCCGTCGTTACCGGGGACGGCTCGAATTGAGCAGAAAGCTGCTTCTTATGCTCGCCAGGCACCATACGCTCCAAGTATGATTAGCAGACCGCCAAGCGCGATGATGAGCCAAAATATCCACGGGCTTGTAGTTCGCTCGAAGCTCCTCCCGAGCAACGAAATCTGAGCACTGCGTAGGCCCCGATTAACAAGGAGCAGGCCGACAAAGGAACCTACGAGCAAGTGTGGATGGGTTGGCACTAAGACAGACTGCCGCACTTTTTCCGCGTCCGCTAGTGGGTCGGTAGCCGACCGTCGGTTAACCGGCTTACGATCGCCAAAGCAGACATTTCGCCGAGTCTGAACCACTGACAGTTTTCTAGACTTGTTACCGGGAAGCAGCCCATCAGCTACGGGCCGATAAATCCCCATTAACTCATTTGTGGCTTGGGTGGCGTAATGCCCGCCGCATTGGGATAGCGACATTCAGGGTCGCGGGCGGTCGGACAATTGGCTAACGCACGCGCGTGACGCGCAACCGCTATTACAATGGGCCTCAAAGCGACCATTTCGATGGAACTCGCTTTTTCAACCCTAGCCAACCATTGACCGATCGTGGACTTGGTGCCCTGCTGAAATGGAAGGTCACGGGCGGAGCACGTCGGTGGCCGACATCTGTGCCAGTGACTCAAGTTCACCCCGACCCGCGGGTCGAGGGTATGCGCATAACGATAGTCGGCCAAGCGTCACTGCTTATTCAGGCAGCAGGAATAAACATATTGACCGACCCGGTCTGGTCAGAGCGGGCCAGCCCTTTTCGTTTTGCGGGCCCCAGGCGAGTGACCGCGCCTGGCGTTTCGTTCGATGACCTCCCACCGATCGACGTCGTCCTGCTGAGTCACAGCCACTACGACCATCTCGATGTCGCAACTCTTAGCCGACTTCACGCCGTTCACGCACCACTGATGGTAATGCCGCTCGGCAACGACGCCATCGTCCGCGCGGCGGTTCCAGCCGCGCGTTGTATTATCGGCGACTGGTGGGATCGTATTTTGCTTGGAAACAATGTCACCACAACACTAACGCCTGCGTATCACTGGTCGAACCGATGGCCGAGCGACACGCGAATGATGTTGTGGAGCGGCCATTATCTCGAGACTGGCGCTGGCTCGATCTGGTTTGCTGGCGACACCGGCTACGGAGATGGGAAGTATTTCGCAGACATTCGCCATCGACTGGGGCCCCCGGACGCGGCGTTGATCCCGATCGGCGCTTATGAGCCGCGCTGGTTCATGGCATCGCAGCACGTCAATCCGGCAGAAGCGGTACGCATTTTTAGGGATGTCGGCGCGCGCCGGGCTCTCGGGATCCACTGGGGCACCTTCCAATTAACTGACGAAGCTCGCGACGAGCCGGTCAAAGCACTCGCGGTTGCGATGGCAAAGGAGGGAGTTTCGCCCGACCGCTTCATTGCTGCCGAGCCAGGCAGGGTTACTGACTTCAGTTGTAAGGACACCTAGACCGTTGGTAGCGACACCCGCTGCTGCGGGGGCAAATACTTCATTAATCGGGCACGGCTACCCTCGGTGAGCACGAAGTCCTAGGTCGGAATAGACAGCTAGCCGCCGAGACCCTCTTCCTTGAGAGCAGCGACGACTGATGGCTGAGAGGCGACCCGCTGGCGGTAGGCGACGATTGCCGGCCAGGGCGACAGATCAATTTTGAACATGTCAGTCCATCTTAGAACCGTGAAGAAATATGCGTCTGCAGCAGTGAGTTTCGCACCCGCCAAAAAGCCATTCGACTGAAGTTTGGTGGCAAGAAAGGTGAACTTCTTGCCGAGCGCGTCATTCGCTGTTTGACGAGCTTCTGGCAGGGTAGCGGGGTTGAACAACGGGCCGAAACCCTTGTGAACCTCGGTTGCAATATAATTGAGGAGCTCAAGCTGGCGGTAGCGCTCCAAGCCGCTCACCGGAATGAGGTCGGAGGCGGGAGCCTGATCCGCGATATACTGAAGCAAGACAGCGTTTTCGGTCAATACTTCGCCGTCGTCGACCTTTAGCGCCGGGACGGCACCCTTGGGATTGATGGCGAAATAATCGCCGCCGTCAGCGAGTTTATGCGCCCGCAAATCGACGTTCACAGTGTCGTGCGCAATCTCGGCGATGTGAAGTGCGATCAGCGGTGCAAGGCTGCAGGCGCCTGGCGCCTGAAATAATGTGGTCATGCATCATCTCCCTTTTGCCCCCAGTAAACGGGGCACCAAATCCGACTGACAAGCCCGGCAGATCCTCTTAACCGGCGGGTTTGGCCTTCGGCTTGCGGGCGCGGCGCGCGGGCGCTGCAACCGGGACCTTAGAGGGAGCCGAAGCCTTGGCCGCCCTGCCCTTCTGACCGAGCCCAATCTTATGCGCCATTGAACGCCGCACCTCGGAATAAGCTGGCGCAACCATTGGGTAATCGGCTTTGAGGTTGTAGCGCTCACGGTACTGTTCCGGAGTGAGGCCATTCGTTGAAAGATGACGTCGGAGTGTCCTGTATGGCTTTCCATCAATCAGCGAGATGATGTGCTCCCTCGAGGAGAGCGAACGGCGCGCAGTCGTCGCAGGCGTGAACTCGGCCGCCGGCAGTTCGTTTGCACTCTGACCCGCTAAACTACTCAAGCCCACCACGGCTTCATGCATCTTTTTGAGAAAAGACGGAACCTCGTCTGCAGTGGCACGGGTATTGGGGTTCCCGAGCCAAGCAATTGTCAGTTCTGTTGCTAGCTCAACGGCATTTAACTCGGACGGCTGCGTGTCCATGCTCATTATCCAATCATTATGAGATTGCCCAAGTCGCACTAACTTCCGTTTTCTGTTAGAGCAACGTTCAAGTGCGTGGGCGCGGGTATTACCTACTAGAGCGTTTTCTGAACTACAATCTCGGAAATCTTCCGAGCAATATCCCTAGCCGAAAGAACAAAATCTACCGATCCGGTTTTTATGGCATCCTCAGGCATATCCGACCACTCGGCTGTTTCAGGCGTCTGCACGATAGTAATGCCGCCAACGCGCTTGATGTCGCCCATCGCTGCTGCCCCGTCCCCATCCAAGCCAGAAACAATAACAGCAATCAGTTTTCCATCCCATTGCTGCGCCAAGGAACGAAGAAAAATTGTAATAACGTCAGGCCATCCCCTAGCCTTAGATATCGGCCTTAAACAAAATTTTCCAGCAAAGACGTGTAATTCACGCTTTGCCGGAATGATGTACACATGATCTGGCTGTATTAGTAGCTGATCCGTAATCAAATCAACCGGCATATTGGTATGACGCGGCAATATTTTATGGAGCTTATCAAACGAGCGTGTCACGTGATTAACAATGACAATTGCAATGCCTAGATTCATTGGGAGATTTTCGAAAAATTGCTTATAGGCATCAAGGCTTCCAGCCGAACCGCCCACGCAAATAATACTGAAATTATCCGTATGAGGTAGAACTGTTCCAGCTGGCTCCATTACTTTGTTCACTTTCTGTCGCCAGACGCCGCGTGATATATGAATCGGCTTAGCACCTACACAGCTACTTTCTGACGTGGTAATTGCGCGGTAAAAGTCGTCCCTTGCTTTTCATTCGAAACTACACTGACCTTACCGTCGTGGGCGGTCACGATGCCTTTGACAATGAAAAGTCCGAGGTTAAGCCGGGATGTGCCGCTTGGTGCCAGGTCCTCATCGTTTCCGCGCGTCAGCGGGTCAAAGATAGTAGTGACGGTATCGGGCGGGATAACGCCTTCAGTATGAACTGAAAGGACCAATTCGTGTTCGCGGCCTTTCGCCGCCACTGAAATTCTGGAGGTCTTCAAACCGTGCCGTATCGCGCTTTCGATCAAAATTGACAGGATCTGGCGGATGCGGGCAATATCCCCATTGCCATTCAGATTGCCGGCAGTTTCGACTAAAATTTCACGATTGGGATATGCCGCCTTAAATTCCTTCGCTGCATCCCTTACAGCTTCGGCCATATCCATCGGCGCCAATATGATTGACACGCCCTCGCCAATGCGAACGCGGACTGCATCAATTAGGTCAGAAACAACCAGATTGACGTGGGAAGCACCGCTTTCGATCCGGGAAACCAATTGAGTCTGTTGGCGATCAAGCTTTCCACTTGCCAGAATCTGTGCCGAATCGGAAACAGCCGTAAGCGTTTTCCGGAAATCGTTTACAAGAGTGCCGACGAGTAGAGTTCCCGCGTAATTCAACTTTTCAGTGTAACGGGAGAGTGATTCTGTCATTACCTGATCTATAGACTCGTTAAAACGCAATAAATCCGGGATAATATCTTCGGGTTCATCCCAAGCGGCTCTCCACAACTTGGTGACGCTTGCCCGCAATGCACGAAATTCAGAAAGCATTTCGACCGTATCGAAGCCTCCGGTAAACCGCAGGTCGGCATGGGTTTCCGCTGCGCTGTCATTGGCGCCCCCGCCTTTCGGGCCCTGTCCTTTGGCTTTTGCGCTACGCTCGCGTTCGGTCTCAGGAGTCTCGAGATCGTCCGCGATGAATCGCAGTAGGCCGACGATGTGATCGCGCAACGCAACTCGATCCATATGGACGGCTGCAGGCAAATATTGTTGCGCGAATTCCTCCCATGCCGCGACGATTTCGTTTTCATTCGACCGAATAAATGCTGCTAGCCGCATGATGAACTGGCCTGAAAAAGGGTAACCAACTCACCAATGCCCAGTGACCTTGTGAGTTCCTTTTCGCGGGCTCAAGCAGGCACCGTCGCGGCAAACTGGCCGTGCAGCCAAAGGCTATCAAGCGGAGGGATGATAAAGCCTTAGCGCGACGTCCCGTCCGCTATTTGAACGCCCGCCTGAGGGGATCCGGCTAGTTGTGCTTCCTCAAACTGTGATCGCTTAATCGTGCGTGCTTCCGTCTAGGTCCCATTCTAAACCAAGCAGCGAAAAGTATGAGGGCTCAGATCACCCCGAACTGGATCGCTAGCGAAACCAATTACTCTTCGATAATTTCTATGAATGCGTAAGCCACACTTATTTTTCCGCTCGGCAACTAGCGATAAGAGTTTCGAGCTGAATAACCAGCGCTGCTGCGACGCACGGCTTGATAACTGCCTTCAGATCGGGAAAGCGCGCTGCCAATTTTGAAGGCAGACCGATACCCGTCTGAAGAATTATCGGAATGCCGGCATTGATCAGCCGCTCGGCCACCGGCGAAATGTCACCATCGGCGAGGTTAACGTCGAGGATGGCAGCGACGATTGGTAAAGTGTCGATCAGAGCGAGCGCTTCCGAAACGCTGGCGGCGGGACCAGCGACGACGCCCCCGGCGTCCTCAATCGCGAGCGCCACATCCAAAGCAATGAAAGGCTCGTCTTCGGCAACCAGGATCAACGCATGGTTCAGCAATGGAATATTTCTATGACGAATGAAGAGCACACGTCGCTTTTAATCATTCAGGGGGATAGTCGTTCCATCGCCGCAGAGAAATGCACCGTCAAACCCTCGGTTTGCCAATCAAAAGCAAGTTCGCCATTCAGCTGACCATTCATGCTACGCCGGGCAAGCAAACTGCCAAAACCTTCCCGGGCAGGCGGGCCGCCAACTGCAGGGCCCCCTCGTTCTTTCCACTGCAAGGTCAGCTTCTTTTTTGTTACCTTCCAGGAAATTTGAACCTGACCTTCCGGTGTCGAGAAGGCACCATACTTCGCCGCATTCGTCGCTAGCTCATGCAAAACAAGCGCCAAGCTCGTCACTGCATCGCCGCCGATCGGAACTTCTGGACCCTTGATCACGAAGCGTTCCACGCTCTCAGGTCCCGCGACATTCATATAGGGAGCCAAAACGGCTCGGATCAGTGTTTCCAAAGTTGATCTATTTCGAACTTGCGATCCCGACTTGCTCGCCCGGATTAACAGGTGCGCACTTGCGAGCGCGCCGAGCCGCCCTTGCACCGTATTCGCCATTTCTTGAGGAGTTTTCGCCGAGCGCGCGCTAAGCGTCACCACACCACCGACGATGGCAAAGAGATTTTTGACCCGGTGGTCCAGCTCATTGAGCAGCAATTTGCGAAGCTCCTCGCTGCGCCTTTGCTCCTCAATGTCGGTATTGGTGCCAAACCAGCGGACAATCTTGCCGCCTTCATCGCGGATCGGCTCGGCGCGAGAAAGGAACCAGCGATATTCGCCGTCCGCGCCCCGCAACGGGAATGTGTCCTCCCAGACTACGCCCGTTTCGACGCAGTGTTCAAGGTGCTTCGCTACCCGATCGACTTCATCGGGATGGTGGACGCTTTTCCAGCCCCAGCCCTGCATGTTCTCAAGTTTTGTATTCGTGTAATCAAACCAACGTTGGTTGTACCAGAAGATATAGCCCTTGGCGTCCATGATCCACGCCAGTTGGGGAATGGATTCTGCGAGTGCATGAAACTGCCTTTCGCTTTCGCGTAAAACGGCATCCGCAGCTTCGCGCGCAGTAATATCGATGAATGTGCAAACGACACCATCGATCACGTTGTCTACGGCGCGGTATGGACGGATGCGCATCTCGAACGACATCGCCGCATCCTTCAGTGCCACCCGCCTCTCGATCACGGAGAGCTTGCGCAGCACCGTTCGCACGTCACGCTGAAGGTCTGCATAATCGAGCAGGCTTACGATCTCAGTGATCGGGCGACCAACATCCGCGGTGCGGACACTAAAGATATCAGAAATACCGCCGGTAAAACTCTTGATCCGTAACTTCTCGTCAAGAAACAATGTGGCAATATCAGTGCTTTCCAGTAGGTTTTTTATATCACTGTTGAGATGCATCAGTTGCGCATTCTTACTAAGCATTTCGACGTTGATAGTTTGCAGCTCCTCGTTTACCGACTGCATTTCTTCTTTAGAAGTTTCCAATTCTTCATTGGCAGACTGAAGTTCTTCGTTAACAGATTGATATTCCTCATTTGAGGACTTCATCTCCTCGCTGGCTACTTCGAGCTCGTCAATTGTTGATTGGAGTTGCGTGCGCGTCGTCCGCAATTCCTGCTCAAGCGCCCGCACGTTATCGGTCGATTCCTTGCCCGACGTGTCGAGCGCGTCCTTGGGCGCCCTTGGACCGTTATCCTGAAACGCCAGGACGATGAGATTGCTGTCGTCGTCTATCGGCTCGGCGATCAGCGTCAGCAGATGCGGCCGACCATCGATGCGCAGTGTAACATCGGCGTGACGGACCGGCGCGTTAGCGGCGTGGACTTCGAGAAGCAGTGCGCGGACGGCCGGACGAAGCGGTTTGCGCAAAATGTCGAACAGCGCAAAGCTCGGCGCGCCAGGCGAAGGTTCGAGATATTGCCCCATCAATCCGCCCGAGAACCGGACAATCTGATGACGAAGATCTAATACCACGTGCGGCGGATAATATTTCTCCATCTGGCGCCGTGCGCCCTTTTCAATCCGGTCGCCTGCTCCCGGCGGTCGAGCCCTCGGTATTGCGGGCATTTTGCCCGTCGGCCCGCGCGCAGGTAGCTCGGGGAGGGATGGCCGCTCGGTCTCGCACCGTTCAAAGATACGATACTTCTTGTCGAGGGAAGCAAAGAGCCTGGCGGTGCGCGTTACCGATTCAGAAGAGCCCAGGAACAGTTTGCCGGTTGGTTTCAAAGCATAGTGGAAGGTCCGCATGACACGATCCTGCATTGTGGGATCGATGTAGATAAGCAAATTGCGGCACGATATCAGATCGAGCTTCGAGAACGGCGGATCCTTAATGACGCTTTGCGTCGAGAATACGCACAATTCGCGGATCTCCGGCGTCACGCAATAATCGTCGCCGTCTTGCGTGAACCAGCGCTCAAGTCGGTCAGGCGATACTCCCGCCACGGGTTTCCGGAAGCGGCCGGCCCGTGCAATGGCGATCGCGCGGTCGTCGATATCGGTTCCAAAAATCTGGATTTTCGGTTTCGGGCGCTTCGAATCCATCGCTTCGCAAAGCAAAATAGCTAGCGTGAAGACTTCCTGTCCCGTTGCGCAGCCGGGCACCCAGACACGCACGGTGTCTTGCGCGCTCTCACCAGCCATGAGCGCTTGCAGCACCGTGGCGTCTAGCGCTTCGAACGCAGCGGGATCGCGAAAGAATTGGGTCACGCTGATCAGCAACTCGCGGAACAACGCATCCAGTTCTTCGGGTTGCTCGCGAAAGAACTTGATGTAGCCAGCAGGAGTTTCGACCTGCAGCAATTGCATTCGCCGCTGAAGTCGGCGAAACAGCGTCTTTTCCTTATACTCGCTGAAATCATGTCCGCTCCGTGCTCGAAGCGCGCCCATGATGGTTGCCATTTGCGACGCCATGTCGGTACGTATGCCGCCGTCATCCTTGCTTGCGGCAACGGTCCTGAGATGCGCCTGATAGGCCGCCAGCTTGGCCGGCATTGCTTCGACCGCCAGCACGTCATCGACTTGGCCTGTAGCCGCGGCACTTTGCGGCATTCCCGGAAGCGCGTGGCTGTCATATTCCGACTGCGCCAAGGTCAGCCCGCCGTGCTCCTTTATCGCAGCTACACCCAGCGTCCCGTCGCTCCCGGTGCCCGACAAGATGATGCAAACGGCGTTTTCGCCCTGATCTTCAGCAAGCGACTGGAAAAAGGTATCGATCGGTCGACGGTGTTCGCGGGGTGGTGCGGGCTTGACGATTTTCAAACGGCCGTTTGCTATCGTCATGGTTGCGTCGGGAGGTATAACGAAAACACAGTTTGCCTTGACCGCAACGCCGTCGGTCGCCTCAATGACGTCCATCGTGGTTGCTTTGCTGAGAAGCTCAGCCAACATGCTTTTGTAGTCCGGCGAGAGGTGCTGGACGAGCACAAAGCCCATGCCAGTGTCCGCCGCAGAGTTCTCGAAAAAACTTTTGAACGCTTCGAGGCCGCCCGCGGACGCACCTATGCCGACGATGAGCGGCGCCTTACCGTAACCTGCTAGAGACCGTCCCCGCTCTCGGGGCTTCCGGGGCTGCGGAGGCTTGTCGCGCTTCACTGTCACGAGGCACGATCCCTTTGATTCACAGAGGCCCTGAGCGAACCTGTCAACATAAGAAGAAATTTCCCTCCGTATGGATAGGGGGACACGGACCATGAGTCGAGGCGCGTCGAAATTTGGATAGGATGTAAAAAAGTCGGACTTTATATGAGTTAGACGTCACTCGGTGCGGCGCATTAACCGTAACTGTCCGTGGTCTCAGCTTGAGGTGCGAGGGGTCCGACCGGCTTCACCGGCAAGTCGGAAGCATCGCGGGCTTACAGACGATTGCTCGCGCATATGCGCTGTTCAGCGAGCATCGGATGTCCAGCGTGACGCTCGGTTATGTTTTGTTTTCAGGTCATTTCGCTTCCGCATTGTCGTTTTCCGTAATCCTATCGGCCAACATGAGACGGACATTTGGCAATCGGCAGAACATCACTCGAGGTCGATCGACGGACGATCCATCTCTCTGTAATCCTGATCCGCCCAGTCGTCCTGAACGAGAACAGAGCAGGGAGGCGTTGCGAGGCCAATTTTTAAAAACGTCGGCCAAGATTGCCGAAAAGCTTTGGCTTTACGTAGGACCGTGTTCGAAAAGTTGGTAATTTGCATTAACGGCTGCAATCGAGTTGGTAGTCGAACGACAGCTTTCGCATTGCCCGGCTTTCAAGAGGAAGATCGGCTCCTGGTCCAGCTTCAGCTGCTAAGGGCCACGCCCGTGGTGACCGCTTCCGGCAGGTCCCTGCTTTTCTTCGAATGTCCGCAAGTAGGTCGGTAGCCGACCGTCCCCTTTTCGCGACTGCTTGGGCCACTCCGGATAGCAGAGACCGGGTGGGAAGCCGTCGGGCCGCTGTCAAAAAGTCTCTGGCAGAGGCAACCGTTGAAGCCCGAAAGGGATACGATGGCTTCGCGCACGATTTTGATCAAAGACCTTACAACTTTTGACCCCTGAAAGCAGACGCCCCTCTAAAATAGCGAGCGAGCACGTAGTAATGCGGAGTGCATAAATGGGGGCGCACAAACGCCTTACCTGCCGGAATATTTGGCTATGGATTAGTGCCTTGGAAAAAGGGTCGCTGTGCCTATTTTTGCTCTACGGCCTATTCTGAGGCCGCGGTGCGCCGCGTAGCGGTGGATTGAGGTAAGGGAAACTGTTGAGCAACGACTTCGCACTGCTCGGCGCCCCGTCGGTATAAGCGACCATTCCAGTGGGCGCATCCGAAGGTTGGCATAAGCCTAGGTCGGTCATTTTGCCTTTTAGCGGAACCGGGTGGCACAGTCGGCCCATTGCGACCCGCAAAGTGATATCGACGACGTCGTCGCCGGGGCGCCGACCATTAGGATAGCCAGCCATGTCGTCGCCAGCCAAGCCGAACGAGCTCTGTCGGTCGCGAACGGTCACTGGCACGCTCGTATTCAGCCGCAGCATCTCCGACGGCGTAACTGTCTTGAGCTGATTGAGGTTGGGAAACCCGGTCAGGTATGCGGCGACCAAATCGCGACGCGGAAAATTGCTTGGGGCGAGATCAGTGAATTTGGCATGCAGCGCGGAGTTCACCGGAGCTAGGAACAACGTATTGAGAATCGCTGGCATCGCTGGGTTTGTCACGTAGCTTGCAAACATTGCATCTTGCGTGGGCTTGCTCGAATTGAACAGGTCCTTGTGAGGCAGCCCGATCACAACTTCATTGACCAGCGGCGCACCGAGCCGCGATACCTGCTTGTATTCTTTGTCAAAGCGAGCAGCCGGATTGCGTCCAGCTCGTGCCGCGACTTTACCGACTGGCAGGCTGGCGCTTGACCAAACGCCGATTACGCCGTTGCCGGTGCCCGTAAGGCAGGTGGTCGGAATTTCGAGCGCGAGAGAGGTGACGTTCTTTTGATCAATCAGTTGCTGGTTTTTGTCACTCTGGGTTATCCCGCCAGGAAAACCGCGGCCGTCGTTGGCGCCCGGCGCGCTGTCGCCTTCGATTGGCACGAGATTGACTAGATCAAAGATCGGCCCGGTATTTACTGCAAAGGCCTCTTCGCGCTGCCCGACGAAAACGCGTCCCTGCGAGGCGCAACCTGGGATCGACACGCTGTAAATAAACTGGTCGGCGTAGTCGGGGTATTTGGCGGTGGTTTTGTTTCCAATGTTATCAATCGGCTTGTTGAATGTAGTTCCCGAACCGTCGGCATTGCGCAGCAGTGCCGAGCCAAGTCCCCGGCCGCCTGTCAGCATGCCTACGGTGTAGGTTTCCAATTCGCCCTGGTTGGGATCGCTTGGCCGAGAAATAGGCCCAACATGACGCAGTGGGATGGGCTGATTTACACCGCCCACGGGAACGGTCTTGCCCACTCCGCCGACAATCGTGTTGGCGAAGCGAAATTGGAAAGTCATATCCGCGACCGCGTCACCTGTGTTGTCGATATGGATCTCGTAAAGCGCGTCGGGATCCAAGGTAAAATAATTGGGCCCGTCACCAGGAGTTTGGGATGGCTGAAAATTGGCGATCAGAGTTACCGTTCCATCGCGGCCAGGTTCATAGCTGCGGAAGGCATATACGTCGGTGTTATCGACCTTAGGCATTGCGGTGATGCCGGGTGCTTCGCGGTGGCTCGAAGCAAAAGCCGGCACTGATACACTTGCTAAGGCCAGGCCCACTACCCTAACGATTTTTGGATTTCGTGCCATTCTGATTCTCCTACGATTTTTCCGACGCCTAGCCGAACTGGTTGAAAGTGCGGGGCTTTGAGCCCTTAGACAGGCGCTAACCGGCCCATGCGCCCCACGCCACGAGCAGCGTGCCGACCACGGCGAGTGCGATATGAAGTGACAGAAGCCACACCGGGAGTAGTTTTCCGGCGAGGTGGTAACCCAGGTTCATGGTGACGCCGCCGATCGCGGCTGCCGCAAGCAACACAAGCCCCGCGATCGCTGCGCCGTGCACCCGGTCGGTCAGTCCTGCATAAGCTAAAAGCGTCAAGCCAGAGGCCGCGAGAAAGCCATGCGCCATCGCGAGCCAAGACGGCGGGTTAACTTTTCGGGCAAATCGTACGGCAGCCATTACCAGTCCGCCAAGCGCTGTAAGCAGAAGCAAAATAGAGGCTGATTGCAACATTGTAATATTGTTCATGCCGGTCAGCCTCAATCGGACTTGAAGCCTGTTCCAACGTCAAGCTTATGGCTTGGCGACTGGTGCGCTAGGGCGTCAGACAACTCTGCGTGATCTAATCATCCGGGAAGGACCTTTGTTCCTTTATCCTCGAAGATAAGATCTGCTTAAGGCGAAAGCCGCCTCGCCTCGCCGGACATGAAGGTCCTGGAGTCTTTTCGAGAGGTGATGTCGCAAGGTCTATTGAGCTATTCCTCAGTGTCCCGAAACAAATCCGGCGGTCGCTTTTGCATTCAACCGCACGTGTCTTATCAGGCCCACGCATGGGCGGTAGCCGGACTGGCAATTTGCAGCATCCGCCGCAGTTACCGAGAACGGCACAAACTGGGTGGAGAGCGATTACAAGCCAAGCCGTCGACAATTAGCGCCAGTCGATCGCAGGAGCACTCCGCTGCTCAAACTTCCGCTATCAACATGGCAGGTCGAAGCGGCAAACGAACGAAAAGTCGTCGGAAGCCGACAGACCGCTTTCGGCGCTCGCTCAATCAGGCACGAACGGCGGCAATTCGGTCGGTAGCCTACTTGCAGCTTTCAGCATCCGTGGTCGTCACCGGGAATGGCAAGAACTGGGTGGAAAGCAGAGATTAGCTCCGGCTCTGTTAGCATCTGCTTCGAGGAATTAGTCTGTCCGAAACTAGGCGGTCAAGATGATCTTGGTGGCCCTGTTGGATCCATTCAAAACTAAAAAGCAGCGCTTCTGCCAGATCAACGGATTGCTTTCGGTTCGTCATTTGCGCGATAATCGCGACTTGGCGCGACACGTGTTTTTGGCCGTGCCGGACGTGCCGCTGCACCATCTCCAGTTCAGTTTCTGCGATCATGATGGACTTGTAATGGCTTATAATCGCATCGGATAGGGACTTCGCTTGCAGGAGCGGCCCCCGCATTTAGCGGAATTTCGGGATAAATAAGCGATGTCCGCAAGTGGGTCGGTAGCGGACTGGCTGCTTCCGTCGTCCGCATTTCCCGCCGCGAACGCCGTCAAGTGGGTCGTTAACAGACTGTCCGCTTCTCCACCGTAGGAAAAATGCGGACCCGATGTGCCCGGCAAGCTAATATTGCTTTCGAACCCTGGATGACTCCAGCTCTCTCACGTCAGTTTGAACCAAACACCACAAAGGCGAGGAAAAGCACCGACGCAGCAATCATTACGATCGTGGCCGCCCATCCCAATATCTGCTGGCGTTTTGATACGGTCAGTCGCCCCATCGCGCGAGGGTTGCGCACGATCAGCATCATCATGATCATCAACGGCCCGGCCAGAATACCGTTGACCACAGCAGCCCAGTAAAGGGCACGGGCGGGATCGATACCCACAACGTTGAGCGATGCGCCGGCCAGTGTTGTTACCGCAATCGTGGCGTAGAAGAGCTTTGCGCTGAGCGGCTTTGCATCAAGACTCCCGGAGAACCCAGCCATTTCCGTGACGGCATAGGCAGCCGAGCCAGCGAGGACAGGGACAGCGAGCAGTCCCGTACCGATGATCCCCACTGCAAACATGGCGAAGGCAAACTGTCCCGCTATCGGCCGGAGCGCCTCCGCCGCCTGCGATGAAGTCGCGATGTCGCGTACCCCACTAGAGTGCAATGTTGCTGCAGTGGCGAATACGATGGCCAGCGAGATGAGCGTGCTGAATGCCATTCCCGTCAATGTATCGATTCGAATACGCTTCAGTTCAGGGCCGGCTGCCTTTGGCGTAATGCACAGGGGCTTGGCATGATGACGATGTTGCTCCTCGATTTCCTGACCAGCCTGCCAAAAAAAGAGGTAGGGGCTGATCGTCGTTCCCAAAATGGCGACGAACGCCGTCGCATAGGCGGCATTGAACTGTAGTTCCGGGACAACCAGTGAGCGCAAGGCATGGCTCCACGGGACGTGGGCGACGATGACGACCGCGACGTAAGTGAACAGGGTCAGAGTCGTCCATTTCAGGACGGCTGAATATTGGGGATAGCTGAGCCCGACCTCCAGGACGATGCAGATGATGCCGAACAGCAGGGTATATAGCCCTGGCTTGCCTCCTGCCAGCAGCGCGAGAGCCGCACCCATCGCGCTCAAGTCAGCCCCGAGATTGACGATATTGGCGATCAGCAGAAGCGAAATCATGAAATAAAGAATGGAGCGCGGATAATGTCTGCGCAAATTGCGAGCGATCCCGGCACCGGTTACGCGCCCGATTTCCGCAGCAATTTCCTGGATCACGACCATTAGCGGGAAGCTGAGGACAAATGTCCAAGCTAGCCCGTAACCAAACTCGGCGCCGACCTGGCTGTGAGTACCGATCCCGCTGGGATCGTCGTCCGCTGCCCCGGTGATCAGCCCCGGCCCCAACGTGCGCATCATGGATCGAAGTCCACGGGCTTCAGATGACGGTGTGACTTCGTCAGGGCTCATGGCGGAGGTTTGGCACGCCCGAACCCAGGCGGCAACGCTGGCCCTCCTGATCCTAACGAAGAACGCAGCTGGCGATGGCTTGACCCGCGTTAGACAATCAATCTTCAAGCATCAATCGATTGACCGGACGTGATGCTCGTCGGAAAGATCGTTGAATGTTTACCGAGCTCGCCCTCGCCACAATCATGGTATCGCTGACCGTCTCGATTCACGCGAGTGGGCTTTACGCGCTTTCGCGTATTCTTCGCGTCGAGGAGCGTGATGAGGCTCGCGAGCATATCCACCCCATGTCACGGCGCGGTTTTGCAGCGACTATCATCGTGATCCTCGGGCTGTTCGTTCTGCACGGCGTCGAGATCTGGCTGTACGCTTTCGTATACCTCGTTATCGGTTCGGTCCACGGTCTGCGCGAAGCCGTCTATTTCTCGACGATCACTTATGGTGCCATCGGATATAGCGATGCTGCCATGGTGGAGAGGTGGCGCCTGGTGTCGGCAATCGAGGGTATAAACGGAATCATTTTGATTGGCTGGTCGACAGCATTCTTCGTGACCCTAACAGCGCGAATGCGACGGACTTGAGTGATGGTTTTGGGCCGATAGCCGAGGGTCGGCTTTGACGCGGCGAGACGCTGATTCGGGAAATTCGAGCCCTAATCCTGGAAAGGTCCGATATCGCGCTTTCCTAGCCAAAAGCGGACAGTCTGCTTCCGGCCCAGAAGTCGCCGCAGCCCATGCCGGCGCCGTCCCGGTACCTAGGCCACTCGGGAGCGCAAACAGCGGTCTCCCAGCCTGATCGCTTTTGCCCTTGCCACTCATCCACAACGGAGGAACTTTCCTTTCGGATCGTGACTGAATAGGAAGTCACAAGTCTTGAGGGGGAATGGCATGCCAAACAGGTTTAAATTCAGTGCGTTTTTGTTCGCGATAGCGCTTTCCACCGCGTCTCCGCTGATGGCCCAGGACGCCGCTTTGAAGGTGCGCAGTGCCGAAGCGGTCAAGGGGGTGCAAACAGTCACCGTCGGAGCCTTCAACGTTGGCTTCATCTTCGAGTCTATGGACCGCGGCAAACAAACCGGCGGAATGATCGGGGCCTTTGGCGGAGCAACCGACGCCAAAAGCATCCTTGTCGGGGTAACGCCCGTCATGATGCAGGCGATTACGGACGCGGCCTACGCTGACTTCAAGGCACAGCTTGGCGCTCGTGGTTTCCGAGTGGCCGAGGCAGCCTCGCTCTTCGCCAGTCCAGACTTTGGCCGTGTGAAGCAGATGGTGGCGCCCTACGAAGCGGGCGTGCGGCTCGATAAGCGAAGCACGGGTAAGGCAAGCTACTACAAGCCGAATGCCCTCCCTTCGCAGTTCATGCTACCCGGAGACATCGTATCAAGCGGCATGAGCGGGATGGGCCTGACGATGGCGGCAGGCACCAACCAGTACGGGGTGGGTCAGTTCGCTAAGACATCGGGCCAAGGTGTAATCGACGTCACCTACCTCATCGACTTCTCTCAGTTGAAGCGGCCCGGCGCGTTCAGCTTTGGTGGTTTGCAGGTCAATTCAGGGATCGCAGTGGTCGACGACTATTCGAAGCTCACTTTGGTCGCTCCCACCGGTAAGGTAGCAACGATCACGATCAATCAGCCGGTTGTGGTCGAAGGCGATTTCGCGGCCAAGCAAGACACGACGAAGGGCGCTGGGATCCAGAAGGCGGCAAATATCGCGAGCGGCGTTATGGGCGGGCTTGGTCGGCTCGGCGGCTTCGGCGGCTTTGGGGGAATGAAGTTTGGAAACTCGAAGACCTTCACGTTCACCGCGCGGCCAGATTATCAGGCTGGAGCAACGAAGGCCGCAACGCTCGCCAATACTCGCTTGCTCGATCAACTCGCGGCACTGCGCTAATTCAGCACCGGCTGAAACCAGGAGAACCACCTTGGCCGACGAAGAAACTTCCACGACGCCAGTCGAGCTCGCGACTGAACTGACAATCGCATGGCTCGGCAATCCCAACACCCGAGCTACCGGTGATGATGTGCCCGCTTTTCTTAGGGCGATGTACGACGCAGTGCGCGGTCTAGACAGCTCGGTGCAGCCGGGTGCTCCCGAAGAGCCTACAGCGGACTACACGCCGGCCACTACGGCCCGCCGATCGCTGTCCTCTGTCGATCACATCATCTCGATGATCGACGGCAAGCCCTATAAGACACTGCGGCGGCACCTCTCGACCCACGGCCTGACCCCCGCGCAGTATCGTGAGCGCTACAAGCTGAAGCCGGACTATCCGATGGTCGCGCCAAGCTACTCAGAGGTTCGTCGCTCAATGGCGAAAAAGATCGGGCTGGGTCAAAAGGGTAGGCCGAGCCGCACCTTGCCGGCTACCGAAGTTGCACCGGCCAAGGCAGCTACTCGTCGGGGTCGGAAGGCCAAGTCGCCAAACTCAGATTGACTTACATAGCATTGCAAGAGGACGTTCCATCACGCACTCCCGTTCGCAGGAGGCCAGCCCGGGAGGAACATGGCGTCGATAAAAGGAAAGGAACACGTGCGCCCCCGATCATGGAATTTGAGATCGTAGCCGAAATTTAGTCCAGTAGCCGACGGGCCGATTCTAGCAACGCCAGCGACTATCCCAAATGGCAGAAACTGGGTGGATTGCTGACATTCGCTGTGCGAGGCCTACCGCTGCATCGGCGCAACTGTCTTCAACTCTCAAGGCGCTGGCTATCGGATCGTGTTTACTCAGGTGAATGGTGACAAACTTCCCAACCGATGAATAATTCGTGGGGGGTCGCAACCGGTCGCGCGCTTTTGAGGCGCTTGCCGACCGTCCGTTCTTAGCATCGGAGAGGTTCGGCCCATCAGCTGCAGCTGGCGCAAAGGATGACCTTCACTTATTCGCGTGTGCAGTATGCAAGCGGAGATATTTTGCTTATCCCCTGACCGGGGGAGTATCCCATGGCGGACGTTTTCGTTTCATATAAAGCCGAGGACCGCGCTCGTGTGGCCGACCTCGTTCGTGCGCTAGAAAACGATGGGCTGTCAGTCTGGTGGGACGCCCATATCGGCGCCGGTGATGAATGGCGCGATACCATCCTGCGGCATCTGCAAAGCGCCCGCGCCGTGATCGTGGTGTGGAGCCGGCGGTCGGTCGGGCCGCAAGGACAGTTCGTGCGCGACGAAGCCAGCCGCGCGGTCAAGCTCAAGACCTATTTCCCGATCCTGCTCGACAAGGTCGATCCGCCGCTGGGGTTCGGGGAGACCCAGGCGCAAAGCCTCGCAGGCTGGAAGGGCGATCCCAGCGATCCGCGATACCAGGTGGTGAAGTCGCTCCTTCAGGACCGCTTCAAGATTGCCGGCGGAACGACCGTTGAACATGGTCCCCTGCAGTCACGGGTGAGCCGGCGGGGATTGATTGCCGGCAGCGCTGCTGCGGTCGCCGTCGCCGCCGCCGGTGCGGGCGTCTGGTATTGGGGGCCGAGGCCGTTGAAGTCCGGCGACAGTATCGCGGTCCTGCCGTTCGAAAATCTGAGTGGTGACCCGGCACAAAATTATTTCTCCGATGGCATTGCTGAGGAATTGCGGAGTACGCTCGCCCGAATACCTGGACTCAAGGTCGTTGCACGAATTTCGTCGGAATCCGTTCGGAACGCTGATGCGGTAAGCGCCGCGGCCAAGCTTCACGTCGCGGATATTCTGACTGGTAGTGTGCGACGGTCGCCGCAAATGCTGCGGATCAGCGCGCAATTGGTCGACGGCAAAGACGGCACTACCCGATGGTCGGAGGCCTACGATCGGCCGGCCGGCGATGCCCTTAAGATCCAAAGCGAGATCGCAGGAAAGGTGGCCGAGGCGCTTCGGCTAAAGTTCGGAGTGGCCGACAACGACCTTCGGGCGCGAGGCGGGACGGACAATCCGCACGCCCAGGACCTCTACCTTCGCGCCGAAGCGGTGCGGCGTGACGCCGACACCGAGTCGGGTATTCGCACCGCTCTGAGTCTGGTCGAGGCCTCCTTGGTTGAAGACCCGCTTTACGGCGACGCGATGACCAGCAAGGCAGGGTATCTAAGCCAGCTCGGGACGACCTTTGCCGCCAATTTGCGCGATGCGGACGCCCTGATGAAAGAAGCCGAGCAAGCTGCGCAGCGGGCTGTGGTTCTGGCGCCATTGTCATCGTCTGCCCAGGAGGGCCTTGGTTCGATCTATTATTTTTCGTTCCGGTTTACGAAGGCGCTGGATCAGTTTCAGAAGGTGCAGTCCCTGCGCGACCAGAGCGGGACCAATCTGGCTAACATCGCCTGGATGCTGGCGATGCTCCGTCGCTTCGATACGGCATTGCAATTGGCCGACGAAGCGATCGCGCTTGATCCGCTGAATCCCAGCGTTCATCAAAGCCGCGCCAATGTTCTGATGTATGCACGACGGCCAAACGAAGCCGAAGTGTCGATAAAGCGTGCTGTCCAGCTGAGCCCCAAACTGTGGTATACGCACCTGACGTACGCGATGATCTTGCTTCAGGCCGGGCGCATGGCGGAAGCGCAGCGGGAAGCGGCTAAGATCGGCCACGGATCCATGGCGATCATTGCATTGCAGTCGATCATCGCCGAGCGGATGGGCAATCACGGGGAATCCGAACGATTGCTGCAGGAGATCTTGAGCTCGGACATGCTGAGTGCCTCGCATTACCAGGTCGCCGAGGTTTACGCGCAACGGAACCGAAGCGACGATGCGCTGGCGGAACTGGACAAGGCGCTGGCAGCCCGCGATCCCGGGCTTGCGCAGATCCAGACTGATTTCCTGTTTGATCCGCTCAGGAAAGATCCGCGTTTTCAGGCCTTCATGAAGAAACTTCAATTTCCTGCATGACGATCACTGTCCGCAATTGGGGCGAACGCTGACCGTCCGCTTCTGGCTGAAACTCGATCGACCGCGAACGGCTGCAACTGGGTGGAAAGCAGACATTAGGAAACCAAGGGCTGGCAACCCACTTCGCTCGCACGGAACCTAAAATCCTGTTTGGCTCCGGGCGTAACATATCCAACTAGACAGTCCTGTTCATGGCCCGACGCGTAGGTCAGCCGGATGCGTCCGCTGCCCTCGCAACCGATTGGCTTGCTGACGGTAAAACGCCCGCCCCGCTGCTGTAGAGGCGTTGTCGAGCCGCACAGGATAAGGTCAGCCGCTGTCACGGCTCCCTTATCACGCTCTACGGTGAAGCTGTTCTCGACTGCCGAACAGCCGACGAGAGCCAACAAAGCGGCGAAAATAAACGTCCTCAAGACCTTGGTATTTAACAAGTGCCTAATGTCCGCAATTGGGTCGGTAGTGAACCGAATGCTTCCGGCGCCCGTCAATCAGCAACGGACGGCTGGAATTGGGTGGGGAGCTGACTGTCCGCTTTTTTATCGAAATGATCTAAAGCAGTTATAAGGAACGCGACGGACTACTTTTGAAATTCAACCGGCAAAAAAAATCGGATTGCCTAGCCAGCGGAGTAGCTGACTTTAGCGCCTGTTACTTCTGTACCGAGGGCAGCAGCAACATTGAGACCGAACCCGGTACGCCATCGCCGCTGCTGCAGGCAATCGCCTTTACGTGCGGTCCGCCGCCAGGCCCAGCCGCCGCCATCCGGTCGGCCTCGCTCGAATTGACGAAGTGAAAGTCCTGCATCGACACTTTGTCGGGGATCGGCGGCGGCGGCGGATTGAAGATGGTCACGCCCTTGCCAGGATTGATGCGGCAAGCGATTACTCCGCCTGTTATCCCCCCCCATAATCGCTGGCGTGGCACGTGCATCTGGGCCACCCGCCCCCTTGCTTTTGATGGCATGCGAGCAAACTTGCGGCGACAACTGCGTCCCGTCACCACTGGAAGGATTGCCCGACCCCATGCCCTTGGTGTTGATTGCGTGCGCGGTCACTGTCGGCGGTCCGCCATTGGATGACGGGCTCGATATCACCTGCAGGGTTACATCGACAATCCTGCCTTTGCCGGGGGCAAGGTCCCAATTGCCCCGTTCGCGATCGGCGCTCATGCCGCCCTTAGAGGGCATTGAGCCGGCATTCGATGCACCAAAACTGTAATCAAGGCTCGAGACACCGCCTTCGCTGGAGATCGAGCACGTCATTTCTGACGCAAAGACCGCATTGGGCACGACCGGCGGACGCTGCGCCTGAGCCAGCGCGGAAAAGGGCACAACGACCGTGGCAACCAAGGCAATTAGTTGTTTCGACATCATCGTCTCCCGTTCGACGTCACAACGTTCGCATGTCAAAAAATAGCACACGAAACTGCCGGATCAAAACGCTATCGTATCAATCGTCGTAACCGTGATCTGTGCAGAAGCCGTTCACCGCGATGAGAGGTTGTAGCGCAGAATCGCGAAGGCGACGGTTCCGACTTCCGCCGCTGCTATGGCCTCACCCGCCGGTCTGGACGGAACGCGGCGATACAATCTAAGACTGCATTGGACTTTAAAAGCGCATAGAACGGTAACGGCGGGCGTGGAATTAGCGCTGATCGAGAACGGCAATCCCGACTGGCTCGACCCGTTCGATGCTCTCGCCCGAGCACCCAACATCGCAGGTAAATGCGGCAAACGACGGGAAAAGTAGTCGATTGCCGACCGACGGCTTTTGGCATCGTCCGCACGTGTGCCGCGCGGCTGGAAGTGGGCGGTCTGCCACAGTCGGCTTGCGGACGCTGCCACAGCTTAAGCGGACGTAAGCTTGCCAGAGCGTGAGCAGCCGCTTGCGCCCAAGCCAGTCGTAAGTTTTACTACCGCGTATTTTATTACTCCGGGAGATTGCCAGGTGCCGACCCTCGAAAACGTATGACTCGCCCGTTTCGTAAGCAGGGTTTTTAAAATATTTGGACCAGTCTGCGTCAACGTAAATGATATCGTGGGTACGCCCGGACCGTATCTATAAAGTCGACATCCGCAATAGCCTGCGGCTGCCGCCAAAGAGTGTGAGGCGTCGTTCGTCTGCAACCTAACCTAAGTTGGATGGTTCGTTGGGTGCAAATCCAAAAGGAACAATCATGCCGCTCAAGGCCATCGCGCTGAACTCGTCGCTTAAGAAATCCTCGGACGAGCCCAGTTCGACTGATAAGATGATAGAACTCATCACGGCTGAGCTGAAGAAAGTGGGCGTTGAGTTCGCGGGGACGATTCGCCTAGCCGATCACAATATTTTTCCGGGGGTCAAATCCGATGAAGGCGAAGGCGATGCCTGGCCCGCGCTTCGTTCCAGGATTCTCGCGGCAGATATTCTCATCTTTGGTGGGCCGATCTGGATGGGCCAACCCTCATCTATCGCCAAGCGCGTGCTTGAGCGGATGGACGCCTTTCTGAGCGAGACCGACGACCGCGGCCGGACGCCCGCCTATGGTAAGGTCGCCATCTGCGCTATCGTCGGCAACGAAGATGGCGCGCACTTTTGTACCGCCGCTATCTTTCAAGCCCTGAACGACGTCGGTTGGACCATCCCTGCTGCGGCCGCTTGTTATTGGGTCGGCGAAGCCATGCACAAAACGGACTTCAAGGATTTGCCAAACGTCCCCAAGGTCATTTCTGATGCTGCTATGATGACCGCATCTAACGCCGCACATCTAGCGAAGGCATTACAGTCGGGAAACTATCTAGGGCAGCCCTAAGACCCATATGAACTAGGTCGTGAACCCATAAGCGGGATTCCCCGAGCGTCGTTTTCTGATTCAGGATCGGCATGAGCCGATATGACCTGACCGACTTCGAATGGCGCGTGATCGAGCCACTTCTGCCCAACAAACCGAGAGGTGTGCCGCGCGTCGATGACCGGCGGGTGCTTAACGGCATTTTCTGGGTGCTGCGTTCGGATGCGCCGTGGCGCGATCTGCCCGACCGCTACGGCCCACGCACGACCTGCTACAATCGCTTCGTGCGCTGGCGCAGAACAGGGGTGTGGGATCGGTAGATGGACGCCATCACGGTTGCTTACGACAGTGATATCCAGATGATCGACAGTACTTCTATCCGGGCGCACCAGCAGGTTGCGACGGCAAAAAGGGGGGTCGAGATCATTGTCTCGGTCGCTCGCGGGGCGGCCTCACGACCAAGATCCACGCGGTCATTGTCGACTATTTAAGCTGGCCGTGTAACATTATATACGAGTTTTGTTTTCACGTCGGCCGGCAGGGAACTCACTCACGGGAACGCCGCGTTCACGCACAATGAAACTTGAAAAGACCACCTGAATGCCGCCGCCGCCAGCGGTAGGGCTCAATCCGTCGATGGATCCGAAGCTTGGGCATCCGCACAATCATCGACCGTCGCTCGGGCAATCCCACCGTTCAATTGTGGTACCCAGCGGGGCGACGTTCTGGCGCAAGATGGCTGCATTCGCTGGGCCCGGCTACCTTATCGCGGTCGGCTACATGGATCCGGGCAATTGGGCGACCGACCTCGCTGGCGGATCTGCATACGGTTATGCTCTTCTGTCGGTTATTCTTTTTTCAAGCCTACTCGCCATGGTGCTTCAAGCGCTCGCCGCAAAGCTTGGCATCGCGACGGGCATGGATCTCGCGCAAGCGTGTCGTGCGACCTATTCTCCCCGCGTGAATATCGCGCTTTGGTTCATGTGCGAACTGGCGATCGTCGCTTGCGATCTAGCCGAGGTTCTAGGCACCGCAATTGCACTCAACCTCCTGTTCGGATTGCCGCTGACGGGGGGAGTAGTACTGACCGCACTCGATGTATTCCTTATCCTGACGCTTCAAAACCAAGGCTTTCGCAAGCTCGAGGCTTTCATCGTCGTCTTGCTACTCGTGATCGCAGGCTGCTTCGCGGTGGAGCTTGTCCTGTCAAACCCCGCATGGGGAGCGGTAGCTCGAGGCATTGTCCCTACCCTCCGCATCGTCACTGACCCCGCGATGCTTTACATCGCCATTGGGATCGTCGGCGCAACGGTCATGCCCCACAACCTCTACCTTCACTCGTCAATCGTCCAGACCAGGCGGTTCGAAAGAAGCGTTGAAGGAAAGCGCGAGGCAGTCAAATTAGCGACGCTCGACAGCAGCATTGCGCTCGGATTCGCACTCATGATCAATGCGGCGATTCTGATCCTGGCTGCATCGGCGTTCCATGTCGCCGGCCGGACGGACATCGCAGACCTCAGTGATGCTTATCATCTTTTGAACCCAATGCTCGGCGCTTCGGTCGCCAGTGTGCTATTCGCTGCGGCGTTGTTGGCGGCAGGTCAGTGGTCGAGGGCTTTCTGGATCTTAAACTTCCAAGCTGGCTGCGCAGGCTTGTCACTAGGGGCTTGGCAATTATCCCGGCGGTCATTGTGGTGATGATCGCCGGCGGGGCAGGAGCGACACGGCTGCTTATTGCCAGTCAGGTGATACTCAGTCTTCAGCTCCCTTTCGCGGTAGTGCCCTTGGTAAAGATGACCAGTGATCGCGATTTGATGGGCGGCCTTGTGAACCCGCTTTTCCTGAAGTTGCTTGCATGGGCGATTGCGGCGCTGCTCATTGGTCTCAACCTAACGTTGCTCTTTTACCTGATCGCTTAGGCAGTCGTTATCTTTGCTTTCGCCCACCCTACCGCAACCATTGTCGATAAGAACGGTTAATACATCGACGAGGAAACGCCTCGAACTGCACGCCTTCGGCGCCGCTCCACGCGGCTGTGCCGTCTAGCCAAGACGACCGTCAACGAGGCATCCGACACGAGGAATTGACGTGCAGATTCATCATCAGCGAGCAGAGCGGGTCCATCTGCAACAGTTTGTCGACCAGGCTTCGTTCGGCGAAACGCTGGCAATCGAGGAAGAAGCAACGATCCTTGGCCTGTGGCGGTCCACGCACCATCATCCGTCAAACAGTAAGATCGATGCTGATCAAGGCGTTCGGTTGATCACCAGTGGATGGGCTGCCTGGCTGCGCCATGCTGACAACGGAAGACGGTTAATCTTTCTGTTTCTGATGCCCGGCGATTTCATCGTGCCACCCTTGTTTATCATGCGGAACTGCGAACTGGTTTGCCTCACCCCCGTCCGGACGGTTGATGCGTCGACGCTGACCCAGGATGGCGGAGCGCTGTCTCCAAATTCTTCTGCGATGATCGAGCAAAGCAGCCGTCGCAATCATCACCTACTCCTCGACCATCTGACTCGATTGATCCTTGGGTCTACCACTGGAAGCGTGGCTCTTCTCTTGACCGAATTTCATGAGCGATCTCTCCGCTCCGGGGCGTGCGTGAACGGCAAGTTCAACTTACCCATCGGCCAGAGGATGTTAGCCGCATCCCTTGGTCGAAGCGCGGTTCAAGTGAACAAGGTTATGAGCAAATTTCAGTTGGAAGGACTGATCCGGGTTGGCTATGACTGGCTCGAAGTCATTGAACCAGAAGCGCTTCGGGCGCTTGCAGGGGTGAGCAATAAAGAAATGGTTGCTAACTTTCCCCGCGATTTCTCGAAGGCGGTTTATCCGGGTTCCTTTGAAACGTCGCATATCTGCATTTCTGCGTAGATATTGAACTGCCCGCGCATTCAAATCGGAGGTTCGATGAATTGGTCTGGTCAATCGAAGCCACTTCGCGTGCAAGCCAGATAGGTCTCAAACCGAGGATCGAGTCAGCCAAGGTTTTCTTCCACACGTTAAAGTTCCTTACTTGATGTGAAATGCTAGCGAGGGACGGCGGCAAGCGCGTTGGCGGAAAATCTGAGGCCCAAAATCTGGGCTCCCACATCCATGGAAAAAAGACTTTCGGTCCACGTTCGAGGAACGTGAGCCCCATCAAGCTGTTGGGTCTGCACGGGCGCACTTGCGAAGTCGCTGCGGCCCGACCAGCTTAGGAGGCGCCAAGTGGCAAGATCGATGGGCCAGCATTCGACCGCGCAAAATCTACTTGTTGTCGGGGGCATAGCCGCGGCGGCTGGCGCTACTGCGTTTCTCCTGTCCCGTAAGAGTCGCGATCAAGACGCTGACGCAACGATGAGCGAAGTGCCCGCCTGGACGTTGCTCAAGGCGGTGCAGGGCGATCGGCCGGTGGTAGGTAAAACGCTATTGATTAACCGCCGGCCTGACGAACTTTATGCCCAGTGGAAGAATTTCCCGCGCTTCAGCGATTTTATGGAAAACGTCCGAGCGATCGAGCGGGACGAACTTGGCAACTCCCGCTGGACGATCAAGGCGCCAGCCGGGACGTCGGTAACGCTCATAACCCGCATCCGCGAGGATATCCCGGATCGCAAGATCGCCTGGGAAAGCCTGCCGGAAAGCGACATAAAAACCAAAGGCCAAGTCGAGTTTCAGGATGCCGGAGATCGCGGTACGTTGGTCAGCCTGGTCATGTCCTACGATCCACCTGGCGGACGAATAGGCCAGCTTGCAGCGAAGTTGTTTGCGCGCGAGCCCAATATCCAGGTGCGTCACGACCTGCGCCGCTTCAAGCAACTCATGGAGACGGGCGAGGTCACGACCAACGCCTCGCCGTCCGCGCGCAAGAGCGAATCCCCTACCGAATCCCGCGTCTAGGAGAAATTAGCATGCGCGCCCTAACCTGGCATGGCCGTCACGACGTTCGCGTTGATTCGATCCCCGATCCCGAAATCGTCAATCCGCGTGACGCGATTCTCAAGGTTACGTCTACGGCGATTTGCGGGTCCGACCTTCACCTCTACGACGGATACATCCCGTCGATGCGCTCGGGCGACGTGCTCGGCCATGAATTCATGGGCGAAGTGGTCGAGGTCGGGGCCAAATCGACTCTTCAAAAGGGTCAGCGCGTCGTCGTCCCGTTCACTATCGCATGCGGCGGATGCTTTTTCTGCGGCAAGGAACAGTATAGCGCCTGCGACAACGGAAACCCGGCCGAAACCGCAGACCTCTCCGAGACGCTGATGGGCCATTCAATGGGCGCGGCATTCGGCTATGCCCACCTGACTGGCGGCTATGCCGGAGGGCAAGCGGAATATGTTCGTGTGCCGTTCAGCGACGTCGGCCCGATCGTAATTCCTGACGGCCTCCCCGACGACGAAGTCCTGTTCCTGTCTGATATCCTGCCAACAGGCTGGATGGCGGCGGAGAACGCCCAAATCGAGCGTGGGGACACAATTGCGGTTTGGGGCTGTGGTCCCGTCGGACTATTCGCGATCCAATCGGCGCTGATCATGGGGGCCGAGCGCGTCATCGCCATCGACCATTACCCGAGCCGGCTGGCGCTCGCAAAGAGCCTAGGTGCGACGGTCATCAACTATCCGGAGGTCAACCTCCTTCAGGCGCTGTCCGAACTTACCGGGGGGATCGGGCCCGACGCGGTGATCGATTGCGTCGGCATGGAAAGCCACGGCATGACCGTCGACAATGTGCTGGACACGGTCAAGGCGCATACTTTCCTTGGTACCGACCGGCCTCATGCGTTGCGCCAGATGATCCTGGCGTGTCGCAAGGGCGGGCGTGTGTCGATTCCGGGCGTCTATGGCGGGTTCGTCGACAAATTCCCACTGGGCGCGCTGATGGAAAAAGGGCTGACCGTGAAAAGTGGCCAGACCCATGTCCAGAAATACACGCGTCCACTGCTCGACCTGATTGGCGAGGGCAAGATCGATACGACCTTCATGATCTCGCACCATGCCAGCCTCGAGCATGGGCCCAAAATGTATCGTCACTGGCACGACGAGCAGGACAGCTACACAAAGATCGTATTGAAGCCCGAATTTGCGCAGAATGACCCGCAACGGGTGGGGCCGCGCAATGCGTCGCTGACCCGTCCTGATCTTGCAGCCGCGGCGACCGCGCAGGGTCCCCAAGTCAAGCCATTGTATAAGGAACTCGCAAATGTCTGATCGTAAATTTGCCATTGTCACGGGTGCATCGAGCGGCATCGGGCTTGAAATTGCGAAACTCGCGGCGGCGGATGGCTATGACCTTCTGGTCGCTGCCGACACTCCGTTCGTGGATGCTGGTGCCGGGCTAAAGAGCCTCGGCGTGGAGGTCACTTCGATTGAAGCAGACCTTTCCACTTCTCAAGGAGTGGACCGGTTAATAGAGGCGGTGCACGGCCGTTCGGTCGACGTGCTCGTCGCCAATGCCGGCCATGGTCTCGGTGGCGGCTTCCTCGATCAGGACAGCGCGGACTGGCGGCATGTCGTCGAGACGAACATCACCGGCACTCTGTTGCTGATCCAGCCGATCGTTAAAAAGATGGTCGAGCGCGGTGAAGGCAAGGTGATCATAACCGGGTCGATCGCAGGCCATGTGGCAGGCGCTTTCCACGCCGTCTACAATGGCTCGAAAGCCTTTGTCGACAGCTTTGCTGCGGCGCTGGGTAACGAACTGAAGGACACGGGCGTTACCGTCACTTGCCTGAAGCCAGGTGCAACCGAAACCGAATTCTTTCACCGGGCCAACATGGACGACACGAAGGTGGCACAGTCCAAAAAAGCTGACCCGGCCGATACCGCAAAGACGGGCTGGGAAGCGATGCTAAAGGGCGAGCACGCCGTCGTCGACGGGCTGATGAACAAGGCGTCGGGCGTTGCTTCCGGGCTTCTGAGCGAAGCCCGAACTGCCGAGATGCACCGCAAGCAGGCGGAGCCGGGTAGCGCGGAAGACTGAGTGTCGACCACGCGAAAACGGACAACTGAATGGATGGCAGACAGACACGCAACGGCGCGGTTCACAGTCAGATCGATGACACAATCAGGGATGTCGTAAAAGCGGCCCGTGCTCTGTTGGCGTGGGCACCGGATCAACGGACTGCGACGATTGCGGGGAAGATATCCCTAGGGAGCGGCAAGTGGCCTTGTCTGGAGTCCGGACATGCGTCGCATGTCAGACACACCGCGATCGGACAGTGATTAACTCAGCCATCAATCGTCGCGGGAACAAGGACAGTCATTTGCGCTGAAAATACGCGCTTTAGGATGATTTCGATATGCTGATATCGTCCAGCCGGTCTTGCTCGCGGAGGCGTCTGTCATTCATACTCCCAAAGAGAGATTGAACAGTACCGGCGCGCAAAAGGCGTCTTCTAGACCAAGTGGCGATTGAGATTGAGTGCGCCGTCGTTCCACCGCGGTGGCCCCCGCTCGCCAAGTTCTCGTGTGGCCGCATCGACAGCGGCGCGTTCGCTGCGAAACTTCATCGAGTTTGCCAGCACGGTTTGACCGGGCATTGCCTGCCCTGCATCCAAATGATTTGAAACCCGCGCGTTGCGGTCCACTGCTGACAGGGCAGGTTTGCATCCCGTCACAAGCGGACCTTAACGACGATATAGCGTCCGTCCGGTGTCTCTGGCGGATCGGGAGGGGCCACTGAGGCCGGGTCGACGAATAAAGTAGTCAGGCTTTGGTGGCCGCCTTTCCCCCCTTCTTGCCCAACTTGGATTGCGCAGCGGAAGATGTACGCGGGTTCTTCTTACCTTCCTTCGCCGCCGCCGCATTCGCCTTCTGGGCGGTGGCACTACCGTGGCCCTTTTTCTCTGTCATCGCACTACTCCACCCGACAAGCCTTCCGCCCCTTTACAACCATCGTGGATAACGACCGTTCCCCGGAAACATCTCACTGTCGCATCCGTTGAGTGGGCTAGGAAGCCGTGGAGAGTGTGATGCCGGACCAGACATTCAAGCCGAACCAGCAGATGGCGTCCGCGGCTCTTCGCGGCTTGCGCCTGCGGGAGAAGTTCGGACGCGGTGGCACCGAAGTCGGCGTTAGTCGGGCACACCAACTTGCCCAACGCGCCGACTTGAACGAAACTGATGTGAAGTCGATTCACAGCTATTTTGCGCGAGATGCGATCGACCGGAAGACAAGCACCATAATTGGAATTCCAACGTTGATCCGTCGGCCGGTTTTATCGCGTGGCTACTGTGGGGCGGAGACCCTGGTAAGAAGTGGGCGGACGCCAAAGCCAAGGCGCTGACCTAAAGCTTGCGTCACGAATTCCGGCACGGATTTCATACGATAGGTTCCGGTGTCAAGTTCGGCCGGTTCTGCTACAAAATAACCTGTAAAAGATCTGAGGCGTTCCGACTCCTGCAGGGCCGGAGCGCCTGGATAATCACCGCGTCCGAAGACGATCTATTCTGAGATCATGCCACATATTGCCGCGCGAGTTCGATGCTTTTCAGAGCATCAATACGGCCGGTAAGATACAGTCAGGTTCAGAGAGCCTTTGCCATGGGGCCGTTCAGGGAACACAATGCCCAACGAAATCGAACTAAAACTCCTACTGAAGCCAGAGGACGCCGATGGCCTGGAGGTTTGGGCCTCGCGTGGGGTCACGCCGAATAATTCGCGGCAACGGTCGATCTACTTCGACACCCCCGATCACTCTCTGGTCAAGGCCGGGCTGTCCTTGCGCATCCGCCGTTCGGGTAGCCAGCGGATCCAGACGGTAAAGGCCTACGGCGCCAACGCTGCTGGTCTGTTCGACCGTTCAGAATGGGAACGGGAGGTGCTCGACGATACGCCAATCGTCGACGACACCACGCCCATCCAAGCGCTCCTCGGCGAGCGGGTCGCCGACCTTGCACCCGTCTTTGAAGTTCATGTCGAGCGAAGCGCGTGGATTGTGCACGAAGGTGATGCGACCATCGAGCTCGTCATCGACCGCGGCGAGGTCGTCGTGGCGGAGGATCGCCGCTCGCCGATCTGTGAAGTCGAGCTGGAACTGAAAGACGGCGACGCCGCGGCGTTGTTCGCGTTTGCTCGCAAGCTCGATGCGGTAGTGCCCATCCGGCTCGGCGTCATGACCAAGGCCGAGCGCGGCTATGCCCTGATCGATACCGTCGCAACGGTGTTCAAGGCCGAGCGGATTGCGTTGAAGCCCGACATGACAGCGGCGCAGGCGTTCCAGCATATCGTACAGACCTGCCTGCGCCATTTCCGGCGGAACGAAGACCTGATGATCGCGGGGCCCAAGCCCGAGGTCTTGCATCAGGCGCGCGTCGCGCTGCGCCGGCTGAGGTCGGCTTTCTCCATATTCGAGGCGATGCTCGTCGACGATGACAGTGCGCAGCTCAACGATGAGGTGCGCTGGCTTGCGTGCGAGCTTGGCGAAGCGCGAAACCTCGACGTCATGCTCGACCGCGCGCCGCCTGGTGATTTGCACGATCGGCTCGCGACTGCGCACCAGCTGGCCTATGCCCGGGTCAATCAGGTCCTGATGTCCTCCCGCGTGCGTCGGCTGATGCTCGATCTGGCGCAGTGGACCGCGAGCGGGGCTTGGCTAGCAGTATCCAGCACCAACGACTTTCGCGATCAGCCGTCACGAGACTTTGCCAGCGCGGCGCTCGATCGTTTTCGTCACAAAGTAAAGAAGCACGGTCGCGATCTGGCAGCGGCGGAGGATGAAGCACGGCATAAGGTCCGCAGGGAGGCCAAGAAGCTGCGTTATGCTGCCGAATTTTTCACAGCGCTATTCGATCGCAAGCGCGAGCGGCGCCAGTACAAGCATTTTGTCGGCGTGATGGAAGCGTTGCAGGAACAGTTGGGAGCGCTCAACGATATGGCCGCAGCGAGCGATGTCCTCACCACGCTTGGCATCGGTGATGAATCCAGCGCCGTCGCTTTGCTCTTCCCCGGCGACAAGGGAAAGTTGCTGGACACCGCGGAAAGTGCCCATGACGCGCTCGTCGATGCAAAACGGTTCTGGCGCAAAGCGGAACCGGGCGCCTCGTCAGAGACGCGCCATTCCTAAAATGGATTGCGCTGATTGACTCGAATTTGCCTTCATGGCGTGCTGCCGCTCCCAAGCTTCATCGGAACGTTGCAGAAGCTAATTTGGGGGCTAGGGTGTCGATCGACGCGCATCTTGATCGCGGTGACACGTCTGTTAACCGCGTGGCTGAAATAGCCAATCCCAGAGCGCCCGCAAGAGCCATCATTCCAACAAAGCCGACGCGCTCACTTGCAGTGGCTTGGCGAGCTTTTCGACGATCGTGATTGTCGGGTTTCTGGCCGCCCGTTCGATGTCGCTGACGTAGGTACGGTGGATGCCGGCACGATCCGCAAAGTCCTCCTGACTCCAGCCTTTTTCGAGGCGCAGCCGCTTGAGGTTCGAACCAAGGCGCTTGCGAATATCCACGCCCCGCAATGACGCCGGTGTCGATCATCGATCTACAGACGATCAGTGACATTCAAGTTGACTGTCCGGCTCGTTCCCGCATTGTGATGTCACTCATAGGCAGTAGGGTGAGGGCAGATGACAGCGATTGCGATCAAACCGACCGAGCGTCGCGCCAATGAGGCAAGGAGCTCCTCCTCATGGCGATGATGGCGTGCGGCGAGTGCGGCAGCGCTGTCAGTAGCGAGGCAAGATCGTGTCCCGGATGCGGCGTCGATCGCAAGATTTTTCGACGTGCCGCAGGAGATCATAAGCGCGTGTCGCTTCCGAAAAAGCTGGGTATCGGGTTCGCCGTGCTTGTCGGGGTCGGCGTCCTTACGCAGGGGTCGGCGCCGCCAGCGATCAACGCGGCGGCAGCTGCGGATGACCCAGCCGTCAAGCAAGAGAAAGCCCGCGACTATGCCGCCTACCTGTCGGCACGAGCTTTGAAAGCCAGCCTGCGCAATCCGGAATCGCTGACGTTCAAGTCGATACGGGCAAGCGACGATGGAAGCGTCATCTGCATGACTTACCGCGCCCAGAACGGCTTTGGCGGACTGAATCTCGAGCATATGCTGGTGAAGGACGGTGATCCAACGCAAGGCGCCGCGGCATGGAACAGGAACTGCGCGCACAAGATGCTGTTCGATGTGACGGGCGTCGGGAGACTGATCCACTGATGGGAAGGCCCGCCAGTCGACTGCTAGGGAACCTCTCGTCACGATTGTTTTTTGCCGGGTGGATGCCCCAAATCGAAGAACGACGCGTCGCGGCGGCACCAAGGCCGCGAAAAAAAGGGCGGCGCGGTTATTTGCGCTACCCTGTAACTCACGCCTTGAGTTCCTTTAGCCGCTCAACGTCCCGTTCCAGACCACGACCGCCGAAACGTAAACTGAGAGTCTTTTGCTCGTCCAAGCGTTAAAGCTTCTCGCCGTCTGACTGGGCAGCGTCTCTCGGGACATGGGACGAACGCACTTTGTGGCGGGGTATACTCAGCATAAGCCCCAGTTCTGGTTGACTTTCCGATGAAGGAGCCGCTGACGCCACCTAGTCAAATTGGGCCGCAAGTGCTGTCGCTGGCGATCCTGCCGAGCTCTCGCAGGATCCCGATCAGGCGGCGCTTCGTATCAGGTTACATTGAGCAGGCGATCAGTGCCATTTGTTTGCCGGGAGGCAGGCCTCGGGCGAAGTCAGCGAGCTTGCTCACCTCGCTTTCCGGGCGGTGTTGATCGAGGTCGCCGTAGCATCCCTCTAGGATTTCGAGGATCTGCAGCCCATCGACCTTGATCGCTTCGGCGCCCCAGTCGACCGCTCGTCCTTCGTAATTGCCCTTTTGCGCATGCCAGCTGATGGTCATGTAGAGTTTGGTGTCCTGAAAATCTGGCAGGTATTTTCCGCAAACCGGGATATTCCCGGTGTTGGTTCCGCCCCAGTCGAGCGCACCGTTTTGGCCGAGATCGGCCACGTAAGACCATCGCATGGTCGTTCCTTTCGTTTTGGGATTTGACCTCGGTCACGGCTGCTTCGGGCGGTGCCCGGCCTGTCGACGATCAGTCTCAGTGACAACGCTCCGCCTGTGACGGCAAGTCAAGTCGAAAATGGGTAGCGAATATTTATTCGGGCATGCTTAATCGGTCAGCCAGCTCAAGAGAGTCGTTTTTGAGAGCGGTCTTTGCCGTTCGGCGAAGACTGGCTCGTTCGGACCGAAGGAGCATCTTTGCGACCACCGCCGCCGTGCTGTTCTCGTAGCTGCCAGCGGCCATCTGCTGGAGGTGCCCGAACAGCCAGTCAGCGTCATACAGAGCCCAGCCCGCCTCTTCGAACTTGAGCTTTAGCGCGGCGGCATTGCCCTTTGTCGCGTGGCCATAAATCAGGCCAAGCTTCACAGTCACGTTACTGAGGCACAGGCCGCGCTCGACGGATTGAAGCCCAAGTCGCTCGAGCACGGTATTTCGCAGAAGTGCATTATTGAAGAGCTTGTAGCGGCCGGCCAGCTTGTGGCCGGGCGTGAAATGGGCGGCATGCACCCCACCGGAGTCGAGGTAGCTTTTGCACTCGAGCGCGAGGAGCTCGTTGGTCGTCGCTCGATAGGCGATCAGGTCGATCTCCCAACGGGGCGTCGAATGCTTACCGATTTTGATCTTCTCGTCTCGGGTCAGCTCGACCTTGACGCTCGTGCGGACCCAGTAGCCCTCGTTCCAGAAGATGTCGGCCGCAAGCTGCTCGAACGCGTCCATGCCACCCCTGTCGATGATCAGTGACAGCCCTGAGACTTCGGCGGGAACCTAAGTCAGGTCGATTGTCACTCTTCGTCTGTAGATTGATAGGCGACACGGCCGAACAAGGCGCGGGTGGATATTCGCGAGTGCCTCGGTCGGAACCTGCGTCGCCTGCGCGAGGCAAAGGGCCTTAGCCAGGAGAAGTTCGCCTTCGAGGCGCACATCCACCGAACCTACATATCCGACATCGAGCGCGGCGCTCGCAACCCGACGATAACTATCGTGCAAAAACTGGCTGACGCGCTTGGCGTCGCTGCATCGGACTTGCTCGTGATCAATTGAGCATCAAAGGGAGGAGGCGACGCCCTGTCCGGCGCCGCCTGCTTGCCACTAGCCTTTGACCTTTTTCAGCACTTCGACATCGTTTTGCAGCCCGCTATTGCCGTAGCGTTCACCCAGCGCCCGTCGGTCGGGCAGGTTCCACCGTTCGCGCAGAGATGGCGAGCAGTTGGCGCACTTCATGACAATCGCCGCTTCTTCTCCCTTGAGCTTGTCGAGAGCCACGACATCGTCTGGGTCGATATCAAGGGCTCTCTCGACGTGCTCCTTAATCGTTGACATCACACGTTCCGACGCAGCCTTCGACTCCGCAGCAGCCTCGCCCTTCGGCATTGCCCCGTATTTGTCGAGCAGGGCGAACAGCGCGGTGAGGTCGCGCGGATGTCCCCGTTTGATCGTGTTTGTGAAGACGCTACGCGTTGCCACTTCGAACAAGCTCATCTTCACACCATTGATCGTGACCTGCTCGTCACGAATGCGCGCGATCATCTCGGCCTGAAACTCGGGCCGCTTCTTCTTGCGCCCCTTGTTGCCAGACTCCCCCTTCACGAACCGCGTGTGCTTTGGCGGACGTCCACGACCGACTTTATAATCATCCTCGCTCATCGTCCGCGCTCCCCTTCGTTCACGCGCTGCGCAAGGAAGTCGAACGTCTCACCCGTTTCGGCATCGACCGCATTCTCCCCGGTCCAGGCCTGCCAGCGGCGAATGGCGAGATCGACGTACAACGGGTCCAGATCCATCCCGAAGCAGATCCGTCCAGTTCGCTCGGCGGCAATTAGCGAGGTTCCCGAGCCGAGAAAGGTGTCGACGATGATCTCGCCTCGAACAGTGCAGTCGAGCATCGCATCGCCGATCATCTCGACAATCTTCGGCGTCGGGTGACTCTTGAGCAGGTCCCCCTCACGTCCCTTCCGGCTCGACGCCGCCGACGGGTACGACCAGACGTTGGTCCGGTTCACACCGTGCTTGCCAAGTTGGATGTTGTTCGCGTGCTTCGCGCCGGGCTGTTGGAAAATCAGCACCAGCTCATGCTGCGAGCGGTAGAAGCTGCCCATCCCGCCGCGGTCCTTGGACCAGACGCAAAGGTTGACCAGCTTGCCAAACACCTCGCGTCCTGCTGCCAGCAACAGGTGAAGGCTTCGCCAGTCGATGAACAGGTAGACCAGTGCTCCGGGGCGGATGACCGCCGACAGCGCAAGGCAAAGCTGCCGGAAGAACTCGAGCAGTTCAGCCTCGGTCATCTCGCCCGACGCCTGGACAAATTCCCGATGCTTGCCCTTCGACGATACGAAGCCGTCTACCGGGCAGCCGAACGGCGGATCAGAACACACCGCTGCAGCAAGCTGCCCCATCATGAGGATGGCGAGCGTCCGACTGTCGGTAGCGTTCCCGCACATGATGCGGTGCGGGCCAGCAAGCCAGACGCGGCCGATCGCCGACACAGGGTTGAGCGTCTTCGTTATCGGAAGATCATCCGCACCTGCGCTCGAGATGCTGCCGCCAATGAGTTTATCGAGCAAGCCCGGCGGAAACGCGATCAGGTCGTGTGAAAAGTCTTCGATCGACTTTTCGAACTCTAGGACGATCTTCGCCAGCGCCTCCCCATCCCAGAACCCGGTCGACAGGATCTTGTTGCTTGCGACCGAGAACAGCTTGCGCTGGGTCACATCGGGAAACACCTGGCGGACGACACGAAAACGCTTGATCCTGGCCCTTATCCCAGCCTCAACGAAGGCAGAGCCGCTGATGACGTTGTTATGTTCGTCGATCATCACCGGCAGGACGTGGTTCGCGGCATAACTTTTGACGAAGGGCACCGCGCGCTCAACGTCCTCCTGCTTGTGTTTCCACGGGTCATCCGGGTCGATGACGAGGTCGCCCACGGCGACCTCGTCGATCGTTGATCTATTATGCCCCGCCCAGCCGTTGCCGGGAAATTCCGTTCCAAACTGTGTCATTGTAACCCCTCAGTGAATCAGTGAGGGAAACCCAGTGAACTAAGAAAATTGGACTTGAAAACCCCCTAAATCATCGCGAGCGACTTTTCTTATTCGGACGCCCGGGCTGGCGAGGTGTCGAGACCGATCGGCTGGCTTCGAGCGATAACATCCCGTCGGACAGAACAGGGGTGCTATGAAACCGGCCGCCGACGCGTTTTGCGAACGGGGGGCGAAGGCGCTCCTCTATCGCGCGATACATCGCTTCGAAGTACTGGTCCTTGATATCGCGCAGCAACACGAACTTACCTCGGGAGACACTAGAGACGTGCGAGTAAACGGCGAAACCGCCCTTGGCGATGTCGGACAGAGTGCGGCCGTTCGCCAGTTCGCCTCGAACATAGCCGTATAATTCGATGTCCATGTTGATGCTTTGCGGACGACCCGGCGGGCGCCTCTGGTGTTCGGCCATCATTTCTGTCTCCGATTACTAAAGACGATTCGTTGTCGGCCGACGCTAGAGCGGCCGAGTTGACGCCGGCAAGCCCCCCCACCGGCGGTCGGCTAAGCGCGCGGCGCGGTAGGCTGCGGCCCTGGGTTCGTACCCTATGCACTAGTCTTGCGATCGCTACGCGAATTGACAGCGTATGGACCCGTAAGGTGCTGTAATACAGATTCTAATCGTTGACGTCTCACGTCGCGGTTCAGAAAACTACGCTAAAATCGCTGTGCTTAGGGTATGGGAGCCGGGAGACCGGTTCGCTCGGGACTGCGTCGCGCGCCATCCAGTTTGTAAGTACCAAGCAAAGTTTCGCTCGGGAAGTCGCTCTAGCTTCGGCTATTCCCGCGGCGGCGCTGATGATATTCAGCCCTATGTTTTCACATCTGTCTCTCGCGTTTTTGCTCGCGATCTTCGCGTCGAGCGCAGCCGTAATCTGGTTCGCGGGCGTCAAGCTTGCGGATACGACCGACATCCTTTCCTCGCGTCTTCACATGGGCAAGGCGCTGGGTGGCGTCATCGTCCTGGCAATCGCGACCAACCTGCCGGAGATTGCGATCACAGTAAGTGCTGCTTTGGCAGGGGAGCTCGGCATTGCCGTCGGGAATATTCTTGGCGGCATAGCAATCCAGACGGTGGTGCTGGTTGCGATGGATATCGCCATGAAAGAGAAAATCCCGCTCTCTTACCGCGCGGCGAGCCTTTCTCTCGTGATCGAGGCCGTGTTGGTCATCGCAGTCCTGATCGTCGCGATCATGTCCACACAGCTTCCGGGGTCACTGATCGCCGCTCGATTGACACCGGGCACGGTGCTGATCACGCTAATCTGGATTGGCGGAGTATGGCTCTCAAGCCGGGCTGCCGACAGCCTGCCATGGCATGAGCGCAGCGGAAATGCGCCGGACTCACAGGACAATCCCAAGGGCCATTCTCGCGGTGTCAAGGACAGCGCGTCGGCTGGACGATCGGAAAGCACGGCGCGAGTGATCATCGTCTTCGTTGTCGCAGCGGTCGTAACTCTTGTCGCAGGGGTCCTGCTTGAGCGTAGCGGCGAGGCGGTTGCCAAATCGATCGGCCTTAGCGGCGTGCTGTTCGGAGCAACCGTTCTTGCGGCCGCAACCGCGCTGCCCGAGCTGTCCACCGGCATCACGTCCGTCAGGATGAAAGATTACCAACTTGCCATCAGCGACATCTTCGGCGGCAATGCCTTTCTCCCAGTGCTCTTCCTGCTTGCCGTGCTAATTTCCGGCAAGGCCGTGCTGCCCGATGCTCAGGCAAGCGATATCTATCTTGCAGGCCTCGGCATCCTTCTGACCTGTGTGTATGCGGCAGGACTAATCTTTCGTCCCAAGCGCCAGTTCTTGGGTATGGGGATAGACTCGATCATCGTTCTCATCCTCTATGTTGCCGGCACAGCCGGGCTGTTTGCGATAAGCTCCGCTCATCCGTCTTAGTAACTGCTGGTCGGCCGTGCAGAAGAGAGGTCGCATACAAAGCGGAAAGACCGGTTCCCTTCCGGTTTGTGCCGCTCCCTGTGACGACGCCGGATGCCAGAAGCCGCACGTCGGTACCGACCCAGTCCCTGACCGGCGCCTCTGCGTTCGCTCCTCGGCTACTTTTGGCCGAGGATAAAGAACATGGCCTCCTCGGAATTTGACCCCCGCAAGACAAGGCCGACTCACCTGGAATGCCAGCAAGGCATTCCGGACATTCGAGCCGGAAATCCCGGCACATCCACTCTCCCGCTATTCTGTTCTTGAACCGTTTACCGTCCGGCAAGATTTTGTCGGTAGTCGATTGGGCCATGTCGAGATGGCCAAATTTGATTGTTACGGCGTTTCTGACGCTAGGGCTGATGTCCGCTACTGGCCCGGTCAGCGCGGCCGGACTTAGCGGCGCTGCGCTGAGCATTGAAGCCCGGATCATGCTGAACCAAAACCGAGAGCGGACGGCGCTCGGGCTAAGCAACCTCGTTTGGGATCCGGCACTTGCGGCCGCGGCGCAGACATATGCGGGGGATTTGGCGAAAACCGACAAGTGGCAGCATTCGCCGGCCGCAAGCCGCGTCGGACAAGGGGAAAATCTGTGGATGGGTACCCGAGGCGCTTTTGCCATCGACGACATGGTTGACGCTTGGCTTGCAGAGCGAGCGGTGTTCCGCGCTGGCACTTTTCCCTTTGTCAGCACGACCGGCAACTGGGAAGACGTTGGCCATTATACCCAAATTATCTGGCCCGGAAACCGCCGCGTTGGATGCAGTATCGATTCGTCCGCCAGTTTCGATTATCTGGTTTGCCGTTATGCCGAGCCCGGAAACGTCATGGGCGAGCCGGTCTTGCGGCGGCCGCAGGTGGCCTCGAGCAAATAGCAAAGTCGATTCTCGCCTTTTCATAACGGTACGCGCCATCTCATTCTTTTAACGCTGATAAATTTCATTTAACGCAACCATGCCAAGTGTCGGACGTTTGAATTCCGATATTGGTTTTGGAGCCGTGCTCAACTCGTCCATCACGGCGCAGAAGCCCGGGCACCTTTGTGTAGCGAGGCGTTATGTTCATGAAAAAGCAGGCAAGAATAGCATCCTTGGCGGTTTTCGTTGCTGCCACGTCTTCCGAACTTTGTGCAACCGCTCCGCATAGCGCATACAGGGTGACAGATCCGCTTGCCATGATACGGCATCAGTCGCCTGGGCCCCGGACGGTCGGCGCCCTGCCTAACAAAGTTCGGGCGAAGCGAGTTGCTGCTCACCGACCAGTGCGGGTTGCCGCTGCGCACGTCGTAAAACGTCAGGTTCGCCCGACCAAAGTCGCCGCGCGTCGGCCCAAGCCCGTTTCGGCAGTGCTGCCAACTGCCGTTGAGAATCAAACGCCAGTTGGTGCAACCAGCAGCGTTCTGGCCGAAGCCGGGTCTCCTGTACCGGCGACGGCGCTGGCTCCAGCGCTGGGAACCAGCAGCGCTGCTTTTGTTGGTGGTGGTGCGATTGCTGGTGGAAGTGCCCTTCCCTTTCTAGCCGCCTTTCCAGCCGCGTTTGCCATCGGTAGCAGCGGCGGTGGCGGTGGCGCTGGCAGCGCCTCCTTTGCTCCGGCTGCGCCCGAACCCGGCACTTGGCTTATGATGATTTTCGGTTTCGGCTTTCTTGGATCCACCATGCGGAAGCGTCGGCGCGCCTTGCGCAAGGTCGATCCAACGACTTTCGGGACAGTCTTGAACGCGCCCTCAACGACCTAGCCTGGGCCGGTGAGGTCGTCGACGGGAATGGGTAGGCGAGTGACTCGTAGATCCGTACGGACGAGCCTGCCTTTCGTCGCACCATATCTGGCTCTTGCGGCCTTTTTCTCGCTGGCAGGATGTCACGATAGCGACAAAAAGTCTGCGAGCATTGCTCAGGCCGCGCAACCGGCTCGTCCGGCCATACGAGCTTCCGCAGACCGAATTCGGTTTGAGCCGACGCCAATCGTCGCACTTGACTCAGTTTCCCCCGATAAACGGCTCGTTAAGAGCCTGCTCAACGTCCGAAGCCTGATGCGTTATGGCGACTATGCTTGGAATGACGACGTTCCGCCAGGAAAGGTATGGATCCTCGTCGACCTTGCCGCACAGACTATCTCAGTGTTTCGCAACGGCGAGGAAATCGGTCGTTCAGTCGCACTTTTCGGTGTCGACGGCTATCCGACGCCAACTGGTCGCTTCACCGTGCTTGCACGCGAAAAGCACCATGTATCAAGCGTTTACGGTTCGTCGATGCCCTATACGCTGCGGCTCACAAATGACGGCATTTCAATCCATGCCAGTGATGTCCGAGCGGGCGTTGGAACGCATGGCTGCGTCGGTGTCCCGCTGAAGTTCGGAGCGAAATTGTTCGATGCGACGAGGGCCGGCGACGAGGTGCTGATCATAACCGACAGCAAACGTCCGGCAACCATGGGAAGAGACGCCGGTGAAAAGGCGATCGGATGACCGAAGTCAGTCTGGGGCGAATTGCATCGAGGAGCGGCACGTGGCTGCGAAGCGTGCGCGCAACGGACCGTTCGCTGCTGATTATCTTAGCCTCAGTGCTTCTGGTGGTAGTACCGGTAGTCATCGACCTAGCGCGCTATTACTGGAGCACGCCCGCTGGCGCTCAGGGACCGATCATTCTGGTTACGGGTGTGTGGCTAGTGTGGCGGGAACGCGGTTCTTTCCGCTTCGCGCGACATCTCAAGTCGGTTTACTGGCTGACGCTGCTCGCTCCGTTGATTCTGTTTTATCTCCTCGGCCGGAGCCTGCATCTGTTGGCAACCGAGACGATCGCCGCCTATCTGATCGTGATATTGCTTGGCTTCTGTTATTTAGGATCCGCTGCAATGCGCAGCCTGTGGTTCGCCTTGGTTTACCTCGCGTTCCTCATTAAGCCCCCGCAGGGCGTCGTCGCCGCGCTTACTGGTCCGCTTCAGATAGGACTGTCGCAAACTTCGGTGCGCCTGCTCGCACTCGCCGATTATCCAGTGGGAAATTCGGGGGTCGCGATTCAGGTCGGCCAATATGAATTGCTAGTAGCCCAAGCTTGCGCCGGGATAGGTTCGTTGTTTGCGCTTTTCGCGATTGGCCTGCTTTATGTACACCTCACCCGCCCCGCCGGTCGGATGCACGCCACCGTGCTGCTCGTCAGCATCATTCCCCTCGCGCTGCTTGCCAATTTTCTCCGAGTGCTGATCATCATCCTTCTTACCTATCATGTCAGCGACGCCGTCGCGCAGAGCTTCGCTCACGAGCTGGCAGGGCTTGCCACTTTCATGCTCTCTTTGATCGGTTTGACAGGCCTTGATCGCCTACTCGGGGTATTCGCCCGCCAGGGTCGGCAATGAGCCAAGTCATCGCTCCGATTGGCCGTCGCGAAATGATTGTCGGCGGTGCTCTTGCTTTGTCTTCCCTCGGCGGGGTGGTCTTGTCCCACGCCGCCGATACTGCGCCACGCCGGATCAGCCCGCTCGATCAGATCATTCCGGCGCGAATGGGTGAATGGTCGGAGGCACCGCTCATGGATGTCTACCAGCCCCGCGGCGAACCAGCGGAGGGCGATATCTATGATCAGGTCCTTACCCGCTATTACACCAGCACCGCCGTACCTCCAATCATGCTGCTTATCGCTTATGGCGGTTCCCAATCGGCAGACACCGGCATTCATCGCCCCGAAATTTGCTATCCGGCGGCGGGTTTCACCCTCGACAGCTCGTCCCAAGTGACAATCCCGGTGGAGCGCGGGGCCCTCATTGCAGCACGGCAAATCACGGCGCGTGCACCCGGGCGCACGGAACAGATCCTGTACTGGAGCCGGATCGGCAATGAATTTCCAACGTCGAATTTTGAGCAACAACTCTTGTTACTCCGCCATGCATTTAGTGGGAGTGCGGTCGACGGCGCGCTTGTCCGGGTATCGACAATCAATCCGGACCCGAGGAGCGCCTTGATGGTGCTCTCGGCCTTCACGCACGCGTTGCTGCAAATCAGCGACCCGCGCGCGCGGGCGCTATTGCTAGGAAGAGCTTAATGCCTCGGCGGAGCAGGAGTGCGCAAAAAGTGCAGCATGTAGCCCAGCGAGGCTGCGATCAGCATTACGGCCGTCCAGGCGTAGCCGTGGTTTCCAAGCCAATTGGCAAGGCCGCACATCATGGCCGGGAACAGGTAATGCCAAAGGCCGTCATCGTCTGCTTGCGGGTCGAGCGAACGCGACAAGAAGAGAGTAACCAAGCCGGCGAAGATAATGACGGTAACCCAATCGTAAGCGGTTTCCATGTCGCCGATATTCCTTGCTTGGCTCGACGCAGGCCTTGGCACAAAATAGTTCGGGTTGCACTGGCGGGAACGGTCGGATTGCTCCTATGCGCCTGCCGACCCGATGAGCCGACCGGGCAGGTAATTGCCGTTGTCGACGGTGTGGAAATCACGCTCGCCGAATTGAACAATGAGGCCAAGGCGCGAAACTTTGCGATACGTACCGATATGGCGCAGCGCGACGCAGCCCTCGCCGGCCTGGTTGAGCGCAAGTTGCTCGTTCGGGCCGCCCATGCCCGCGGTATCGACCAGACTCCTGATTTCGTCTTGAACATGCGGCGGATGCGCGAAATTCTGCTGGCGCAACAACTCGTTGTCAGGCGTGTCGAGGAGCGCGCTCCGGCGACCGAAAGACAATTGCAACAGCTCATCGCTGGATCTCTCGTCCTGTCCGGCCCCAATCATCCGCCGCCGAAAGAGCAGCGCCAGCTTGCCCTCGCCATGCTTGAACGGCAGCGTGTCGCAGAGGCTCTCGCGGAAATACTGTCGAACGAGCGCAATAAAGTCACTATTCGCTACCAGCGGGGCTTCGCACCGGGTCAGTTAGTCAATACTTCAAGATCCAACCTAGCTCGTTAGAGCGAAAATTTAGCCGCCCTGTTCGGAGCGGCGACGTACGCGTCGTGGAAGCCAATGGTTGTCCGGAATACTTTCAGCTTGGGCATTTCAGAGGAACGGGAGCAAGGCGTCAGCGTTCCTTGACCGAGGAGATAAACTATGGCCGGCGGATGGACGCGAGATGGCGCGGTTCAGGACCAGATTGACGATACAATCAGGGATGCTGTCGAGGCGGCACGGGCTCGCCTACAGGCGGGCGAAGGGTCCGACGAATGCGACGACTGTGGTGAGCCGATCGCCAGGAGGAGGAGGCTGGCCCTGCCCGGAACCCGGACCTGCGTGATTTGCCAGTCAATCCGCGACAAGCAAGTCGTGCATTCAGCGATCAATCGGCGGGGAAGCAAGGACAGCCAGCTTCGATAGGGGCGAAAAGGGCAGAATTTTGTAGGTTACTATTTCAAGGATTGGCGTGCCGTTGAATGCACTTCCGCACGCGCCAAAAGAACCCCAAGATCTTCGCGGCTGATGTCGAAACTTTCGTGCATGTCCTCTAACGCGGCATCAATATCCGAAAGGCGGATCCCCTTATTCGATTGCGGCTGTGCAATGACTTCGGGATGGTGGGGATAGGAACGTCCCGTTGCGCGATGGAACAACATTCCGAGCGCCACGAGCGCGATAGAATTGATGCCTACCGGCGCGAATGCAAAGCTGTAGCCAGCAGCATAAATGCCATGGCTACCGATCACTGCCGTCAGGGCGGCGGCTCCGCCCGGCGGATGCAGGCAGCGAAGCAGGGACATCACAAGAATTGCGCCCCCAACCGCAACGCCAGCGGCAACCGCGCCATTCGGAAAAACGTTGAATGCAGCCACCCCTGCCAAAACGGAAAGCACATTTCCGCCGATGACAGGCCAAGGCTGCGCTAGAGGGCTAGAGGGCACAGCGAATATCAAGACTGCGGATGCGCCGAGTGGGGCAACGATGATTGGCAAGTCAGCCGCTGCGAGTGGAAGCGCAGCGCAAACGACGACCGTTAAAGCAATGCAAATCGCGGCTCCGAGACAAGCAATCAATCGTTCTGTAAGGTGGGCGCCTGCTATGATTGGTCGGAATAACAGCACCCTACTTCCTTATTGAGAATTTTGGGCAAAAACTGCGGTCAGGACGCATCGGCGCATTGCCTAGCACCTTATTGACGTGATCAGCCAGCGCGCGCCGTTCCAACTTTCCTGGCTAAGCCGGGCGATATCGCTGCGCATTGGGCATCAGACTTCAAGATTTGGCGGCCCAAGGTGTTGAAGAAAGTCGGGCTTACCGAGTGACACGCCAGCTTGGCGCAGGATCGCGTAGGCAGTGGTGGCATGAAAAAAGAAGTTCGGCAGCGCAAACCCTGTGAGGAACTCAACGCCCTTGGTAACCCATCCCGTTCGGAAACTTGAGGACAACCTCACGATCGTCGCTTCCGACAAGGGAACTACGATCAAAGCCGTTAAGATAGGCAATGGTGCGGTCTATGCGCTTTTTGAGTTCGTCGAAGCTACTTTCCGAGTCCGGCATCGACGGAGCCTCCGTGCCGGTTAGACGGGCGAGAGCGTTCTTCGCGGAGTCAGAGGCCATCTGGTATTGCGCGACGAGCGGCCGCATGTCGGGCGCAAGCCGCGCATCGGCGAGTACAGATTGATCTTTCTCAGAAGCCGCTTTCTCCAGCCAAGCACGCATGTTCGTGAGCATATTTACAAAAACCGGGACGGACGCGTCGTAAACTTCAAAGCTCATGTTTGGACTTTCTGCTCTAAAGGAACCGACTATTCAGGCTTCGGCGCCTCAGCTTTGCGCCCGCGGCGAGCAGGCCCTTTCGCTGGCGCGGCGTCAGTCGATGAAGCGTTCCGGGCAACTTTACGCTTTTGTCCCAAGCCAATCTTCTTCGCCATTGAGCGGCGCACCTCGGAATAGCTTGGTGCGACCATCGGGTAGTCGGGCTTCAGCTTGTAGCGCTCGCGGTACTGCTCGGGTGTCAGGCCGTGAGTCGAAAGGTGACGGTGGTCAATGTCGACCGGTTGTCAGCTGCCGGGGCCTGTCTCGCCCGCATGAGGCTCGACGACCGTTCATTGGGGTGGTCGCAACGTACCTTGCTTTATAGGCCGAGCTTGCAACCAAGTCGGAAGCCGTTGAGCCCCCGGAGTGGGCTCCCGGGTTGTCTCGGTAGCCGCCGACACGCCGCGGCGCCCGGCGTTGCGGAAAATGCGACTTTAGCAAAGGCTAATTGCAGTCACTGGGTGCGACCACTCCCGGCGTCCCGATGGATAGCCTGGGCGTTGGTCCATAGTCACGGTTGAGCTGGGGGTCAGTTCACTTCTTTGGCGGCGTTGGCGGCGCGCCCTTCGCAGAAGGATTGGACGCATTCTGCTTGGGTGGCCCGGCCTTCTTCGGCTTTCGAACTTCTTTGCCTTTCGCCATATTCACTTCCTTTTCGCTGGATAGACGTTCGGTGGGGCGATCGCGCGGACGCTAGTTGGCGGATTGCGACGGCCTGGGTGGCCACCGTTTGGCCTCCGGGCTGCCTTGCCAAGTTAGCTACGCCGGCGCCCCAACCCACCAAGGAGTGCCAGAGCAAGCACTCCAACCACGGCGGCAAGGACTGGCTGGCTACGCACAAAATCCCGAACCGCTCCTACGCCCTGCCTGGCCTGGCCGGAAAACTGGTCCACAACACCATCTTGCTGGAGTCTTGGGTCAGCGGTGGCGTCGCCAAGTGCCTGCTTGAACTGACCTTTGAGCTCAGTGCCCTCACCCTCGATGGTATCAATATTCATCCGTCGACTCCTACTATGCGGCAGGGCAACGCACGGCGCTTGCGTCGGGTGCCTTCGACGAGCGAAGAAATTGATATATCAGGTCCAGCCAGCAAATCACCGAGCCGTGAATAGGGTAAGGGCGATCCTGCTCGACGGCGACTGGGTGTTCCATTGGTCGAAAGCGCAAAATGAACTGGAGCGGATCGAACTGCGATGTCGTTTGCTCGACCACAATCAACTGTATCGAAGCCGAAAGAGGGCCCTGTAAAACAGAGCCCTCCTTTCGGATCATGGTACCATCCCCCTAAAATAAGGGCTACTTTGGCTTACGAACTGCGAACGAACTTGCACACGTCGGCGGAGCGTCGTCCACTCTGCTTGGAGCGCCCGCCAGAATAACAGCGGTCGCGTAAGCCACCGCGCCATCCGCACTGGTACCAACGTGCATCGTCTCCCCTTCGGTAAACGTCGAACCGTTCGGAGATCCAACGCCATACTGGGTAGTTTGACACTGACCGTTCACGACGCGGGTGACGTCGATCAAGCCGGACGCCACTTGAACGATAACCATTCCCGGGTGGTGGTGCCATCCGGAATTACCATTCGCCTGCCAAGTAAGTTTTACTTCATAAGTGTCGGTCGGATCCTTGGTCTGGAATTTGATCCGCTCACTGTTAATCAAAGCAGTCTCTTTGAAGTGCGAGGCAACGATTAGTTGCCCCGACCAGTTGGACGGGGGTGACGCCCAAGCTGCCGATGTCGCAATCCCCGCTACGGCCACAGCCGCTACGCACTTTGAGTACAATGAAGTCACCATGTGAGCCTCCATGACAGGGCGTGCTGCCCGACTCACCAATTAACATTAATTCAAATTGAGTCAAAGTACGGGACTTGGAGTCTGCTTTCGCCTTATAACGTTTAGAGACCCATTTCCTACCGGACGTCCTCGCCGTCAGTGCTACAGGATTGTAGACATGCGTCCAGCACGGCAGCACATTAGAGGTAATAGTGGAGGCTTCAGTGGGTCGCGCGGGTCGGTAGGTTTTCGTTGATTCCACGGGACCAAGATCTTCAAAGCTATGGTCGGGACCGATGGTGACTCGACCGGCGTGGACGAGACCTTCGCTCGCCGCTGCACCAACGGCTTTGGTGCCCTCATCCTGAGCCAGAACATGTTCGGTCCTGGTCTGGGAGCATGGCCGAACGACAATTGGAAGGGCTGGTGGGGAGACAATCCTCCCTATCACGCTCCGACATTAGCTGCGATTGTTCAAACGTGTTCGATGGCAGAAGCACGGGACTTAATTCCGCTACGTGGGCAACATCCGCCTAATTCGCGCCGAAAGCCGCTAGTTCGCTCGCTCCCATCATCTAGCGGCGGGGATCCCCCAGATATCGTTTGAACCACATGAGAGTCCGTCGCTCGAGATCTGCAGTATTTGCTGGACTGCGGATGCTGTGACCTTCGTCTGGGTAGATTACGAGGCTCGTCGGCACCTTCATTGCTTGAAGGCCGTGCCAATATTCGACTGATTGTGTCGGCGGCACTTCGATATCGCGCTCCCCGACGTAGATGAACGTCGGCGTCTTCGCGTTTCGGATGGTGCGGATCGCAGATACAGCCCAGAACGGATCAGGGTCCTCATAAACGGTTTTTCCAAAGAAGGGTGTCATCCACTGGTCGATGCCGTTCGTACCGTAATAGCTGATCCAGTTTGACAGTCCTGCGCCGGCCACGATGGCTTTGAAACGGTTTGTCCGGGTGTTGGCCCACATCGCCATGAACCCGCCATAACTGTGACCGATAAGCCCGAGCCGATTGTCGTCGATCGGCGCGACCTTCTCGGCGGCATCAACGCCGGCCAATATGTCGTCCAGGTCCCCGCCTCCGAAATCGCGAATGTTGGCGCGGGTAAATGCCTCGCCCTGTCCATAGCTTCCGCGCGGGTTCGGCAGGAAAAGATAATATCCGGCATTGGCGAGCGAGGCCGCACTTCCCTGCCAGATAAAGCGCGGGACACTTGCGGACGAAGGTCCTCCGTGCACGCTCACGATCATTGGTCTTTTTGCGGTCGTCGAGGCATTGAGCGGTGAGAGCAGCCAACCCTGGACCGGTTGGCCCCCATGTTGCCAGGTGACACTCCGGGCACGGACGGTCGCCCTCCATTCAGCATTGTCGCTGGTGATCGGGCAAAGGTTCGATGCCGGTCCTGCGACGATCGCCGGTGCGGTGGAGAAATCCTGTGAGACAGATGCGAAGCGATCCGAATTTGCGGAACGAGCGAAGTTCGCATTGCCGGCAGAAAGGTTGACGGGTGCGCTCCAGAGTGCAGTCCGCACACCGCTGGCCGGATCGACAGCAGCAATTCGGGTGGTGTCCCCTGCCAGCGACGAGGCGACCAAGCCTGATCTGTTCCAGTCGAGCGAGGTGAACGTCTCCTTCGCTTCGGGCGTAATATTGCGCGGCGTACCACCACCGAGAGGCACGGTGTAAATGTCCCCACCAACCGAGCCGAAGTCGCTCATCAGCCCACCGATGAAGGCAATGGTGCGACCGTCCGGCGACACTCGCGGGAAGTTTAATTGCATCTTTGGTGCCGAAAGGTTGCGCACCGAACCGTCGCCGATGTCGATTCGATCGAGTGTAGCGATCCACCAATTATTGTCACCGTTGCCCTTGGCGCTGGTTACAACAAAGCCACGACCGTCGGGCAGCCAGTCATATTCATAGACGTACCGGTCTGCGGGCGAGACGAAGTGGAGCGGGCCGCCATGCGTCGGGACGACGGCGACCCGCTGTTCGTCATTCTGCTCGCCGATCTCGCCGACCTGTCGGACGCCAGCCTGTGTCGCGCCCGCTTCCTTGCGAGCACCGACCGTGGCGAGGAGGCTGATATGGGTTGCGTCCGGCGACCAGCGCGGATCCTGGGCAACGCCGTTAATTGTCGCAACTACCGTTGGCGCGGCAGTCGCGCCGGGGCGGATTACCATCAACCGGGTCACGCTGTCTTGTCGGGCAAGGAAAGCAAGGCGGCCGTCGGGGGCAAAGGCGAGGCCCGAGTAGCGGCATGCTGCGCACGGATCGACCCTGGCGAGAATCGCGCCGCTGGTGGCCGAGCGGATGACGATCTGCCCATGCGGGGGTTTGGATTCGTCCGCAGTCGAGTTGCTCTCGATCGAGGCGAGGCGGTCGCCAAGCGGCGCCATCGCCAAGCCATCATACAGGTGCAGCGGCGCAGCGACCACTGGGGCGGACGTAATGAGGAGGGAAGCAACTGCAACAAAACGCATGGATCTCACCTTCGAAGGGAATGGCGTGGATTACTCTAGCAAACGAGCTTAGAAATGCGACATCGGCTTGATTACATGCCGAACATTCAACCGGTCTAGTTTCCAGCCGAAACCAAGCTGCCGTCCTTCATCACCAGGCGGACATGACGGACCGCGCGAATGTCGACGGTCGGATCGCCCTCCACGGCAATCAGGTCGGCGAGCAGGCCCGGTTTCACCGCGCCCAACCGATCGGACAGGTGAAGCCACCGGGCATTTCCCCAAGTAGCCGCAACCAGCACATTTGCGGGAGCCATTCCCGCGGCCGCCATCAACTCCATTTCGCGCGCGTTCTGGCCATGAGCGAAAACGCCAACATCGCCGCCCATGCAGATCGGCACGCCGGCCTTGAGCGCCATCTGGAAGCTCTTGCGATTCTGTTCAACTGCTTGCGGGGCGGGCTCGCTCCCATCCCATCCGCGATAGCGCGAGGTTGCGTCGGAGGCGGCAAGAGTTGTGCACAAGGCGATGTGCCTGGCCGCCATAGCCGCAAAAATCTCCGGCGTTCCGCCGTAGCCATGCTCAATCGTGTCGACGCCAGCGGCGATTGCACGGCGCATTCCTTCCGCCGTCGCGGCATGCACCGCGACAGGCCGGCCTGCGTCATGCGCGGCGGCGACGGCGGCTCTCATTTCGTCGAGGCTCAGTGTCGGGCGACTGTCTTCACCGGCTCGCCAGCGGTAGTCGGCGTAGAGCTTGATCCAGTCGGCACCACCGGCGATCTGGCGGCGAACCGCATTGACGATCTGGTCGACACCGGAGACTTCCTCGGCGCCTTGCGGGATTTCGACTCCGGGCTCGAACCCCTTGGGTCCATAGGCGCCGAGTGCGACGATTGCCTTGGTCGAAACAGACAGTCGCGGGCCAGGGACAATGCCCTTGTCGATTGCGGATTTTAACCCGACGTCGGCGAAGCCCGCACCCTCCGTTCCGAGATCGCGCTCGCTAGTAAAACCGGCAAGCAATGTCGCCTTCGCATTCGCCACAGCCAGGGCGGTCCGCAGGGCCACCGGCTCGTGCAGAACCTGATCATCCCAGCTGGTTTCGTTGTAAGGGTGTAGGAAAAGGTGGCCATGTCCCTCAATCATGCCGGGCATCAGGGTTGTGCCTGCAAGGTCAATGGTCTTGGCCGTGGGCGGGGCGGTCAAGTCCGGCCCAACGGCGATAATCTTTTCGCCGCTTACGAGGACCTGCCAGCCAAGGTGAACCTTGCCGTCGACCCCGTCGAAGACCCCGGATGGTTTCAGCAGCAGCGAGACGGGTTCAGGGGCCGCCTTGGCCGTCGCCGAGCACAGCCCAAGCGCAACCGTCATTATCGTCAGCCAGCGCATGGACTTTCCTTTTCCCCGCATTAGGTTCGGGTCATGGATAAAGCCCTCTTCCGTTCGCGCAATCTCTTGATCTCGGTAGCGCTGCTGGCGATCGCTTCTGGCGGCTCCGTGCAGGCAGCAGTGCCAGACATGGCGCGCTGGAAGCAGCAGGCTTCGCGAGTTACGATCACCCGCGACAATTGGGGAATCCCCCATGTTCGCGGCAGGTCGGATGCCGATGCGGTATTCGGTTTGATGTACGCGCAAGGCGAGGATGATTTCTCGCGGATCGAGGCTAATTATCTCACTGCGCTCGGCCGCACAGCGGAGGCCGATGGCGAAGAAGCGATCTGGTCGGACTTGCGCCAGCGCCTATTCATCGATCCGCAGCAATTGAAGACGCAATATGCCGCCAGTCCCCCTTGGCTGAAATCGCTGATGACAGCGTGGGCGGACGGACTGAACTTCTATCTTGCGACGCATCCGGCAACGCAGCCCAGGGTCTTGACGCGGTTTGAGCCGTGGATGGCGCTGAGCTTTACCGAAGGTAGTATCGGCGGCGATATCGAGCGGATTTCGCTGAGTAAACTCAAGACCTTCTATGGTAAGCCAACACAGCCGACCGAGCAGGAGTTGGGCATGGTCCGACAAGAGCCATCGGGATCGAACGGGATTGTCATCGCGCCGCGCCTGACGGCAAATGGGCATTCGCTGCTGCTGATCAATCCGCACACGAGCTTCTATTTCCGCTCAGAAGCGCAAATGACCAGTGGGCAGGGTCTCAACGCCTATGGGGCCAGCACTTGGGGCCAGTTCTTCGTTTACCAGGGTTTCAACGAGCACGCGGGGTGGATGCATACCTCATCGACCGTCGACAATGTCGACGAGTTCGCCGAGACCGTGACACAGCGGCCCGGCGGTCTGGCCTATCTCTATGGACGCGAATTGCGACCTGTCACGAGACAAGTGGTCACGCTGGACTTCCGCCGCGCGGATGGTTCGATAGGGCAGCGCAGCTTCACCGCCTATCGCACGCATCATGGCCCAATCGTTGCAGCGAAAGATGGTCGCTGGATTGCGACCGCGCTGATGTGGAAGCCGGTTCCCGCGCTCGAACAAAGCTATTTGCGGACCAAGGCGGCCGACCTGGCGAGCTACCTGAAGGTCGCCGAGCGCAAGGCGAATTCGTCGAACGACACGCTGTTCGCCGATAGCAAGGGCAATGTCGCCTTTCTGATGCCGCAGTTCATGCCGATCCGGACAGATCGCTTTGATTATACGCGGCCGGTGGACGGCAGCGATCCCACGACCGACTGGCGCGGGCTGCACAGCGTTGTCAGCCTGCCCAACGTTATAAAGCCGCGACATGGCTTGGCATTCAACGTCAACGACGGGCCGTGGAACGCTGCCGGCCCCGACAGTCCCAAGGCCAAGAATTACCCGCGCTACATGGACCAAGCGGGCGCCAACGCGCGCACCGCTCATGCCAATTCTCTGCTCACAGGCAGAAGCCGATGGACGCCGAATCTCTTGCGCGAGGCGGCGTTTGATTCGTTCATGCCTGCCTTCGCCACCCTACTCCCCGGTTTGGTCGAGGCATGGCGCGATCTCCCAGATAAAGATCCGCGTCGCCAACGGCTCGCTGGGCCGATCGCCTTGCTGGCCAGCTGGGACCATCGCTGGGGCCTCGACTCCGTGGCCACGTCGCTAGCGGTCTTCTGGAGTGATCAGCTGGCCCAAGAAGTCGGCGGGTTTGCCCAAGCGGAACGTCTTAATATACCCGACTACGTTGCAAGTCGCGTTTCATCCGACGCAAAGCTTGCCGCATTGAACGCGGCCGTTGAACGGCTGACCCACGACTTTGGAAGCTGGCGAACCCCATGGGGCCAAATCAACCGCTTTCAGCGGATCGATGATAGCATCGCGCCGCATTTTGACGATGCGCGACCATCCTATCCGGTACCCTTCACCTCAGCGCAAACCGGCAGCTTGGCGTCGTTCGGCGCAAAAACTTGGCCGGGGACGAAGCGCTATTACGGGACGAGCGGTAATAGCTTCGTTGCGGTGGTTGAGTTCGGCCCGCGGCTGAAGGCGATGGCGGTGATGGCCGGTGGCCAGAGCGGCGACGTCCAGTCGCCGCATTTTGCAGACCAGATTGCCCACTATGCGGAGGGCCGGCTACGCTCAGTCTATTTTTATGACAACGATTTAAAGGCTCACGTCGAGCGGCGCTATCACCCCGGCGAATGACCGATTGTTCGTATCGAACGTTTCATCGCGTCTACTCAACTTTCAGACAGCGCGGTTCCATGACCGGAGTGGGGCGTATTCATCCATGGTCGCCCCGATTAACAAGGCTCCAGCTGTTGGGAGACTCTAAAGATTATTCGGCTCTGCGGCGTCACGCGCGAAGAAGATAACGACCCGAAGCCCCTGATCGTGCGCGGAGAAAACCTCGAGCTTTGCTTTGGCATTTTGCTTGAGGGACTGCGCAATTACAGCGCCGAGCTTGCCGGATTTTGGCCAGCTGGTGCCTTCAGGCAAGCCAATGCCATCATCCGAGATTTCCACTCGACAGCCACTGTCATCGACCAAACTTGATATGGCAATCGTACCTTTGTCTCGGCCAACGAAGGCATGTTTGAGGGAGTTTGTCATGAGTTCGTTGACAACTAGCCCGGCTGGCATGGCGACATTAATCGAACAAGGCCACGCATCGACCTTCAGTTCGAGCCGAACCCCCTCGACTGCGTGTGCTTCCATCACTGACGATGCGATCTTGCTGAGGTACACTCCTAGATCGATGCCATCGTTGGCATTCTCTCCGGACAATAGGTCGTAAAGCAGCGCCAGAGAGTTGATGCGTCCGGCAAGGCGGTCAAACCGTTCTCCCGTTTCGTCATCCGCGACGTTTCGAGCCTCCATCCGAATCAGTGCAGTGATCATTTGCAGGTTGTTTTTGACGCGATGTTGCAACTCGCGAAGTAAGACATCCTTGTCCCGTAACAATTGCGCCTGCTGCTCGCCAGAGGACCGGTGGCCCGATCCCGTCGCCGCCAGCGCCACCAAACGGAAGACAGGAACGCCTTCGTCCGACTCAATTGTATTCGACCATGCATCGACGTCGACTCGGCGGTCACCGCACTCAATCGTAAACGCACCTAGGTATTCGTCGTCGGCTACAACCGCGTCGCCGAGTGATGTTTCATCACCATGCGCCGTCGCGACACCGGGCAGAACCTTCCAGTCACTCCCCTGAATTTCTTCAGCGGACTTCCCCGTCATCCGCTCAAATTCAATGTTACAGTAGGTGATCGCCTCTGAAGGGCCCAATTCGGCAACCGCGATGGCAACCGGGACGTGATCAAGAAACTGCTTGAACCGGTCACTCTCTAAGGCGTCCGCAAGGCCAGGAGTTGCAAGCAATTGCTCGACTCCGTCCGCGTCATTCAAGTGGTCCATCGCCCCGCCCTTTTAAGCGCGAACCAATCCCGATTATTTCCGCTGATTCGCATGCATGCTTTTTCACGCCAAATCGGGCTTGTCGATGGTACAACGGGCAAATCAGGATTTTCTCTCCGGACAAGCCTTTGTCTGACCCCACAAGTAAAATATTGATCATAGGACTTGAACATTGCGTCATGAAGGAAATGCTGAGCACGTCGAGCTTGTTTCTAGGAAGGTCAGGCCGGGTCGTGATCGCGCCGGCCTGATCTTCGCGCCCAGCTCGAGGGTAACCCGCAGCGCCGCCGACGGATAGATTCCGCCCGTGTCGCGCGACGGATAATCCGAATGCGACACGCGCCCCAGAATCACACCGTCGACCTGCGGCACTCCCTCGAGCACCGATGCCGCACACTTCGACCCGGTCGACTTAAGGCGTGACCTTATCATCGACATAGCCAATTGCTCAATTGCCCACGCTTAAGGCATTCGCTCATTCACTACCGACTAAATGGGTAAGGCGGTTGTCGATTTGATGTCGCTCAGGGCCACAATCGAGTTGATTTCGCCCACGCCCGGCACCTTGCTTAGCTTTTCGAAAAAGAAGCGTTCGTAGGCGTCGATGTCGGCGGCGACGATGCGCAGCATGAAATCGACCGCCCCCATCAGCACATAGCATTCGAGCACTTCGGGGAAGCCGCGGATCGCTTCGGCGAACTCGTCGAGGTGCTGGCGGCCGTGGGCGGACAGCTTGACCTGCGCGAAGACCTGCGCGGTGAGGCCGACCTTGCGCCGGTCGACCAGCGCAACCTCGGCGCGGATGATGCCGTCTTCGCGCATGCGCTGGATGCGCCGCCAGCAAGGGGATTGCGACAGACCGACCTCTTCGGCGATGTCCGCGGTCGATCGCGTGGCGTCCGCCTGCAGGATGTTAAGGATCTTGCGTTCGAAATCATCCAGCGGTTCAACCATTCTGAAAAGCCAGTTCTTTCGGTTAATCTATGCGTGTTATGCGCCTAGTGCGTCGTGAAAGCAAAGAATTGCCGCATGATAACGGTTATTACCCTTGTCCTTGATGAGGACCAGTTTTGTGAACAGCTTGCGGATCGACACCGACCTTGACCTTGGCGTGCCGTCGCGGGTGCTCGACCTGCTGGTGGCGCAGGCAAGGCTGCCCGAACGGTTCGAGCTGGTGCGAGGCGGCGAGCGCTATGGCATCGTCATGGGCTTTGCCGATCTGCCAGCAAATGCAGCGGCTACGATGGCGGCGCGGATCAGACAGATGCCGGGCGTGCTGATGGTTGAGCAGCGAGCGTCGGCGCGATGACAATGGTCGCGCAACAGCCGCTGGTCGCGAGCAAGGCAGAAGTGTCGGGTGCCGCCTTCCTGCTCGAGCAACTGGCTGAGCTCGGGGTCGACACGCTGTTCGGCTATCCCGGCGGTGCGGTGCTTCCGCTCTACGATGCGCTCGTCCAGCAGGATCGCATCCACCACGTGCTTGTGCGGCATGAACAGGCGGCAGTCCACGCGGCGCAAGGCTATGCACGATCGACGGGGAGGCTTGGCGTTGTGCTGGTAACGTCAGGACCGGGGGGCACAAACACGCTGACCGGGCTGACCGACGCGCTGATGGATTCGGTGCCGTTGCTGTGCGTTGCAGGGCAGGTCAATCGCGCGCTGATCGGGACTGATGGGTTCCAAGAAGCCAATATGATTGCCCTGTCGCGAGCGGCCACCAAGTATAATGTATCGGTTCGTGATCCGGCGCAGCTTGGCGAACTTGTCCGTCGCTGCGCGCATGTGGCGCTCGATGGACGCCCTGGACCGGTGCTGATCGAAGTACCCAAGGACGTGCAGGGCCTTGTCCGCGCGCGCGCACATTTCGACGGGCAGTGCCCTCCCCTGTCGATCGCCGCTCCCCCGCGCGCTGGTGGCGCTGCCATCGCGAAGGCGGCGGCGCTGATTAAATCCGCACGGCGCCCGATCCTCTATTCGGGCGGCGGCGTGATTAATTCCGGGGCGAAGGCTGCGGCCGGCTTGCGTGAGCTTGCGCGCCTGACCGGCGCGCCTGTGACGAGCACGCTGATGGGGCTGGGCGCCTTTCCTGCGTCGTCGCCGCAATGGCTCGGCATGCCGGGGATGCACGGCACCTATGAAGCCAATCTGACGATGCACGGCTGCGACGTGATGGTCTGTATCGGGGCGCGGTTCGATGACCGCGTGACGGGTCGGCTCGACGGCTTCGCGCCCAATGCACGCAAGATCCATATTGACATCGACCCCAGCCAGATCGGCAAGGTCGTGCCTGTCGAGGTCGCGCTTGCCGGCGATTGTGGCGAAATCCTAGAGGCGCTGCTCGTGGCGCTCGGCGATTCGCCGTTTCCGGCGAACGACGCATGGTGGGCCGACATCGCCGGGTGGCGGGCAGAGCGCTGCCTTGACTATGTTCAAGGCGCCGACATCATCGTGCCGCAGCATGCCGTTCGGCGCCTGTTCGAGCTTAGCCAACCCCACGACCCGATCATCGCGACCGAGGTCGGCCAGCATCAGATGTGGGCGGCGCAGCATTTCGGGTTCGAGCGGCCGATGCGCTGGCTGACGAGCGGCGGGCTCGGCACAATGGGCTATGGCCTGCCCGCGGCAATCGGGGCGCAAGTCGCGCATCCGGAGGCGCTCGTGATCGACGTCGCCGGGGAAGCGTCGATCCAGATGAATATCCAGGAGCTGGCAACGGCGGTCCAGCACCAGCTTCCGGTCAAGGTGTTTATCCTCAACAACGAACACATGGGGATGGTCCGCCAGTGGCAGGACATGCATCATGGTGGGCGCCATGCGCATAGCTATGCCAGCGCGCTGCCCGATTTTGTGCGGCTGGCAGAGGCGTATGGCTGGACCGGGCTCAGGGTAAGCAATCCCGTCGCGCTCGACGCAACAATCACCAGGATGATCGAGACGCCCGGGCCGGTGCTGGTCGACTGCTGTGTCAGTGCGCTCGAAAATTGCCTGCCGATGATGCCGTCAGGCGCGGCGCATAACGAGATTGTGCTGCGCTAACCGGATGAGCGGACGAGCCTCGCGGGTTTTGGGCGCTCCGCCGCGTGCGGTCGCGCCACTTCGCGTACCGAAGACCGCCTGTCGCGAACAACTGCCTCGGCCGACTGCTCCTCGTGCATCGCCATCAGCGACTGGAGCAGTTCGTCGTCGGCGCTCGACATGATCCCGAGCACTTCGGCTTCGGCGCACCCGTCGGCGGCGAGGTAGGCGTGGCCCATGCTCGAATCGATGTAGATCGACTGGCCTGTGTCGAGCGTGACCGGATCGTAGAATTCGGTGGTGACGACGATTTTCCCGCTGAGGACATAGACAAATTCCTCGCCGGCATGGTGGACGAGGTCGCCAAACTCCTCCTCGGTCTTGGCGCGGATCTTGGTGATCACCGGGATCATCCGCTTGCGGCGAAGTTCGGTGCACAGATAATAATAGTCGTAGTTGGGAGTCTCGACCCGCACCGCATTGGCAATGTCGCCCAGGCTGCGGCGGGCGGTGACGGGGGGGGGCGCCTCGTCATTCGACTCGGCGAACAGGTCCGACATGCGCATGCCCAGCCGCTGGCTCAGCTGGTACAGCTTGTCGTAGGTTAGTGTCAGCCGGTCATGCTCGACCTTCGACAGCGTCGACACCGGAATGCCGCTGCGCTCGCTCATTTCCTTGAGCGTCCAGCCTTCGCGGCTGCGGACGCTTCTCAGCAAGGCGCCGAGCGTGGGTGCAGCCGAGGGCATCAGTCAGCCTTTCTAGTTGACGAATTTTCTGATCAGGATAACACTGTCCTGATCAGAGTGACTAAAGACGCATTATGGGTCGGACACCGCCGGTGTGCAATCCCTGCAATGTTCAGGAGGCGAAGATGAGGTTTTGGCGGTGGGCTGCGCTTGGCGCAATGATCATGTCCGCAGGCAGCGTTGCGCAGCTTCGGCAGCCGGCAGCGTCGCTCGCGCCGCCGACCGGCGCTCCGGCCGCTTCCGCCGCGACCGTTCCGGCGACGGGAACAGCTGGGCTGGCGAGCCTCGACAAGATCAGCGTCGATTCCTGGCTCGACGGCTACCTGCCTTATGCACTGCGCACCGCCGACATCCCCGGCGCGGTGGTCGTGGTGGTCAAGGACGGCCAGATATTGACGGCGCGCGGTTTTGGCTATGCCGACCTCGCCAAGCGCACGCCCGTCGATCCCGATCGTACGCTGTTCCGCCCGGGTTCGGTGTCGAAGCTGTCGATCTGGACCGCGGTGATGCAGCAGGTCGAGCAGGGCAAGGTCGACCTCGACAAGGACGTCAACACCTACCTTGATTTCAAGATTCCGGCGCGCGACGGCCAGCCGGTCACCATGCGCCAGCTGATGACCCACACTGGCGGGTTCGAGGAAACCGGCAAGTCGATCATCTTTTACGATCCCGCCCACATCCAGTCGCTCGGTGACTATCTGAAGGGCTCAATGCCCAAGCGCATTTTTGCGCCGGGTACGACGCCGGCTTACTCGAACTGGGGCACGGCCCTCGCAGGCTATATCGTCCAGCGCACGTCGGGCGAGAAGCTCGAGGACTATCTCGATGCCCATGTGTTCGCGCCGATCGGGATGAAGAACACGAGCTTCCGCCAGCCGCTCCCGGCCAATCTCGCCGGACAGATGGCGGTTGGCTATCCGCGTCTGGGCGAACCCTCACCTGGCTTCGAATATCTCGGGCCATGGCCTGCGGGATCGCAATCGGCGAGCGGCACCGACATGGGCCGCTTCATGATCGCGCAGCTGGACAACGGCCGGGGGCTGTTGCAGCCCGCGACAGCGCAGATGATGCACGCCAGCCCGATCGACAAGGTCAACCCGCTGTCGCTCGTCCCGCCCCTCAACCGGATGGAACTTGGCTTCTTCGAGACCAACGTCAACGGCCGCGAAGTGATCGGCCACCTTGGCGATACCGAGGCGTTCCATACTTCGCTGCACCTGTTCATGAAGGACCGGGTCGGGCTCTACGCCTCGTTCAACAGTCCGGGCAAAGCCGGCGCCGTCCAGAACTTGCGGACCCAATTGTTCATGGATTTCGCCGACCGCTATTTCCCCGACGTCAGCCCGCTCGCCGGACGCGTCGATGCCAGGACCAGCGCCGATCATGTGCGCATGATGGCGGGCGTATGGGAGGCCAGCCGCCGCTGGCAGACCAGCTATTTCTCGATGCTCAACTTGCTTGGTCAGTTCAAGATCGAGGTTGGGCCGAAGGGTGAACTGGTCGTCCCCGGACTGCTCGGCCCCAACGGCCGTCCGCGCGAGTGGGTCGAGATCGCTCCCTTCCTGTGGCGCGATCGCAATGGCCATGACCGGCTGGCGGCGAAGGTCGTCGACGGACAGGTGGTCCGCTGGAGCATGGACTTCTTCTCGCCGTTCGAAGTGATGGACCGCGTACCGTCGGGACGTTCGTCGGCATGGATCCTGCCGGCCCTTTATGGGAGCTTGCTGGTCATGCTGCTGACGGTCATTGCCTGGCCCGTCGGGTGGTGGAACCGCCGCCGCTTCAAGGCCGAGCTGGCGCTTTCCGGGACCCCGTTGCGGACCGCGCGGGCGAGCAAGGTCATGGCGCTCGCCACTTTGCTCGTCATGGCCGGATGGGGGACTGCGGTCGCGCTGATCCTGAAGAGCCCGAGTTATCTCACCGGGTCGCTCGATCCGTTTTTGTGGCTGCTCCAGATCGCGGGTATCATCGTCTTTGTCGGCACTGCGCTCGTCACCGGGTGGAACCTGTGGACGGCGTTCAAGGACGGCAGCCGCTGGACCCGCAAGCTGTGGGCGGTGCTGTTGTTTCTGGCGGCATTATTGATGCTCTATGTGGCGCACACCTTCGGGCTGATGGCGCTCACGGTGCAATATTGATGCCGCGCCTGACGATGCCGCGCCTGACGATGAGCGTCGCGACCGAGACGCTTCGGCTGGCCAAGCCGTTCCGTATCTCGGGCTATGTGTTCGAGGGTTCGGACGTCGTCGTCGTGACACTGAGCGACGGCGAGCATGAGGGGCGCGGAGAGGGCGGCGGGGTATTCTTCCTCGGCGACGATATCGGGCACATGCTCGCCGCGCTCGACGGGGCGCGAGCAGCGATCGAAGCGGGACGGAGCCGCGAGGAACTGCGCTCGATCCTCCCCCCCGGCGGCGCCCGCAACGCAGTCGATTGCGCGTTGTGGGATCTCGAGGCGGCGCGCGCAGGCAGGCCCGTGTGGCAACTCGCCGGACTGAGCGAGCCTAAGCCGCTGCGCACGACTTTTACGCTCGGCGCCGACACGCCCGAGGTCATGGCCGAGGGCGCGCGCAATTACGCCGACGCGCGGTCGATCAAGATCAAGCTGACCGGCGACGTCGACCTCGACCTCGACCGAGTGGCGGCCATCCGCGCGGCGCGCAACGACGTGTGGCTCGGGGTCGACGGTAACCAGGGGTTCGGCATCGGCGACCTCGATGAATTGGTGGAGGGATTGGTGGCCCAGCGCGTGTCGCTGCTCGAGCAACCGCTCGCGCGCGGCCGCGAGAGCGACCTCGACGGCTATGCCTCCGCCATCCCGATCGCGGGCGACGAAAGCATCCTGTCGCTCGATGATGTGCCCGGCGCGGTCGGACGGTTCGACGTGATTAACATCAAGCTCGACAAGTGCGGTGGGCTCACCGAGGGCCTCATCATGGCGCGCCTCGCCCGCGAATTGGGTCTTGGGGTGATGGTCGGCAATATGGTCGGCTCAAGCCTCGCCATGGCCCCAGGCTTCGTCCTTGGCCAAGGGTGCGACGTGGTCGATCTCGATGGGCCGACCTTCCTCGCGCAGGACCGCCAGCCCAGCGTGCGCTATCATGACGGGATGATCACCGCCGGACCCGAAGTGTGGGGCGCGGGCGCGAGGGTCGCGGCATGACCGCCGAGGGGACCTGGTTCGGCCAGCCGCGCGGGCTGACCGTCCTGTTCCTGACTAACATGTGGGAGCAATTCTCCTATTACGGCATGCGTGCGCTGCTGGTCTATTACATGACCAAGCAGCTGATGATCGGCCAGGCGCAATCCTCGTTCCTCTACGGCGCTTACACCGCGACGGCCTATTTCACGCCGATCTTGGGCGGGGTCATTGCCGACCGCTATCTGGGCAAGCGCAAGGCGATCATCATCGGCGCGAGCGTGATGGCGCTGGGTCATTTCATGATGACCTTCGAAGGCCTGTTCTATGCCGCGCTGGGGGCGATCGCGCTTGGCAACGGACTGTTCCTGCCGAGCCTGCCGAGCCAGGTCGGCGACCTCTACAAGCGCGACGATCCCCGCCGTGGCTGGGCGTATAATGTCTATTACGTCGGCATAAACATTGGCGGGTTCCTGGCGCCGCTGATCTGCGGCACGCTCGGCGAAGTCTATGGCTGGCATTATGGCTTCGGCGCTGCCGGGATCGGGATGCTTGCGGGGTTGGTAATCTATCTGTCGGGCCAGAAATATCTTCCGCCCGAGCAGCCGCGCAAGACGAAGGTCGAACGGGTGGCCGTGCGAGGCTTCGACCGGCGCACGATATTTGTCCTGATCGGGATCGGCCTGGCCGTGACAGTGTTCCGCGCTGCCTATGAGCAGGTCGGCAATACGGTCGCGCTGTGGGCCGACAGTGGGGTCGATCGGCGGGCTGGATCCTTCTCGATCCCGATGACTTGGTTCCAGTCGCTCAATCCGTTGTTCGTGATGCTGTTGACGCCGCCGCTGCTCGCTTACTGGCGGCGGCGTGCAGCGAGCATGCCGGGCCAGTCGCTCGCCCGCCGGATGGCGTTCGGGTCACTGCTGGTCGGGCTGGCCTATCTGCTGCTGGCGGCGGTCGTCGCGGTGTCAGGCTCGCAGCCCGCGGCATGGGCATGGTTCCTGCTGTTCTTCCTCGCCTTCACCTTTGGCGAGCTGTTCATTCTGCCCACCGGGCTCGGCCTGTTCGCGAAGCTCGCCCCCGCGCACCTTGGCGCGACAACGGTCGCCGCCTGGTATCTGATCATCTTCACCGGCAGCCTAAGCGCCGGTCTGGTCGGGACATTGTGGAGCCGAATGGGCCACGCGACCTATTTCGCGATGCTCGCCGCGATTGCCGGGGTTGCGGGAGCGATGCTGCTGGCGATGGGCAGCGGAGTCGAGGCCGCCGAACGTCGCAATGTCGAAATGAGCGATTCTGGTTGACTATTCTCTGATCAGGACAATAATGTCTGATATAGGATGAACCGGGCAGACCTCATAACGAGGCTGTACGCACGACATAATCCGGCTCGGGGCCGGTTTGGGGAGCTAGACATGACCAACTTTCGCAGCGCGCTGATGTTTTCCGCAAGTGCCATCGGCATGGTGTGGGCTGCTCCGGCGCTCGCCGCGCAGACTGTTCCCGCCGCGCAGAGTGCGTCCACCGCCACTTCGAGCGCGCAGGACGTCAATTCGCAGGATATCATTGTTACGGCGCAAAAGCGGACCCAACTGCTGATCGACGTGCCGCAGTCGATCTCCGTCGTTTCGGGTGCGACCCTCGAGCATCAGCAGGCCAATAGCTTTGAGGACTATCTTAAGCTTGTTCCAGGTCTTCAGCTAAACCAGTCAACCCCTGGATCGGGTCGCCTGATCTTGCGCGGCGTGAACACCGGAGGGGTCGCATCGACCGTTGCCGTTTATGCCGATGAAACCCCCTTCGGCTCGAGCAGCGGCCTTGCCAACGGCGCCGTTTTGGCGGGCGATTTCGACACGTTTGACGTTGCTCGAATCGAAGTGCTCCGAGGGCCGCAAGGTACCATTTATGGGGCGAGCTCGCTCGGAGGCGTGCTCAAGTTCGTCACCAACACGCCGCAGCTCGACAAGCTCGCGATCCGCGGGCGGATTGGCGCCGAGACCACGGCGGGAGGCGAGATGGGTTATCTTGGCAACGGCATGATCAACGTGCCGCTGTCACCCGCCCTCGCGTTCCGCGGAAGCGTTTACTACCGTCGGCAAGGCGGCTTCATCGATTCGATCGGGACCGCGGGATCGGATCGCGAGAAGAACATCAACCGCTCGGACAGCTATGGCGAGCGTGCGTCGCTGTTATTCAAGCCGGGATCTGTCTTCTCCCTTCGCCTGAGCGCCATATTCCAGAACATCAATTCGGGTGCACCGTCGGTCGTCGAGAGCGATCCGGTGACCCTGAACACCCTCTACGGGGGGCTGACCCAGTCGCAATATGTGCCTTTGTTCAGCCACCTCAAATATCGCGTCTACAACGCCACCGCCAACCTCGACCTTGGCTTCGGCAACCTCACCTCGTCGACCAGCAAGAGCAATCAGCGCCAGACTTTCCGCCAGGACACAACTACCCGCTACAGCCCAGTGCTGCAGTTCTTCTTCGGCGCTGCCAATGATTCCTACATCGGCCAAATCAACGACGTCAGCCGCTTCTCGCAGGAGCTCCGTCTGTCCGGCCATTCGAGCGCCATCGACTGGCTCATCGGTGGTTACTACGACCGCGAAAAGGGCCTCGTCCGCCAGCATCTGCAGGGCGTGGTGCCCAACACACTGACCCCGGTCGCGACCTTCCCTCAACTTGCCGATATCGACCTCCGTTCGGTCTATCGCGAGCAGGCCGGCTTCGCCAACGCGACGGTCCACTTCGGTCCAATGTTCGATATCGATCTTGGCGGACGCTATAGTCATAACGCCCAGCGCGCGACCCAGATTGGCGCAGGCCTGTTAGGTGGCGGCGTCATTCCCGAAACGCGCTCCTCCGAGAATGTCTTCACCTATTCAGTGGCGCCGAAGGTCAAGTTCGGTCGCAATATGTCGCTCTATGCGCGCGTCGCGAAAGGCTTCCGTCCCGGCGGCCCCAACGTCCTTCCGCCCGCCGCTCCGGCGAGCACGCCGCGCACATACCGCTCGGATTCGCTGATTAGCTATGAGGCCGGCATCAAGGCGCAGAGCGAGAACCGGATGTTCTCGGTCGATGCCTCGGTCTTCCACTTGGACTGGAAAAACATCCAGCTGCTCGCTGCGGTCAACGGCTTCGGAGTCAACACCAACGCCGGCAAGGCCAAGAGCGACGGCGCCGAAATCACCGGCACCGTGCGGCCGATGGTCGGGCTGGATCTGTCCGCCAACGCCGCCTACACTAATGCGCGACTGAGCGAAGATACCCCGGCGATCGTCGGCGGGCGCAGCGGCGACAAGTTGCCTTTCACGCCGCGCTACAGCGTCGGCCTCAACGGCGATTATAGTTTCCCTGTCGGTGCCGGTAGCAAGGCATTCCTGGGCGCTTCGCTTCGCTATCTGGCGAAACAATACGGCGAATATGATGCCGCCTATCGCACGACTTACGGCCATCAGCGCCAGCTGCCTTCCTACACCGTCATCGACCTGCGCGGTGGGCTCGATTTCGGCAAGGTCGAGCTCGAGGCCTACGCCAAGAATGTTGGCAATTCGCATGGCAAGACGTCGACTTCCTCGGCGGGGCTCTACCCGGCGGGCGCAATCGCGACCGGTGTTATCCGCCCGCGGACGATCGGGCTCACGCTCACGGCCAGTTACTAGCTCCCGTGGCGCTTGCGGACCTCGACGCGGTCGAGCGACAGGTCTTCGGCGATCGGGGAGCATTGGGGCTCCCCGCCCCGTATCTGCTGTTCCTCGGCGACACGACCGAACCCGGCTATGCCAAGACGGCATTCGGGCTGAGGGATTGGGCCCGCGAGCGTTGCGTCGGCGAGCTAGCGCTTCCTGGCGCGACGGTGAGCACAGGGCTGCCGCGCATGACGACCGCGCAGGCGGCTGCGGCGGGTGCCAAGGCGTTGTTGATCGGCGTCGCGACCCCAGGCGGACTAATCCCCGAAGCGTGGCTGTCGACGCTCCACGGCGCGCTGCTGGACGGGCTTGATCTTGTCTCGGGGATGCATGTCCGGCTGCACAGTATCGCGTCGCTGCGCGAGGCGGCGGCGCATCTCGGGCGGCGGCTGGTGGACGTTCGCGATCCCCCTGCCGACATCCCCATCGCGTCGGGCCGCAAGCGCAGCGGAAAGCGCATTCTCACTGTCGGCACCGACTGTGCGCTAGGCAAGAAATACACCGCCCTGGCGATCGAGCGCGGGTTGCGCGCACGCGGAATCATTGCCGACTTCCGCGCCACTGGGCAGACCGGAATCATGATCGCCGGCAGCGGCATTCCGATCGACGCGGTGGTCGCCGATTTCGTGTCTGGCGCGGCGGAGATGCTGTCCCCCGACGCCGCGCCGAACCACATCGACGTGATCGAAGGACAGGGCTCGCTCTATCACCCGGCCTATGCCCCGGTGTCGCTCGGCCTGCTTCATGGCAGCCAGCCGGACATGTTCATTGTCTGCCACGAGCCGGGACGCACGCACATATTGGGTCATCCACATTATGCCCTGCCTTCGATCGAAGAGGTCATCGCGCTGACCATCGCCTGTGGGCGGCTGACCAACCCCGCGATCCGCTGCGCCGGGATCAGTCTCAACACGAGCAAGCTCGATGACGCGGCCGCGGCGACGGAGATCGAGGCCGCCGCGCGTCGGCTCGGGCTGCCGACCGCCGATCCGGTGCGCGGCGGGGCCGACTTCGAGCGCCTGCTCGATGCCTGCGCAGCATGACCGAGCCTGCGGCTGCACCGTCGACCTGGTTCCAGCGGTTCCTCCTTCCGGGCTTCGCGTTCAAGGCGGTGGTCATCGGCGGCGGCTATGCGACGGGGCGCGAACTGGCCGAATTCTTCCTCCCCGCGGGGCCATGGGGCGGGCTGGCAGCGATGATCCTTGCGATGCTCCTGTGGAGCCTGGTCGCGGCCGTCACTTTCGCCTTCGCCCATGCGCGCCAGTCATTCGACTATCGCAGCTTCTTCGCCGAGCTGCTCGGTCCCGGCTGGATCATCTTCGAGATCGCCTATGTCCTGTTCGTGATCCTGATCCTGGCGGTGTTCGGCGCTGCGGCAGGCGCGATCGGGGCAGCGATGTTTGGCCTCCCGCCGTTGATCGGAACCTCAGCGCTGGCGCTGTGCATCGCCGCGTTCGCCGCCTTCGGCAACGCCTCTGTCGAGCGGCTGTTCAAATATGTCTCGTTCCTGCTTTACGGCGTCTATGCGCTGTTCCTGCTGCTCGCGCTGACTCGTTTTGGCGATTCCATCGCCCACCACTTCGCTGCGTCCCAACCGCCCGCCAACGGCTGGCTGCTCGGCGGGATCACCTATGCCGGCTACAACATCGTCGGCGCGGTCGTGATACTGCCAGTCCTCCGCCACCTGACGAGCCGCCGCGACGCGGTCATCGCCGGGCTGGTCGCGGGACCGCTCGCCATGGCGCCGGCGATCCTGTTCTTCATCTGCATGGTTGCCTTCCTGCCGGGCATCGCCGACCAGACGCTTCCGTCGGACTTCCTGCTGACGCAGATGAATGTCCCCGCCTTCCACTTGCTGTTTCAACTGATGATCTTCGCCGCGCTGCTCGAGAGCGGGACCGGTTCAGTCCACGCCATCAACGAGCGGGTCGCCGCCGCCTGGCACCACCATCGCGGGGGCGAGCTCGGGGTAGCGCCACGCGTCGCCATCGCCGCAGTGCTGCTCATTGGCTGCATGTTTGTCGCCGACCGCTTCGGCCTCGTCGCGCTGATCGCCAGGGGCTACCGCGCGCTCGCCTACGTCCTCATCGCCATCTACGTCGTACCACTGCTCACAATCGGGCTGTATCGGTTGACCCGGTCGCGGCGCCGGACCCAGGAGACCGCATGAACAAGCTTGCCCTGATACTGCTCGCTATCGCCGCCCCGGCGTTCGCCGCGCCCCCCGCCAACTTTGATGCCCGGGTCGAGTCCGTGCGCCAGGCGGCAGGCGTGCCCGGCATGGCCATTGCCATCGTCGAGAATGGCCACACCGTCCTGGCCAAGGGCTACGGCGAGCGCCGCCTTGGCAGCGGCACGAAGGTCGATGCCGATACGCTGTTCCTGATCGGGTCGACGACCAAGGCGATCACCACTGCCGCCCTCGCCACGCTGGTCGACAGCGGCAAGCTCGGCTGGGACGACCGCGTCGTCGATCGACTGCCGGGCTTCCAGATGTACGACCCGTGGGTCACGCGCGAGATGACGGTACGCGATTTGCTGGTCCATCGCAGCGGCCTGGGACTTGGTGCCGGGGATCTCCTGTACATTCCGCGCGGAAGCCTTTCCCGGGCGGAAGTCGTTCGCCGGCTACGCTACCTGAAACCATCGGGCAGCTTTCGCGACCGTTATGCCTACGACAATATCCTTTACATCGTCGCGGGGCAGTTGATCGAAGCCGTCAGCGGGCAAAGCTGGGAAGACTATGTCCGCGAGCATGTCCTGGTCCCGGCCGGCATGACACGCGCGACGACCGATGAAGCGCATCGGTTGGCGGACTTCAATCGCGCCCAGCCGCACGCGCGCTTTGGCGGACCGGTGCGCGGCACCGGCGAGCAGCGTCTGCTCGACGAGCGCGATCAGCTTGCGCCGGCTTCCGCCCCCGCCGGGTTGATTGCGCTGAGCGCCAACGACATGGCGAAGTGGCTGACACTGCAGCTCGCGCACGGCGCCCTTCCAGGGGGCGGCCGCCTGTTTAGCGAAGCTTCGAGCAAGGAGATGTGGTCTCCGGTCACGCCGGAACCGATCGCCGCGCCGCCGACCGCCATCGCCGGGACCGCACCGCAGTTCCAGGCTTATGCGCTCGGCTGGGAAGTCCGCGATTATCACGGGGCGAAGATTGTCTGGCACGCGGGCGGGCTGTTTGGCTTTACCTCCGTCGTCGTGCTGATCCCCGAAAAGCAGGTCGGCTTCGCGATCGAGGTCAATAGCGAGGATATTCAACCGCGCGTCGGTCTGATGTACGAGCTGCTCGATCATTATCTGGGCTTGCCGAAGCAGGACTGGCCGAGCCGCTTCGCCGCCTATCGACAGACTCGAATCGCCGAGGCCGAAGCCGAAGTGCGTCGCGCGGTCGCCACACCCGTGAAGGCCGGCCCCTCGCTGCCGCTCGCCGCCTACGCCGGGCTTTATTCCGACCCCTGGTATGGGCACATGGCCGTGGCCGCAACGGGTAACAAGGCGACGATCGACTTCAAGACCACCCCGGGGATGAAGGGGCAGCTGGACCATTACCAATATGACACGTTCATCGCGCGCTTCGACGATCGCGCGATCGAACCGGCCTATGTCACCTTCGGGCTGGGCGCCGACGGCAAGGTCGAGCGGATCACGATGAAGCCGGTCTCGCCGATCGCCGACTTCAGCTTCGACTATGGCGACTTCCTGTTCACTCCTGTCGGCGCAAATCGATGAAGAGTCCTATTGCCCGGATGCTTAGTCCCGTGCTCGTCGCCCTGTTGCTGGGCAGTTGCGCACCCAGATCGATAAGCGGGACGTCGAACGAGCCGCAGTTCCTGTCTCTTGACACCCACCTCGACACGCCCGTGCACTTCAGCCGCGCCGGATGGAGCTTTGCCGATCGTCACGACCTCGCCACCGACCTGTCGCAGGTCGACATGCCGCGAATGCGCGAAGGCAGGCTGAGCGGTGGCTTCTTTGCCATCTTTACCAAACAAGGGCCACTGACCCCCGTGGGCTACGCCGCCGCGCGCGACTTCGCGTTTGGCCGGTCGAAGGAAATTGACGAAACGCTCGCCCGCTTTCCCGACCAAATTCAGCCGGCCCGGCGCGCCGACGATGCCTATCGTATCCACGCGGCCGGCAAGCTGATCGCTTTCAAGAGTATCGAGAACAGCTACCCCCTCGGCGAGGACCTCGGCCTCCTCGAAAAATTCTACCGCGAGGGGGTGCGTCTGGCCGGCCCGGTGCACAGCCTCAATAACCAGTTCGCCGACTCGTCGAGCGACACGCCCCGCTGGAATGGGCTGAGCCCGCTCGGCCGCCGCTGGGTCGCGGAAATGAACCGGCTTGGCATGGTCATCGACGCCAGCCACGCCTCGGACTCCAGCTTCGACCAGCTGCTCTCTTTGTCCAAGACACCGATTATTCTGTCGCATTCGGGAACACGCGCGCTTCACGACTTCCCTCGCAACATTGATGACAACCGCATTCGCAAGCTTGCCGCGACAGGCGGTGCAATCTGCTTCACAACTATCTATCTATCGCCTCTTAATATCGGACCCGATCGTGCCAAGGTGTTCGATAAACTGGACCACATCGGGGAGTTGTCGCCCGCTGATCAAGCTGACCTAACCCGCCGCTGGCGAGCGCTGGACGCTAAACAGCCGCTGTGGTCGTCGACCTTCAACGACTATATGGTGGCACTGCTACACACGATCAAAGTCGCCGGTCCTGATCACGTGTGCTTCGGTGCGGACTGGGATGGGGGCGGTGGCATTTCCGGGATGGGGGACGTTACGGCCATGCCCGCTGTCACGGCACGACTCCGCGCAGCGGGCTATGGTGACCTCGACCTCGCCAAAATGCTCGGCGGCAACGTATTGCGAATTGTGCGCACGGCCGAAGGGCGAAGGATGCGCGAACCGCGTTGATCCGCATAATATGAAGTAGCGGAAGCTGACTGGCGAGTCACAGGATTCGCCGTCGGGTGTCGGAACGACCGAATCTTGAGCGCGAAGAGGTCACTGGCGCCTCGGCCAGCCCGAGGGTATCGCCGACGTCTTCGCCTTCCTCGCTTCCGACGATGCGAGGTTCATCACCGGGCAGGGCATCATCGTCGATGGCGGCGTCATGTCGCACAGCTAGCCCGACTGCCGACTCGCCAAAGCGCGGGTGAAACGCCGCACCGGTCGGATCAGGGTTTTGGCTCAGCGAATCGACATTCCCTCGGCGATGATCGCTTCGGCGCGCGCGAAGAGCTCAGGCGCGACGATCGCGCCAGAGGCACCGGCATTGTCGATGACCTGCTCGGGCCGCGAGGCGCCGATGATAGCCGAGGCAATGTTGGGCTCGCGCAGGATCCACGCGAGCGCGAATTGGGACAGCGACAAGCCTGCCTCGTCGGCCAGCGGCTTCAATTTTTCGACTGCGACCAGCAGCGGTTCGCGAAGCATCCCGCCGATAAAGTCATTCATTCGATCATTGGTCGCGCGGCTGCCGGGGGGCGGCGCCCTGCCTGGCTGATATTTACCGGTCAGCACGCCCTGGCCGAGCGGGGACCAGACGATCTGCGAGATACCATTGGCAGCGCACAGCGGGATGACCTTGTCTTCGGGATCGCGGTGGACGAGCGAATATTGCGGCTGGCTGGACACGAATTTCTCGACCCCGACCATGTCGAGCGCGGCCTGGATCTTGTCCGCAGGCCATTCGGAAAAGCCGATATAGCGAGCCTTTCCAGCGGCGACGACGTCGCTCATCGCGCGCATCGTCTCCTCGAGCGGAGTGTCATCATCATAGCGGTGGCACTGGTAGAGATCGACATGGTCGGTAGCGAGCCGCGATAGGCTGTCATCGATTTGTTTGAGGATCTGGGCGCGCGACAAGCCGCGATTATGGTCGTCCATCGGAAAGAAGACCTTGGTCGCCAGGACGTAGCTGTCGCGCGGGCGGTCGGCCAAGGCTCCCCCAAGGAAGCTTTCCGCCGCGCCGGCGCCATAGACGTTGGCAGTATCGATGAAATTGATGCCGACGTCGAACGCGGTGTCGAGACAACGCCGCGCGGAATCCGCCTCAACCCCGACGCCATAGGTCAGCCAAGAGCCGAGCGAGATTTCCGAGACGGACAAGTCGCTGCTGCCCAATTGGCGATATTTCATGAGTTTCTCCCGTTGATGGTGGGCCAACGGGCGGCGCGCCGGCTCGTTCCAGGCACCCGCTTGTGAGCTTCGTAATGTCGCCCAGTTGACAGATGCGGCGCGACGCGGTCTTCTGTCGTCGCTCGTTCATTGTCGCTCTGCTCGGCGGCGGCCAAGGCATTGAAACGACTTTCCATGGCAAACCACAGGCTGGCGCGAACCGCGCATGTGCTGCGTTCACCAATGTCCTGGCCGCTTAGGGCAAGGCGAATGTTCATTGTCTGCGCACCGCTGAGCCTGCCGTTATGGATCGGGGCGATCATCAGCGTCGCCACCTTGCGCACCGCGCGAACAGCACTGCGGCCAGTCGTCCACTTCTGTACCAAGCCTGCCCGCAGGCGGCATTACCGATCCTATCCATCAGGCACGAGCCGCTAGGCATCAGTCGACCAGCTTGCCGGGGTTCATGATCCCGAGCGGGTCGAACGCGGCTTTTATCGCATGGAGCGCGTGGAGCCGTGACGAAGGGCCGAGGCGGGCGAGTTCGTCCTTCTTCATCTGGCCGATGCCATGTTCGGCCGAGATCGACCCGCCTGCAGCGACGACGAGGTCGTGGACCAGCGCGCTGGCAGCGGTGCCATGGGTCGCAATCCAGCCAGCCTTCTCGACGGCGGGCGGGCGGACGTGGAAGTGGACATTGCCGTCGCCCAGGTGGCCGAAACCCGAGGCATGACTTCCGGGAAAGGCGCGTTCAACCGCGGCGGCGGCCTCGACCATGAAGCGCGGCATTGCGTCGACGGGCACGGAAATGTCGTGCTGCAGCGCAGGGCCGAGGCCGCGTTCGGCTTCGGAAATGGAATCGCGAAGATGCCAGAAGGCGCGGGCCTGCGCCTCGTTGGCAGAGATTGTCGCGTCGTCTATCAGGCCGTCGGCGAGCGGCGCGGCGAGGAGGCGTTCGAGCAGGGCGGTCGCGGGTTCTTCGCCGGGCGAGGTAGAAGTTGCTTCGATCAGCAGGTGCCACGCGTGGGTACCAGCGAGCGGCGCGCGGGTGCCGGGGATGTGGGCAAGGACGAGCTCGAGGGTTTCCCGGGGCACGATTTCGAAGCCTTCGATGCGTCCGGTCTGGGCTTCGAGGCGGCGCAGCAGGTCTAGCGCCGCTTGCGGATCACCGACCGCGGCCCAGGCGACGGCGCGGTCGGTCAGCGCGGGCGAGAGGCGAAGCGCGGCGGCGGTGATGATCCCGAGCGTGCCCTCGGCGCCGATCAGCAGCTGGTCAATGCTGTAGCCACGATTATCCTTCTTGAGCCCTGACAAGCCGTCGTGGATCGAGCCATCGGGAAGAACGGCTTCGACCCCGGCGACGAGACTGCGCATCGTGCCGAAGCGCAGGACCTGCGTTCCCCCGGCGTTGGTCGAGACGAGCCCGCCGATGGTCGCGCTGCCGCGAGCGCCCAGCGTCAGAGTGAAGCGGCGTTGGATGGTGGCGGCGGCGTCGTGGAGGGTTTCGAGGATGACCCCGGCTTCGGCGACCGCGGTGGCGGGGGAGAGGCTGCGGATGGCGTTCATTCGGCGCAGCGAGATGAGCAGGGCGGATCCATCCGCAGGCGGAGTCGCGCCGCCGACCATGCCGCTGTTGCCGCCTTGGGGGACGAGCGCCACGCGGTGCTGGGCGGCAAGGGAGACGAGCGCGGCGACCTCGGCGGTCGAGGCGGGCTGGAGCATGGCTGGAGTTGCGCCGTGCCAGCGGCCGCGCCAGTCGGTCAGCCATGGTTCGATGTCCGACTGGTCGGTGACGACGGCCTTCGGTCCAAAGCGATCGAGCGCGGTCGCGATGAGCGCGGCGGCGGTCATCGGTCGCACCGCGCCGACGCGTCGTCGCGGTGGACAAGGCGTCCAGCCTGGACGACGTCAGCGATGCAGCGCAGCGCCGCAACGTCGGCGAGCGGATCGCGGTCGGTGGCGACAAGATCGGCGGCGGCGCCGGGGCTCAGGCTGCCGACCTTTCCGGCCATGCGCAGCGCGATGGCGGCTTCGGACGTGGCGGCGGCAATCGCCTGTATCGGGGTCATGCCGAAGCGGACCATGTAGGCAAATTGGCGAGCGCCGAGGCCGTGGGGATAGACTCCGGCGTCGGTGCCGAAAGTCAGCGGGACGCCAAGACGGACGGCCTTGGCGAAGCCGGCGCGCTGGAGATCGGTCGTGTCGCGATTCTTCTTGAGATATTCGGGTGTCCAGTGATCGCGCGTGCCAACCTCCTCGATCCAGTCGCCGTCGAAAATGTCCATGTCGAGCCAGACGTGACGCGCTTTGGCGAGGGCGAGACCTTCGTCGTCGATGAGGCTAGCATGTTCGATGGTCCACGCTCCGGCGCGGATCGCGGCCTTGATCCCTTCGGCGCCATGGGCGTGGGCGATGCAATAGGTGCCAAGGCGCTTGGCCTCGTCGCAGGCAGCGGTCATTTCGGCGGGGGTGAGCTCGAGCTTGCCGGCGTCGCTTCCGACCGCGAGGACCGCGCCGGTCGCGATCAGCTTGATGAAGTCGGCGCCGCCGTGGATCAGCCGGTCGACTGCGGCGCGGGCTTCGGCGGGACCGCGCACTTCCCCGATGCGGAATTCGGGGCCGATGACCGTCCCCTTGGGCGCGCCAGTGACCGCGCCGCCACCGCCGGGGATGGTGATATAACCGCCCGCGACGATCATCCGCGGGCCTTCAACCTCATGCGCGGCGATGGCATTGCGCAGCGCAACGTCGCCAAGCCCGCGATAGACGCCGACATCACGGATGGTGGTGAAGCCCGAATGGAGCATGATCCGCGCGGCCTCGGCGCCTTTGAGCGCGGTGTCGGCGGCGCTGTGCTTGAGCGGCTCAGCGGGGTCGCTGGTTTCGGCATAGCCGTCGGCAACGTGGGTGTGGAGATCGATCAGTCCGGGGAGGACCCAGCGGGCGGACCAATCGAGGTCGGCGCGGTCGGTCGGGCGCCAGGGAGCGATCGAGGCGATCTTGCCGTCGGTCATGACGATCAGCTGGTCTGTGGTGACGGTGGCGCGTTCGGGGTCGATAAGCTGCCCGGCGCGGATGCGGAGCGTCTCGGCCGGGGCGGCGGTCGCGGCGAGGATGAGGATAAGGGCGAAAAAGCGCATCGTGCAGGCTTTGCAATTTGGGCGGGCAAGGGCAAGGCGATAACGATGATCTCTCAATCGCCCCCTGCCCCGACGCTGATCGTCGCCAGAGCCAGCAATGGCGTGATCGGGCGCGACGGCGGCTTGCCGTGGCGACTGCCGGCGGACCTCAAGCGGTTCAAGGCGCTGACGATGGGCGGGGCGATGATCATGGGACGCAAGACCTTCGACAGCCTGCCGGGACTGCTGCCCGGGCGGCGGCATATCGTCGTTACGCGCGATGCCGGGTGGCGGGCCGAGGGAGCCGAGGTGGCGCATTCGGCCGAGGCGGCGTTGGCACTGGTCGGCGAGCAGGCGGCGTGGGTCATCGGCGGAGCGGAGATTTTCGCGCTGTTCCTGCCAATCGCGGGGCGGATCGAGCTGACCGAAGTCGCGGGGGACATCGCCGGGGATACGGTGATGCCCGATCCGCGCGGACCCGAGTGGCACGAGGTGTGGCGCGAGGAGCATGGCGCGGAGGAAGGTCGCCCGGCGTATCGGTTCGTGACGCTGGAGCGGGCCTGAGCGGGGGATGGAGTCTTTGTGCGCTCGCCTCTCGCTGCCGCTCGCTCGCGAATGTTCACACATGTTCGCGCTCGTGACGACTTTTCCGGTCTCGGAATTCCGCCTGCAAAGCACTGATTTGAAAGAGCGAATCAAGCCATTGCACAATGGCCAGCCTGTAGGACAGGCTTTTCTTTGGCTCCGGCCTTAACTGTCTAGAATGCTGTCGATGGCGGCGGCGACGTCGTCGACACTGGCCATGCCGTCAATCCGGCGGACGAGGCCCTTTTCCTCGTAGAAAGGCAGGATCGGCGCAGTCTTGGCGCGATATTCGGCCATGCGGGTTCGTACGGTTGCCTCATTGTCGTCGGGGCGGCGCTTGAACTCGTGGCTGCCGCAGACGTCGCAAGTGCCGTCGACCTTGGGCCGATGGAATCGGTCATGATAGTTCGCGCCGCACTGCGCGCAGCTGAAGCGGCCGGTAATGCGGTCGACCAGCGCTTCCTCGTCGACAACGAGCTCGATGACATGGGCAAGGTTGCGGTCGCGGTCGGCCAGGAGCATTTCAAGCGCTTCGGCCTGGTGCTGGGTGCGCGGGAAGCCGTCGAAGATGGCGCCGTCGCTGGCGCTGTCGAGCCGCTCGCCGATTAGCGCCGAGACGATCGCGTCCGAGACGAGTTCGCCAGCCTCCATAACGGCCTTTGCCTTGACGCCCACGGGGGTCCCCTTGGCGACGGCCTCACGGAGCATGTCGCCGGTCGACAGCTGGATCATGCCGCGATTCTGTTGCAGCCGCGCAGCCTGGGTGCCCTTGCCCGCCCCTGGCGGTCCGAGAAGAATGATGTCCAAGATTCTCTCCACCGGTTCGCCCCTTTGCGGGACGGCCCTTTGCCCCGGGCTTAGGGAATAGAGGCCAGTCTCCGCAAGCGCAGCCCAGACGAAAGTCTAGCGGCGCTTGGCGCCCTTGAGCTTCGCTTTCTTGATAAGGTCGCCATATTGGTGCGCGATGAGGTGGCTCTGGATCTGGCTGACGGTGTCCATCGTCACGTTGACGACAATCAGCAGGCTGGTCCCGCCAAGACGGAAGTTGAGCCCGGCCTGGGCCGAGAGGAACTCGGGCACGAGGCAGATGATGACCAGATAGGCCGCGCCGATGACGGTGATGCGGTTGAGCAGATAGTCGAAATAAAGCTCGGTCGCCTTGCCCGGGCGGATGCCGGGAATAAAGCCGCCGTGCCGCTTGAGATTTTCCGACGTCTCTTCCGAGTTGAACTGCACCGCGGTGTAAAAGAAGCAGAAGAAGATGATCCCCGCCGCATAGAGGGTGAGATAGGCGGGCGAGCCGTGCTGGAGGAAGGTGCTGATGGTGATCAGCCATTCGGACGAACTGCTGCCCGACTGGGCGCGGGCGCCGAGCATCTGGACCACGGTCAGCGGCATGAGCAGCAGCGACGAGGCGAAGATCGGCGGGATAACACCGGCGGTATTGATCTTGAGCGGAAGGTGGCTGCGCTCCTGCTGCATCCCGCGCACCGTCTGGCGCTTGGGATACTGGATCAGGACGCGGCGTTGCGCGCGCTCCATGAAGCAGATGAACAGCACGAGCACCACGGTCAGCGCGATGATGCCAAGCACCACGATGCTGTCCATCGAGCCGGTGCGCACGCCTTCGAACAATTGTGCAATCGCGGTCGGCAGGCGGGCGACGATACCGGCCATGATGATCAGGCTGACGCCATTGCCGATGCCGCGGCTGGTGATCTGCTCGCCGATCCACATCAGGAACAGCGTGCCGCCGACAAGGCTGATGGTAGCGGCGACGCGGAACAGCATGCCCGGCTCAACGACTGCGGCAATACCCTGCTTGGCGCCGAGGCCCTCAAGCCCCGAGGCGATGAGATAGCCCTGGATGACGGTCAGCAGGACAGTCAGATAGCGGGTGTACTGGTTGAGCTTCTTGCGCCCGGTCTCGCCCTCTTTCTTCAGCGCCTGCCACGAAGGGTAGAGCGTTGAGCCGAGCTGAACCACGATCGAGGCGGTGATGTAGGGCATCACGCCGAGCGCGACGATCGACATGCGCTCAAGCGCGCCGCCCGAGAAGGTGTTGAAGAAGTCGAGCACGCCGCCCGACTGGGTCTGGTAAAGCGCCGCCATGGCATGGGGATCAATGCCCGGAATGGGCACGAACGACAGCAGGCGGAACAGGATCAGTGCCCCGATCGTGAACCACAGGCGCTTCTTGAGCTCAGTCGCTTTCCCGAAGCTCCCGAGGCTGATGTTCGACGCCATTTGTTCGGCTGCGGATGCCATCGCTGATCCCGTAAAAAAGAAAGGGCGGCGCGGAACGTTGCGCCCCCGCCGCCCATATAGGCGAGCCGGGGCGCTTGTCTAAGCCCCCCGGGTGTAAAGTTACGCCTTGGCCGCCGCGGCCTTCTTGGCGTCCTTGTTCGCGATCCGCTCGAGACGGGCCTTGCCCTTCTTGGCGGCGGCGAGTTCGGACTTGATCTTGGCTTCGATCACTTCGATCGATCCACCGGCCTTTTCGACGAGATCGCGCGCGCCCTTGGACACGCCGGCAACCTTGAAGCTGAGCTTGGCGGTGAAGTCACCCTTGCCGAGCAGGCGGACGCCATCCTTGCCACCGCGGGCGAGGCCGACGGCCTTCAACGCGGCGTGGTCGATCACGGCCTTGGCATCAAGCGTTCCGGCGTCGATCAGCTTCTGGATCATGCCGAGGTTCACTTCGGCGAAATCCTTGGCAAAGATATTGTTGAAGCCGCGCTTCGGCAGCCGCATGTGGAGCGGCATCTGGCCGCCTTCAAAGCCCTTGATCGAGACGCCCGAACGGCTCTTCTGGCCCTTCTGGCCGCGCCCGGCGGTCTTGCCGAGGCCCGAACCGATCCCGCGACCGACGCGAACGCGGCTCTTGCGGGCACCGGGATTGTCGCGGATTTCGTTCAGTTTGAAAGTCATGATGCACTCGCTTTCGCTTTAGTCGCGCTGGAATTCCCTCTCCCGACGGGAGAGTATTAGTTCAGCCCTCTTGCTCGATCCTGAGCAAATGGGCGACCTTACGCACTTGACCCATCACGCTAGGGGTCGCTTCGACCGTCACCGTGCGATGCATCTTGTTCAGGCCGAGGCCGACCAGCGTGGCGCGCTGGGTCTTGTCGCGGCGGATCGGCGAGCCGATCTGGGTGTAGGTGATCGTGGGCATGGGTTACTCCGTAATCGCTTCGGCCTGAGCCTCGGCTTCGGCAGCACCAAGGCCACCGCGACCAAGCAGGTCTGAGACCTTCTTGCCGCGACGCTGGGCAACCGAGCGCGGGCTCGTCTGCTCCTTGAGCGCTTCGAAGGTCGCGCGGATCATATTGTAGGGGTTGGACGTGCCGACCGACTTGGTGACCACGTCGTGGACGCCGAGGCTTTCGAACACGGCGCGCATCGGGCCCCCGGCGATGATCCCGGTGCCCGACGGTGCCGAGCGAACGGTGACCTTGCCGGCACCGAAGTGGCCGTTGCCGTCATGGTGAAGCGTGCGGCCATCGCGCAGCGGAACGCGGATCATCGCCTTCTTCGCCGCAGCAGTCGCCTTGGAGATCGCCTCGGGCACTTCGCGCGCCTTGCCGTGGCCGAAGCCCGAGCGGCCCTTGCCGTCGCCAACGACAACCAGTGCGGCGAAGCCGAAGCGCTTGCCGCCCTTAACGGTCTTGGAAACGCGATTGATGTGGACCAGCTTCTCGATCAGCTCTTCGCCGCCGTCATCACCGCCACGGTTTCCACCGCGCTTGTCGTCACGACGACCGCCACGATTGGCACCGCCACCACGATTGTCGCGGCCACCAGCGCCGCCGGGACCACCACGGCCACGGCCGCCACGCGGAGCGCGGGTATCGGCCGGGGGCGCATCGGGAGCAGCTGCTTCAGGAGCAGCAACCTGCGGGGTTTCGTTCTCGTCAGCCATTTAGAACTCCAATCCACCTTCACGGGCGGCATCGGCGAGGGCTTTCACCCGGCCGTGAAACAGGAAGCCACCGCGATCGAAGACGACACGGCTGACGCCGGCCTCCTTGGCACGCTCGGCCAGCGTCTTGCCGACGGTCGACGCGCTGTCGCGGGTCGCACCGGTCGTCCCGCGCAGATCCTTGTCGAGGCTCGAGGCCGACGCCAGCGTCTTGCCGGCAGCGTCGTCGATGACCTGCGCATAGATATGGCGGCCCGAACGGTGAACCGACAGGCGCGGCTTGCCCGAGGCGCGCGCCTTGAGCGCGGAACGCACGCGGCGGCGGCGGCGGTCGAAGAGAGACATTTTGGCCATGGCTTACTTCTTCTTGCCTTCTTTGCGGAAGATGAACTCGCCGCGATACTTGATGCCCTTGCCCTTGTAAGGCTCGGGCTTGCGCCAGCGACGGATTTCGGCGGCAACCTGGCCGACCTGCTGACGATCGATCCCGGTGATTTCGACCGTGGTCGTATCGGGGGTCTTCACGTCGATGCCGTCGGGGATCGCATAGTTGACGTCGTGGCTGTAGCCGAGCTGCAGCTTGAGCGTCTTGCCCTGGGCGTTGGCACGATAGCCGACGCCCGTGATCTCGAGCACCTTGGTGAAACCCTCGGTCACGCCGGTGACGAGGTTCTGCACGTTGGTGCGCTGCATCCCCCAGGCGGCGCGGTTGCGCTGGGCTTGGGCGAGCGGCGTGACGCTGATCTGGCCGTCCTCGATCGCATAAGCGACGAGGTCGTCCATCAGCGGCATCGTCAGGCTGCCCTTGGGCCCCTTGACGGTGAGAGTCTTGCCCTCGGTGGTGGCCGTCACGCCGGCAGGCATGGCGACGGGCTTCTTGCCAATACGGGACATTTTAGAACACCTCCGCGAGGACTTCGCCGCCGACGTTCTGGTCGCGCGCTTCGGCATCCGAAAGCACGCCACGCGGCGTCGAGACGATGGTCATGCCGAGTCCGTTGCGGATACGCGGCAGTTCTGCGCTTCCCGAATAGACCCGACGGCCAGGCTTCGAGACCCGCGCGAGATGCTGGATCGCGGGCTGGCCCTCGAAATATTTCAGCTCGATGCGCAGGCCCTTCTGGCCCGCGACGGCTTCTTCGGAATAGCCGCGAATATAGCCTTCACGCTGGAGCACGTCGAGGACGTTGCTACGCAGCTTGGATGCCGGCGTCAGGATGGAATCCTTGCGCGCCTGCTGGCCATTGCGGATGCGGGTGAGCATGTCACCCAGCGGATCGGTCATCGGCATGTTCAGCCCTTACCAGCTCGACTTGGTGAGACCGGGAATCAGGCCCTTGTTGCCCATTTCCCGGAGCATGATCCGCGACAGGCGGAACTTGCGATAATATGCGCGCGACCGTCCGGTCAGCTCGCAACGGTTGCGGATCCGTGTCGGATTCGCATTGCGTGGCAATTCGGCCATCTTCAACCGCGCCATCAGGCGATCGGTGTCGTCAGCCTTCGCGTCATTCGCGATCGCCCTCAGTTTCTCGAATTTTGCCGCATATTGCAGAACGAGCTTCTTGCGACGCTCATTCTTGTTCACGGAACTCAGTTTCGCCATGACTTAAGTTCTCCTACCGCTCACGCGGCTTTCTGTTCGGGTTCGTCCACCGGGAACGGGAAGTTGAAGAGGCGCAGCAGTTCGCGCGCTTCGTCGTCCGTCCGGGCGGTCGTGGTGATGATGACGTCCATGCCCCGGACCTTGTCGATCGAGTCATAGGCGATCTCGGGGAACACGATCTGCTCCTTGAGACCCATCGCGTAATTGCCGCGACCGTCGAACGACTTGGGGTTCAGCCCGCGGAAATCGCGAACGCGCGGGAGCGCGACCGTGATCAGGCGGTCAAGGAACTCGTACATCCGCTCGCGGCGAAGCGTGACCTTGCAGCCGATCGGCATGCCTTCGCGCAGCTTGAACTGGGCGATCGAGGTCTTGGCCTTGGTGATCACCGGCTTCTGACCGGCGATCGCCTGCATTTCTGCTGCAGCGGCATCGACGCGCTTCTTGTCCTGGGTCGCTTCACCAACACCCATGTTGATCACGATCTTGTCGAGACGCGGGATTTCCAGCTTGTTCTTGTAGCCGAACTTCTCGCTCATCGCCTTGGCGATGCGCTCGTCATAATCCTTGCGAAGACGCGGCGTGTACGCGCCGTCGCCAACTTTGGCTTCAGCCATCGATCTTCTCCCCGGTCTTGGTGGCGACGCGGACCTTCTTGCCGTCGACGGTCTCGAAGCGGACGCGGCTCGGCTTGCCGTCGGCGGTCGCGATGGCGACCTTCGAGACATGCATCGGAGCTTCGCGGCGCTCGAGCCCACCCTGCGGGTCGGCCTGGCTCGCCTTCTTGTGGCGCACGGCGATGTTCACGCCGGACACGACCACTTTCATCAGCTTGGGCAGCGACTGGGTGACTTCACCCGTCTTGCCCTTGTCCTTGCCCGACAGGACGACGACCTTGTCGCCCTTACGGATCTTTGCGGCCGACATTAGAGCACCTCCGGCGCAAGGCTGATGATTTTCATATGCTTCTTGGCGCGCAGCTCGCGGACGACCGGGCCAAAGATGCGAGTGCCGATCGGCTCCTCGTTCTTGTTGACCAGCACCGCAGCATTGGTGTCGAAGCGGATGACCGAACCGTCGGCGCGGCGAATGTCCTTCGCCGTGCGAACGATGACGGCGCGATGGACGTCGCCCTTCTTGACGCGACCCCGGGGGGCAGCTTCCTTGACCGACACGACGATGATGTCGCCGACGCCGGCCACGCGGCGCTTGGACCCGCCGAGCACCTTGATGCACATGACGCGCTTGGCACCGCTGTTGTCAGCGACCTCGAGGTTGGATTGCATCTGGATCATGGGGGATGCCTTCCGTTAAGCGGCCGTGGCTTCGGCAGCTTTCGCTGCCTTGCCGCGGGCCTTGATGGTCTTGGTCGCTTCGACGTCAGACGCGGTATCGGTGATGAGCGTGCCGGCCGCGCCAACGCGCTCGATCACGGTCCAGGTCTTGAGCTTGGACACGGGCGCGCACTCTTCGATGCGAACCTGCTCACCCTCATGAAACGCGTTGTCGGCGTCATGAGCATGGTACTTTTTGGAAAGACGAATGATCTTGCCGTACAGCGGGTGCTTAACCCGACGTTCGACGCGGACCACGATGGTCTTGTCACCCTTGTCGGACACCACGGTGCCGGTGAGGACGCGCTTGGGCATCTATAGACTCCTTACGCCTTGGAACCAGCGCTGGTGCGCTGGGTCTGGAGCGTCTTGATACGGGCGATGGTGCGGCGAACTTCGCGCACCCGGCTCGGCTTTTCGAGCTGGTTGGTCGCCGACTGGAAGCGCAGGTTGAACTGCTCGCGCTTCAGCTCGCCGAGCTGGGTCGACAGCTGGTCGTCGCTGGCAACCTTGAGATCGTCGATCGCGGCCATCACTTTTCCTCCTCGGCCAGGCTTTCGCCAAGCCGGGCAACAACCTTGACGCGGATCGGCAGCTTCTCGGCCGCGCGCTCGAACGCCACCTTGGCGAGATGCCCGGGGACACCATCGAGCTCGAACAGGATGCGGCCAGGCTTGACCCGGGCAACCCAGAACTCAGGCGAACCCTTGCCCGAGCCCATGCGGACTTCGGCGGGCTTCGACGAGACCGGCAGATCCGGGAAAATCCGGATCCACAAGCGGCCCTGGCGGCGAATGTGACGCGTGATCGCGCGGCGAGCCGCCTCGATCTGGCGTGCGGTGATCCGCTCGGGCTCCATCGCCTTCAGGCCGAACGAGCCGAAGTTGAGCTCGGTCCCACCCTTGGCATTGCCATGGATGCGGCCCTTGAAGGCCTTGCGGAATTTGGTGCGCTTTGGCTGCAACATGACTGTCTATCCTTAGCGACGGTCATCGCGCGACGGGCGAACGCCCGACGTCTGCGATTCCATCATCAGTCGTTCCTGAGCAAGCGGGTCGTGACCCAAGATCTCGCCCTTGAAGACCCACACCTTGACACCGCACACACCGTAAGCGGTATGTGCCTGCGCTTCGGCGAAATCGACGTTGCCGCGCAGCGTGTGAAGCGGAACGCGACCTTCGCGATACCATTCCGAACGCGCGATCTCGGCGCCACCGAGACGGCCACCGCAGTTGATGCGGATGCCCTCGGCACCAAGGCGCATGGCCGACTGGACTGCACGCTTCATGGCGCGGCGGAAGGCGATACGACGCTCGAGCTGGTCGGCGATGCCCTGAGCGACAAGGCGGGCATCGACTTCGGGCTTGCGGATCTCGACGATGTTGAGGCTGACCGACGAAGCGGTCATCTTGCCGATCGTCGCCTTCAGCTTCTCGATGTCGCTGCCCTTCTTGCCGATGATGACACCCGGGCGGGCGGCATAGATCGACACGCGGCACAGCTTGGCCGGACGCTCGATCACGACCTTGGAGATCGCGGCCTGCGGCAAAGCCTTCATGATATACTGGCGGATCTTGAGATCTTCGAGCAGCAGACGACCATAATCCTGGCCTTCCGCAAACCAGCGGCTGTCCCAGGTACGGTTGATCTGAAGCCGAAGCCCGATCGCGGAGCTCTTGTTACCCATTATGCTTCTTCCTGCTCGCGGACGACGACGCGAATACGGCTGAATGGCTTGACGATGCGGCTCGACCGGCCGCGGGCGCGGGTGGCGAAACGCTTCATCGAAATGGACTTGCCGACCGATGCCTCGGCCACGACCAGCGAGTCGACGTCGAGGTTATGGTTGTTCTCAGCATTGGCGACCGCCGAAGCGAGCACCTTGTAGACGTCCTCGGCCATGCCCTTGGGGCTGAACTTGAGGATGTTGAGCGCCTGCTCGACCTTGCGCCCGCGGATCAGGCCCGCAACCAGGTTGAGCTTGCGCGCCGAGCCACGGATCGTGTTACCGACCGCGAGGGCTTCCTTGTCGCCGACCCGGCGAGGAGTGACCGACTTTGACATCAGCGCTTGCCCTTCTTGTCAGCAGCGTGGCCCGGGAAGAAGCGCGTTGGCGCAAATTCGCCAAGCTTCATGCCGACCATGTCCTCGTTGACCGATACCGGCACGAACTTGCGGCCGTTGTAGACATTGAACACCAGGCCGACGAACTGCGGCAGGATCGTCGAGCGACGCGACCAGGTCTTGATCGGCGAACGCTTGGTGGCTTCCTGCGCCGCTTCCGCCTTTTTCAAGAGCGAAAGCTCGACGAACGGGCCTTTCCAAATGGAGCGAGCCATTATTTCTTCCTCGCGTGGCGCGACCGGATGATCATCTTGTCGGTCGACTTGTTGTGACGAGTGCGAGCACCCTTTGTCGGCTTGCCCCACGGGGTAACCGGATGACGGCCGCCCGAGGTCCGGCCTTCACCACCGCCGTGCGGATGGTCGACCGGGTTCTTGGCGACGCCGCGGGTCAGCGGACGCTTGCCCAGCCAACGCGTGCGGCCGGCCTTGGCAAGGGTCTGGTTCGAATTGTCGGGGTTCGAAACCGCGCCAACCGTCGCCATGCAGTCCGAGCGGACATAACGCTGCTCGCCCGAGTTGAGGCGGACAATGACCATGCCCTTGTCGCGGCCGACGACCTGGACATAAGTCCCTGCCGCTCGAGCGATCTGGCCACCCTTGCCGGGCTTCAGCTCGACATTGTGGACGATGGTGCCGACCGGCATCTGGCCGACTTCCATCGCATTGCCGGGCTTCACGTCGACCTTCTTGCCAGCGATGACCTTGTCACCGGGGGCAAGACGCTGCGGCGCGATGATGTAGGACTGGCCGCCACCTTCGCCGTCATAGGTGACGAGCGCGATGAATGCCGAGCGGTTGGGATCATACTCGAGCCGCTCGACGGTAGCCGGGACGTCCCACGTACGACGCTTGAAATCGATGATGCGATAACGCTGCTTGTGACCGCCGCCGATCCCGCGCGAGGTCATCTTGCCCTTGTTGTTGCGGCCACCGGTCTTCGACTTACCTTCGGTAAGCGACTTGACCGGCTTGCCCTTCCACAGCGACGACTTGTCGACGAGGATGAGCCCGCGACGCGACGGCGAGGTCGGCTTATATGCTTTCAATGCCATCGCGTCAGATCCCGCTCGTGATGTCGATCGACTGGCCCTCGGCCAGCGTCACGATCGCCTTCTTGGCGTCCGAACGCGTGTAGGCCTGGCCCTTCCACTTCTTGGTCTTGCCCTTGGTCACCATCGTGTTGACGTTGGTCACCTTGACGTTCCAGATCGCCTCGACGGCGGCCTTGATCTCGGGCTTGGTCGCGTCGTTCGCGACCTTGAACACGACCGCGTCAAACTCCGACAGCATCGTCGATTTCTCGGTGATGTGCGGCGCCAGAACGACGTCGTAATGGCGATTGTCGATCGCCGTGTTGGAAGGCTTTTTAGCCATTGAACCGGGCCTCCAGTTTCTCGACCGCAGCGCGCGTCAGGACCAGCGTCTCGTGACGCATGATGTCATAGACATTGGCACCGGCGGCGGGGAGCAGATTGACGTGGCCAAGATTGCCCGACGCGCGGGCAAAGCCGACGTTGAGCGCTTCGCCATCGATGAACAGCGTGGTCTTGCCCGAACCGAGCTTGCCGAGCTGCTCGTGGAGCAGCTTGGTCTTGCCCTCGGCGACGTCGAGATTGTCGAGGACGATGAGATTGCCCCCAGCGACCTTCGACGACAGCGCCATCTTCAAGCCCAGCGCACGGACCTTCTTGTTAAGGCCAAGCGTGAACAGGCGGGCGCGCGGGCCGTGGGCCTTGCCGCCGCCGATGAAGATGGGAGCACGACGATCGCCATGACGAGCGGTACCGCCGCCCTTCTGCTTGCCGAACTTCTTGCCAGTGCGATTGACGTCGCTGCGCTCACGAGCGGCGCGGGCCATGCCGCGACGGTTCGACAGCTGCCACGTCACCACGCGGTGGAGGATGTCGGCGCGCGGCTCGACACCGAACACGGCGTCGTCGAGCGTGACGTCACCGGCCTTTGCATCGCCCGCGAGGGTCTGAACGTTGACCTTCATGGCTTAGGCTTCCTTGTTCTCGTCCGAGGCAGGCGTGTCGCCGGCCGCGTCCGAGGTGTCGTTGTCGAGCGCGCCGCCAGCTTCCTGCTCGGCGGCAATCGCTGCCACTTCCGCATCGCTGGGGAGCGCTGGGATCTCGTGAACCGCGGCGTCCTCGACGAAGGCGGCCGGAGCCATCTCGGTCTCGATTTCCTTGGCGTTCTCGACGAGACCGGCGGGATAGGGCGCCGCGTCGGGGCGCGCGATCTTCACCGCGTCGTGCACTTCAAGCCAGCCGCCCTTCGATCCGGGCACCGAGCCCTTGACGAACAGGAGGCCGCGAACGGCATCAGTGCGGACAATTTCGAGGTTTTGCTGAGTGCGGTTCTTGGCGCCCATGTGACCGGCCATCTTCTTGTTCTTGAAGACCTTGCCCGGATCCTGGCGCTGACCGGTCGAACCCAATGAGCGATGCGAGACCGAGACGCCGTGGGTGGCGCGAAGACCGCCGAAGCCCCAACGCTTCATGCCGCCCTGAAAGCCCTTGCCCTGCGTGACGCCCTGAATGTCGACCATCTGGCCGGCAACGAAGTGATCGGCGGACAGAGTGGCACCCAGGTCAAGCAGCGCGTCTTCCGACACGCGGAACTCGGCAACCTTGGCCTTGGGCTCGACTTCGGCCTTGCCGAAGTGACCGCGCTGCGGCTTGGCGACGTTCTTGGCTTTCGCCGAACCCGCGCCGAGCTGAACGGCAGTATAGCCATCACGATCCATCTCGCGACGGCCAACAACCTGGACCTGGTCCAGGTGAAGGACGGTTACCGGCACGTGCCGACCATCCGCCTGGAACAGGCGGGTCATCCCCATTTTCTTCGCGATCACGCCAGTGCGCATGACCATACTCCTCAGAGGCCCACGGAATTAAATCCGCGGGCGTGGTTTCGACCCCATGAAACGATACGAGCCCCGCCTGGGCCATTCCCGCCAGAGTGGCAGGAGACGGGGGACGCGTGACCGGGTGCCTAAAACAGGCGCCCGCGGTATCCCTTAGTAAGTGCGCGACGGGATTCGCTGATGCGATTCGACCGCTGCGCGCTAGCCCTTAGGCCAGCTTGATCTCGACGTCCACCCCTGCTGCGAGGTCAAGCTTCATCAAAGCGTCGACAGTCTGCGGGGTCGGCTGAACAATGTCGAGCAGACGCTTGTAGGTGCGCACCTCGAACTGCTCGCGCGACTTCTTGTCGACGTGCGGCGAGCGATTGACGGTGAACTTCTCGATGCGCGTCGGCAGCGGAATGGGACCGCGGATCGAGGCTCCGGTGCGCCGAGCGGTGTCGGCGATTTCCCCGGTGGCCTGATCGAGCACGCGGTGATCGAAGGCTTTAAGGCGAATCCGGATATTCTGCGTTTCCATGTCCACTACCGATGCGAAAGAGCCAGACCGTCACCGCCAAGCGGATCGGGCCATCACAAACAAGCAAATGCGGCAACGGGCCAGCCGGCCAGTGCCGCAATCACTCAAACAAAAACGAGCCGCGCGACTCCCTTCCGGGACCGCGCGGCCTGTCCATTACTACTTCGAGATCGAACCGACAACCCCGGCGCCGACGGTGCGACCGCCTTCGCGGATCGCGAAGCGCAGGCCTTGGTCCATGGCGATCGGCGCGATGAGCTTGACGCCCAGCGTGACGTTGTCGCCCGGCATGACCATCTCGGTGCCTTCCGGAAGAACCACTTCGCCCGTCACGTCGGTCGTGCGGAAGTAGAACTGCGGACGATAGTTGGCAAAGAACGGCGTGTGACGGCCACCCTCGTCCTTCGAGAGGACATAGACTTCGGCCGAGAAATCGGTGTGCGGCTTGATCGAACCCGGCTTGCAGAGAACCTGCCCGCGCTCGACCTCCTCACGACCAACGCCGCGGATCAGCGCGCCGACGTTGTCGCCAGCCTGGCCCTGATCGAGCAGCTTGCGGAACATCTCGACGCCCGTGACGACGGTCTTCTTGGTGTCCTTGATCCCGACGATCTCGACTTCCTCGCCAACCTTGACGATGCCGGTCTCGATGCGGCCGGTGACGACCGTACCGCGACCCGAGATCGAGAACACGTCCTCGATCGGCATCAGGAACGGCTTGTCGAGCGGACGCTCGGGCTGCGGGATCCAGCTGTCGACGGCTTCCATCAGCTTGAGGATGGCGTCGTGGCCGATCTCCGGATTCTTGTCCTCGAGAGCGGCCAGCGCCGAACCCGCGATGATCGGAATATTGTCGCCGTCGAAGTCGCGCTTGGAAAGCTCCTCGCGGATTTCCATCTCGACGAGCTCGATCAGCTCGGCGTCATCGACCTGGTCGACCTTGTTGAGGAAGACGACCATCGTGGGAACGCCGACCTGCTTGGCGAGCAGGATGTGCTCCTTGGTCTGCGGCATCGGGCCATCGGCGGCCGACACGACGAGGATCGCGCCGTCCATCTGCGCAGCGCCGGTGATCATGTTCTTCACATAATCGGCGTGGCCCGGGCAATCGACGTGCGCATAGTGGCGCGCGGCGGTCTCATACTCGACGTGCGCGGTCGAGATGGTGATGCCGCGCTCGCGCTCTTCGGGCGCCTTGTCGATGTTGGCGTACGAAGTGTAGGTCGCGCCGCCGGTTTCGGCGAGCACCTTGGTGATCGCCGCGGTCAGCGAGGTCTTGCCATGGTCGACGTGACCAATGGTGCCGATGTTGCAATGCGGCTTGTTCCGCTCGAATTTCGCCTTACCCATGATAACCTCTTCACCGTTTGAAAATCGGGCCGCCGCCCAAGTGCGAGCGCGCCCATAGCCTCTAATTTTAGGTTACGCCAGCTTCGCCTTGACCTCGTCCGCGACATTTGCCGGGACTTCGTCATAGTGGCTGAACTGCATCGAATATTGCGCCCGCCCCTGCGTGAACGAACGCAGCTGGTTGACGTAGCCGAACATGTTGGCGAGCGGGACAATCGCCTCGATCGCCTGAGCATTGCCGCGCGTGTCGGTGCCCTGGATCTGGCCGCGGCGGCTGTTGAGATCGCCGATGACGTCGCCGAGATAATCCTCGGGGGTGACGACTTCGACCTTCATGATCGGCTCGAGCAGCTTGATGCCGGCCTTTTGTGCGGCCTCACGCATCGCGCCACGCGCGCAGATCTCGAACGCCAGCGCCGACGAGTCGACGTCATGATATTTGCCGTCGGTCAGCTCGACCGCGAAATCGATGATCGGGAAGCCGATCAGCGATCCCGTCTCGGCGGTTTCGCGCATGCCCTTCTCGACCGAGGGAATGAATTCCTTCGGCACGTTGCCACCCTTGACGATGTCCTTGAAGACAAAGCCCGAACCGCGCTCGCCGGGGACGACATTGATGCGAATTTCGGCGAACTGGCCCGAACCACCCGACTGCTTCTTGTGGGTGTAGGTCAGCTCGACCGGCTTCGCGAGATACTCGCGATAGGCGACCTGGGGAGCGCCGACATTGGCCTCGACCTTGAACTCGCGCTTCATCCTGTCGACGAGGATCTCGAGATGGAGCTCGCCCATTCCCTTGATGATGGTCTGGCCCGATTCATGGTCTGTGGTGACACGGAACGAAGGGTCCTCGCGCGCCAGGCGATTGAGCGCGATGCCCATCTTTTCCTGGTCGGCCTTTGTCTTGGGCTCCACGGCCACCTCGATGACGGGGTCCGGAAACTCCATCCGCTCGAGAATGATCGGGGCGTTGATCGCGCACAGCGTTTCGCCGGTGGTGGTGTCCTTGAGACCCGCCAGCGCAACGATATCACCAGCATAAGCGATCTGGATGTCCTCACGGTCGTTGGCATGCATCAGCAGCATGCGGCCAACCTTTTCCTTCTTGTCCTTGACCGAGTTCATGACCTGCGACGCGGTTTCGAGCGTACCCGAATAGATGCGCGCGAAGGTCAGCGTACCCACAAAGGGATCATTCATGATCTTGAACGCCAGTGCCGAGAAGGGCGCGTCATCCGCCGGGGCCCGGGTGTCGGTCGTGACGCCGTCCATCTTGAGGCCTTCGACCGCCGGAATGTCGAGCGGCGACGGGAGATAATCGACGACGCCGTCGAGCAGGGGCTGGACACCCTTGTTCTTGAACGCCGAACCGCACAGCACAGGCACGAACGAGAAGTTGAGTGTGCCCTTGCGGATTAGCGCCTTGAGCGTCTTCACGTCAGGTTCGTCGCCGCCGAGATAGGCTTCCATGATGTCGTCGTCTTGCTCGACCGCCATCTCGATGAGCTCCATGCGAGCGGCAGCGGCGGCGTCGACCAGATCGTCAGGGATCGCCTGATATTCGAACTTGGCGCCCAAGCTTTCCTCAAGCCAGATGATCGCGCGATTCTCGACCAAGTCGACGAGGCCCTTGAAACCGCCCTCGATACCGATCGGGAGATAGAGGACAGCGGGACGCGCGCCGAGGCGGTCCTTGATCATGTCCACGCACATCTGGAAATTGGCGCCGGTGCGATCAAGCTTGTTGATGAAGCACATGCGGGGCACGTGATACTTCTCGGCCTGACGCCACACCGTCTCCGACTGCGGCTCGACGCCGGCAACGCCGTCGAAACAGGCGACCGCACCATCGAGCACGCGCAGCGAACGCTCGACTTCGATCGTGAAGTCGACGTGGCCCGGGGTGTCGATGATGTTGATGCGGTGCTCGGGGCCCTTGCCGTCCTCGGCCGACCAGAAACAGGTCGTGGCAGCCGACGTGATTGTGATCCCGCGCTCCTGCTCCTGCTCCATCCAGTCCATCGTCGCGGTGCCTTCATGCACTTCGCCGATCTTGTAGGATTTGCCGGTGTAGTAGAGGATACGCTCGGTCGTCGTCGTCTTACCGGCGTCGATGTGCGCCATGATGCCAATGTTGCGATAACGGTCGAGCGGATGGCTGCGGGCCATGTCGGTTTCCTTAGAGATATGGGGGGCCGACGCTGCCGGCCTCCCGATATATAGGTGCGAAAACTACCAGCGGTAGTGGCTGAAAGCGCGGTTGGCTTCGGCCATGCGGTGCGTGTCTTCGCGCTTTTTCACGGCGTTGCCACGGTTGGCTGCGGCATCCATCAATTCGCCCGACAGGCGAGCGGCCATGGTCTTTTCCGACCGGGCGCGCGCTGCAGTGATCAACCAGCGGATCGCCAGCGCCTGGGCACGCTCGACGCGGACGTCGACTGGGACCTGGTAGGTGGCGCCACCAACGCGGCGGCTGCGCACTTCGATGCCGGGCTTCACATTGTTGAGCGCGTCATGGAACACGCCGATCGGCTCACGCTTCATGCGCGTCTCGACGGTCTCAAGCGCACCGTAAACGATGTTCTCGGCAACCGACTTCTTGCCGTCGAGCATGATCGAATTCATGAACTTGGACAGGATTTGATCACCGAAGCGGGGATCGGGCAGGATTTCGCGCTTTTCTGGGCGGCGACGACGGGACATGGCAACTTCCTTTTAGCGAGCGGCGCGCCTGCAAACTGCGGCGCGGCCAGCAATCAACCTTACTTCGGACGCTTGGCGCCGTACTTCGAACGCGACTGGCGACGATCCTTGACACCCTGGGTGTCGAGCACGCCGCGCAGCACGTGATAGCGAACGCCCGGAAGATCGCGGACACGACCGCCACGGATCAGCACGACGCTATGCTCCTGGAGGTTATGGCCTTCGCCCGGAATGTAGCTGATCACTTCGCGGCTATTGGTCAGGCGGACCTTGGCCACCTTGCGCAGCGCCGAGTTCGGCTTCTTCGGAGTCGTCGTGTAGACGCGGGTGCAAACGCCGCGCTTCTGCGGATTCTGCTCCATCGCAGGGACCTTCGACTTGGCCTTCTGCGGTTCGCGACCCTTGCGGATCAGCTGGTTGATCGTTGGCATGAAGCCCTTCACCTTTCTATGCCGGACAAAGCCCCAATGGCCGCCGGCGGTTACTATTACCCAACGCGGATACGCGATGCCTCGGGCGGCCCCACCTTGGATCAAGGCGGCCACCCGGCCATCGCAACGTCGAGCAATGTTCAGCTCTTGCCCGCATGAGGAAGCGAAGAATCGCATTTCTCGCGGACAGCGGTGCCCTTAGCGAGCGAGGGTCACAGGGTCAACGGGGGATCGCGCTCACTCAAGCGACACGGCGGCCGAATGTCGGGCGCGCGGGACGCTGGTAGGTCGGTCGGGGGGTAGCTTCATCGGGTGAAGGCGGATCGGCGGCGGCCGGCGCGGACCGTTTGGTTTCGAGATAGCGGGCAATCGCCGCGTCGGCGTCAAAGTCTGTCCGGCCGACACCACGCGCCTCCATCGCATGCTGCTCTTGCCCGGCGGCCGCGCGAAGCGCGAGCAGGTCATCGAGAACGCGGTCCAGGCCTTGCGGAGGAAGCACCAGCCACGAGCCAACCAGCCGCATCCGCTTGCTCCCAATGGCGCCGCCAGCGATCATGATCGACAGGAAGCGACGTTTGCCGAGCGGCAGCATCGCCCCGCTCTGCATCCGGAGATTTTCGATTGTGATGAGCAGGACCTCGTTCCAGCGAACGGTTCGATGGGCGAACAGGGTGCGCACGGTCATCCCAGCGCTATCGGCGACGATCGCTGGCCTCGTGTCAAACGCGGTCCACGCGGCGAAAGAGCCGAGGCACAGGAGGAAGGCACCTACGACGGTAGACATTATCGACCCTTCGCTATCGCTGCCCCAAAGTTGCCAGCTGCCCATCGCGAGCCACAGGAATGCCCACAGCGCGAGCCGCCCCGGACGATAGTAGATGGTCGCCATTTCGCCCCTTCCTGCGCAGTAAGGGAAGGGATAGCGCAAGGCGGGTTGCAGCCGGGTTAAGAGCTTACTCGGTGGTCTTGCCGTCCCATTCCTCGTCGGCATGGCGCGCATCGGCCTCGGCTTTGGTCGCCTGGATGATGCCATCGAGATGCTCGGGCGGGGCGTAAATGGTGTAGAGGCGAAGCGGCCGGTTGCCGGTGTTGCGGACGTTGTGGCGCGCGCCGGCGGGAACAATTACCGCAAAATCGTCGCTGACGGCGTTGGCGACGCCGTCGATATCGACCATTCCCTCGCCTTCCTCGATGCGGAAGAACTGATCGCGGTCATCATGGACTTCGGCCCCGATTTCCTCGCCGGGCTGAAGCGTCATCAGAACGAGCTGAAGATTGTGACCGGTGTAGAGCACGCGGCGAAAGTCATCATTGTCGAGGGTCGCGGCCTCGATATTCTCGCAATAGCCCTTCATCACACTCTCCGCTTTCCTGCCCGATCAACAGGTGAACGGGCAGGAAGTTGCGGCGGAAAAGCCTTATTCGGACTCGGCTATCTGGGCATCGCTTCAAGCTTGGTGAGGTGGCCCTGCACCACCGCGGTCGCGGTCGTGGCAAATTCCTTGAACGAGGCCTGGTCGCCGCCCGTCGAATAGGCCTTCAGTGCGTCAAGCGCCTTTTGATGGCCCTCGGTCTGCTGGCTGACGAACAGCTTGTCGAAGTCGGCACCCTTGGCTGCCTTTAGCGCATCGATCTTCGACTTGAGGTCGGCGGACAGGATCATCGGCAGCGAGACAACCGGGCTGGTCTTTTTCGCTGCGTCCTTGAACATCGTGCTCGACTTGGTGTGGTCGGTGACGAGCATCTTGCCGAAATCCTTGACGGCGGGCGTGCTGCCCATCGTTTCGGCCAGCTTGCCGCTCTGGATCTCGAACATGTCCGATCCGACGATGGCGTCGGCAAATTGCTGCGCCGGAAGCGCGGCAGCGGCAGCGCCCATGCTGCTTTCATTGCTCATCGAGGTCGCGTTGATCTCGGTCGTCGTAGTGTTGACAGCTTCGTCATTCTTCTTGCCGCACGCTGTAAGCGCGAGGCCCAGGGCGACGGCGGTGATTAAGATGGTTGAACGCATGGAAATATCCTTTCCCGGATTATCTCCGACGCAACGCTCGCATACTGGCTGACGTTCCTCAGATTGTCAGAACTTGGCTACCTCCTGCCGCCCCCGCGCCTTGCTGCGGGCGGACGTACAGGCGCCTGACCAGCGGCCATTCGCGGCGCGCCTCCTCCTCGATCGCGGCGACAATCTGCTCGACTTCACGCGCCGAGATGCCGTCGTCGAAATCGACCGACATCATTGCCGTGATCTGGTCGGGGGAGCTGTGGACGGTCAGGACTTCGCCGACCCCGGTGATACCGGGGCGGCCAACCGCGATCGAGCGAAGCCCGTCGATCGTCTCGCGACCGGCGCTTTCGCCGATCAGCAATTGCTTCGATTCGACCGCAAGCACCCACGCGGTGAAGCCGAGGATTGCGCCGATGATGATCGACGCAGCGCCGTCGAAGCGCGGGTCGCCGGTGAGCTGGCTGACGGCAAGTCCGACTGCGGCGATGATGATCCCGAACATCGCCGCGCCATTTTCGAGCAGGACGATGAAGGTCGGCGGGTCCTTCGATCGCTTGACTGCTTCGAACCAGCCAAGCTGGCCTTTTGCCTCGCGGAATTCCTTGAAAGCCGAAAAAGTCGATCCGCCTTCGAGCAGGAAGGCGATGAACAGGACGATGTAGGCGATGATCGGCGACACCGCCGCTTCGGGATGGCTGATGTGGGCAATGCCTTCGTAGATCGACACGACCGCGCCGAGCGCGAACACCATGACCGCAACGACGAAACTCCAGAAATAGAGCTCGCGGCCATAGCCGAACGGGTGGCTCTTGTCGGCCACGCGACGCGACGCCTTGCGGCCCCACAGCAACAGAAGCTGGTTGGCGCTGTCGACCAGGCTGTGGACGCCCTCGGTCAGCATTGCCGATGAGCCGGTGAAAGCGGCCGCAACGAATTTCGAAACGGCGATGCCGAGGTTCGCAGCGAGCGCGATCCACAGCGTCCGGTTATTGCCGCCAGCGCTCATTGCGGGGTAGAGCGCTCGACAAGCTTGCCGCCCTTGACGACGGCAGCGGGGGCTTCGAGCAGGCGAACATTCTGCAGCGGGTCCCCGGTTATCGCGACCATGTCGCCAAAATGACCGACCGCGATCGCACCGACGTCGGCGGTCTGGCCAAGCGCCTCGGCGGCGCTCGACGTCGCTGCACGGATCGCTTGAAGCGGGGTCATCCCCCACTCGACCATCTTGGCGAACTGACGCCCGTTCTGGCCGTGGGGATAAATGCCTGCGTCGGTCCCGAACAACATTGGCACCCCTGCCCGCACCGCGCGCTGGAAGGTCTGGCGCTGCTTCAGCCCGATCATCTTCTCCTTGTCGAGGCTCTCCTGCTCGGTACCGTTCGAGGTGCCCGTCGCGAGGATATAATCGTCATTGTAGATGTCCATGTCGAACCAGGTCTTGTGCAGCTTGGCGAGCTGGATCGTGGCATCGGAGGCCAAGCTGGCGTGCTCGATCGTGTCGATTCCCGCCAGGATCGCATCATGGATACCCTCGTCGCCATGGGCGTGAGCAGCGACCTTCATGTGGAGCATGTGCGCCTCGTCCGCGATGGCTTTCATTTCCTCGAGGCTGAGTTGCTGCCCGCCGACGCTGTCGCCAAGGCTGAAGACACCGCCGGTCGCGCAAATCTTGATGACTTCGGCGCCATATTTGTGGAGCCAGCGGACCTTGGCGCGGGCGTCGGCCGGGCTGTCAACAACGCTTGGTCCTTTCTTGTCGAGGCTCGGCGGGAGTGAGTTGTCGTCGCAGTGGCCACCGGTCGCGCCGATCGCGTAGGCGGCGGGGACGATGCGCGGTCCCTCGACCCACTTGCCGTCGATCGCCTGTTTGAGTGCGACGTCGTCGAAATTGGCCGAGCCGACGTTGCGGACCGTGGTGAAGCCCGCGTCGAGAGTCTTTTTGGCATTGGCGACGCCAACCGCGGTCCAGAAATTGTCGGTGTACTGGAGGCCGCGATAGCCTCCGATCTCGGCAAGGCTGGTCAAATGCACGTGCATGTCGATCAGGCCGGGGAGCAGCGTCTGTCCGGCAAGGTCGATATGGCGGATGTTCGATCCCCATTTTACGAGGCGCGCGTCGCTGACCCCGGTGATGCGGCCGTCGTCACCGACGAAGATTGCCGGATGATCGACATATTTGCCGGTCGCGACGTCGAGGTAGCGTTCGGCGGTGATGACGCTTGACGCGCTGGCGACGACCGGCGCCGAGAGGGAGGTGACGGAGAGGAGGATGGCGAAGGCGAGACGGCGCATAATGACTCCCTGTGTTGGGCGCAGCGATAGCAAGTTAATCGAACCTAGCCAGTCCTGCTGTCGATCATTGCGCGATAAGTGGCTGGAGCGATCGGCAGGGTGTGGCGGGAATATGCGCCGGCGGCGATGATCGCGGCCAGGATCAGCGCCGCGAGGACCACCCTGCCCCGCTTCACCGGGGTTCCATCGGCGATGAGAATGAGGGCGAGCGCCGAGGCCGTCATCGACCACAGGTGATAGCGTAGATCGGAGGCGATGCTAACGACGAAAAAGCTCGCTTCCAGACCGATCGAGGAGAGACACAGGGACACGGTGAAACCGGCTGCCGGATCGTTGCGCCGGGACCAGGCCAGCGGAGCAGTCAGGAGGGCGATCGCGAGCCACAGGATTGGCCAGCCCAGGGGGGTGCCCGACTCAATCGCTCCAGCGTGCTGGATCTGCTTTGCAATCAACGAGTTGGGTTCGGCCAAGCCGAGGTCGTTGAGCTCCGAATTCGCCGGGGGTTCGGCGCCAATCCGGCCGGGCGGAATGAGCCAGCGGGTCGTCGAATTCCAGTGGCCCAGACGGTGGCGAAAATAGGATTTCGGGTGCGCGATTATTTGCGCCATCCAGAGGCGATAAAGTTGGCCTGCCTCGGTTCCCCCTTGGAGCCGCGAAACCTGACGTCCGCAGGCGATCTCGTCGCCCAATGGATCCCAGAAATAGGCTTTGACGCAGCCCTTGTTGCGGAAGGTCGCAAGCTCAGCGGAGGTAAAGGGGCTGCCGACCGGGTTGGCAATGCCGATCGCGGCGAGGTCGTAGAGCGGCTGGGTCTTTTCGACCCCGGTCGAGCGGGCGTGGAGCCAATGATGATTGATCCACGGCTCGGCGGCGATGGCGACCAGGCTGAGGGGCACGATGAGGAGGAGCTTGGAGATGAAACCGGCCGGGCGCGGCGCGAGGAAGACGATCAGCGGGACGACCGCGAACAAGGCATTGGCGCGGACCAGCAGCGCATAGCCGAACAGGATTGCAACGATGAGGATGGCGAGCAGGGGGATACGGCGGTCACGAAGGCGGAAGGCGGCAACGATGCCGAACCCTGCCAACAGCGCGCCGAGCATCTGCGCATCCTTGAGGATCGCCCCCTGCCAGCCGAGGAGCAAGGGCGAGGCGGCGAGCAGGAGGACGGCGATCGCGCTGTGCCAGCGACGGGTCGCGGCAAGCGCTTCGGCGACGAGCCCGAAACCGAGCCAGTAAAGGCCAAGCTGGAGCGCGAGCATCGGCCCGCCGGTACCGCCGAACTGGCCGTGGAGCAGCGTCCATACCCGCGCCATGATCGGCGGGTGCCAGTCATCATAGTCGCCGCTCAAAGCTTGGCGAAACTGGCCGACCGTATCGTAGAGCGCATAGCCCGGCCATAGTGTCTTGAGCGACAGGATGGCGAGCAGCAATGCCGCACCGGCAAGCGCCAGGCGGACCCCCGGCCCCCCGCCCGCCACTCGTCTGCGAAGGTCAGATATGGATTGCCTTTCCGTAAGCGGCGAGAACACTTTCGTGCATCATTTCGCTGACCGTGGGGTGCGGGAAGACAGTCTGCATAAAGTCGGTTTCGACCAGTTCGGCGGTCTTGCCGATGGTGTAGCCCTGAATCAGCTCGGTCACTTCCGCGCCGATCATGTGCGCGCCGAGCAATTCGCCGGTTTTGGCGTCGAAGACGGTTTTGACGAAGCCCTCGACCTCGCCGAGCGCAATCGCCTTGCCATTGCCGATGGCGGGGAATTTGCCGACGCGGACTTCGTGCCCGGCCTCCTTGGCCTTGGCTTCGGTCAGGCCGACCGATGCGATTTGCGGGTGACAATAGGTGCAGCCGGGGATGTTCTTCGGGTCCATCGCATGGGGGTGGACATCCTTGTTACCGAGCGCCTGGGCGATGGCTTCGGCGGCGATCACGCCCTCGTGACTAGCCTTGTGCGCGAGCCATGGCGGGGCGGTGATATCGCCGATTGCCCAGATGCCGGCGACATTGGTGCGGCACATCGGGTCAGTCTTGAGGAAGCCGCGATCGGTAGCGACGCCGAGTTTCTCGAGCCCGATATTTTCGGTGTTGGGGACGATCCCGACGGCGACGATGACGTGGCTGAAGCGCTGTTCGGCGATCTTTCCATCTGCGGTCTTGATCTTGGCGGCGATGCCCTTCGCGTCAGAGATGATACTCTCGACCCCGGCGCCGGTCATGATCGTCATGCCCTGCTTGGCGAGCGATTTCTGCAACGCGTCGGACACGTCGGCGTCCTCGACGGGCACGATCCGGTCGAGCATTTCGACGACGGTCACTTTCGCACCCATGTCGTTGTAGAAGCTGGCGAACTCGATCCCGATCGCGCCCGAGCCGATGACGAGGAGGTCGGTCGGCATTTCGGGCGGGGTCATGGCGTGGCGATAGGTCCAGATACGCTTGCCGTCGGCCTTGGCGAAGGGCAGGTCGCGCGCCCGCGCCCCGGTCGCGACGATGATGTGTTTCGCCTCGAGCTCGGTCGTTTTGCCGTCCTTGGTGACGGTGAGTTTATTGGCGGCGGTGAGGGCGCCGTCGCCCATGACGACCGTGATCTTGTTCTTCTTCATCAGGTGCGTGACTCCCTGATTGAGTTGTTTCGACACTGCGCGGCTGCGACCGACAACCTTGGCGAGGTCGAAGGTCGGTTTTTCGGACGACAGCCCGTAGGCGTCGGCGTGCTGCATATAATGATACACTTCGGCCGAGCGCAGAAGCGCTTTCGTCGGGATGCACCCCCAGTTGAGGCAGATCCCGCCAAGCAGCTCACGCTCGACGATGGCAACCTTTAGCCCGAGCTGCGCCGCGCGGATCGCCGCGACATAGCCGCCGGGACCCGAGCCGAGGACGATGAGGTCGTATTGGTCAGCCATGGGTTACTTCCTCCGCCACGATCGGCCGCGGCTTGTTGTTGTCATCGAGCGCGACGAAGCTGAATACTCCGCTTGCCACCTTGGTCTCCGCCTCACCGTCGCGTTCGCGGGCGACGGCGTCCACGGCGATGGTCAGTGACGTGCGTCCCTGCCGCGCGATACTTGCGTACACGCTCAGCTCGTCCCCCACCGCCATCGCGCCGGGAAAGCGCAGCTCGTCCGCCGCGACCACCACGCACTTGCCGCGCGCGGTCCGCGACGCAAGGCTCCCCGCAGCGAGCGCCATCTGGCTCATCAGCCACCCCCCGAACACCCCGCCATAAGGATTGGTGTCGGCCGGCATTGCGGTCACGCGGATGAGGGGGGTTCTTGCCCCGCTCAAGCCACCAGCCCCAGCGGGTTCTCCACCAGTGCCTTGAATGCCTTCATCTGGCGCGCGCCGTCCGAGCCGTCGATCGCGCGGTGGTCGAAGCTGCCCGTTGCGCTCATTACCGTTGCGACCACGAGAGCGCCGTCGACGACATAGGGCCGCGCCTCGCCCGCGCCGATCGCCATGATCATCGCTTGCGGTGGATTGATGACGGCGTCGAACTGCTTGATGCCGTACATGCCCATGTTCGACAGGCTGGCGGTGCCGCCCTGATATTCGTGGGGCTGGAGCTTGCCCTCCTTCGCCCGCCCGGCGAGGTCGCCCATCGCCTTTGAGATCGCCGAGATCGCCATGGTGTCGGCACCGGTGATGATCGGGGTGATCAGGCCGCCGGGGATGCTCACCGCGACCGAAATGTCGGTGCGGCTGTATTTGACCAGCGTGTCGCCGGCGAAGCTGACGTTGCATTCGGGGACTTCGATCAGCGACAAGGCGAGCGCCTTGATCAGCATGTCGTTGACGCTGAGCTTGATGTTGCGGCTGGCGAGGCCGGCGTTCAATTCTCCGCGCAATTTCAGCAGTGCATCGAGGCGGATGTCGACGGTGAGATAGATGTGCGGGACCTGCTGCTTCGATTCGGTCAGGCGGCGGGCGATGACCTTGCGCATGCCCGACAGCTTGACGACTTCGTGCGGAATGTCGGTGTCGACCGGGGCGGCGGCAGGTTTCGCAGAGGGCGGCGGCGGCGCGGCGGCGGTTACCGCCGGTACCCGGGCGGAAGCTGCGGGCGCGGTCTCGACGTCGGCACGAACGATGCGGCCATTGGGGCCCGAGCCCTTGACGGTCGAGAGGTCGATGCCTTGTGCTTCGGCGAGGCGGCGAGCGAGCGGGGACGCGGCGATGCGGTCGGCTTCCTTGCCGACGGCGGGCGAGGCAGGCGCCGGCGGGGTCTCACCGCCGCCGGTTGCCGGGGGCGCCGGAGTCGGGGCGGAAGCTGGGGCTGGCTGTTCTGCCGGCGCCGCCTCGACCTGCTTGGGTGCAGGCGATTCGGCCTTTGCCGCCGGCGCCGGCGCCGGAGCGGCCGACGTATCCTCCCCCTCCGCCGCCAGGATCGCGATCGGGGCGCCGACCTTCACGCCTTCACTGCCCTCGGCGACGAGGATCTGGGTGATCGTGCCTTCATCGACGGCTTCGAATTCCATCGTCGCCTTGTCAGTCTCGATCTCGGCGAGAAGGTCGCCGGACTTGACGACATCACCGACCTTGACCAGCCATTTGGCGAGCGTCCCCTCCTCCATCGTCGGCGAAAGGGCGGGCATCTTGAGCTCGGTCGGCATGGGCATTCCCGGATCGTGGAAGGTCGCCGCCACAAAGACCAAAGCGCGCCGCGCGGTCAAGGCGCAACCGGGGTTTTGGCGATCCAAACCTTGCATGGCTCCATGCTTTGTGTGCAGCTTGCGCATGATGGACGAAGCGGGGACGCCCATACGCACCTATCTGGTGGTGATCGACGACAGCGCCGAGGCGCGGGTCGCGCTGCGCTTTGCCGCGCGCCGCGCCGCCAAGACCAATGGCACGATCGAAGTGCTGGCGATCGTCGAGCCGCAGGATTTCGTCCAGTGGGGCGGGGTCCAGGCGGCGATGGAGGAAGAGCAGCGCCTGCGGATCGAGGCGAGCGTCACGGCCTCGGTCGGCGAGATTGTCGATGCCGCGGGGATCAGGCCCAACATCGTCGTGCGATCAGGCGAGCCGGTATCCGAAGTGCGCGCCTTCATCGGGACGAGGAACGATATTGCGGCGCTGGTGCTAGGCGCCTGTTCGGGCGGGCATCCGGGGCCGCTGGTGGCGGATTTTACCGGGCATGATTCGGGCAAGCTGCCGTGCCCGGTAATGATTATTCCGGGGAGTCTCGACGACGAACGGTTGGAAGCGTTAAGCTAATTCCAATAGAAAGAAATTGTTTTGATTAATCTCTAATGTTGCTTGACCAAATTCAATCGATCGATAATTTGCCCTCATTGAAATGGGGGAAACATGCGTAAGTTATTGCCTTTGGCTTTTACCGTAGCGCTCTTGTCGGGATGCGCGACAACACCAGGACCTGTGGATCAGCGAAATAGCATCCTGACTCAGGGCAACGTTCAGATGAACCTTAAACTTGGTGTCACGACAAAGAACGATGTTTTGAATTCCTTCGGATCTCCGAATATCACGACGCGTGACGCATCGGGCGAAGAGGTTTGGAGCTATCAGCGGCAAGCATCCGTCGAGCAATCGTCGTCTTCATCCAACTACTGGAGCATTTTCTTGACCGGAGAATCGCGGTCGGCGGCGGGTCTCTCTTCGTCTAGCCGGATGATGACGCTGATCATTACTTTTAACAAAAATGATGTCGTCAGCGACTTCCGTAGTCGCACGAGCGACTTCTAAAATAAGGCGGAAATACAATCATGAAGAAAAATGCATTCCTCGTTGCGACGCTCGTTGCAATGTCTGTCACCGGCACGCCCGCAGTGGCAAAAAAAGTCAATCTAACCCCCATGGAAATTCAGGCGCTACAGTCGCGCGAATTCAAGGCAGCGAAAGATACGATGTTCTCGTCGGTCATGTCGGTCTTTCAGGATTTGGGATACCAAGTTTCGAGCGCGGACATGGGGTCGGGCTTCATCACTGCCCAGAGTGCCAACAAGAACAAGACCAGCTTTTTTGAGGCATGGGCTGGCATGTCGTCGAGTGGGGGAAGCCGGGTTACGGCATTTGTCGAGACCATGCCGAGTGGAATGAGCCGCGTCCGCCTTAACTTCATGAACACGAAAAACTCGTCAGGACGCTTCGGCGGGTCGGCTAATGATAAGCCGATCCTCGACGAGAAGACCTACCAGGTGGCTTTCGAGCGTATCGAGCAAGCCTTGTTCGAACGCGGCGCCCTAACCAAGGCTGTTGCCGCTCCGACACCGGCGGCGGCGACTGTCGCAACGCCGACGCTGGTGAGTGGCACCACAAAGTAAATTAACGCTCAAATACTCTGAGACAGGCATTCACATAATTTTTTGAAGCCCGCTTCGTCCTCTTGGGTGAAGCGGGCTTTTTGCGGGCTGTCGAGGTCGAGGACTGCCAGCAGCGCGCCATCGCGCACAATCGGCACGACCAGTTCACTGACGCTCGCGGCGTCGCATGCGATGTGACCCGGGAAGGCGTGGACGTCATCGACCCGCTGGACTTGCAGGGTGGCCGCCGCAGCGCCGCATACGCCCTGGCCGAATCCGATGCGAATGCACGCCGCGCGACCCTGGAACGGGCCCAGCACGAGCTCGCCGTCGATGGAGCGGTAGAAACCCGCCCAGTTGAGCCCGGGTACCGTCTCGAAGATCAGCGCGGCGGCGTTGGCCATGTTGGCGATAGGATCGTGCTCGCCCGCGATCAGCCCCTCCAGCGCGGACGCGAGGTCGCGGTAAAGGGTCGGCTTGTCGGTGGCATCCAGCTTGAAGTCGTACATTAATCGAAACTCACTTTGCCGCGGCCCTTCTTGATTTCGCCGCGGCCCTTCTTGGTATCGACCCGCCTGGCCTTCGCCGACTTGCTTGGGCGGGTCGGGCGGCGGCGGGCCTGGACGATGTGGGCAGCCGCGATCATCTCGGCAAGGCGGGCGCGGGCGTCTTCGCGATTGGCTTCCTGGGTGCGATAGCGGCGCGCGGTGATGATCAGCTCGCCGCCGATAGTCAGCTTGCTTCCGGCGATGGTCCTGAGGCGGGCGTAGGCATCGGGCGACAGGCCGAGCGCGAAGACGTTGCAGCGCAATTGGCAGGCGGTCGCGACCTTATTGACGTTCTGGCCGCCGGGGCCGGTCGCGGCGAGGAATTTCTCGGACAGCGCATCCTCGGGCCACAGCGCGCTATAATCTTCAGGCGGCATCGTCCGCGACCGTTTGGGGTTCTTCGGACGCTTCGACAGGAACGGCGGCGACTGGCGCGGCGACCGGCGCTTCGACGAACTCGCGCCAGTCGCCGAAGCGTGGCGGAAGCGGCGCGGTGACGTCGATTGCGGGCTTTTTCGCACGCGGAACGACCAGCCGGACGGCGTGGAGCAGCATTTCGCCACCTGGAACGCCATAGACGAAATCGCCGATGATCCCGGCGCCGAGCCCCTCGCGGGCGTGGACCCGGATCTGATGCGTGCGGCCGGTGCGCGGGCGGAATTCGACCAGGCTGCGGCCGTCGCGGGTGGCGATGCGGCGCCAGTCGGTGATCGCCGACTTGCCGGCCGGATCGCCGCGCATTTTCCAACCGGCCTCGGCACTGGATATTTTCGCCAGTGGCAAGTCGATCGTGCCCGCCTCGTCAATCTCGCCGGCGACGACCGCGAGATAATATTTCTGGACGGCGCCGCTTTCGAATGCCGCCTGAAATTGCGCACGGGCGGAAGGGTGGCGGGCGTACAACAGGCAGCCCGACGTGTCCTGGTCGAGCCGGTGCATCGGGGTCGGCGGGCGCTTGAAGCCGAACTTGAGGTCGTGGATCCGCCGCTCGATGCTGTCACCCCCGGCGCGCGGGGCGTCGACCGGCAGCCCGGCAGGCTTGTCGAGGACGAACGCTTCGGCGTCGTGAAAGATGATGCGTGCCGACAGGTCCATATGCTCGCCAGTGGCACGATGGCGGCGGCTCGGCAAATCTGCGGCGGAGAGGCGCTGTGGCGCGGGCGCAACGATATGACGGGATTCCAATCTTTTAGGACTTATTAACCTTTCGCCCTCAAACGTTGAATGGTTAATGGTCGCTTCAACGACGTTAAGAGTGTGAAACGATTTGTCGTAAACGCTCGGGGCCGTCGGCTTGAACAGGGGATGCATGATGCGAGTTTTGCTGATCGAGGATGAGGCGACGATCGCCAAGAGCATCGAGCTCATGCTGGGGACCGAAGGGTTCAACGTCTACACGACGGACCTTGGCGAAGAGGGCCTCGATCTGGGCAAGCTGTATGATTACGACATCATCCTGCTCGACCTCAACCTGCCCGACATGCACGGCTACGACGTGCTCAAGAAATTGCGTGTCGCCAAAGTCGGCACGCCGGTGCTGATCCTGTCCGGATTGAACGAGATGGACAGCAAGGTCCGCGCGCTCGGTTTCGGCGCCGACGATTATGTCACCAAGCCATTCCACCGCGACGAACTGGTCGCGCGCATCCACGCCATCGTCCGCCGCTCGAAGGGTCATTCGCAATCGGTCATCCGCACTGGCAAGCTGGCGGTCAATCTGGATGCCAAGACGGTCGAAGTCGACGGCGCGCGGGTCCATCTGACCGGCAAGGAATATGCGATGCTGGAGCTGCTCTCGCTCCGCAAGGGCACCACGCTGACCAAGGAAATGTTCCTCAACCACCTCTACGGCGGGATGGACGAGCCCGAGCTCAAGATCATCGACGTGTTCATCTGCAAGCTGCGCAAGAAATTGAGCCTGGCGTGCGGCGGGGACAATTACATCGAAACCGTCTGGGGCCGGGGTTACGTGCTGCGCGACGCCGAGGGGGTTGAGTTGCCCGAAGCGGCGGTGGCCTAAGCCTCGACCATCGCCCGCTTGCGCTCGACGTAAGCGGGTATTTCGACGCGGACTTTCGCCGGTTCGGCGGCCACATCTTCCATGCGCCGCCAGCCATCTCGCCCTAACCGCTCTAACGGGCGGAAGCTGGCCTTGTAGGCCATGCGATGCGACCCTTCGACCCAATAGCCGAGGTAGACGTAGGGCAGGTTCGCGCGGCCGGCGCGGATGATATGGTCGAGAATGATGAAGGTGCCGAGCCCTTTGCGGGCATCGGGGCCGACGTCGTAGAAACTGTAGATCATCGACAGGCCGTCGCTCTGCTGGTCCGAGAGGCATGCGCCGACCAGCTTGCCCGGCTTGCCGTCGACCGAAGGCTCGCGATATTCGACGATGGTGGTGCGCACCGGGGTCTGTTCGACCATGTCGGCAAAGTCGCTCTCGTCCATTTCGGCCATGCCCCCGCCGGGGTGGCGCGCGGCAAGATAGCGGCCGAGAAGCTCATATTGTTCTTCGGTCGTCCACGGCTTGCACGCGGTGACTTCAAGGTCGGCGTTGCGGCGCAGGATCTTGCGCTGGGTGCCGCTGGCCACAAACTCCGATGCGCAGACGCGGACCGAGACGCAGGCGGTACAATCGATGCAGCTGGGGCGGTAGGCGACCGACTGGCTGCGGCGGAAGCCGATCCGGCCGAGCGCTTCGTTGAGCTCGCCCGAGTGGCGGCCATTCAGCTCCGTAAACACCTTCCGCTCGACCTTGCCCGGAAGATACGGACATGGGCTCGGATTGGTTACGAAGAATTTGGGAAAGCGAAATGGTGCGCTCACCCGTGGTGGCCTCCAAAGTTGGTTACGAAATCCTTTATGCGACTCCCCAACGCCGTTGGGAAGAGCCATGCCCAATGCTTAATGGGTTAATGGCGCGAGTGTTCCAAATCGGGGCGTTTTTGGCGGAAGCAACTAACTCTCCCGGCCGGTGCCGCGCTCACTCAATCAAACGAGATCCGTTCGACCGTGAATTGCGCCGCCTCGAGCGATTCAATCAATCGGGCGATCCCGGCCTCGTCGCGCGCTTCGCACTGGACTTCGATCATCGTGTCCTTGGCGGGCAGGTGCGTGAAGATGCGGTGGTGGTGGACTTCCAGGATGTTGACGCTGCATTCGTGAAAGATGCGCGTCGCGGCGGCGAGCGCCCCGGGGCGGTCCTGTAGCGCGATCCGCAGCCGCGCGATGCGGCCCGAGCGGACGAGTTCGCGCACGAGCACATTGGCGAGCAGATGCGTGTCGATATTGCCACCGCACAGGATCGTGCCGACCTTGCGCCCCTTGTAGCGCTCGGGCTCGGCCAGCATTGCGGCAAGACCGGCGGCGCCGGCGCCCTCGACCACGGTCTTCTCGATCGCGACGAGCAGCGCGACGGCATGCTCGATATCCTTTTCGGCAACCAGGCGGATGTCGTCGACCAGCGCGGATATGATCTGCCGCGTCAGGACGCCGGGCTCCTTGACCGCGATCCCTTCGGCCAGCGTGTCACCGCCGACCGCGCGCTTGCCGCCCTGAACGACATTTTTCATCGATGGATAGAGATCGGCTTCGACCCCGATCACCTCGATGGCCGGCCTGATCGCCTTGGCGGCGGTGGCGACGCCTGAGATCAGGCCGCCGCCGCCGATCGGGATCACAAGCAAATCAAGATCTGGCGCGTCCTCAAGCATTTCGAGCGCGATTGTGCCCTGCCCCGCTATCACCTTGGGGTCGTCGAAGGCGTGAACGAAGACGAGGCTTTCTGCCGCCTCCATCGCGCGCGCGCGGGCGAAACTGTCGTCCACCGCGTCGCCGAACAGGATCACCCGCGCGCCGTGACCTTCGGTCTGGGTGACCTTCATCGTCGGCGTGAACAGCGGCATGACGATCGTCACCGGAATGCCGAGCCGCTTGCCATGATAGGCGACCGCCTGGGCATGGTTGCCGGCCGACGCGGCGATTACACCGCGGGCGCGCTCTTCGGGGGTCAGCTGGAGCAATTTGTTGAGCGCGCCGCGCTCCTTGTAGGCGGCGGTGAACTGGAGATTTTCGAACTTGAGCCAAACTTCGGCGCCGATGATCTCGGACAGGGTCCGGCTCATCAGCGTGGGCGTGCGGATGACCGCACCCTCGATCCGCTTGGCGGCGGTACGGATGTCTGAAAGGGTCGGAGCGATCAGGTTGGTCATGGCGCGGGCGACTAGCCTTTCCGGCGGACACGAACAATGCTTATACCCGACGCCATGAAAACCTCCCTCATCGCGCTCGCCGCAGCGCTCCTCGCCGCCTCCCCCGCCGTTTACGCGCCTGCCCGGGCCGACACGCTGATCGACAACGTCAATGGCGTGCAGGTCGACCGCGGCGGGCAAGTCGAGCATTTCAGCGGGGTGCTGATCGGCAATGACGGCAAGGTGGTGCGGCTGCTCAGGCAAGGCGACGCACGGCCGGGGCGGGTCGAGTTTCGGGTCGATGGCGGCGGGCGCGCACTGCTCCCCGGGCTGATCGACGCCCACGGTCATGTCGGCGAGTTGGGGCTGGGCACGCTTCAGCTCGACCTTACCGGGACGCGGTCGATCGCCGAACTTCAGGCGCGGCTCAAGGCGTTCAGCGACAGCCACAATGCCCCGCGCTGGGTGCAGGGGTTCGGCTGGAACCAGGAAAGCTGGGCCGACAAGCGCTTCCCGACTAGCGCCGATCTCGACGCGGTGATCAGCGACCGACCGGTGTGGCTGATACGGGTCGATGGGCACGCCGCGGTGGGCAATTCCGCCGCGCTCAAGGAAGCCGGGATTACTCCAGCGACCAACGCCCCCGCCGGTGGCCGGATCGAGAAGGGGCTGTTCGTCGACAAGGCGCGCGACCTGGTCGAGAGCAAGATCCCCACGGCGCTTCCCGCCCAGCGCGACCAGGGGCTGACCAATGCACAGGCGCTGCTGCTCGGCTATGGCGTGACCGCGGTGGCCGATATGGGGACCAACGAGGCCGACTGGAACACGATGCGGCGGCTGGGCGATACCGGACGGTTGCAAGTACGCGTGATGAGCTATGCCGCAGGGCTCGATCCGTTGATCAGCATTGCGGGGGGCAAGCCAACCGGGTGGCTCTACGGCGATCGTCTGCGGATGGCGGGAGTGAAGCTTTACGCCGACGGCGCGCTGGGCTCACGCGGGGCGTGGCTCAAGGCACCGTACAGCGACAAGCCCGACACTCGAGGCCTTCAGTTTATGGATGATGCCAAGCTCAAGAACCTCGCCAGCCGCGCGGCGATGGATCATTTCCAGATTGCGATCCATGCCATTGGCGACGCCGCCAATTCACAGGTCATCGGGGCGTATGAAGAGCTCGCCCGGACTTATGGCACCGATCGGCGGTGGCGGATCGAGCATGCCCAGATCCTTGACCCGGCCGACATTCCGCGTCTCGCCAAGGCCGGGATCATCGCCTCGATGCAGCCGACCCACCAGACCAGCGACGACAATATGGTCGAGGCGCGATTGGGCGCCGCGCGGTTGGCCGGAGCCTATGCGTGGCATTCGATCGCCGCGACCGGGGCGCACCTGGCGTTCGGGTCGGACTTTCCGGTGGAGTCGCCCAATCCCTTTCCGGGGATATCGACGGCGGTCAGCCGCGCCGATCCGCAGGGCCAGCCTCCCGGGGGTTGGCGTCCCCAGGAGCGGGTGACGCTGGCGCAGGCACTGGCGGGGTTTACGCGCGAAGCGGCCTATGCCGGGCAGGCCGAGGATCGGCTGGGGTCGCTCGATCCAGGGATGATCGCCGACTTCATCATCGTCGACCGTGATATCACGACGGCAACGGCGACCGATATTGCAGCGACGAAAGTGCTCGAGACGTGGATGGCGGGGCGGTTGGTGTACCGAGCTAACGCTTCCGCTGTGCCCGTTCGATAAGCATGTTTGGCGTCAGGACTTGAGGTAGTTCCTCCCCGGCCTTGCCGGGTTCGTACCACAGATAAAGCGGCACTCCGGCGCGACCCTGGGTTTCGATGAAGCGGGTGATCGCCGGGTCGCCGTTGGTCCAGTCGGCGGCGAACACCCTGACCCCGGCAGCCTTGAACGCGTCGCGGACTTCGGCGCGGTCGATCGCGGCGGCTTCGTTGACCTTGCACGTGAGGCACCAGTCGGCGGTGAAGTAGACGAACGTCGGGTGCTTGGCCGAGGCCGAGCGGACCGCCGCCTCGCTCCACGCCGTAGCACCCGCCGGGGAATGGGAAGCAGAAGCGGCACGCTGCGGCACGAGGAACACGCCGCCGAGCGCGATCGCCGCTGCTCCGATCAGGGTGAGCAGGCCGAGCCCCTCGCGCTTGGCGGAGGCGAACAGGAGCGCCGCCAGCAGGGCCAGCGCGACGAGCCCGACGGCAAGCCCCTGCCCGCCCGCCTGGCGCCACAGCAGCCACAGGCAAGCCGCAGCGGTTGCGGCCATGGGGATGGCGAGGAAGCGCTGAAGCCGGACCATCCACGCCCCGGGGCGCGGCAGCCGCTCACGCAGCGCAGGAATGAAGGCAACCGCGACGAATGGGAGCGCCAGGCCGAGGCCGAGCACCGCGAACACCGCGATCGACCCGGCGGCGGGGAGCAGCAACGCAGTGCCGAGCGCAGCGCCGAGGAACGGCCCCGCGCAGGGAGTCGCGACGAAAGCGGCGAGCGCGCCGGTGGCGATGCTGCTGGTCGGGTTGGTGTCGCCGCCAATCACCGGCAGGCGGAACAGGCCGAGCAGGTTGAGCGTGATCGCCCCCGCCAGCAGCATCAGCAGCAGGATGGTGCGCGGGTCCTGAAGCTGGAACGCCCAGCCCGCCGCGCTGCCCCCGGCGCGGATGACGAGCAGCAGCGCGCCGAGTGCCCCGGTGCCGAGGATTGCGCCGATGGCATAGCCCAGTGCCTCGCGCCGCGCGGTGCGCTCGTCGCCTCCCGAGCGCGCGAGGTGGAGTGCCTTGATCGCCAGGATCGGAAAGACGCATGGCATGAGGTTGAGGAGGATGCCACCAGCCAGCGCGCCGAGCAGGGCGAGCAGCAGCGCTCGACCACCGACCTTGCCAATGGTCTCGCCGCCGCTGGGCACTGCGCCCGGGGTCGCTTCGAACGACAGGCCGCGACCGTCGCCCAGCGAGATGACGCCGCTCAGCCCTGCCGGGTTGCCACGCTTGCGGACGAGGTCGGCGACGAGCCAGTCGCCACTGCGGCGAAACTTCTGCGGTGCGGCGAGGTCGATCGGGCCATTTTCGCCGGGGAAGAAGTAAGGCGTGCCGGTGGTGACGCTGGCGGGAAGCGGGATGGCGAGGTGGATCGCCTGTCCCTCGACGGCGAACCGCGCCGGGGTGGCGATGGGTCGGGGCAAAGCGCGGCGCCACTCGTCGAACCGCTGGCGCAGCGGTGCGCTGCCGTCGCCGACGGGCAGGTCGAGCGACAGGAGCCCATGTTCGGGCACGCACACTTCCTCGGTGCAGGCTAGCCAGTGGGCCTTGGCCCGGACCAGGATGATGCCGCTGGCCCCTTTCGGCACGGCGACGCGGACGAGCAGGGCATAGTCGCGGTCGTAGACGTAGTTGGTGATGCCAGAGAGGATCAGACGGGTCGGCACGGGGTAGCGAAGATCGCCGACGGACATTCCGGCGGGCAGTTGCCAGGCGACGGTCATCGGCAGCCCGGCCTCGCCGGGATTGAGCCAATAGCCGTGCCAGCCCGGCGTGGTGTGCATGACGATGGCGAGGTCGAGTGATTCGCCGGGGACGGCGCTCGATTCGGCAACGAGTTCGGGCTGGATGGCGTTGCGCCCATTAGCCAGACCGCCCGCCATCGCCGGGCTGCCGACGAGCATGAAAGTGACAAGCCACAGGAGGAGAAGACGCGTCATTCAACCCCGCTACCCGGGCTTCACGGCGTCGTCGAGCGTCCTCATTTCGTCGCAGCAAATATAAATGACGATTGCGTGACCCCTCACTCCCCTATATGGGCGCGCGCTGGCTTGACCGATTTATGCGGCAGGCCGAGCCTCTGGCGAGGGAACTCGTCACCGATTAGGAATGGAACGATCATGAAGAAGATTGCACTGACCGCTCTGGTCCTCGCGCTTGGCCTCGCTGCCTGCACCAAGAAGACCGAAACCACTGTCGACAACAACACGGTGACCACCGAGAACACCGTTGCGGTTGACACCAACACCGCGATGAACGGCGCCGACAACGCGCTCGACGCCGCCGGCAACGCGACGGCCAATGCCGCTGCGGACACCGCCAATGCGACCGCGAACGGCCTGAACGCTTCGGCCAACGCCGTGGCGAACACCGCCAAGTAAGCCTTTCGGTCTTTAGTGACCGAAAATCGGAAAGGGCCGCGGGGACAACCTCGCGGCCCTTTTTTTATGCTCCTTATGCTTGCCCGGCGAGGCGGGCTTTCATGGCGGCGAGTTCGGTGTCGATCGCCGAAGGCGCGGCGCGCGACAGCGGTTCGAGCAGGCGGGCCTGTGCGGACGACGGCGAGAGGGCGGCGGCAGGGGCGCGGCGGCCAAAGGTCGATGGCGCCGAGCCAAGACTCATGGCCTCCAGGCGCGCCTCGGCGAAATCGGCATTGCGGTCTAGGCTGTCGAGCCCCGGGGCGGCCTGCTCCCATTTGTCGCCCTTGAGCAGCGAATAGGCGTCGACCCCGGTGTTGGCGCGCTGGATGCGGGCATCGGCCATCGAACGGCGGCGATAGACTTCGCCGAGCCGGGTCTGGAGCCCGCGAATATCGACCTGGTAGCCGCGCAGCAAATCGTCGATGCGGCCAATTTCGTCGCGCAGGCCATCAGCCCATTCAGTCGCCTTGAAGCGCTCGGTCAGCGCGGCGCGGGCGAGGTCGTCGCGATTGCCGGCGATGGCGGTGCGGGCTTTCTCGTCCCAGCCGGCGATGGCCTTTTCGGCGTCCTTGAGCAGGGCATGGCGATCGGCCGACTGGGCGAGCAGGTCGGCGGCGCCATTGCGCTCGCGCTCGAGCGTGGCTTCCATCTCGCGCGTGACCGATTCCAGGTTGGGAGCGCGGGTGGTATCGGCGGCGTTCGAATAATAGCGCTGCTCGTCAAAGCTGCGCCCGCCGGTCCACATGCCGGCGAAAAAGCCGAACAGGCGCCGCATCACCTGCCGGGCGCCCGCAATGAGCGCCCACCAGAAGAAAACGATGCATAAAATTGCGAAAATTGCACTCAACGCCAGCGCCCCGGTTTCCTGTTCGATGATCCGATTAAGCGAAGACGGTTACAAAGCGGTTAGCGCACGCGAGCCTGCGAGCGAGCGGCAGCGACAGGCGAGCAAACAAAGACTCCGAGCGGTAGCGACAGGGGCCATCAAAAACCCGCGAGCGGCAGCGCCGGCGTTTTGGACAAGTAGACAGTGTAACGCGGTTTTGTGTCATGCATGTCAGCGATGTCGTGCGTGTCGTGCGTGTCGTCGGGAGGACGCGGACATGCCCTCGGCTGGCAACGGGTGTCCATCGGTCAGGGATGGCGCGAAGAATCATCGGATGAGCCAAGCATATTGGCTCTTCTGTAGGACAGGAAAATCGTCAGTAGGGCACTATTGGTCGAGGCGCGTCCCTACCTTCGCGTGATCGCTGCTCCAATGGATGTACATTGGTCGTCCAATCACCGACGTCCAGGGCACCATTCCCACGCCATCAAATTCAGGCGGGACCCGGCTGTCGGCGGAGCGGTCGCGATTGTCGCCAAGGACGAAGAGGTGGCCAGAAGGCACGACGACCTCCGGCATGTCGTCGTACGGCGATGGGCCTATATCGTAAATGCGATGCGGCGACGCCTCGCCAGGCAATTGCTCGTTCAGGACGGCCCCGGATTCGGGACCGTCGGATCGCACGAACTCGGTCCGCCCGTGCGCCGTTTGTAACGCAGCTTTGCCATTCAAGATCGGCACACCAGCTTGAACTGCGATCGAGTCTCCCGCAATTCCTGCGATGCGGCTGATCCTGATGCCATCTCGCGCCGTGAAAATAATGATGTCGCCTCGTTTGAATGGGCCTCGAAACATCATGTTAGCGAGGAACTTGTCGCCTTTGCCAATGGTCGGCGCCATGCTTTCTGACGGCGCAAAAAATGGTTTGTAAAAACGGTGCAGCAGATGGGTCTCAAATGGCGACAGGATCAGGACGAACGTCGCGACGGCGGTCAATCCATACCAGCGCGACCAGCCCCGCGCGGGCGTAAAGCGCTTGCTTTGACGCCATGTCATTACTCCCGAAGCAACGTAGATCGCTCCCGCCGCACTAACTATGACTGCCAGGGCGATGATGATCTGACGATAGCCGGAGATCGGCAAATGTCCCATCGCCAGCGTCGTGAGCGCCATCAATGCCGGGGGAGCCATCAATAGGATTACGCCCGCGCGCCAGTTACCCACGCGAAGAAGACCCAGCCCAGGCGCGATCAAGTTCAGCGCTGTAATACCAGCGCGCGCACCGTAGCTTCGAAAGTCCGCACCATCACTAGGTTCGTCGTTCATGTTGCATCCCTTTGTTTCTACGTATGACCGGCGCACTAGGCTGAATAGAGGGGATGTTTGCGGTCGTTGCTCGAACGTAGGCCGACGCCCGCCTTGTTGTCGCACAAGAAAAGGCCGGCGCGGGAGTGATCCCGGCCGGCCTTTCTTTTCGCTTTGGCGGGGCAGCGGCGAAGCCGCTGCTGACGTGGAACTGGGCTTTCGCGAGTCCTGACTTAGCTAACGAACGCAAGGCATTCGCTTCGCTAAGTCAGGCCGCTGCGGCTTAGAAATCCATTCCGCCCATGCCGCCCATGCCGCCGCCGCCGCCCATCGGCATTGCCGGCTTGTCTTCGGCGAGCTCGCTCACGGCCGCTTCGGTCGTGATGAGCAGGCCGGCCACCGAGGCGGCGTCCTGGAGCGCGGTGCGGACGACCTTGGTCGGGTCGATCACGCCGGCTTCGACGAGGTTCTCGTAGGTCTCAGTCTGGGCGTTGAAGCCGCGCGTCTCGTCATCTTCGCGAAGCAGATTGCCCGCGACCACGGCGCCGTCGACACCGGCATTGGTGGCGATCTGGCGAAGCGGGGTTTCAAGTGCCTTGCGGATGATGTCGATGCCACGGGTCTGGTCGTCGTTGGCACCCTTGAGGTTGGCGAGCGCCTTGGTTGCATAGAGCAACGCGGTGCCGCCACCGGGGACGATGCCTTCTTCGACCGCGGCGCGGGTCGCGTGGAGGGCGTCGTCGACGCGATCCTTGCGCTCCTTGACCTCGACCTCGGTCGAACCGCCGACCTTAATGACCGCAACGCCGCCGGCCAGCTTGGCCAGACGCTCCTGCAGCTTTTCACGGTCGTAATCCGACGTCGTATTCTCGATCTGCTGACGGATCGCGGTGACGCGGCCTTCGATTCCCGACTTGTCACCGGCGCCATCGACGAGCGTGGTGTTGTCCTTGTCGATGGTGACGCGCTTGGCGGTGCCGAGCATCGCGGTGGTGACATTCTCGAGCTTGATGCCGAGGTCTTCCGAGATCATCTCGCCACCCGTCAGGATCGCGATATCTTCCAGCATCGCCTTGCGACGATCGCCGAAGCCGGGCGCCTTGACCGCTGCGACCTTGAGGCCACCACGAAGCTTGTTGACGACGAGCGTGGCCAGGGCCTCGCCCTCAATGTCCTCGGCGATGATCAGCAGCGGACGGCCCGACTGGACAACACTCTCGAGGATCGGGAGCATCGCCTGGAGGTTCGAGAGCTTCTTCTCATGGATGAGGATGAACGGGTCGGCGAGCTCGACCGACATCTTCTCGGGGTTGGTGATGAAGTAGGGCGAGAGGTAGCCGCGGTCGAACTGCATGCCTTCGACGACGTCGAGCTCGAATTCGAGACCCTTGGCTTCCTCGACGGTGATGACGCCTTCCTTGCCGACCTTTTCCATCGCTTCGGCAATCTTCTCGCCGACGACGGTATCGCCATTGGCCGAGATGATCCCGACCTGGGCAATTTCCTTGGTCCCGGCGACGGGCTTCGAGCGCGCCTTGAGATCCTCGACGACCTTGACGACGGCAAGATCGATGCCGCGCTTGAGGTCCATCGGGTTCATGCCGGCAGCAACCGACTTCATGCCTTCGCGAACGATCGCCTGGGCAAGGACGGTCGCGGTGGTGGTGCCGTCACCGGCGATGTCGTTGGTCTTCGAGGCGACTTCGCGCAGCATCTGCGCACCCATGTTCTCGAACTTGTCCTTGAGCTCGATCTCCTTGGCGACGGTGACGCCGTCCTTGGTGATGCGCGGCGCGCCGTAGCTCTTGTCGATGACGACATTGCGGCCCTTGGGGCCGAGCGTGACCTTGACCGCGTCGGCCAGGATGTCGACGCCGCGAAGAATGCGCTCACGCGCGTCGCGGCCGAATTTTACGTCCTTGGATGCCATGGTGGCTACCCTTTCCTACTATCGAATGTTCCGAATGTTCACGCTCGTGAGCGTGTTCGAGAAGTTCAGCCGAGAACTCCCGGGCCCGTTGGCGTCAGCCAACAATGCCGAGAATGTCGCTTTCCTTCATGATGATGAGGTCTTCGCCGTCGACCTTGACCTCGGTGCCCGACCATTTGCCGAACAGGATCTTGTCGCCCGACTTGACCTCGAGCGGATGGACGGTGCCCTGCTCATTGCGGGCGCCGGTGCCGACGGAGACGACTTCGCCTTCCTGTGGCTTTTCCTTGGCGGTGTCGGGGATGATGATCCCGCCAGCGGTCTTTGCCTCGGCTTCGATTCGACGAACGAGCACGCGGTCATGAAGTGGCCTGAAACCCATCTTCCTGATTTCCCTTTAATATTGGACCTAGCCGCTTGGCACTCTCCGGTTGGGAGTGCCAGCGATGCCCCGCATATGGGTGTGCGGCACACAAGCGTCAAGCATCTGACGTACAATATCGGTTCGATCTCTTTCGAGTAGCGCGTTCATGACAGAAGCGTGATCAGCGAGGCTTAAACGCGCAGTATCATTGGCTATTGCAGCGCGATGGCGGCATGAAGCCGACTTCAAGGAGAGCATCCCGTGAAGTCGATCGTTACTGCCGTCGCTGCTGCGCTTTTGCTGAGCGGGTGCGCCACCCAGATGGCTCCGGTCGCAGGCCCCGTCGCGGCGCCCGTGCCCACCAAATATGGCTGGGGCTATAGCGAAAAGGCCAAGGCCGAGATGGCGGCGACATTCGGGACGGCGGCGCTGAAGCCGGCAGACTCGCGCTGGATCGCCGACGTTCCCACCGCAGGGACGACGAAGATGGTCATCAGCCTGTCCGACCAGATGGCGTGGGTCTATCGCGGCGAGAAGATGATTGCGGCGACGACCATCTCAAGCGGCAAGAAGGATCATGAGTCCCCCGTCGGCCAGTTCCCGATCCTGGCGAAGGAAATGTTCCACCGGTCGAACCGCTACAGCAATGCGCCGATGCCATTCATGCTGCGGCTCAACCGCTGGGGCGTGGCGCTTCATGGCGGGGTGGTGCCGGGTTACCCCGCGAGCCACGGCTGTATCCGCTTGCCGATGGCGTTCGCCAAGAAGCTCTATGGCGTGGTCAAGACCGGTGACGTGATCTTCATCGAAGGCTGAACCAGCCCGAGTCGGTCGCGCCGATGCCACCGGAGGATCATCAGCACAGACACGATCGCGAGGCCGAGTGCGAGACCGGCCCAGATCCCCTGCCCTGCCCAGCCACGCCGGAACGCCAGCCACGCGCCGACGCCGATCCCGATCCCCCAATAGCCGAGGAGCGCGAACAACATCGGCACGCGGGTGTCGTGAAGCCCGCGAAGCATGCCCGCGCCGACGACCTGCGCGCCGTCGACGACTTGAAAGACGGCGGCAATGGCGAGGAAGCTGACCCCGAGGGCGATGACGCGAGCGTTGGCCGGCGTGTCTTCAAGAAAGAGCAGGATCAGCGGGCGCGGGGCAAGCCACAGCAACAGCATCATCAGCGCCATGAAGCCGACGCCAAGGCCCCACGCGGTCCATCCGGCGCGGGTAATCCCGGCGCGGTCGCCGCGGCCGAGAGCAAGCCCGACGCGGACCGTGGCGGCTTGGCCAAGCCCCATCGGGACCATGAAGCTCAAGGCCGCAATCTGGAGCGCGACGGCGTGGGCGGCGACCGATTCCGCGTCGATCAACCCCATCAGGAAGGCCGCGGCGCCGAACACCGCGCCCTCGAAGCTCATCGCCAGGCCGATCGGCAGGCCAAGCTTCACGAGGGCGAAAAAGCGCGGCCAGTCGGCGCGCCACCATCGTCCGAAGAGATGGAAGCGGGCGAACTGGCGGTCGGTGACGAGGACGATCCCAAGCGCGAGCGCAAGGATGCCCCAGACGATGCTGCTGGCCATGCCGCCGCCGATGATGCCCAGCGCGGGAAGCCCGAAATGACCGAAGATCAAGGCCCAGCCGAGGAGCGCGTTGAGCGCGATGCCGATCAGGCTGATGCCGAGGATCCAGCCGGGCCGTTCAAGCGCTGACAGGAAGTTGCGCATTGCCTGGAACAGCAGGAAGGGCAGCGCACTCCACATATAACCGCGCAGGAAACGGCCGGCATCATGGGCGAGGGACGGCTGCTGGCCGAGCGCGCGGATGATCGGTTCGGCATTCCACAGCAGCGCCCAGATGGCGAGGCTGAGCATGACCGCCAGCCACAGCGCCTGGCGAAAGGTGCGCCGAACCTGGCGGACGCTATGCGCCTTACGCCCGAAGGCAGTGGCGATCATCGGCGAGGAAGCGGTGATCACCCCGATCCCGAACAGCAGGAAGGCGAAGGTCAGGTTGAGCCCCAGCGCCGAAGCGGCGAGCGCATGCGGACCGAGCCAGCCCATCAGCACGACATCGGTCGCCTGGATCAGCGCCATCGTCAGGTTGGACAGGATCAGCGGCCACGCCAGGGTGAGTGTCGCGCGCAATTCGTCGAGGCGGGGGGAAGATTTCACGGCCGGGTCTTTGCGGGCGGATGAAGACAAGCGCAACTCCCCGTCTGGCGGGCAGCGCGCGTTCAGGCTAGCAGGCGATCAACACAAATAAGGACAATCTCATGCGTCTCGTTCGCGCGATCTGGAAATTGCTGGTCGGGGTCAAGGACGCGCTCGTCCTGCTGCTCATGCTCATCTTCTTCGGCGGGATATACGCCGCGCTGTCGGCGGGTTCGCCCCCGGTCAGGGACGGTGTGCTCGCACTGACGCTCAACGGGTCGCTGGTCGAGCAGGCATCGAAGCCGAGCGCGTCGGCACTTCTGTCGGGCCAGGGCGAGCGGGTCCGCCAATATCAGCTGCGCGACCTTACCGCCGCGCTGGATGCGGCGCGCACCGATGACCGGGTGAAGGCGGTGGCGCTCGACCTTGACGGTTTCCTTGGCGGCGGCGGCGCGGCGATTGGCGAGCTTGGCGCGGCGCTGTCGCGGGTCAAGGCGTCGGGCAAGCCGGTGGTTGCCTATGCGACGGGTTACACCGACGGCAGCTACCAGCTGGCGGCGCATGCGTCGGAGATTTGGCTCAACCCCTTCGGCACCGTCGCGGTCCGCGGGCCGGGCGGCAAGAACCTCTATTACAAGGGGCTGCTCGACAAGCTGGGCGTGACCGCCAACGTCTATCGCGTGGGGACGTACAAGTCGGCGGTCGAGCCGTTCATCCGCAACGACATGTCGCCCGAGGCCAAGGCCGCGGGACAGGCACTGGGCGGGGTGCTGCTGCAGAATTGGCGCGACGATATCGTGAAAGCGCGGCCGGCCGCGAAGATCGATGCCTATTTGAAGGACGAAGTTGGCGCAGTGAAGGCGGCGGGCGGCGACCTGGCGCTGGCGGCGAAGAACAGCGGGCTGCTCGACCAGGTCGCCGATCGGCGCGCGTATGAAATCCACCTCGCCAAGCTTGGCGGCGAGGATGACAAGGCAGCCGGCGGCTATAAGTCGATCCGCCTCGACAGCTATCTGAAAGACAAGGTCGACCGCAGCCCGCGCGGGCCGATCGGGGTGGTGACGATCGCCGGGGAGATCGTCGACGGCAAGGCGCCGCTCGGCACCGCCGGCGGGGACAGCATCGCCGCCGCGATCCGCAAGGGTCTTCGCGGCGACGACATGAAGGCACTGGTCGTACGCATCGATTCGCCCGGCGGATCGGTGCTGGCGTCGGAGCGGATCCGCCAGGCGCTGCTCAGTGTGAAGGAAAAGAAAATTCCGATCGTCGTGTCGATGGGATCGGTCGCCGCGTCGGGCGGATATTGGGTGTCGACGCCCGCCAGCTACGTGTTCGCCGAACCATCGACCATCACCGGGTCGATCGGGGTGTTTGGTATCCTGCCGAGCTTCCAGGGGACACTGGCCAAGCTGGGAGTTGGCGCCGACGGGATCAAGACGACCCCGCTGTCGGGCGAGCCTGATTTGCTGGGCGGACCGTCGCCCGAGGCGGGGGCGCTGATCCAGGCGGGGATCAACAGCGTCTATGGCAAGTTTTTGGGGATCGTCGCGGCAGCGCGGCACAAGAGCCCGGCGGAGATCGACAAGATCGCGCAAGGCCGGGTGTGGGACGGCGGGACGGCGCACCAGCTGGGGCTGGTCGACGGCTTCGGCGGAATGGACGCGGCGATCGCCAAGGCGGCGGCGCTGGCCAATCTGGGCGACGAGCGCGGGGTGCGCTACCTCGACCGCCCGACCAGCCTGAGCGAAGGCCTGATGGCGGCGATTGCCGGAAGCGACAGTGACGAGGCCGGGACGACCGACGCCTTCGCCAGCCTGTCGCCGACCCCGGCGAGCGACGTCAGCCGCGCGCTGGCCGAAGTGCAGCAGATCATGGCCGGGCCATCGATCCAGGTGCGTTGCCTGGAGTGCGGCCCGAGCGCCGGGGTGACGGTAAAGGGCGATGTGCCGCACGGCGTGTTGGCGACGATCGCAAAGTGGCTGTGGGCGAGCTGAGGATCCGGCGCGCGGGGGCCGATGACGCCGCCGCGATCGCCGCGCTTTATGCTCCGTTCGTAGCGACCAGTCAGGCGACGTTCGAGGAGGTGCCCCCCGATGCGGACGAGGTTGCACGGCGGATATTGGGCGGCGGGATCGCCTATCCGTGGCTGGTCGCGGAGGAGGATGGGCGGCTGCTTGGCTATGCCTCGTCGGGCTGCTTTCGCCAGCGGTCGGCCTATCGCTGGGCGGTCGAGACGGGGGTCTATGTCGCCGCGGCAGCGCAGCGCCGCGGGGTGGCGCGAGCGTTGATGGCCGGGCTGATCGACGCGCTGGTCGAGGCCGGGTTCGTCACGGCGATCGCCAGTATCTCGCTGCCCAATGCGGCGAGCGCGGGGTTGCACGAGGCGTTTGGCTATACGCTCGCCGGACGGATCAAGGCGCCCGGCTACAAGCTCGGGGAATGGGTCGACATCGGCTATTGGCAGCGCGACCTTGCCGAGCGGGCGGTGCCACCGAGCGAGCCGGGCATGCTGTTGTAGCGAAGAACGCCTCTTCACGTCAGATATGTATAGCCTTGCCCCGCACCGCCATTGCGGCTTCCTTGATGGCTTCGGCGTGGGTCGGGTGAGCGTGGCAGGTGTAGGCGATATCCTCGCTGGTCGCGCCGAACTCCATCGCGATGCAGGCTTCGGCGATGAGTGTGCCGGCAAGGCTCGAGATGATCCACACGCCCAGCACTCGGTCGGATTTGGCGTCGGCGATGATCTTCACGAAGCCGTCGGTGTCGCGGTTGGTCTTGGCGCGACTGTTGGCGGCGAAGGGGAATTTGCCGACCTTGATCTCGCCGAGCGCCTTGGCGGCTTCCTCGGTCAGACCGACCCCGGCGATTTCGGGCATGGTATAGACCACCGACGGGATGACGGCGTGGTTCACGATGCCCGTCTGCCCGGCGATATTCTCGGCGCAGGCGAGGCCTTCATCTTCCGCCTTGTGGGCCAGCATCGGGCCGGTAATGACGTCGCCGATTGCCCAGATGCCGGGGACCGAAGTGCGGAAATCATGGTCGGTGTCGACCTGACCTTTGGCGTTGACCGCGAGGCCAGCCTTGTCAAGGGCGAGCCCTTCGGTGTTGGGGCGGCGGCCGATGGCGACGAGCACGGCGTCGGCTTCGATGGTTTCAGCGGCGCCGCCTTTCGACGATTCAACAGTCAGCGTGGCCTTGCCGTTGGCGACGGTGGCGCCAGTGACCTTGGTGCCGAGGCGGAAGTCGAAGCCCTGCTTCTTGAACAGCTTGGCCGATTCGGTGCGGACTTCCTCGTCCATTCCGGGGAGGATCTGGTCGAGAAATTCGACCACGGTGACCCTGGCGCCGAGGCGCTTCCACACCGAGCCGAGTTCGAGCCCGATGACCCCGCCACCGATGACGACGAGATGGTCGGGGACTTTCGGCAGCGCCAGCGCACCAGTCGAGTCGACGATGATCTTGGCATCATTATCCACCGCGACTCCGGGGAGCGGGGTGACCGAGGAGCCGGTGGCGATGATGATGTTTTTCGCGGTGATCGTCTGGCCGCCGACCTTGACCGAGTTGGCGCTTTCGAAGGTGGCATAGCCCTTCAACCAGTCAACCTTGTTCTTCTTGAACAGGAAGGCGATGCCGCCGGTCAGTTCGGTAACGGCCTTGGCTTTTTCGGCGTGCATCTGGTCGAGGTCGAGCGTCGCGCCTTCGATGTTGATGCCGAATTTCTTGAGCGCGCCCGAGTGGGCTTCCTCATAAAGTTCGGACGCGTGGAGCATCGCCTTGGACGGAATGCAGCCGACGTTGAGGCACGTTCCGCCGAGCGTCTCGCGGCCTTCTGCGCAGGCGGTCTTGAGCCCCAGCTGCGCCGCGCGGATCGCCGCGACATAGCCGCCGGGTCCCGAGCCGATGACGAGAACGTCGTAATTGGTGTCAGCCATTTATGGTCCTTACAGATCGATCAGCAGGCGCGTCGGGTCCTCGATCGCTTCCTTCATGCGGACGAGGAAGGTCACGGCCTCGCGCCCGTCGACCAACCGGTGGTCATAGCTTAGCGCGAGATACATCATCGGGCGAATGACGACCTGGCCGTTGCGCGCCACGGGGCGATCTTCGATGCGATGCATGCCGAGGACGGCCGACTGGGGCGGGTTGATGATCGGGGTCGACAGCAGGCTGCCAAAGACGCCGCCGTTGGAGATGGTGAAGGTGCCGCCCTTCATGTCGTCCATGCTGAGCGTGCCGTCCTTGGCCTTCTTGCCATAGCCGGCAATGGCCTGCTCGACCTCGGCGAAGGACATTTTGTCGGCCGAGCGGACGACGGGGACGAACAGGCCCTTTGGCCCCGAGACCGCGACCGAGACGTCGAGATAGTCGTGATAGACGATCGTGTCGCCGTCGAGGCTGGCGTTGACCGAGGGGACGTCGCGGGCGGCGAGCGCGGCGGCCTTTACGAAGAAGCCCATGAAGCCGAGGCGAATGCCGTGCTTCTTTTCGAACAGATCCTTGTAGCGCGCGCGGGCGTCGATCACCGCGGTCATGTCGACGTCGTTGAAGGTGGTCAGGATCGCGGCAGTGTTCTGCGCCTCCTTGAGGCGGGTGGCGATTGTCTGGCGCAGGCGGGTCATCTTCACCCGCTCTTCGCGGCGATCACTCGCGGACGAAGCAGCAGCGACAGGGTCCGAAGACAAGGAGACAGCAGGCGCAGGCGTTGCAGCAGGTGCAGGCGCAGCCTTGCTTTTGGCGGCGGCGAGGACGTCGTCCTTGGTCAGGCGGCCGTCCTTGCCCGAGCCCTGGATCGCCGACGGATCGACATGATTTTCGAGCACTGCGCGGCGGACCGCGGGGGACAGGCGAAGCGCGGCGTCGTTGGCCGAACCGGGGCTGTCGGCGGTCGGCGCATGCTCGTCGGTCTTGAGTGCGGGGGTTTCGGCGGGGCCGGCAGGATTGGTGACGGGGGCCGGATCGACGGCGGGAGCGGGCGGAGCGGCAGCGACAGTGTCCGCCGACGAAGTCGCGGGAGCGGGAGCGGGAGCGGCAGCAACAGCACCAGCCTCGCCAATCCGCGCGATGAGTGCGCCGACGGCAACGGTGTCGCCTTCCTTGACCAGTGCCTCGCCGAAAATACCTGCGACGGGCGAAGGAACGTCAACGCTGACCTTGTCTGTCTCGAGGCTGGCGATCGGCTCGTCGGCCGCAACCGGATCACCGGGCTGCTTGAGCCAGGTGCCCAGCGTCGCTTCTGTGATTGATTCGCCGAGCGTCGGCACCTTCACATCGGTTGGCATATCAGTCCCTTACTCGGCCGCGGCGGCGGCGGCTGGTTGGTTTCCCGCCGAGGCGGCGGCATGGTCAGAGGCTTGTCCAAGCGCATCGGCGATCAGGGCGGCCTGTTCGGCAGCGTGGCGCTTGGCAAGTCCGGTAGCCGGCGAGGCCGAAGCGGCGCGACCGGCGTAACGCGCGCGCATTCCCGCCTTGCCGGCGCTGGTCAGGCATTCCTCGAGGCAGCTTTCGACGAAATGCCATGCGCCATTGTTCTTCGGTTCTTCCTGTGCCCAGACCAGTTCGGCCAGGTTCGGCATTGCCTTCAATCGCTTGACGAGAGGCTCTGACGGGAAGGGATAGATTTGCTCGATGCGGATCACTTCGGTGTCGCTGGCGCCCGAGGCATTGCGCGCCTCGATCAGCTCGAACGCGACCTTGCCCGAGCACAAAATGGCGCGGCGGGTCTTGCCCGGGGCGGGCGGGTTGATGTCCGACAGAATCCGCTTGAAATGGCTTGTCCCCGTAAAATCGGCGCGGGTCGAAACGGCCAGCTTGTGGCGGAGAAGCGACTTGGGGGTCATGATGACCAGCGGCTTGCGGAAGTCGCGAAGCAGCTGACGGCGAAGGACGTGGAAATAATTGGCCGGGGTGGTGCAGTTGACGACCTGGATATTGTCGTCGGCACACAGCTGGAGATAGCGTTCGAGGCGGGCGGACGAATGCTCCGGCCCCTGCCCTTCGAAGCCGTGGGGAAGAAGCAGGACGAGGCCCGAGGCGCGCAGCCACTTCGATTCACCCGACGCGATGAACTGGTCCATGATCGTCTGCGCGCCATTGGCGAAGTCGCCGAACTGGGCCTCCCACAGCACGAGCGTGCGCGGGTCGCTGATCGAATAGCCGTATTCGAAGCCGAGCACGCCATATTCGCTTAACGGACTGTCGCGGACTTCGAACCGGCCACCGGGGATCGTGCGCAGCGGAATGAATTTGTCGCCATTGGTCTGGTCGACCCAGACGGCATGACGCTGCGAGAAGGTGCCGCGACCTGAATCCTGTCCAGATAGGCGCACGTTACGCCCTTCGGCGACGAGGCTCCCGAACGCCAAGGCTTCGCCAGTTGCCCAATCAAAGCTTTGCCCAGATACAAACATTGCCCTCTTGGCATCGAGGATCCGGCCGAGCGTCTTGTGGATCGTCAGCCCTTCGGGAACGGTGGTGAGGACTCCGCCGACGCGGTCGAACTCGTCTTCCGGAATCGCGGTCGAGACGTTGCGCCGGCCCAGTACGGGCTCGTCGGGACGACCGAACCCGCTCCAGCGACCTTCGAACCAGTCAGCCTTGTTGGGCTTGAAACTGGTCCCGGCCTGGAATTCGCCTTCGAGCAGCAGGGTGAACTGCTTCGTTTTCTCGTCGAGCCACGCCTGGTCGATGACGCCCTGCTCGATCAACCGCTTTGCGTAAATCTCGCTGATCGGAGGATGCTGGCGGATTGCGGCGTACATCAGGGGCTGGGTAAAGGCGGGCTCGTCGCCCTCATTGTGGCCGAAGCGGCGATAGCACCACATGTCGATGACGATGTCGCGGCCGAACTTCTGGCGAAATTCGATCGCCAGCTTGCAGGCGAAAGTGACCGCTTCGGGATCGTCGCCGTTGACGTGGAGGATCGGCGCCTGGACGGCTTTGGCCATGTCCGACGGATAGGGCGACGAGCGGCCGTATTGCGGGCTGGTGGTAAAGCCGATCTGGTTGTTGATGACGAAGTGGATCGTGCCGCCGGTGCCATAGCCAGGAAGACCGGAGAAGCCGAAACATTCAGCGACGATCCCTTGGCCCGCGAAGGCCGCGTCGCCATGGAGCAGGATGGGGAGCACGGTCTTGCCATGCCAATCCTCGCGCAGGGTCATCACCGCGCGCGCCTTGCCGAGCACGACCGGGTCGACGGCTTCGAGATGCGACGGGTTGGGGAGCAGCGACAGATGGACCTTGTTGCCGTCGAACTCGCGGTCCGACGAGGTGCCGAGGTGGTATTTCACATCGCCTGACCCGCCGACATCGTCGGGGTTGGCGGCGCCGCCGGCGAACTCGCTGAAGATCGCGCGATAGGGCTTGCCCATGACGTTGGCGAGGACGTTGAGCCGCCCGCGATGGGCCATGCCGATGTCGATCTCGGTGATGCCCATCTGGCCGCCATATTTGATGATCGATTCAAGCGCGGGGATGGCGCTTTCGCCGCCGTCGAGCCCGAAACGCTTGGTCCCGACATATTTCTTGGCGAGAAATTTTTCCCACTGCTCGCCGTGGATGACCTTTTCGAGGATGGCCTGCTTGCCGTCCCTGGTGAAGGTGATTTCTGCGCTCTTTCCCTCCATCCGGTCCTGGAGAAAGCGGCGCTCATCAAGGTCGTTGATGTGCATATATTCGAGGCCGACAGGGCCGCAATAATTGGCCTGAAGCACGGCGACGAGTTCGCGCACGGTCGCCTGGTCGAAGCCAAGCGTTCCGCCGAGCCAGATCTTGCGGTCGAGGTCGACGTCGGAGAAGCCGTGGAATGCCGGGGTCAGGTCGGCGGGGAGCTCGTAATGGGCAAGGCCGAGCGGATCGAGCTTGGCGGCGAGGTGGCCGCGTACGCGATAGGTGCGGATGAGCATCATCGCGCGGATGCTGTCTTCTGCGGCATGGCGGATCGCGGCTTCGTCGACGGGGCCGGTCGTCGAGGCCGAGGCGGCGACTTCCTTCGCCTTGGCCGCGACCCGTTCGATCACTGCGTCGGTCGGGTCGAGCCCGGCATTGACCGCGTCGAGCTCGGCCAGCGGCCAGTTCGCGCGGGCCCAGCTCGGGCCGGTCTCGACTTCGTTCTCAGCGTCCATGTGGACTTAACCCTTCAGCAGCTCCGAAAGTGTCGTGCCAAGCTCAGATGGGCTTGGGCTGACGCGAATTCCAGCGGCTTCCATCGCCGCGATCTTCGATCCGGCGTCGCCCTTGCCGCCCGACACGATCGCCCCGGCATGGCCCATGCGGCGTCCGGGGGGCGCGGTGAGGCCGGCGATGAAGCCGACCATTGGCTTGCTTCGGCCACGGCGGGCCTCGTCGGCGAGGAATTGCGCGGCTTCCTCTTCCGCGGCGCCGCCGATTTCGCCGATCATGATGATCGACTTGGTCGCGTCGTCGGCGAGGAACAGCTCGAGCATGTCGATGAAGTTGGTGCCGTTGACGGGATCGCCGCCAATGCCGACCGCGGTGGTCTGGCCGAGCCCCTCGTTGGTCGTCTGGAAGACGGCTTCATAGGTGAGCGTGCCCGAGCGCGAGACGACGCCGACGCTGCCCTTCTTGAAGATGCTACCGGGCATGATGCCGATCTTGCACTCTTCGGGCGTCAGGACGCCGGGGCAGTTGGGTCCGATGAGGCGCGACTTGGAGCCCGACAGCGCGCGCTTGACCTTGACCATGTCGAGCACCGGGATACCCTCGGTGATGCAGACGATCAGTTCGATCCCGGCGTCGATCGCCTCGAGGATCGAATCGGCGGCGGACGGCGGCGGGACATAGATCACGCTCGCGGTCGCGCCGGTGGCGGCCTTGGCCTCCTCGACGGTGTTGAAATTGGGCAGGCCGATGTGGGTCGTGCCGCCCTTGCCGGGGGTGACGCCGCCGACCATCTTGGTGCCATAAGCGAGCGCCTGCTCGGTATGAAAGGTACCGGTCGCGCCGGTCATCCCCTGCGTGATGACCTTGGTGTTGCGGTCGATGAGAATGCTCATTTGGCCAGGCTCCCGTCGATGGCGATGCACGCGTCGAGCAGTTCCTTCACGGCGTCGACGCTGACCTTGAGGCCAGCCTTGTCGTCGGCGTCGAGTTCGATCTCGACGATCTTCTCGACCCCGCCTGCGCCGATCTGGACCGGAACGCCGACGTATAGCCCGTCGAGGCCGTACTGGCCGTCGACGAACGCTGCGCACGGGAGGATGCGCTTCTGGTCGCGCAAGAAGGCTTCGGCCATCGCGATGCCGCTGGTCGCGGGGGCGTAGAAGGCCGAGCCCGTCTTGAGCAGCGCGACGATCTCGCCGCCGCCGCCGCGGGTGCGCTTGACGATCGCGTCGATCTTTTCCTGTGAGCTCAGCCCCATCTTGACGAGGTCGGGGACAGGGATGCCGTTGACGGTCGAGTAGCGCACCACCGGGACCATCGTGTCGCCATGGCCGCCGAGGACGAACGTGTTGACGTCCTTGACCGACACCTGGAACTCGTCGGCGATGAAGTGGCTGAAGCGCGCGCTATCGAGCACGCCGGCCATGCCGACGACCATGTGGTGCGGCAGGCCGGAGAATTCGCGCAACGCCCAGACCATCGCGTCGAGCGGGTTGGTGATGCAGATGACGAAGGCGCCCGGGGCGTTGGCCTTGATGCCCTCACCGACCGCTTTCATGACCTTGAGGTTGATGCCGAGCAGGTCGTCGCGGCTCATGCCGGGCTTGCGGGCGATGCCGGCGGTGACGATGATGACGTCGGCGCCGGCAATGTCGGCATAGTCGTTGGAGCCGGTGATCTTCGCATCGAAGCCCTCGATCGGGCCGCACTGGCTAAGGTCCAATGCCTTGCCCTGGGGCACGCCTTCGACGACGTCGAACAGGACGATGTCACCCAATTCCTTTTGCGCCGCGAGGTGCGCGAGGGTGCCGCCAATATTGCCGGCGCCGATGAGGGCGATCTTCTTGCGGGCCATCGAAACCCCTTTCCAAATGGTCTGGTCGCGCGGGCTTCTTTGCCACGCGCGGATGAACGGGAAAACGAGAGGTCGCTTAGCCGCCCCATGCCGCAGGGGCAACCGCTGGATCGGTCAAAGTGAGGGTCGCGCGCCGTTTCGGGATCCCAAATTAAGGGAACGTTACGGGTCACGCAGTGTTTTATTTTCGACTGGGTGACGCATCGCCCGACAGAAACTGGAGAAATCCGTTGAAAAATTTCATAATCCTCGCCGCTGCCGCTGGCGTCGCACTGACCGCCGTCCCGGCGCTCGCCGATCCTGGTGGCAAGGGCCATGGCAATAAAGAGTGGAAGCATGGCGACCGCGAGGGCGACCGCTACTCGAGCGGCTACAACCGCGACGACCGCCGCTATGGCTACAACAATTATCGCCGCTGCCCGCATGGCCTGGCCAAGAAGCATAATGGCTGCATGGCGCCGGGCCAGTATCGCAAGTGGGCGCGCGGCGGGCGGGTGCCGTCGGGCTATGGCTACACGCCGTATAACCAGATCCCGCAACGCTACGTCGATCAATATGACCTCGATCGCAACAACCGCTACATCTATCGCGACAACACCATCTACCAGGTCGATCCGCGCACGCAGATCATCCAGCAGATCCTGGGCGGCATCGTCCGCTAGGATTTGGTGAGCATTTGAAAAAGGGCCGTCCGGTAAACCGGGCGGCTTTTTTTATTTTCCCGCCAGATCCCGCAACATCAGTTTCCAGTGCACCACATTTTCGTCGAGCGATTTGACCGGCAGGCGTTCGTCCTTGCCGTGGGCGCGGAAATCGGTCGGCACGACGACCATTGCACCATTGACACCATAGACCGGAACTCCGGCGACGCGGAACGGACGGGCATCGCTCGCGCCGGTCGACATTTCGGGGAAGACCGGGAAACTCGGATGAAGCGTCGTCACCGCGCGGGTGAAGGCATTGACCACGTCGGGGCGAAGCGGCGACGAAATGCTCGCGACATAATCGTCATTGCGCGACACCATCACGGTCGGGTCGGCGATGATCCGTGTCAGTTCGGCCTGGACCGCGTTGGGGTCAATTCCCGGGAAGATGCGGCAGTTTATCATCGCCGTCGCCAGCTGGGGAAGCGCATTGTCGGCATGTCCGGCGAAGAGCCGGGTCGCGACACAACGGGTGCGGGTCAAGCCGACTTCGCTCTCGCTCGCTTCGACCGCGTCGGCCGCCGCGCCGTCGCCGGGATTGGCCAGCCAAGCGCGCATCGCATTGCCAAGCGCGCCCTTCTCCATCCGTGCCCGGGCTGTGAAATAGGCGCGGGTCGTCTCGCTGAGCATCGGCGTGAAGCGATACGCCTCGATCTTGTCGAGCGCGTGGGCCAGACTGTAAATTGCATTGTCGGCGCGGGGTTTCGACGAGTGACCACCGCGATTGCGTACCGTGAGCGTGTAGCCGGCAAAGGTCTTCTCGGCAGTCTGAACGGCAAAGCCGACCGGGCTTCCGTCGGGAAGCACCCCGCCCCCGCCACCATCGGCATTCAGGCCATATTCGGGGTTGCCGAGCAGGCTCATCCACTCGCTCGCCCCCTTGTCGGCGCCGATGCCGTTGGTTTCTTCGTCGCCGGTGAACAGCACGACGATGTCCCGCGTCGGCTTGAAGCCCGATGCTTTCAGGTCGAGCAATGCCTGGGTGATTCCGGTGATGCCATCCTTCATGTCGATCGTGCCGCGGCCGTAATAATAGCCGTCCTTGACCGTCAGCTGAAACGGATCGGTAGTCGAGTCCTCGCGCTTGGCCTCGACCACGTCCATGTGGCCGAGCAGCAGGATCGGCTTTTTCACCGGCGTGCCGCTCGCGCGCCAGCGGACGATCAGTGCGGCGGTGTCATCCTCGCCGGTGGTCGCGCTGCCGGTGTGGTAGGGCATGACGTGGATGTCGGCCTTGACGAAACCAGCCGCGAGATATTGGTCGGCGAGATATTGCACCATCGCCGGGACCTGGTGACGGCCGATTACGGTCGGCATGTTGACGACATGTTCGAACATGGCGCGGGTCGCGGCGGATCGCGTGGGCGATAGGGTCGGCGGGGCAGCGATTACGGCTGAGGATGAAGCGAGCAGCAGCGCGGTGATCAACAAACGCATGAAAGTCTCCCTGATTTGCGTGGGAGAGTAAAGGTTCGTGGTCGCCTGTCGAGAGGCTAGTCGGCCAGCCCGTGGCCCTGCGCCAGATAGTCGGCGCTCTGCATTTCCTCGAGCCGGCTGACGGTGCGCTGGAATTCGAAATTGCCGTCGCCGGCGGGATAGAGGCCGGCAGGCTCGGCATCGGCGGCGGCGAGCAATTTTACCTTATGCTCATAGAGCTGGTCGATCAGTGTGACGAAGCGCGCCGCCTCGTTGCGATTTTCACGGCGAAGGATGGGAATGCCAACGATAATGACGGTGTGGAAATGGCGCGCGATGGCGAGATAGTCCGCCGCCCCCCGGGGCTCGCCGCACAATCGCTTGAACGAAAGGACCGCCACGCCCTTGAGCGATTTGGGCACATGGAGGGTCCGCCCGCCGCCGACGTCAAGCTCCTCGGTCGGGACATGGGCGCGGTCCTCGACAGGATAATCGGTCAGGCGGAAGAAAGCATCGCTGAGCGCGGCACTCGCGGCGGGCCCGTTGGGGATGTGCCATGTAACGACCCCCTGCAAGCGGTCGAGGCGATAGTCGGTCGGGCCGTTGAGGCCGAGCACCTCGAGCCGCGCTTCGAGCAGCGCGATGAACGGCAGGAACAGCTCGCGGTTGAGCCCGTCCTTGTAGAGGTCGGCGGGCGGACGGTTGGAAGTGGTGACCAGCCGCACGCCTTCGTCGATCAGCGCCGCGAACAGGCGCGACATGATCATCGCGTCGCCCGGGTTGGTGACCATCATTTCGTCGAAGGCAAGGAACTCGACTTCGCTCGCCAGCGATTTGGCGACCGCAATGACGGGATCGCCCTCTTCGGTCGCGCGCGCCGCGCGGAGCCGCTGGTGAACGTCGAGCATGAAGCCGTGGAAATGCACCCGGCGCTTCGGCGTGATCGCGATCTGGGCGAAGGCGAGATCCATCAGCATCGACTTGCCGCGCCCGACCCCTCCCCACAGATAGACACCGGCGGGGGCATCGGGCGTTTTGCGCAGCAGCTTGCCAATGAATCCGGGGGACTTCGCCGATCCGAACCGGTCGAGCGCTTCAGCAGCCCTCGCCTGGTCCGCATCAGGCTTGAGCTCGCCCGCCGCAACGAGCGCGTCATAGGCGTGGACGACGGGGCCGCTCACGTTCGGTCGCGGATCTTCTTGAGCGTGCCGGTGAAGCTGTGCGTGGTCGTGCCGCCCTGCGCGCAATACCCAGCCATGAACACCAGCCCGCCTTTGGTCTGGCCGACCATGCGGACGAAGGCATCGAGCGGTTCGCCTGGCATGGTGCGGGCGATGAAATGGGTCGCGCAGTCGAGCGTGACATAATGTCCCGGTGCGCGACCGAGGATGCGGCCCCCGGCGAAGATCGCCATGTCGATGAAGGTCATCACCGCGCCGCCGTGGATCGACCCGCCCATGTTGAGCATCGTCGGGGTCGGCATCATGCGCACCTGGACGACCTCGCTCCCGGCATCGCGATAGTGGAGCGGCCCGATCGACCCTGCGAAACTTTGCGGCGGGATATCGCCGAAACTCAGCCAGCCGGCGTCAGAATCAATCAAGCCGCGCAGTCCCGGTCTTGGTGGTCGCGACCCGTCAAGCGGCTCGCTCCCGATCTTGGTGGTCGCGACCCGTCAAGCGGCTCGCTCCGCGATGAGTTTTTTCGTCTCCGCGATCGCTTTCGCCGGATTCAGTCCCTTCGGGCAGACGTTGGCGCAGTTCATGATCGTGTGGCAGCGATAGAGGCGGAACGGGTCTTCGAGCTGGTCGAGTCGCTCGCCGGTCATCTCGTCGCGGCTGTCGGCCAGCCAGCGATAGGCGGCCAGCAGGATCGCGGGGCCGAGGAAGCGGTCGGCGTTCCACCAATAGCTCGGGCACGAGGTCGAGCAGCAGGCGCACAGGATGCACTCGTAGAGCCCGTCGATCTTGACCCGGTCCTCCGGCGACTGAAAGCGCTCCTTGCCCGACGGCGGCGGCGAGGCGCTTTTCAGCCACGGCTCGATCGAAGCATATTGGGCGTAGAAATGGGTGAAATCGGGGACGAGATCCTTGACCACGTCCATGTGCGGCAAGGGCGTGATCCGCACTTCGCCCTTCAGGTCTTCGATCGCGGTGGTGCAGGCGAGGCCGTTGCTGCCCGCCATGTTCATCGAGCAGGAACCGCAGATCCCCTCGCGGCACGAACGGCGGAAGGTCAGCGTCGGATCCTGCTCATTCTTGATCTTGATGAGCGCGTCGAGCACCATCGGCCCGCATTTGTCGAGGTCTATGGTGAAGGTGTCGTAGCGCGGGTTGGCGCCACTGTCGGGGTCATAACGATAGACTTTGAACGATTTCAGCCGCCCGCCCTGGTCGGGGGCGTGGCGCACGCCCTTCTTGATGACGCTGTTCTTGGGAAGGGTGAACTCAGCCACGGACGGCTCCTGCAAGGGGTTGCGAGGAGCCGCTATCATGGCCGCCGCCGGGTTTCAAATAACTACTTGCCCTTTCCCGGCTCGACCGGATCCATCAGCTTGCGCGTTAGGTAGATCATTTCGAGCGCATTGGTGCGTGCCGCCTGGCGCAGGTTGGCCCCGGCGGCATGTCCGCCTTCGGTGTTTTCGTAATAATAAAAGGGCAGGCCGTATTCCTCCATCCGCGCGGCGAACTTGCGGGCATGCTGGGGGCCGACACGGTCATCCTTGGTGGTGGTGAAGATGAACGGCTGGGGGTAATGGCCGTCGCGGCGCAGGTTCTGGTAGGGCGAGGTCTTGTCCCAGAAGGCACGCACCGCAGGGTCATTCTCGACGCTGCCATATTCGCCCTCCCACGAGGCGCCAGCGGCGATTTTCGAGATGCGAATCATGTCGAGCAGCGGGACTTCGATGATGACCGCATTCCACAATTCGGGGTGCTGGACGAACTGGACCCCGGTCAGCAGGCCGCCGTTCGAGCCGCCGCGAATGCCGAGGCGGCGGGGGCTGGTGACCCGCCTCGCGATGAGGTCGCGACCGACCACGGCAAAGTCGTCATAAATGATCTGGCGCTTTACCCCGAGCCCAGCCTCGTGCCATTTGGGGCCGAACTCGCCCCCGCCGCGGATGTTGGCGAGGGCAAAGACCCCGCCCTTTTCGAGCCACAGCTTGCCCGTGGTCGACGAATAGCTCGGCGTCATCGACTGCTCGAACCCGCCGTAAGCATAGAGCAAGGTCGGGTTGTTGCCGGTGAGCGGCATGTCGCGGCGGTGGACGAGGAAATAGGGGATCTTCATCCCGTCGCTCGACACCGCCTCATGCTGTTCGGCGACGAGGTTCGACGCATCGAACTTTGCCGCCTGGGCGCGGATTTCGTGCGCCGCGCCGGTGCTGGTGTCGACGAACCATTGCGACGGGGGGACGAGGAAACTGGTCACCTGGACCAGCGCGCGATTGTCGTGATCGGTTGTGTCGGCGACCCCGACGCTGCTGTTGTCGGGGAGTTTGAGGACCGATCGGCGCCATCCGCCCTTGGCCGTCGGCGTGAAGCGGACCAGTCGCCCGCGGACATTGTCGAGCATCGTGGCAACCACATTGTCGCGGGTGACGTCGACGCCCTCGAGCGCCTCGCGCGGGCCGGCGGTGGTGATCAGCGTGGGCTTGAGGTGGGCGGGGTCGGCGCGCAGCTGGGCAAGGTCGAGCGCGACGAGTGAGCCTGCAGGGATGGTCGTGGAGGACCCTGCGGGGCGCCAGTCCTCCTTCGCCTCGACAATCACGCGCCCGTTGACCATGCCATGGAGGGCGGATTTTTCGGGCAGGCCAAGCCGGACCACGCCCTTGGCGCCGATCATGTACGTCTCGTTATGATAGAAATCCTTGCCGCGAACGACGAGCGGCAGAGTGCGGGCCTCGGCGTCGCGGAGTACGACTGCGCTGGTCGCGACGTCGCTTTTCTGCCCACGATAAATTTCGGTCGCGGCGCTGAGCGGCTGGCCGCGCTTGAGGCGTTTGACGACATAGGCATAGCCCGAGTTGGTCAGCTGCCCAGGTTCCCACTCGCGCGACACCAGCAGGCTGTTCTCGCTTTCCCACGACACCTCCTGCTTGCCCTTGGGAAGGGTGAAGCCGCCGGGGACAAAGGTGCCGGTGACTAGGTCATATTCGCGGACCGTGACCGCATCTTCGCCGCCGTCGCTCAGCTCGACCAGGCAGCGGCGCTCGGCGGGGCGAGCGCAGGCTGCGCCTTTCCACACCCAATTGGCCTTTTCGTCGGCGGCCAACTTGTCGAGGTCGATGACCGTCTCCCACGCCGGGGTCGGGCTGGCGAAGCTGGCCACGCTCGTCCGCCGCCAGAGCCCACGAACATGGTCGGCATCCTGCCAGAAATTATAGATTTTCCCGCCGATGAAATTGCCGCCGGGAAGCCTGTCCTTGGCTTGCGCCAAGGTCAGTGCCTCGGCGAAATAGGCGGCATAGCGCGGATCGGCCTCAAGCTCGGTGGTGGTTTTCGCATTGTGCGATTCCACCCACGCCATGGCGCGCGGGGTGGTCCACTCCTCCAGCCACAGATAGGGATCTTCGACCGACTGGGCGATCGCGGCGCCCGCGCCCAACACTGTCAGTCCCGCCATCAGCCACCCAATCTTGCGCATATGCCACTCCACAATTTCGGGACGAAGGTCGTCGAACCCGGGCGCGTGGTCAAGATATCACGCGACTTAGGGCGCTGGTCTGCTGTCAGCCACCGTTCATCGAAATTCCGACAATGTTGCTCCAATGATATGTTGTAACACGAGGCAGGCACGGCCATGTGCAGCCGCAGCAAAACTCCCCCGACCAATCTCAGGTGATCTCCATGAATCGCGTTTCGTCCTTGTCCTGCCTTGCGCTGCTGCTCGCCGCGACCGCTGCGCCGGCGATTGCCGCGCCTGGCGAGACTGCTCCGCCGGTTGGTGCCGCGCGCGACCCCGCGACGGAGCCAACCGGAGCAGCTTCCCCCGCTGGCGGCGAGATCATCGTCACCGGCCGCCGGCTCGATGCAGCGCGCGACTCCATCTCACCAGCGCTTGGCGCGAGCGACTATAGTTTCAGCCGTGCTGCACTCGACAAGCAGCCCGGCGGCGCCAACGTCAGCCTGTCGGGCGTGCTGTTGCAGGCGCCAGGGGTCACGCAGGACAGCTATGGCGCGGTTCATGTCCGTAACGAGCATGGCAACCTCCAATACCGCCTCAACGGCGTGATCGTGCCCGAAAGCATCTCTGGCTTCGGGGCGACCTTCGACCAGCGCATCGCTAACTCGATCGACCTGCTGACCGGCACGCTGCCTGCCCAATATGGCTATCGCACGTCGGGCGTGATCAATCTGAAGACTCAGTCCGGGGCGTTCGCGAACAGTGGCGAGATCGGGGTCTACGGGGGCAGTCGCGGCACGATCCAGCCCAGCGCGAGCATTCAGGGGTCGAGCGGTGGGTTCAACTATTTTGCGTCCGGAAGCTATCTCCAGAACGATCTCGGGGTCGAGAACCCGGCGCCGACGCGGACCGCCATCCATGACCGCACCAAGCAATATCGCGGCTTCGTCTATGTCTCCGACATCTTGTCCGAAAGCAGCCGGATTTCGGCCTTCGGAGGGACCTCGATCGGCAAGTTCCAGATTCCCAACGTGCCCGGCCAGGCGCCCGCCTTCACGGTCAACGGCGTGTCCGATTTCGACAGCGCGAAGCTCGACCTCAACCAGCGCGAGACGACCCACTATGGGGTGCTGTCCTATCAATACTCGGGCGCCAAGGTCGACTTCCAGGTGTCCCCCTTCGTTCGCTATTCGAAGACCGAGTTCCGGCCCGACCCCAACAATGGCGACATCATCTTCAACGGCTTTGCCGACAGCGCGACCCTGTCGAGCCTCGCTACCGGTATCCAGGCCGACGGCAGCACCAAGCTGGGCGCCGACCACACCGTCCGGTTCGGGCTGTTTTTCCAGAACGAGCGAACGAGAAGCGCGGTCACGAGCCGCGTGCTCGACGGCAGCTTCGACGAGGATTTCAACTTCACCCAGTCGAGCGATATCCCCCGCACGATCGCCGATCGTGGCGGCCGCAATGGCCAGCTGTACGGGATCTACCTGCAGGACGAATGGTCGATCACGCCGTCATTGACGCTTAACTATGGCGCGCGGTTCGACGCGGTGCGGGCCTATACGAAGGAGCAGCAACTGAGCCCGCGCCTCAACCTCGTCTGGCTGCCGAGCAAGGGGACCACTGTCCACTTGGGATATGCGCGCAACTTCACGCCGCCACCGCAGGAGTTGATCGGCGCGCCGACGCTGGCGCTGTTCGTAGGCACCGCGAAACAGTCGCAACTGACCACCGCCGACCCAGTCCGCGCCGAGCGCGAGCATTATTTCGACGTCGGGATGGAGCATCGCTTCGGCAATGGCCTCAAGATCGGGCTCGACACTTATTACAAGCTGAAGAAAAACCTGCTCGACGAGGGACAGTTCGGGTCGGCCCTGGTCCTGTCGCCGTTCAACTATGCCAAGGGCAAGGCATGGGGGGTCGAGTTGAGCGCAAGCTACGCCCATGGCCCGGTCGATCTCTACGCCAATGTCGCGCGCGGGGCGGAGAAGGGCAAGAATATCAATTCGAGCCAATATTTCTTCGATCCCGCCGAGCTCGGCTATATCGCCAATCACTATATCTTCACCGACCACAGCCAGGATTGGACCGCGTCGGGCGGGGGCAGCGTGACGATCCACGATGGCGCCGGCACGCTCGTGCCGACCGCCGAATTTCTTTATGGCAGCGGGCTGAGGAGCAACGATCCGGCAGGGATCGTCCCCAATGGCGGCAAGCTGCCCGCTTATTTCACGGTGAACGCCGGCCTTGCACAGAATTTCACCCGGCCCGGAGCGCTCAAGGGCGTCACGATCCGGATCGATGTCGTCAACCTGTTCGACAAGAGCTACCTCATCCGCGACGGGTCGGGCGTCGGCGTCGGCGCGCCGCAATACGGCACGCGGCGGGGAATTTTTGCGGGGATTACGAAGAAGTTCTAACTGAGCGAGTTTAGCACTTCTTGCGCGTGGCCCGGGACCTTCACCTTGGGCCACGCCTTGACCACCTTGCCGCCGCGAATGACGAAGGTCGCGCGCTCCATCCCCATATATTTGCGCCCGTACATGGATTTTTCGACCCACGTTCCGAAAGCGTCGCTGAGCGCCCCGTCCTCGTCGCTCGCCAGCGGCACGGCGAGATCATATTTGGCGATAAATTTGTCATGCTTCTTCATCGGGTCCCGCGAGACGCCAACGACACGCACACCGGCCGTGGCGAAGTCAGCCGCCAGCGCGGTGAAATCCTGCGCCTCGCGGGTGCAGCCCGACGTGTCGTCTTTGGGGTAGAAATACAGCACCACCGGGTCACCCGCGAGGTTGACGCCCGTCCCGTCGCTGAGCGCCAGCGTCATCGCCGGGACCGTATCACCTTCACCAATCATGCTTCACCTCATTCCAATATGTGGAGATCCTCTGCCGCGCCGCGCGCTCGGCGGCAAGCAGCGTCTCCCAGTCGCTGGCCCCGCACACTTCGGCGACCAGCTGTCGGCTCGATGGCGCCGGCTCTCCCCCGCGCGCCACCAGCCGCAGCGTGACGAGCATCCTGAGCAGCAGCCGCATGTCGCCATCAATTGCAGGATCGGCGAGACCAGCCTTGGCCAGCGCGGCGATCGCCACCTCGAGCTGCGGATCGAGCCCGACCCCCGACACGAGTTGTTGCGTGTGGATCGCAAATTCCAGGTCGACCAGCCCGCCGTCGCCCAACTTGACGTCGAGCGGCCCCGACGGCGGCTTGTGGCGCGCCATCTCGAACCGCATCTGGCGCGCGTCGGCGCGGACCTTGTCGGCATCGCGCGGCATGGCGACCAGCGCGTGAACAATTTCCGCCAGCCGATCGCGGCCCGCAAAGCTGCCGTAGACCGGCCGCGCCCGGCACAACGCCATATGCTCCCACGTCCACGCTTCCTCGCGCTGATATCGGTCGAAGCCGTCGAGCGTCACCGCCAGCATCCCCTCGCTGCCCTGCGGCCTGAGGCGCGTGTCGACCTCGTACAGCGGTCCGGCCGCAGTCGAAATGCTCAGCGAAGAGACGATGCGGCTGGCTAGGCGGTTGTAATAATCGGTTGCAGTGAGCGGCTTGGTGCCGTCGCTGCGGGCACCCTCAGGGGCGTCGAACAGGAAGACGAGGTCGAGATCGGAGGCGTGGGTCAGGCCCTTGCCACCCAATCGACCGAGCCCGAGGATCATCAGCTCGCCGCCAGGAACCACGCCATGCGCGACGGCGAAATCGGCGGCGGTCGCGTCGGCCAGCGCCCCGATCGCGCCTTCGGCCAATTCGCTATAGCCCCGCGCAATATCAAGCGGATCGCGGTGCGCGGTGACCAGCTGGATGCCATAAGCAAAGCGGCGTTCGTTGACCGTCCGCCGAGTGATTTCCAGCGCCCGGTCGAGCGGTTCGCCGTCAATCGCGTGGGCGAGTTCGGCCTTGATCGCGCCAGCCTCGAGCGGCGCGTCGAAGCTGGTGTCGTCGATCACGCCGTCGAGCAGGTCGGGCCGCCGCGCCAGCTGGTCGGCGAGCAGCGGCGCATGGCTCAGCAACACCGCCAGCAATTGTGCGAGGGCCGGTCGCGCTTCGAGCAGGCGGAACAGATTAACCCCGCTCGGCACGCGTTCGATCAGGTCGGCGAGCCGGTTGAGCGCATGCGGCGGGTCCCCTGCCCCGCCGATCGCGCCCATGATCGCCGGTAGCATCGCCTCGAACGCCGCTAGCGCCGCAGGAGAACGGAGCGACCGCGCCCGCCCACTCCGCCAGTCATTAATCCGCTTGGCTGCGGTGGCGACGTCGGCAAAGCCAAGCGCGGCCAATTCATCGACCAGCCGCTGCGGATCGAGCGACAGCCGCTCACCCGAGTCCCCAAGCAGCGCATCGAATTGGGCGCTGACCGCGCGGACATGGGGTGCGAGCCAGCCGGTGAACCCGGCCGCATCGGCATAGCCCGCCAGCCGCGCGACCCCGTCGAGTGCGGCGGGATCGGCGGGCAGGCGATGGGTCTGCTGATCATCGACCATCTGCACCCGATGTTCGGCGGTGCGCAGCGCGCGATAGGCCTCCGCCATTTCCGCGCCGACCCCCGGATGGACCCAGCCCGCCGTCACCAGTGCATCGAGCGCATCGAGTGTCGCCGGGGCCCGCAGCGACGGATCGCGCCCGCCGTGGATCAGCTGCTGGACCTGGGCGAAGAATTCAACCTCGCGAATTCCCCCGGTGCCGCGCTTCAGGTCATAGCCGGGCCCGAACGCCTGGCCCTTTTCATAATGGTCGCGAATGCGGACCGACAGCTGTCGAACCTCGTCGATCGCGCCGAAGTCCAGCGCGCGGCGCCAGATGAAGGGATGAATTTCGCGAAGGAAATGCTGGCCGAGGGCAATGTCTCCCGCCGCCGCCCGCGCCCGGATAAACGCCGCCCGCTCCCATGGCAGCGCACTTGATTCATAATGGGCGATGGCGGCATCGACCGGCAGCACGATCGGAGTTATTTCGGATGACGGACGGAGCCGGAGATCGACCCGCGCGACATAGCCGTCAGCGGTCCGTGCCTGCATCAGCTCGACCACCCGCCGCGCGATCCGCACCGCGCTTTCGCCTGGGTCGTCGCGTTCCCTGCGCGGCAGAGTTTTGGGGTCGAAGATCAGGATCAAGTCGATATCGGACGAATAATTCAGCTCGCGGCTGCCCAGCTTGCCCAGCGCCAGCGCCGCCATTCCGACGGGTTCGGCACCCGGCACGCGCTCGACGATTGCCTGCGAAATGGCCTGGTTCAGCGCGGCGTCGGCGAAGTCCGAGAGCGCCGCCGTGACGCGCTCAAGCGGCAATTCGCCGGCCAGATCGCCCAGCGCCACCGCCAGCGCTAGCGCCCGCCTGCGGCGTCTGAGCAACACTCCGCCCTCGCCGTCGAGCAGCGCAAGAGCACCGGCAACGGCATCCTCCGCCCCTTGCTCGAGGAAGATATTTGTCAACGTGGGCAAGGCGTTAATCGCCTCTCGAAGGTAGGGAGCAAACGACATTGCACGCGCCTTTGCACCCTCGCGCGCGGTCAATCGAACCGTGTCCGTCATGACAAATTCGTGTCTGTTTTACCCATTTTACGAAACATCCCACGCGTCGGTCCGTTTATGGACTGATGAGTTCACTACGTCACCCTTTGCGGGAGTGGGAGACCGACCAGATGGATCGCCGATTGATCAGGGTCGAGTTTCCGCCAGCCCAGGCCGGCATTGCCGCAGCGCTACGCCGCGCTTTCGAGGGTCCGCCAGTTGATTTAGACGATAGCGGCCGTGCCCTCGACGCATTGCTTTCGCGGTTGAACTAGGCGCTCGCGACAACCTCCAACGGCGATTATCGAGCCACTTCAGGCCTGAACATCTTTCGGCGAGCTATGATCCCGACTAAGCTCATCGACCTCGTCCATGATGGTCTGCAGCACGGTCGTATTGCGATCGGTGACATGCTGGCGCCGTGACGGCAGCTTGCCGCCCGTCAGCAACGCCTCGAGCGCGACCCGGCCGCGCGCGACCCGGCTCTTGATCGTGCCGACCGCACAGCCGCAAATCTCGGCTGCTTCCTCGTAGGCAAAACCGCCCGCGCCGACCAGGATCAGCGCCTCGCGCTGGGGTTGGGGCAGATGGAGCAGTGCACGCTGCATGTCGCCAAGCTCGATATGCCGGTCCTGGCTGGCCGGGGCGGCGAGGATCTTCGAGGCGGTGATGTCGTCCCACTCACCCTTGAAGCGCGCGCGCCGCATCTGGCTGAGGAACAGGTTGCGCAGGATGATGAAGGTCCATGCGCGCATGTTGGTGCCCGCCTGGAAGCGCTTGCGCGCCGCCCAGGCCTTAAGCAGTGTTTCCTGGACAAGATCGTCGGCGAGATCGCGGCTTCCCGACAGCGAGCGGCCAAAGGCGCGCAGGTGCGGGATCACCGCGCCGAGCTGATCCTTGAACTCGTCATCGGGCAGCGGCACGGGCTCGGGGCGCGGCGGCTCGACATAATCTTCATCGTCTTCGTCGATAATCAATGTGCCCACCCTAGTGCACGCCCTGACCGAAGTCGGCGCTCAAACGACATATATTACGAGCCAAGCCTAACCTAATGTCTCATCGGGCAACGAACAAGATCACCGCAAAGATGATGACGACAAGGATTAGCCCATAAGCAAGGACATTGCGCGCGACACCCGGCGTGCTTCCTGCGCGCGCCTCGGTCGTCGTAAGTTCTTCTGGTTCATCGGCCATGAGGCTTTGTCCGTCCCGCGAATTGATTTCAGTTCGGGATGGCAACGAAGCCGGCCCGACCATGTTCCCACGGCCGGGCCTGCAATATTTAGACGGCGGGGACCGTGGCCGCGTCGAAGAACAGCGCTTGGCTGATCGCGGCTTTGACCGTCGATCGCTGGAAGGGCTTGGTGATGAGGAACGTCGGCTCGGGCCGCGTCCCCGTCAGCAGCCGCTCGGGGAAGGCGGTGATAAAGATCACCGGCACCGAAAATTCGGCGAGGATGTCCTTGACCGCATCGATCCCCGACGAATCGTCGGCAAGCTGGATGTCGGCCAGGACTAATCCCGGGGGATGTTGACGGGCCTGGGCAACAGCCTCGTCGCGCGTCACGGCAACACCGGTAACGTTGTGGCCAAGGTCGCGAACGATCGTCTCGATATCCATGGCGATAATCGGCTCATCCTCGATGATCAGCACATCGGCGAGGGTCTGGCGCTCGATCTCGGCCATCGCTTCGGATACCAGCCCGTCGACGTCCTCGGGGCTTGATCCGATGAGATAGGCAGTGTCGTCGGTTGAAAAGCCCTCAAGGCTGGTAAGCAGCAGCGCCTGGCGGCTCAACGGCGTGATCCGCGACAAACGCGCGCGGGCAATTCCCTCGGCATTGTTATACCCGTCGCCCGGCTCCTCACCTTCCTCGACATTGGCACTCGACCAGATCGCGTGGAAGGTCCGGTAGAGACCGAGGCGGGGATCGACATCCTTGGGGAAATCCTCAGGGCTGGCGACAATCGCCTCGAGCGCGGCGCGGACGAATGCGTCGCCGTGCGCCTGGCTCCCGGTCAGCGCGCGCGCATAGCGGCGCAGGAACGGAAGATGCGGAGCAAGGTCCTGACCAAGCGACATAGACGGGGAAACTCCTGTTTATCTACAAGCGTCGGCCCTATTGGGCGCCGCGCCGGAGCGATGCAAGCGCAACTCGTTCGCAACGAACCACAAGATGGACGTAAAAATACCGTCGCGCTGTTATTTTCTCGCTTGTCGGAACAAACAACAGCGCACTTGGTTTCCCGCAGCGGGATACTTGCATCCGGCGGTCGGATTGACGCTCTGCCGGTGCACTCCTAGGGGCTGCGCACATCGTTAACGGGTGCTGCGTTTACTGGTAATGAGTCGAGTGAGGTAGCGTGCCTCGCCCGCCCAAGGGGGACGAGAGGTTGAGTGGCAGCGACAAGGCCGAACCGCGCAGCAGCGACGATGGCCGGCACGACGGCAAGGAAGCGAAGTCGGCATCGAAAAAGAAGCCATCGGGCAGGCCTTCAGATGTCGGCCGTGCCTTGCGTTCGGTCTATGACGACACGTTGCGCGAAGAGATCCCGCTTGATCTGCAGGACTTGCTCGGCCGTCTCGGTTAGCAAGTTTCCGCACCGACCCGTCCGGCCCGTCCAGGGCGCGGACTGATGCGTTCGACCTTTAGCGCGCTGCCAACCGCGGCCAAATTACTGCTGATCATGTCACTGGCGCTGCTTCCGGTAGGCGTGGCGATGGTGTGGACGGCGCACCGCGGCATCAGTCATGCCAACGCGCTGCTCGACCAGCGCGCCGAGGAGCAGGACCAGGCCGCTTCGCGCGCGATCGAAAGCCTCATCGCCCGCAATACGCTGGCGCTAAGGGTCGCTGCTTCCGCCGCCATTGCCACGCCCGATACCCGCGACTGCGAGGAAGTTGGTCGCTCGCTGGCCATCGCGCCCGGCGTGTCGCGCAACTTCTCGATCGAGCTTGCCGATGGCAGCGAACATTGCGTCACCCCCAACTTTCTCCCCCCTAGCGGCGCGCGCTTTGCCAAGCCGGGCGGGATCGCGTTGTGGCTTGATCCGGGGGGTAATGCGTTGTTCGTCCGCGTCGGGCTCATTGGCGGCATGGCGACCGACCGCCTGCCTTTTTCCGAACTCGCGTCTGCAGCGCGCGATGTCGCGCCCGACGTCCTTTCGCTCCAGCTTGATGACGGGGTCAGCGAAGCGGCGGTAATCGGGCGCCCCGGCGGCGCTCCTCGCCGGGTTCGCGCCAGCACGCACCACATGGCCGGCGGCCAATTGTCGATTCGCGTATCGGTCCCGACCGATCGCCTGAGCGTCGGCGACTGGCTGCTGCTGCTGCTGCCGCTGACGATGTGGGTGATTGCCGCAGTGGTCAGCTGGCTGCTCGTCTCACGACTGCTGATCCTGCCCTTGCGCCGTCTCGAACGGGCGGTTGCGACCTATGATCCGGCGGCGGGTGGATTTGTCCTGCCGCGCGGCATCGGTCCAGCGGTCGAGATCGAAAGCCTTGGCGAGGCTTTCGCCCGATCAGTTGAGCGAATTGAGACGAGCGAGCGCGAAATGGGCGACGCGCTCGAAGGTCAGCGTCGACTCGTTCGCGAAGTTCATCACCGCGTGAAGAACAACCTGCAGGTCGTCGCCTCGCTGCTCAGCATCCACGGTCGCAATGTCATCGCCCCTGAAGGCCGCTCGGCTTATGCCGCCATTGCACGCCGGGTCGACGCACTCGCGGTCGTCCACCGCAACCATTTTGCCGAGGGCGAGGATAATCGCGGTATTGCGCTTCGTCCGTTGCTGACCGAACTCTCCGCTGGCCTGCGCGGTTCGGCGCCCGATGAGGCCCGCCGCACCGCGATCACGCTCGACGTCGACAGCGCCGCGACGACCCAGGACGTCGCGGTCGCCGCGGCCTTCCTTGTCACCGAAGTCGTCGAATTCGCTATGCTCCGCCAGCCGACTGCGCCGATCGAGATCGACCTTCGCCGGACGAGCGAGTTAACCGGGCGGCTGACAATTGAAAGCGCGGTGCTGACCGAGATCGATGGCGACGACAAGGACAAGGTCCAGTTTGAGCGGGTGATCACCGGGCTGGCTAGGCAACTACGGTCTTCGCTCGAGCTTCGGCTTGGCCGCATGAGTGTGGAGTTGCCGATTTTTCCGGCCTGAATCAACGGCCTCTGGTGTACTCATTTCGGTGGCGTCAAACTTTCTCCAGCACACCTTATTTTTTTGCCGATCAGCGGGAACCGTCGCGGAATTAAGGACGTTGTACTATTTGGATAGCGACCTTTTGCCCCCCCGCTCTCGCTATCCAACTACATGGGCCCGGAACCGCCAACCCTCCCCCCCCCCGGTTGCGCTTCCGGGCCCAAAAATTTGCAAGGGGTCCGTCTACAAATTGAATTCTAGCTGGCTTGTTTGCAAGCTTGTCAGACGTCGGTGGTCTCGCTCGAGGCGACCCGCGCGGCACGCCAGTGGGTCACCCGAATCGCTACGATCGCAAATTCGTAAAGCGCATAAAGCGGCACTGCGAGCAGCAGCATTGACACGGCGTCGGGCGGGGTCAGCACTGCCGAAATCGCCAGCACCACGACGATCGCATAGCGCCGCGACTTGGACAATTGCTCGCGCGTAATCACACCAGCCCGTTCAAGGATCATCAGCAGGATCGGCAACAGGAAGGCAACCCCGAAACCGAACAGGAAGCGGGTCACGAAGGTCAGGTAATTGCCGACCCCGGGCAGCGCCTCTTGCTGCACTCCGCCGATATTGCCCTGGTAACTGAGCAGGTAGTGCAGCGCGAACGGCATGGTCACGAAATAGGCAAAGGCCGCCCCACCGCCGAAAAAGAACGGCGTCATCAGCAGGAATGGCAGGAAAGCGCGCTTCTCCTTGGCATACATGCCAGGCGCCACGAACCGCCAGATCTGCGTCGCCAGCACCGGGAAGCTGATCATCAGCGCGGCGAAGAAGGCGACCTTAACTTCGGCGAAAAATGCTTCGAAAATATCGGTGTAGATCAGCTTGCCCTGCCCCGCCGCAAGCAACGGCTGGACCAGCACCGCGAAGATCGGCTTGGCGTAGGTCAGGCACACCCCGAACGCGATCACAAGGGTCGCCACGCACCACAGCAGGCGGCGGCGAAGCTCAACCAGATGCTCGAGCAGCGGCGCCTTGCTGTCGTCAATATCGCCGATCATGGGAGCTCGCGCGGGGGTGGCAGGTCAAGCGGCAGGGTCGGCTCTGCAGGCGCGTGGACCTCGGTCGGCGGCGCGGCATCATTTATCGCCGGTGGGGTTGCTGGCGCTGACCCGGCCAGCGGCTCAGGATAATGCGCGGTCGACGGAAATTGCGCCATGATCCGCGCATTTTCGTCGCGCCATTTCTTTTCCATTTCCTCCAGTTCGGCCTCGCGCACGATATTCTCGATCCCTGCAGTAAAATGGCGCGCATAACCCCGGGCGCGACCGACCCACCGGCCGACGATCATCATCACGCGCGGCAAGTCCTTGGGCCCGATGAAGATTAGCGCCGCCACGGCGACGATCAGCAATTCGGAGCTGTCGATGCCAAACATCGAAGGCGCTTTCTAGCTGGTCTGGTCCCCGCCCGGGGGCACGCCGCGCGGCGGCGACGGCTGGTTCTCGGTCTGGCTCGGCGGACGATCGGGCGCCATTTCGACGTGGTCGGGGTGCGCGGCGGGCGACTTGGGCACGACCGGTTCGGGCGGCGGGGCGGTAGGCGGCTGGGCCGCGACCGGGGGCGGCGAATAAGCCTGGGGCGGAGGCGTATAGGCCTGCGGCGGGGGAGCATAAGTCTGCTGCTGCGGCGGCAACTGCACCGGCGGGACCTGCGGCGGAAGTGCGCGCGGATCGACCGGACGCTGAGCCGGATCATCGTCGGCCATGCCCTGCTTGAAGCTTTTGAGCCCCTTGGCGACGTCGCCCATCATCGAACTGAAGCGATTGCCGCCAAACAGCAGGAGTACGACCACTCCCAGCATGAGCCAATGGATGAGGCTGAAACCGCCCATGTTCGTCACTCCGATAAAGACTTGTCTCCTATCTAGTCCTCATCGTCGCCCGTTTCCAGCGAAAGGGCGAGCGCCGCCTCATCCAGTGGATCGAGCAGCCCCGCGGCCTTGAGATCATCGATCCCCGGCAAGTCGCGCCGCGAGCCCAGTCCGAAGTGCGTCAAAAATCCCGGTGTCGTCGCATAGAGCAGCGGTCGCCCCGGGCTTTCCCGCCGCCCTGCCGTTCGCACCCAGCCCGCCTCCATCAGCACGTCGATTGTGCCCTTGGAAATCTGCACCCCGCGAATCGCCTCGATCTCGGCCCGCGTCACCGGCTCGTGATAGGCGACAATCGCGAGGCACTCGGTCGCCGCCCGCGACAATCGTCGTGGTTCCTCGCGGGTTCGCCTGAGGAGATGCGCTAGATCGGGCGCAGTCTGGAAATGCCACCGCCCGCCGCGCTCGACGAGTTCGATGCCATGTCCGGCATAGCGCTCGGCCAGCCCCGCCAGCGCCGCAGCGACATTCCCCTCCCCGGCATGACGGCCGATCTCCTCCGGGCTCATCGACTCGGGCGAGGCGAACAACACGGCTTCGACCGAGCGGATAAATTCGTCCATCAGCGCGCCGCCCTGACTTCGAGCGGGGCGAACGGCGCTTCCTGCGACAGCTCCAGCCGCCCCTGCCGCGCCAATTCCAGCGCCGCGACGAACGACGAGGCCAGCGCCGACCGCGCATAGGCCACATCGAGCGAAGCCGGCACAAACGCCTCGATCCGGGTCCACTCGATCGCCATCCCGAGCATCCGTTCGACCCGCGAGATCGCCTCGTCGAGCGCCATTACTGCGCGGTGCGCGACAATGTGCATTGCCGGTTGGGTCCGTGCTTTCAGCGCTCCATAGGCGGCGAACAGGTCATAGGGGGTGGCCTGCCACACCGACTGGCGCACCAGCCGCAATCCCTCCGGGTTTCCGCGCGGGAATACGTCGCGACCCAGCCGATCACCGCCCATCAACCGCGCGCCTGCATCACGCATCGCATCCAGGCGCGCCAGCCGCTGCTGCAAGCGCCACGCCAATTCCTCGGGGCTCGGGTCGGCTTCCTCGTCCTTGGGCAGTAGCAGGCATGATTTCAGATAGGCCAACCACGCCGCCATCACGAGGTAGTCGGCAGCAATCTCAAGCCTGAGCTCCTTCGCCCCGTCCAGATAATCGAGATATTGCTCGACCAGCGCCAAGATCGAAATCTCACGCAAGTCGACCTTCTGGCTCCGCGCCAGCGTCAGCAGCAGGTCGAGCGGCCCCTCCCACGCGCCCAGGCTGAGCGTCAGGCTGTCTTCGTCGTGACTGAGCAAATCCCCCATGGCGGGAGGCTAGCGGCTCGTCAGGCCAACGCCAACAGCTGGTCGCGAGTCTCGACCGCGTCGGCAAAGCTCATGCCCTCGCCATCGGTGAAGCGGGTCGCCATCGCCCGCGCCAGCCGTGCCTCGGCCTCGTCGGTCAGGCCCGGCACGGCGTTGGCGATCCGCACGCTTTCCTCGAACGCGCCTGAGCAATGCAACGCGACGTCGCATCCCGCCGCGACGCACGCCGCCGCGCGCACGGCGATGTCGCCGTAAAGCGCTTCCATCCCGATATCGTCGCTCATCAAAAAGCCGTGGAAGCCGATCCGCTGGCGAATGATTTGCTGGATGATCGTCGGCGACTGGCTGGCGGGGAGATCGGGGTCCCAGGCGCGATAGACGATGTGGCTGGTCATCCCCATTGGCGCGTCGGCCAGCCGCTCGAACGGTTCGAGGTCGATCGCCAATTCTTCGTCGCTCGCATCGACGAACGGCAATTCCTTGTGGCTGTCGACCAGCGCGCGGCCGTGCCCGGGGATATGCTTGACCACGCCCACGACGCCTGCGGAGGCCAGCCCCTTAAGCTGTGCCCGGCCGAGCGCGGAGACCTGCATCGGTTCCGACCCCAGCGCGCGGTCGCCGACGATGTCGCTTGCGCCGGGCTGGCGAACGTCGAGCATCGGCAGGCAGTCGACGTTGATCCCGACCTCGGCCAGCGTCAGCGCGATCGCCCGCGCATTCCACCGTGCCGCCTGCATCGCCGACGATGGCGCCAGTCGGTACAGGCGGTCGAAGGCCTCGTTTGCGGGAAAGGCAGGCCACTCGGGCGGCCGCATGCGCGCGACACGCCCCCCCTCCTGGTCGATCAGGATCGGCACATCGTCGCGCCCATGGAGCGCCCGCAACGCATCGGTCAGCGCCTTCAGCTGCGCCCGGTCCGCGATGTTGCGCCTGAACAGGATATAGCCCGCCGGATCGCACTCGCGGAACAGCTGCGCTTCGTCGGGCGCAAGGACGGGCCCGGCCAGGCTCAGGATCGCCGCGATCATCAGCCGATGACCACGCAATTCTCGCCCGCAACCCGCAGGCTCTGGCACATCGCCTTCGCGTCCGCCGGGCTCGCCGCCCCGGCGCGAAGGCGGAACAGCGAACTGCCCGAGACCGGTGTGATGATCTTGCTCATCGCGCCAAGCGCGCCGAACCGCGCCGTCAGCGCCTTCCACGCCGCCTCGGCCTTCGTTCCCGACGAAAAGGCGCCCAACTGGATCACCGTCCCCGCCCCGCCCGATGGCGCCGCTTCGGGCACCGCGACGGGCACCGGCACCGTCTTTTCGCCCGTTGGCACAACCGGCTCGCGAGTCTCGTTGGCGGGGAAGCTCTTGGGCTTGGTCTCAGGCCGCGCCACCGGCGCCTCGGTCACCGCATTCATGTCGATCTGGGCATCGGTGTCGCCCCCCGCGCTTGTCGCAAACGCTGTCTCGCTGTCGCCTGCGACGTCCAGCCCGCCGGGATCGGTCGGTTTGATCTTGTAGGGGCGCAGGTCAGCCTTGATCAGTTCGGCCGGGCCACTCGTCGGCCCGGCATTGCTTCGCCCGATCACGAACATTGTTGCCGCGACCAGCGCTACCGCCAGCCCGACCATCGCCAGTGCTGCGAGCATCTTCCTTGCCGACACCCCCTGCGGGCCATCCTCGTCGGCGACTGCCTCGAGCCACGGCAGTCCTTCCTCGTCAAACGCGGCACGGCGGTCGGTCATGGTCGATCTTTTCCCATCAGTATAATACGATGCAGGTCTTGGCCGCCGCGCGCAGCCGCTGGCAGGTGACTTCGGAGTAGGCCTGGCTAGGGGTCACGAACTGGACCCGGTAGAACATCCGCCTTGTACCCTTGGGCCGGAACGGGAGGACCGCCTTGGGCAGCGTCGCGAGTAGTCCGCGATATTTGTAGCGGAACAGTTGCGCCGCCGCCTCGGCATCACGGGCACTGTTATAGGCGCCTAGCTGGACCACCCGTCCCGACGGCCCGACCCGCGGTGCAAAGGCGACCCGTGGTGGCGTCGCCTTGGCCTGCTGGTTGCGATGGACGTTGACCTCGGCCTCGCGCGCGATTTTGCGCAGCGCGACGACCTGCGCGTCGGTGAGGTGAAGACCACCGGCCGGCCGCGCTTCGACCACATGGACGACCCGCGTGACCGCTGGCGGAACCGTTCCGGCAGGATCATTCCCGGCGACCCGGGCAAGCGCCGGCGGGGTCGCGCCGGGAGCCGCGACGGCCGGCGGGGCGAGAGGCGGCGGCGATGCGGCCGGAGCGGCCCGCGGCATCGGCACGACGACCGGCGTGGTCGCTGGTGTGACCGGGTCACTTCCCTTGCCGAGCACGAATGCTCCCGCCGCAACCAGCGCCAGGATCAGCAGCGACAGGAACCAGCGCATCCCCCGGCCTACCGGCTCATGGGAGACCGCGACAGACGTAGGCGTGGCGCGGTCCCCATCGAGCCACGGCAGGCGCTGCTCATCGCTGTCTCGATCATGCCGGGGCGGGTCGCTCGCTATCACCGCATCTCCTCGGCGGCGGCGACTCCCATCAGTGCCAGCCCGCTGCGAATGACTTGCGCCAGCGCGCGCGCCAACTCAAGCCGGGAGCGGGTCAATTCGGGCTTATTTTCCAACACGAAGCGACGCGACGGATCGTCGTTGCCGCGGTTCCACAGCGCATGGAACGCTGCCGCCAGATCACTCAGGAAAAAGGCGATCCGGTGTGGCTCATGCGCCAATGCGGCTGCCTCCACCACGCGCGGATATTGCGCGGCGTGGCGGACAAGCGCCAGTTCCTCGGCATCAAGCAGGGTGAGGTCTGCCGGGCCATCGGTGGCAATCCCCATCTCGGTTGCCTTGCGCCCCAGCGACGCCACGCGGGCATGGGCGTACTGAACGTAGAATACCGGATTATCCTTCGAAGCCTCGACTACCTTGGCAAAGTCGAAATCCAACGGGGCGTCGGCCCGCCGGGTCAGCATCATGAACCGCACCACGTCCTTGCCGACTTCGCGCACGACGTCAGCCAGCGTCACGAAATTGCCCGACCGCTTGGACATCTTGATCGGTTCGCCGGCACGGAACAGCCGAACCATCTGGACCAGCTTGACGTCGAGATCGACGCGGCCGTCGGTCAGGGCGGTAACTGCCGCCTGGACCCGCTTGACCGTCCCCGCATGGTCCGCCCCCCAGATGTTAACGAGGTGGTCGGCACTCGCTGCCTTTTGCAGGTGATAAGCTGCATCGGCGCCGAAATAGGTCCAGCTGCCGTCGGATTTCTTCATCGGCCGGTCCTGGTCGTCACCGAACTGCGATGACCGGAACAGGGTCAGCTCGACCGGCTCCCAGTCGTCGGCCGCCTCGCCCTTGGGCGCTTCGAGCACGCCCTGGTAGACCAGCCCCTTGGCCTCGAGCGTCGCCATGCTCCTGGTGACGAGCCCTGCCTCCTGAAGCTCCATCTCCGACGCGAACACGTCATGGTGTATGCCGAGCAGCGCCAAGTCGGACCGGATCAGGTCGAGCATTGCCACGACCGCCTTGCGCTTGAACAGGGCGAGCCATTCACCCTCGGGCGAGCCGACATATTTGGCACCAAATTCGCTCGCCAGCGACTGGCCAATCGGAACCAGATAGTCGCCTGGATAATAGCCCTCGGGAATCTCGCCGATATCCTCGCCGAGCGCCTCGCGGTATCTAAGGTGGACCGACCGCGCCAACGTATCGACCTGGCTGCCGGCGTCATTGACATAATATTCGCGCGTGACGTCGAAGCCCGCGGCCTCGAGCAGGCTTGCCAGCGCGTCGCCGACCACCGCGCCGCGGCAATGGCCCATGTGCATCGGCCCGGTCGGGTTGGCCGAGACATATTCGACATTGACGCGGCTGCCCTTGCCGACGGTCGAGCGGCCATAGCTTTCGCCCGCGACGATGATCGCGGAAAGTTCGTCGCGCCATGCCTGATCGGTCAGGCGGATGTTGATGAACCCCGGCCCCGCGACCTCGACCGAGGTTACCCCCGACATCGCCTCGATCTTCGGCGCGATCAGCGCGGCAAGCGCGCGCGGGTTGGTCCCCGCGGGTTTCGCCAGCACCATCGCGGCGTTGGTCGCAAGGTCGCCGTGGCTCGCATCGCGCGGCGGTTCGACCGCCACATTCCTGCGATCGATCCCGACGGGCAGCGCCCCCTCGGCTTCGAGCGCGGCAAGCGCCTCGTCGAGCATCAGCGAATAATGGGCATAGAGGGACAAGGTGCAGGCCGATCGATCTTGAAAGAAACAGCGCCTCTAATCGCTCGGCGGCGCGGGCGAAAGGGCGGCGTCCCGTACGCTCCCGCTGTGGCTGCGCATCCGCGCGTTGAACGCACAAACTATTCAGCCACTATTCAGCGGCTTAGATCCATTACGGAGCTCATAATTGAGCAGAAAGGACAAGCTCATGTTGCGTAAACTGCTTCTTGCCGGCGCGCTTGCCGCGGGCACCCTCGTTGCCGTCACCCCCGCCTCGGCCGGCGGCGTCATCTCGGTCAGCATCGGCTCGGGTTACTCCGGCTATGGCTATTCCAATTATAACCCCGGCTATGGCTATGGTTATGGCTACGACCAGCCGAGCTACGGTTATGGCTACGACCAGCCGGGCTATGGTTATGGCTACCCCGCCTACGGCTATAGCCAGCCGGCCTATAATTATGGCTACAGCAGCTATCCGGCCTACAGCTACGGTTATTCCTACCCCAGCTACAGCTACGGATACTCGGTCCCGATCTACAGTAATTACGGTCATCGCCGTCACTATCGCCGCTGGCGCTAGGGCTTCGGCCCGGACGAGCGAAGATCGAGGGGAGGGTTCACGCCCTCCCCTTTTCTTGTCCGCTTGGCGAAACCACGGACCGCGATTAGCCTCCTGCACAACAGGAGAGTGACATGCGTTTCCCGATCATCCTCGCGCTGGCCGCCGCCAGCCCCGCTTTCTCCCAGCCCGCCACTGCCCAAAGCGTCGAGCCACCGCGAATCTCGGTTGTCGGCACCGGCACCGTCAAGACGGCACCCGACGTCGCGGTTATCAACTATAGCGTTCGCGGCGAAGGCCAGACCAGCGACGCCGCGGTCGGAGCGTTGGTTGCCCGCCGAAACCGCATCGAAACCGGTCTCGGCACCTTCGGCGCCAAGGTCGAAGTGCGCACCGGACGAATGGCCATCACCGAGGTCCGCGGTAAGGATTGCCCTCAATATGGCCCGGCGCGGCTGTCGGTCGGCGAATGCACCGTGCTTGGCTTTGTCGCCGAATTACCGACGACGTTGCGTACCGGGGACGTTGCTCGCGCGGGAACGATGGTCGGGCTGATCGGGCGGCTCGAGGGGACATCGCCGTCGCTGTCGGACTTCACGCTAACCGATCCCAAGCTGGCGCAGCGCCGCGCGATTGCCGCCGCGCTGGCCGATGCCCGCGACAAGGCCGAGGCGATCGCAGCCGGGACCAGCCGCCACCTCGGACGCCTGCTCGCCGCGACCAACGGCAATGCGATGGGCGACGTGCGCAACGACATCATCGTCACTGCTCGGCGCTATGAATCGGCCCCGCCGCCGCCGCCGCCCGCCCCGGCAATTGCAGTCGACCTCAACCCGCAACCGATCGAGACCGCCGCAATGGTCACCGTGATGTACGAAATCGCGCCCTGAACGCGGTCAGGCGATAACCAGCCTCTGAGCCATCGCCGTCGGTCGTGTCTCGGGGAACAGCAAGCCCGCCGCGCGCGCCGGATCGAGCCCGAAATGCTGGGCCATTGCGCCCGCGACCAACGCGTCGAGGTCGCTCGTCGGCTTGAGGTCGCGGCCCTCGTAAAGCGCGCCCGTTGCCAAGCTAGGCCAGTCGGCGATCACTCGTCCGCCCGCGACTGCGCCGCCCATCAGCATTGCCACCGACCCGGTGCCATGGTCGGTGCCGCCAGTGCCATTGGCCTTGGCGGTCCGCCCGAACTCGGTCGCGACCAGCACCACCGTATTGGCCCAGGCCGCGCTGCCGAGCCCGTCGCGGAAGGCGGCGATGGTCGCGTCCAGCTGCTTAAGCTGGGCGGCCAGCCGGTAATTCTGCCCAGTGTGGGTATCCCAGCCGTTGGTCTCGATCATCCCGATCCGCGCGCCGTCAGCCCCGCTCATCTGGCGCGCAGCAAGAGTGCCGAGCGCGGCGCCGCCCTTGCCCCCCGCAGTCTCGCCTGCCTTCGCCCGGGCGGCGAGCGCTTGGTTCCACAGCGGCCCAAGCTGGACATCTCGCGCGTATAAATCACCTGCCCGAAGCATGAGATCATCCGCAGCATTGGGCAGCGCAGACGGGGCATAGCTTTCGACCGGAATGGCACCCCGCAACGCGAGCGGTACTGCCGGCGACAGCGCGATGGCGCGGTCCCCGGGCAATTGCGCCAACAACCGGTTCATCCACCCGTCCTTCAGCCCATAGGCCCGCGCGGCGCCGCTCTCGAGGACGTTCTGACCATCGAAATGCGACCGGTCGCGATAGGGCGAGGCAATGGCGTGGATCAGCAGCGCCTGTTTCGCGGCATACATTTTCGCCGTTTCGGCCAGCGCCGGGTGGAGCGTGAACATTGGATCGACCCGCGTCCCGCTGGCGCTATCCTTGGCGAGATCGCCACGAAGCCCGGAATAGGCGGGGTCACCGGTCGGAGCCAGGATCGCCAACCCATCGGCAGCACCGCGCTGGATGATGAACAGGAAGCGCTTGTCGGTTTCGGCGCGAGCGAAGGCGATGCTCGGGTTGGCAAGCAGCGCGGCCGCCCCGGCCGATCCGGCAAACAGGAATTTTCTGCGGTCCAACATTTTCATCTCCGCAAGAATTCTGGCGAAACAAGCATCAGCGCGAGCCCCGTTGCAGGACTTTCGGAACGCGAAATGGCGGTCGCGGTGGCGGGGGTCAGCTGAGCGCCGAGGACAAGCGGCGCGATCAGCCGCGCATCGACCTTCGAACTGGCGCGGGCCGCCAGCCGCTGCGCCGCCTCGACCCGCCGGACCAGCGCATCGGGTCCGGCCCAGGCGGCGGCGATATCGTCAAATCCCGCTGGGCTGTCGGGCTTCCAGATCGGCTGGCCAAGCTGGTTCAGCAGATTGGCAGTAGCGTCGCCGTCGATGCGCTCGACCCCGATCGCGCGCAGCGAGGCGACGGTCCAGTCCCACGGGTTGCGGAATTTGGGCGTGGCCATCGTCCACGCCTCGGGCGACGCGATCAACGCGCGGTAGACGGTCGGCAGGTCGCCGCCGCTCTCCAGAAACGCCTTTTCGAGCCGTTTGACCATTGCCGGCGGGGGCACATCCGAGGCGAAATGCGTGGCAAGCTTGGTGGCAAGATGGTGCGCCGTCGCAGGGTGGACAGCCAGGTCCGACAGGATCGCGCGCGCCTGTTCCTGCCCGCCATCACGATAGCGCTTGCCCATGATCGTCCGGTCGCCGGGTTCGTGGAGTCCGTCGACGAAGGTGAATTGGCCGGGGTCGCCTTGCGCCAGTTGCGCCGCCTGCCCCCGCCCGATTCCGGCCACCGTCCAGCCGGTCAGCGCGCGGGCGAATTCGGTAACGTCGGCCTGGGTGTAGCCCGACCGCACGCCGAGCGTATGCAACTCCATGATTTCGCGGGCCAGATTTTCGTTGAGGCCCTTTTTCGCGCGATTGCGGCCGCGCTGGGCAATCATCGAATCGGGGCCGATCGAGGTCGCCTGGTCGAGGAAGAACAGCATCGCGGGGTGCTGCTCGACCGCCAGCAACAGGTCGCCGAAGCGCCCCATGATGTGCGGCCGGATTGCCTCGAACTCGAGCAGCCCGGCAAAGCCGACCGTGGTCTGCTTGGCCGCCGAGACCGCGAAATGATTGGCCCAGAAATGAGTGAGCCGCTCGGCAAAGGGGGTCTGCGTGACAAGCGAGCTATTGATGCGCGCGCCGACCAGGGTCGCATAGGCCGAGCGGCCGGCCTGCTGGGCGGCCATGATTTCCGGCGTTCTGGCGGGTTTTGGCATGGCCGCGGGGGTGAGCATCGACGAGGCAGCGGGCATCATCGCCTGCTGGTCGCGGGCAAGGCGGCGCTCGGCCTGCTTGAGGTCGAGATAGTCGGCCAATTCGACCGCGACGCTGTGGCTGTCGGGAATGCCCGCGACGTGGGGGTCGAAGCGGGTCAGCTGGGCGGAGGCCCAACCGCGCGGGTCGCCGCCCGCCGCAGGATCGTCCCCGCGCGCACCAAGACCAAAGCGACTTTCGGCGAAACTGGTCGAGATCATGGCGACACCTTCCGAACCAGCGGGAAGTATGAGTCGGGCGAGCTTAACCGCTAGTGACTGGCCAGCTCGATCAGCGCGGTACCCTGATGGATGAAGCGGCCGGAGCCGCTGGCGCCACATAGCGCGACGATGGCGGCCGCAACGTCGGTGGCGGCGATCGATCGGTAAGCGGCGGAGCGCGCCGGGGTCAGACAATCGGTCAGCGCGCTTAGACGAATGGCGATCGACTCGCCCAGCCGGTGTTCGGCGCGCTCTCCACGAAGCAATCCGGGGCGGACGATATCGAGCCGGTCGAAGCCGAGCAGGCCGATTTCCTGCTCCATCCGGCCCTTGGTCGCGAGGTAGAAACCGCGCGACGCCGAATCGGCGCCGACCGAGGAGATGACGATCATCTGACGGGCGCCAGCCACCTTGGCAGCGCGGGCGAAATCGACGACGGCGCGCCGGTCGATGCGGTCGAAGGCGTCGCGTGAGCCGGCCTTGGCGATGGTCGTGCCGAGCGCGCTGATTGCGATCCCGACTGGCTCGGCCGCGAGGGCTTCGGCCCAGCGCTCGACCGGAAGGACAATCTCGCGTGCAACCTGGCCAGTCGGCCGACGGGAGACGAGGGTCAGAGTGGCGGCCGGAAGGCGCCGGACGATTTCGCCGCCGACAAGCCCACTTGCACCGATGATCGCGACCTTCATCACCTAGAAGCGATCCGGAAGCGTGACTGGACCGATCAGCCGCTCATGCTGGGCAATGGCGAAACGGTCTGTCATCCCGGCAATGAAATCGCCGATGCCGCGCAGGCGGGCGACTTCCCCCTCGCCGCGTTGCCAGCCGGGGGGCAGCGGGGCGACCCCGTCGCGATAGGCCGCGGCAAGGTCGGCGACGATGCGCTGGGCCTCGATCCGGATCGGGGTCAGCGCGGCGCTGTTGTACAGACGCGCATAGAGGAAGCGCTTCAGTTCACGCTCTTCGGCGCCGACGGCGGGGGAAAAGCCGGCAAGCTGGCGCCCGGCGAGGCGGACGTCGTCGATGGTGGTCACGCCGGCGGCCGCGACCCGCGCTCGCGTTTCGTCCAGAACGTCGCCGACCATGGTGCCGATCATGTCACGGACCAGGGCGCGTTGGCGGCGGTCGGTCGACAGGCTCGGGTGACGTTGGCCAATCGCGGCCCAGTGGCGCGCCACGATTGGGACCTCAAGAAGTTCGTCGAGGATGAGGATGCCCGACCGAAGCCCGTCGTCGATGTCGTGGTTGTCATAGGCGATGTCGTCGGCGATCGCGGCGACCTGTGCCTCGAGTCCGGGCCAGGTGGCAAGGTCGAGTCCAAAGTCACTGTCGGCTTCGGCCAGCGCCCAGGACGGGCTGACGACGGGGCCGTTATGCTTGGCCAGGCCCTCGAGCGTCTCCCAGCTTAGATTCAACCCGTCGAACTCGGGATAGACCCCTTCGAGCGCCGTCACGAGGCGCAACGTGTGCGCATTGTGATCGAACCCGCCGACGTCGGCGAGGCTTTGCTGGAGGGCTTCCTCGCCGCCATGACCAAACGGCGGATGGCCAAGATCGTGGGCCAGGCTCAGCGCCTCGGTCAGATCCTCGTTGAGGCCGAGCACCCGCGCCATGGTCCGGCCGATCTGGGCGACTTCGATCGAATGGGTCAGGCGTACGCGGAAATGATCGCCGTCAGGAGCAATGAAGACCTGGGTCTTGTGGCGCAGGCGGCGGAAGGCGCCCGAGTGGACGATGCGATCACGGTCGCGCTGGAAGGCGTCGCGAGGCCCGCGCGGTCCACTGTCGGGTTCGGTGAACCGACGGCCGCGCGATCGGGACGGGTGCGCGGCAAGCGAGGCGAGATTCATTGCGTGACGAGTTTCCTGACGGGCTGCCCTTCTGGGCTGGTCCAGCTAAAGCTGCTGATGCCGTCGGCGGCAAGCTCGTCGAGAAAGATTTCGCTATTCTCGCGATCCTTGAACGGGCCGACGAGGAGCTTGGTGCGGCCGTCGACCTCGGCGACAAACGGGCGGATCCCCTCGAACAGCTCGGGCTTGCGCGCGGCGATCCTGGCGAACTGGCCGCCAAGCGCCCGCTCGTCGACACCGCTGGCCAGCTGGACCCAGATGCGCCTTGCCGCAGGGACGATTGCGGCGGGCGGGGCTGACGCAGTGCGGACGCTGGCGACCTGTTGCTGCGCCCCGGCGGGCGGACCCTGGACGGGAGGCGGCGTCGGCTCCCGGAGCAGGGCGTCGATCCCGCCCAGTCGATCGGCCACCGCCGGATCGCGGCGGGGGCCGGCGGGGCGGCGCGGGGCGATCGTGGCGAAGGTCGAGGTGGGGGGCGAAGGCGACACGGTCGGAGACGGTGAAGTGCTCGAAAAAACCGTTCCGTTACTGGGCATTATACCCAGATGGACCGCTGCCGCTTTCTCCGCTGCGGTAAGGCCAGCGAGGCGGCGGAAGAAGGGGTCAAGTCTGCTTGACATCCCCGGCATGGTCGCGTCGAGCGAGCGGTCGGCGGCGGCGACATCACCGACCAGCGCGTCGACGAACGCGCGGGCGCGCGCAGTCTCTCCGTCACGGCGACCGGCGAGCGGGGCGAGGGTGGCGATGGCAGCGGCGCGGTTGCCAGAAATCGCCTGGCTGAGCGCAAGGCGGCGGCGGGCTTCGTCAGGATCGGGGCCGGCGAGGCCAAGGGTATAATCAGCCTGGGCAAGCAATTGCTGGCCAAGCAGGTCGCGCGCGAGGCCACGGTCGGCGGCGTAGCTGGAGACGGGTGCTCCGGCCCTGGCGGCACGGTCGAACTCGGTCAGGGCGTGCCCCGCCTCCCCCATCGCGACCAAAGCGGCGCCCATCCCGGCCTTGGGCGCCGGGGCGTTGGGCGAGACATCGGCGGCGCGACCGAAGAAGCCAACCGCGGCTTCGGCATCGCCAGTGTCGAGCGCGGCGCGGCCGGCGCCGACCAGCGCACGATAGTCGCGCGGGCTTTGGGCGAGGACGCGGACATAGCGCGCCAGGGCGTCGGACGGCCGTTCGCCGCCGAGCGGGGCGACCGGCAGCGGCGGCGGGCTGCCGTCGATATATTGGGCACTCGCCGGAACTGCGGCGAGCAGCACGCACAGCCCCAACGCGCCGCGCGACATGAACATTTGCGCCATGATCCTCCCCATGCCCCACTTCAGCTTGCTCCAGCCTTGCTGGGAAGCGGCTCGCGGCGAGGCGTGGCGGGGAGAAGGCGAAACGAGACGGGTGGTTGATGGCGGATATGAAAAGGGCGGAGGTTGCCCCCCGCCCTTCGCAAATAGGTGGTTTTCCGCGCCCGACTACTGGTTGTTCTGGCGGTTGAGGAAACGCGGGATGTCGATCGGTTCGCGGCGGAAGCCGGGGCCGTCTTCCTCGTCAATATTGGCCTTGGGCGCGCCGCGGGCGATGTTCGACATGCGTTCGAACAAGGTACCGCTTTCGCGCTTGGCCTCACCCTCGTCGGCGGGGGCAGTAATCGGCGCCGAGGCGACCGGGCTGGTGAGGATATCGTCGCTATCGAGCAGCAACTCGTCGTCGCCGGCCTCGTCGGTCAGCTCGAGCGGCTCGTCATCGACAAAGGCGGTCGGCGCAGGGGCAGTGACGGCGACCGGGGTCGTCGGGGTCGCCGCTGTCGGGGCGGCGGCGGGTGCGCGGCTGGTCGGGAAGGTGAAGACCTTGCCCGGCTGCGGTGCGGCGACGGCGTCAACCTCGATCCCGGTGGCGACGACCGAGACGCGGATGCGGCCTTCCATGTTGTTGTTGAAGGCCGAGCCCCAGATGATGTTGGCGTCGGGATCGACCAGTTCCTTGATGTGGCTGGCGGCCTCGTCGACTTCCATCAGGCGCATGTCCTCGCCGCCGGTGATCGAGATGATGACGCCCTTGGCGCCCTTCATCGAAACGCCGTCGAGCAACGGATTGGAGATCGCCTTTTCGGCAGCCTCGATCGCGCGATTGTCGCCCGACGCTTCGCCAGTGCCCATCATCGCCTTGCCCATTTCGCCCATCACCGAGCGGACGTCGGCGAAGTCGAGGTTGATGAGACCGGGCATGACCATCAGGTCGGTGATCCCGCGAACGCCCTGCTGGAGGACTTCGTCGGCCATTTCGAAAGCCTGCTTGAAGGTCGTGTCGGCCGAGGCGAGGCGGAACAGGTTCTGGTTGGGAATGACGATCAGCGTGTCGACGTACTTCTGCAGCTCCTCGATCCCGGCGTCGGCCGCGCGGCCCCGGCGCGAGCCCTCGAAGGCGAACGGCTTGGTCACGACGCCGACGGTCAGGATGCCGCGATCCCGCGCCGCCTTGGCGATGACCGGGGCGGCACCGGTGCCGGTGCCCCCGCCCATGCCCGCAGCAATGAAGCACATGTGCGCGCCGTCGAGCGCGCGTTCGATGTCTTCCAGTGTCTCCTCGGCGGCGGCGCGACCGATTTCGGGGCGCGATCCGGCGCCGAGCCCTTGCGTGATCTTGAGACCAAGCTGGATGCGGCGATCGGCCGAGCTGGCGTTGAGCGCCTGCGCGTCGGTGTTGGCGACGAGGAACTCGACCCCCTGCACGTCCGACTTGATCATGTTGGCGATGGCGTTGCCGCCCGCGCCGCCGACGCCAATAACGGTAATCCGCGGCCGAAGCTCGTCGACTTCCGGACGGACGAAATCGATGCTCATAGGATCAACCCCCAAATTGCCAACGCGTGCGAAAACTATGCGCGGAATCTTGCACTAACGACACCCGCCACCCAAGCGAAAAATGGTCTCGGGGGCAAAAAAGGTGACCAACTGATTCATTATGGCACAGCAGTGAGTCTGTGTTGCATCTAAGTGAGTCCAAAACGCCTCAATAACCCTGTTTCAGCGCGGCGAGCAGCTTTCCGACCAAGCCAGTGGCGGCCTTTCGCTCGCGCACCGGGCGGGCGATGTCGCGAATGTCGCCCGAGCCACTGGCGGCGAGATTGGCGAGGCCGACGAGCGTGGCGAAGGCCGGGCCCGAATGGGCTTCGGGCAGGCCGGTGATGCTGCGCGGACGGCCGACGCGGACCGCGCGGCCGAGCACGCCCTGCATATAGTCGGCGATATTCTTGAGCTCGGCCCCGCCGCCGGTAAGCACGACCTGGCGCCCGACCGGGCCGGTGAAGCCGAGTTCCTTCAGCGCCTTTTCGATTTCGCCGGTCAGCGTTTCGATCCGGGCGCGGATGACGGTCATCAGCTGGGCCCGGGTCAGGCGTAGCGGCTCACCCAAGTCATCGCCGCCGACCGGGCGCGCGTCGATCATCTCGTGATTGTCGCGCGGGCTGGTCATGGCCGAGCCGTAGAAGGTCTTCAGCCGCTCGGCGTCGCGGCGCTGGATGCCGAACGCGCAGGCGATATCCTCGGTGATGTCCTTGGCGCCCAAGGGGATCGAGCGGAGCCCGACGAGCATTCCGCCGGCATGGAGCGAGACGTTGGTGACTTCGGCGCCAAGCTCGATCAGCGCAACGCCGATGTCGCGTTCTTCCTCGGTCAGGCAGGCGAGCCCGGCGGCGACCGGCGAAGCGATGATCGCGTTGACGCCGAGGTGCGCCGAGCGAATGACATAGTCGATGTTCTTGAGCGGGGCCTCGTCGGCGGCAACGACGTGGATATCGACGCCAAGCTTGTTGGCGAACAGCCCGATCGGCTGTCGCACACCCTGATTGTCGTCGATCGTGAACAAGGCGGGATTGGCGTGAAGGACGACCTGGCGTTCGCGCTGGATGGCGCCGCGGCCCGCAAGCAGCAGCTGGTCGACATCTCCCTGTTCGACCTGGTGGCCGCCGAGCTCGACTTCGACCGTCGCCTGTTCGCTGATCAGCCCGCCCGCGCCATAGCTGGCGAAAACGTCGTCGACGCTGACCCCGGCCATGCGTTCGGCGAGTTCGACGGCTTCGCGGACCGCGACCTCGCTCGCCTCCATGTCGGTAATGTAGCCGCGCTTGACCCCGCGGCTTTCGCGCTGGCCGGTGCCGAGCACGCGCAGGCGACCGTCGGGATCGCGCGCGACGATCATTGCGCTGACCTTCGACGAGCCGATGTCGAGCGCAGTAAACAGGGGGGAGTCGTTGTTCGCCGCCACCGTCAATCCTTGGTCGGAGGTGGTGCGGGCACAGCGGCGTTGGCGGCGGCCGCGTTGGCAGCTTCTGGCGGGGCGATCGCTTCGCCCGGGGCGCGCGGCAAGCGGACGGTCATCTTGCCGGGCTGGCGAAGGTCGAACCGTTTTAGCCCGCGGCCAAGTAGCCCGGCCGACTTGTCGAGCCTGGCGAATTTGGCGAGCGCATCACGGGCGGCCGCTTCGCCTTCGGGCAGGACGATCGTCTCGCCCGACTGGAAGGCGAGGTCCCAGCGACGCTGTCCGACCCAGCTGGCGGCGGAAAGCTGGGGTTTCAGCGTCGGCACGTCGGCCATCAGCCGGTCGAGCGAACTCGCCTGGCGATTGGCGCCGGGGCCGATCAGCAACGGCAGATCGGGCATTTGCGACACGGGCACGCGGTCGAGAACGACGCCATTGCTGTCGATCAACGAGAGTTGCTGATTATCCTGCCACAGCGCGGTCGGAGTGCGCTCGACAATATCGATGACCAGCCCGTCGGGCAGGCGGCGCGAGACCCGGGCATCCTTGATCCAGCCAAACTGGAGCAGCCGCTCGCGGATCGCGTCGACATCGACCAGCGCCTCGGCGGGCTTGCCCCCGGCGGTACCCATCTCGGCGGCGCGGTGGAGTTCGTCGGTGACGACCTCGTCGACCAGGCTGCGCTTCATCTTGTTGAGCCCGACGATCTGGTAGCCGTCGACCGCGAAACCGGCGCGGCCGAGCCCGTCGCCAAGCGCATTGCCGGCTTTGGCGGGCAGGTCGAGCGCGATGGCGGCGACGACGATTACCGCGACGACGAACAAAGCGAACACGCCGCGGGCGAGGCGGTTGGCCTCGGCCGTGTGGGCGGGAAGCCTGGCAGCAATGCGCTTCGACACGCCTTTGGGGACAGGCTTGCGCCGCGAGACCGAAGATCCGCGCACTGCGGCGTTCATGCTGCGGAGTCCAATGCTTCCGAGATGAGCTGTTCAACCAGTTCGCCGTAGCTGATGCCGCACTGTTTCGCTTGCTCGGGGACCAGGCTGAGCGGGGTCATCCCGGGCTGGGTGTTGACCTCGAGGAGGAAGATGCCGGCCTCGCCCTGTTCATCGTCCCAACGGAAGTCCGAGCGCGACGCGCCCTTGCAGCCGAGCAGGGCATGGCTTCGCGCGGCCATGTCCAACATCGATGCGGCAATGTCGGCGGGGATGTCGGCCGGGCAGACATGTTCGGTCACGCCGTCGGTATATTTGGCTTCGAAGTCATAGAAAACATTGTGCGGCTTCAACTCGGTCACGCACAAGGACTTGCCGCCCAGCACGGCGACGGTGAGTTCCTTGCCGCGAACGAAGGGTTCGGCGAGGAGGCGGTCGAAATGCTTCCACGGGCCCTCGCTGTCGCGGCCGATGGGGTTGCCCATATTGCCGCCGTCGGTGACGATCGCGACCCCGACCGAGCTACCCTCGTTGACCGGTTTGAGGACATAGGGGCGGGCGATCGGGTCGGCGGCGTAGAGGGTTTCACTGTCGACGATCGTGCCCGCCGGCATGCGGATGCCGTGGGGGACGAGCACCGCCTTGGTCAATTCCTTGTCGATCGCGATCGCCGAGGTGGTGACGCCCGAATGGGTATAGGGGATGCCCATCAGGTCGAGCATGCCCTGGACGGTGCCGTCCTCGCCCGGGGTGCCGTGGAGCGCATTGAACACGACATCGGGCTCAAGATCGTACAGCCGGGCCGCGACCTGGCGGTCCATGTCGACTTCGGTAACGCGCGTGAAGCCGCGTGTCCGCAGGGCCGCTGCGACCCCTGCCCCGCTCATCAGCGAGACCGGGCGTTCGGCCGACCAGCCGCCCATCAGCACGACGATATGCATGTCACGATCGACCCCGGCCACGCTCACCCTTCTGCTCCCAGTCGCTGGATTTCCCACTCGAGCCGGACGCCCGAGCGGGCCTCGACGCGGCGAATGACTTCCTCGCCCAGCGCTTCAATGTCCCGTGACGTCGCACTACCGAGGTTAAGCAGGAAGTTGCAATGCTTTGTCGATACTTGCGCGTCGCCGATGGTCAGCCCGCGGCAGCCGGCCTCGTCGATCAGCGCCCACGCCTTGTGCCCCGGCGGGTTCTTGAAGGTCGATCCGCCGGTGCGGCTGCGCAAGGGCTGCGTGTCTTCGCGGGCTTGGGCGATGCGGTCCATCTCGGCGCCGATCGCGGCGGGGTCGCCGGTGGTGCCGCGCAGGGTTGCCGAGACGACCACGGCGCCGTCGGGAAGGTCGCTGTGGCGATAGGTATAGCCGAGCCGTTCGAGCGGCCAGGTCTCGACGCCGCCGTCGCGCATGACGAGGGTCGCGTCGATGAGGATGTCGGCGACCTCGCGGCCATAAGCACCGCCGTTCATGCGGACGAAGCCGCCGACCGTGCCGGGAATGCCGCGGAGGAATTCGAGGCCCGCGATGCCCGCGTCGCGCGCGGTCGAGGAAACGAGGATCCCGCTTGTCCCGCCGCCGCAGCGAAGCGTGGTATCATCGAGCCGCTCGACCCGGGCGAAGGGCTTGCCGAGGCGAACGGTGATCCCGGGGACTCCGCCGTCGCGCACGATCATGTTGGAGCCGAGGCCAAGCGCCATCAGCGGGGTTGCGGGGTCGGTGTCGTGGAGGAAGGCGATCAGGTCATCCTGGTCGGCGGGCTCGAACAGGGTTTCTGCTGCGCCACCCGACTTGAACCAGACCAGCGGCGCCAGCGGGGCGTTGGGCGTGATCCGCCCGCGAGCACTGACCGCCACGCTCATTTGCGCGACCGGACGGCGCGGATCCCGTCGGCCAGCGACGCCGCCCATTTGGTGATGTCGCCAGCGCCCATGCAGATAACGAGGTCGCCCGACGCGGCAAGGTCGCGCAGCGCAAGGCCGAGGTCGTCCTGGTCGGTGACGGTGCGAACGGCGCGGTGGCCGTGGGCGCGCAATCCCTCGGCGAGCGCGGCACTGTCGATCCCGTCGATCGGCTGCTCGCCGGCGGCATAGACGGGGGTAATAAACACCACGTCAGCCTCGTTGAAGGCATTCTGGAAGTCCTCCATCAAGTCGCGAAGCCGGGTGAAGCGGTGCGGCTGGACGACCGCGATGACCCTGCCCCCGACCGATCCGTCGCTCGGCGAGGCGGCTTCGCGCGCGGCCGATAGCACGGCGCGAATCTCGACCGGGTGGTGGGCGTAATCGTCGATGATGACCGTGCCATCGACCGTTCCGACGCGGGTGAAGCGGCGCTTGACGCCTTCGAAGCGGGCAAAGCCGTTGGCGATGATCGCATCGGCCATGCCGAGCTCGATCCCGACCGCGATCGCGGCGAGCGAGTTGAGGACATTGTGCCGCCCGGGCATCGGCACATGGATCCCGGCGATGGTCCGCCGCGAGCCGTCGCGCTGAAGCACGACGGCGTCAAAGCGGGTGCCGTCGGCGCCGGTGGTGACATTGTCGGCGCGAAGGTCGGCCAGCGCGGAGAAGCCGTAGGTGACGACCCGGCGGTCACGGATCCGGCTGAGCATGTTCTGCACTTCAGGATGATCGACGCACAGCACCGCGAGACCATAGAAGGGGACATTCTCAACGAACTCGACGAACGCGTCCTTGACTGATTCAAAGTCGCCATAATGTTCGAGATGCTCGGGATCGATGTTGGTGACGACCGCAATCGTCCCGTCGAGGCGCAGGAAACTGCCGTCGCTTTCGTCGGCCTCGACCACCATCCAGTCGGATTTGCCCAAGCGCGCGTTGGAGCCATAAGCATTGATGACCCCGCCATTGATCACGGTCGGATCGATCCCGCCAGCGTCGAGCATTGCGGCGATCATGCTGGTCGTCGTCGTCTTGCCGTGGGTGCCGGCGACCGCGATGGTCGACTGCATCCGCATCAGCTCGGCGAGCATCTCGGCGCGGCGGACGAGCGGTAGGCGGCGCTCGATCGCGGCCTCGACCTCGACATTGCCGCGGGCGATGGCGGTCGAGCAGACCACCACCGAAGCATCCCCCAGATTGTCGGGCGAATGGCCGATCGCCACCGGGATGCCGACCTTGCGCAGGCCCTCGACGGCATAGCCCTCGGCCTGGTCCGAGCCCTGCACCTTGTAGCCCAGCTGATGCATCACTTCGGCGATGCCCGACATGCCGATCCCGCCGATGCCGACGAAGTGGATGAGGCCAATCTCGGTGCCCATGGCTTTCATGCGGCGACTCCGTTGGCGGGGGCGGCCGAGGCCTTGCGTGGCTCGAGAGTGGAGCCGACCAGTAGCGGCGACCTGCCGTTGGCGATCCGCTCGACAAGATCGGCGAGGTCACGCGCGGCGTGGGGGCGGCCGACCGACAGCGAGCGCGAGGCGGCATTGGCCAGCGCCTGCGGATCGGCGGCGAGCGCCTCGATCTGGCGGGCGAGCGTGTCGGGGGTGAAATCGGCCTGCGCGATCATCCGCGCGCCCCCCGCCGCGGCCATTTCGCGGGCGTTGACGGTCTGGTGATCATCGGCCGCGCTGGGCAAGGGAACCAGAATCGCGGGGCGTCCGGCGGCGGTCAGCTCGGCGATGGTCGAGGCGCCGGCGCGAGCGATGACGAGGTGTGCGTCGGCCAGCTTGTCGGGCATGTCGGGGATGTAGGTCATCAGTTCGGCAGGGATGCCGAGGCTCTGGTACTGGGCGCGGACGGCGTCGATGTCGTCGGGGCGGCATTGCTGGACGACCTGGAGGCGAAGGCGGAGCGACGGCGACAGCGCGCCGAGCCCCGCGGGAACGACCTGGCCGAGCACGCTCGCGCCCTGGCTTCCGCCGGTGACGAGGATCTTGAGCGGGGCATAGTCGTCGAACAGCGGGAAGGGCATTTCGCCCAGCTTTGCCACCGACGGGCGCACCGGATTGCCGACCAGCACGGTCTTGTCGGCGAAGGCGGGCTTCAGCCGTTCGACGTGCGCATAGGCGGTGGCGATGGCGGCGGCGTCGCCCGCGACCATGCGGTTGACCCGGCCGAGCAGGGCGTTCTGCTCATGGATGATCGTCGGGATGGCGAGCGAGCTAGCCGCGAGCAGCGAGGGGAAGGCCGGATAGCCGCCGAACCCGACCACGACGTCGGCCCTGGCCTCGCGGTACAATCCCTTGGCCATGCGCCGCCCGGCCAGCACCGATCGCCCCGCCTTGAGCCAGCCGAAAAGGCCGCCGCCGAGCCGTCCGGCGGGCAAAATGTGGGTCTCGATCCCGTCGAACAGGCCGGGGATCCGGGCGCCGCGATCGTCGGTGACCAGCTTGACCGCATGGCCGCGACTGCGCAACTCGCCGGCCAGCGCATGCGCCGGGACCATATGCCCGCCGGTCCCGCCTGCGGCGAGGAAGATCATCAATCGGGAAGACAATCGCCGCTCCATTTCACGACATAGGCCGAGCCCGCCAGATAGGGATTTCGCCGGGTGAAGGCGAGCAGCAATCCCATCCCGATCGACAGCGCGAGCATCGACGACCCGCCATAACTGATGAACGGCAGGGTCATCCCCTTCGACGGGGCAAGCTGGACGTTGACCGCCATGTTGATCAGCGCCTGAAGCCCGAATTCGATGACCAGCCCGGCCCCGGCAAGGATGCAGAACATATTCTCTTCGTCGAGCAGCTTGACCAGGACGCGGGCGACGATTGCGCAATAAAGCAGGGCGATGGCGAGGCAGGCGATGAGGCCAAACTCCTCGCCGATAACCGAGAAGATATAGTCGGTGTGGGGCTCGGGCAGCCCGAACTTGCGGGTGCCCCCGCCGGGACCCATCCCGAACAGTCCGCCCGCGGTCAGCGTGCGCAGCGCATTGTCTACCTGGAAGGTATCGCCCTCGCCGAACAGGAAGGCGTTGATGCGGGTCGTCGCGACCGAATAGAAGAGATAGGCGAGGATGACGGCAACCAGCCCGCCCCCGGCAAGGATGCCGAGCGTGCGCAGCTTGACCCCGCCGAGCGCGAGCATCGCCACCCACACCGATCCAAAGATGATCGTCGATCCGAAGTCGGGCTGGCGCATCAGGAGGATCGCGACGCAAGCCGTGAGCAGGCCGCTGAGCAGGAACACCGGCAGCGTCTTGTCGGTCTCGCGCAGGGACAGCAGCCACGCCAGCGCGACGACGAAGAAGGGCTTGAGGAACTCCGAAGGCTGGACCTGCGCGATGCCGACCCCGATCCAGCGCCTGGCGCCATTCACTTCGGGCCCGATGATCGGCACGAACACCAGCGCGACCATGCATACCACAGCGCCAATCAGCGCCAGCCGCCGGGCCCGCTCGCGCGGCATCATCGAAATGACGATCATCACCGGCAGCGACACCGCGATCCACAGCAGCTGGCGATAGAAATAATGGAGCGAGGCGAGATGGACGGTACCCCCCGAATAGCGTTCGGCGACCGCGGGCGAGGCGGCAGCGACCGCGATCAGCCCGATCCCGATCAGCACCGCGACGAGCAGCAGCAGGACGCGGTCAATCTCCCAGAACCAACGGCTCATCGCCGACCGGTCCGATCGGCCATAGCGATTGGGATCGACCAGTTGCCGCGCCTTGATGGTGCCCGCGATGATGCCGTTCATAAGCCCCCCACTAGCCGTCGAAACGCATCGCCGCGCGCTTCGAAATCGGTGAATTGATCGAAACTGGCGCAAGCCGGGGAAAGCAGGACGGTCTCCCCCGGTTGCGCGTCATGGGCCGCGCGCAGCACCGCGTGGGCGAGGTCGCCGCATTCTGCGACCTTGATGTGCGGGGCGAGGAGGCGGGCGAACAGGTCGGACGCCTCGCCGATGGTGTAGGCGGTGCGGACGTTTCCGAAGAAGGGCGCGCACTCGTCGAGATTGTCGGCCTTCGCCTGCCCGCCGCAGATCCAGCGGATCGCGGGGAAGGCGGCGAGCGCGGGGGCGGTGGCGGTGGCGTTGGTCGCCTTGCTGTCGTTGACGAACAGCACGCCGTCTTTCTCGCGGATCCGCTCCAGGCGGTGCGGGAGGCCGGGGTAGGTGCGAAGGGCATGGTTGATCGGGATCCAATCGATTTCGAGAGGCCACCTCGCGACGGTAATTGCAGCTGCGGCATTGCAGGCGTTATGTGGACCTTGCAACGCGGGCCAATGGCTTTGGAGGCTTAAATACGCAGGGTCTCGTTGGGAGAGCCATTTTTCACCAACTGTGAACGATCTTTCCCAGCGTGACGCAGCGCGGGCAGTTTCAGGATCGTCGGTCACGAAAACTCTTCCGAAAATCTCCCGTTCCGATTGCATCTCGAACAGCCGCGCCTTCGATGCCGCATACGCTTCAAACCCATCATATCGATCGAGATGATCCGGCGTGATGTTGAGCAGCACGGCGACGTCGCAGTCGAGGCTTTGGGTCAGGTCAATCTGGTAGCTCGACAGTTCGAGCACATAGACCCCGCCTTCAGGGAGCGGGTCCTGCGACAGGATCGGCAGGCCGATGTTGCCGCCCATCAGGCTCGGCACCCCCGCCGTCTGCAATATGTGGTGGACCAGCGCGGTGGTGGTCGACTTGCCGTTGGTGCCGGTAATCCCGACGACCTTGTGCGGCGGGAGCTCGGCGCGGGCGCGGGCGAACAGCTCGATATCGCCGATGATCTCGAGATTGGCGGCGCGGGCGCGGGCGGCGATCGGGTGGCGGTTGAGCGGCAGGCCGGGGGTGACGACCAGGCTATCGAACTGGGAGAGGTCAGCGGTGTCGAGGTCGGCGATGATTAAATCCTCCCCGGTACGGGGAGGGGGACCATCCGCAGGATGGTGGAGGGGTCCCTCGGCATGAGATGAACTCGCGTCGCGGGACCCCTCCACCATTTCGCTGTGCGGAATGGTCCCCCTCCCCGTGCCGGGGAGGATCCGCGCCTCCTCCTTGCCATCCCACGCGGTGACCTTCGCCCCGCTCGCCAGCAGCGCCTCGACGGTCGCCAGCCCTGACCGCGCAAGCCCGTAAACCGCGTAATGCTTGCCGGCGAAAGCCTTGGCGGTGATCACCGCAGCTTCAGCGTGGCGAGGCCGGCGAGGGCGAGGATGAAGGCGATGATCCAGAAGCGGATCACGACCGTCGGCTCGCTCCAGCCGAGATGTTCGAAATGATGGTGGATCGGCGCCATCTTGAACACGCGCCGCCCGGTGCGCTTGAACCAGAACACCTGGACCACGACGCTGACCGCTTCGAGCACGAACAGCCCGCCGACGATCACCAGCACCAGCTCGTGGTGCGTCGCGACCGCGATCGCGCCGAGTGCGCCGCCCAGCGCGAGGCTGCCGGTATCGCCCATGAACACCGCCGCCGGGGGCGCATTGAACCACAGGAAGGCGAGCCCCGACCCGACGATCGCCATCGTCAGCACGCTGAGGTCGCCCGCACCCAGCACATGGGGAATGCCGAGATAGGCCGAGAATTTCGCATTGCCGACGAGGTAGCTGATGATGAAAAAGGCGAGCGCGGCAATGATCACCGGCATCGTCGCCAGCCCGTCGAGCCCGTCGGTCAGATTGACCGAATTGCCGAACGCCACGATCACGAACGCCCCGAACGGGATGTACAGCCAGCCGATGTCGATCACCGGGCCGTTGTAGAAGGGCACGTAGAGATGCGTGCCGTGGTGGCGGACCATCAGCCAGGTCGCGACCCCGGCGATGAGGAATTCAAACAGCAGCCGCGTCCTGGCGGACAGCCCCTTGTGGCTTGCCTTCCTGACCTTGTCATAATCGTCGAGGAAACCGATCAGCCCGAAGCCCGCGGTGACCAGCAGGCAGGCCCAGACGTAGGGGTTGCCGAGGTCCATCCACAGCAGGACAGAGACCATCATCGAGATGAGGATCAGCAGTCCGCCCATCGTCGGGGTGCCGCGCTTGGCGAGGTGGCTTTGCGGGCCGTCGGCACGGATCGGCTGGCCCTTGCCCTGCTTCGAGCGGAGCCAGCGAATGAACGCCGGGCCGAACAACAGCCCGATCGCCAGCGCAGTCACGCTGGCCGCACCGGCACGAAAGCTGATGTAGCGAACCAGGTTCAAAAGATGCGGAAATCCGAAATATTCGGCGATCAGGTAAAGCATGGCTGACCCCCTGCCACTCGTTCGACCAGCGCCGCAAGCCCGACCGAGTTCGATGCCTTGACGAGGATCACGTCGCCGGGGGCGATCATCGCCAGAAGGAGCGCGGTCGCCTCGTCGGCATTGGTCGCTTGGTCGATAGCGACGGCGCCTTCAAGCGCGGTCTCGAGCGGACGAAATTCATCGCCGATGAGGATCAGCCGGTCGACTTTCGCGTCGAGGATCCCGGGGGCCAGCCCCGCGTGGAGCGCGTCGCCATGCTCCCCGACTTCGCGCATCGGGCCGAGCACGGCGATCCGCCGATCGACCCCGCGTTCCTCGCCAAGGCTCTTGAGTGTTGCCGCCATCGACGCTGCGTTGGCGTTGTAGCTTTCGTCGATCAGCAGCGCCGATCCCCCGTCGAGGGCAATCCGATGGCGCTCGCCGCGGCCTTTCAGCCCGCCCATGTCGGCCAGCGCGAGCCCGGCCAGCGCCAGGTCGCAATGCGCCGCTTCGACTGCCGCAAGTACCGCCAGCGAATTGGTCACCCAATGGTCGCCACGCTGGCTGATGGTATAGGTCAGGTCGCTTTCCATCAGGCGGGCGGTGATCAGGCTGCCGCCATTGTCGGCGCGGACGGCGTGGAGCGCGGCGACATCGGCCTGTGACCCGCCGAAGGTAATGATCTCGCCGGCGTGGCGCCGTGCCGCCTTGACCAGCTGGTCGCGATGGGGGGTCTCTTCGGGCACGATGGCGACGCCGTCTTCCTCCAGCCCCTCGAATATCTCGGCCTTGGCGGCGGCGATCGCCTCCATCGATCCGAGATTTTCGATATGCGCGGCGGCAATCGAAGTGACGATGGCGATGTTGGGGCGAACGAGCCGGGTCAGCGCGGCAATCTCACCGGCATTGTTCATGCCCATTTCGAGCACCGCGAAATGGCTGTCGCGTGGCATCCGCGCGAGGCTGAGCGGGACGCCGGTGTGGTTGTTGTAGCTTTTGACCGAGCGATGGACCTGGCCGCGGCAACCGCGATCGAGCGCGGCGTAAAGCGCTTCCTTGGTGCTGGTCTTGCCGACCGATCCGGTGATGCCGATGACGACCCCCGAACAGCGCGCGCGGGCCGCGACGGCGAGCGCGGCAAGCGCAGCGGCGACGTCCTCGACCAGCACATGCGGTCCCTCGACGGCGTGCGACACGATCGCCCCGCTCGCCCCGGCGGCGAAGGCGGACAGGACGAAATCATGCCCGTCGGCGACGGTCCCCGGCATCGCGACGAACAAGTCGCCCGGGCCGACTTCGCGGCTGTCGAAGGTCACGCCGCTCGCCTCGAAGGCGGCGCTCGCCCGGCCCCCGGTCGCAGCCTCGATTTCGGCGCTGGTCCACAATATCGTCACGCGGCGCACTCGCGCGCGACCGCGACATCGTCGAACGGCACGGTGCGGTCGGCGAGGACCTGGCCCTGCTCATGCCCCTTGCCCGCAAGCAGCACGATATCCCCTTCGCGCGCCTCGGCGATGGCGGCGGCAATCGCCTCGCGCCGTCCGCCAATTTCGCGCAAGCCGGAAGCCCCGGCCATCACGGCAGCGCGGATCGTGGCGGGGTCTTCCGATCGCGGATTATCGTCGGTGACGATGCCGATATCGGCGAGCCTTGCTGCAACCTCGCCCATCGGTCCGCGCTTGCCCATGTCGCGATCCCCGCCCGCGCCAAACACGATGATCAGGCGGCCGCTGACGTGGGGTCGAAGCGCGACGATCGCCGCCTCGATCGCATCGGGGGTGTGGGCATAGTCGACATAGACCGGCACCCCACCCGCCGTGATCACTGCCCGTTCCAGCCGCCCGCGCACCGGGGCCAGCCGCCCCATCCCCCACAGCGTCTTGTCGAACGACGCGCCGGTGGCCAGCATTAGCCCCGCCGCGACCAGCACGTTGGCCGCCTGATAAGCGCCGATCAGCGGCAGGCTGAGCTTATGCTCCTTGCCATCATGGCGAAGCACCAGCACCTGCCCCAGCGGGGTCGGCGCCTGCGACACCAGCTCGATCGTCTCGGCCCCCGGCCCGACGGTAACAATGTTCAGTCCACGCGCCCGGACATGGTCGATGACCGCGCCCGATCGCGGATCGCCGGTCCACACCACCGCCACACCGTCGTCGGCGACAACCTCGTCGAACAGGCGCATCTTGGCGGCGAAATAGCTGTCCATGTCGGCATGATAATCGAGGTGATCGCGGCTCAGATTGGTGAAAGCGGCGGCCGCTACCCGCTGCCCCTCGGAGCGAAACTGGTCGAGCCCGTGGGACGAGGCCTCATAGGCGACGTGGCTGATCCCCATCCGCCGGAGCCCCGACAGGTTCGACAGGAAGGTCACGATGTCGGGAGTGGTCAGCCCGGTCGTCACCTGGTCGTCGGCGGTGGTCACGCCAAGCGTCCCGATCGACGCCGAGCGATAGCCCGCCATCCGCCACAATTGCCGCGCCATTTCGACGGTCGATGTCTTGCCGTTGGTCCCGGTGACCGCGACGATCGTGTCGGGATAGGGCGCGAGAAGTTTGGCGGCGAGCTTTGCGAACAGCCGCCGCGGCTCCGCATCGGCCAAGTGCACCGCGCCTGCAACCACCGCCTCTGGCCGGGCGACGACCGCCACCGCGCCGCGCTCGACTGCGCTGGCGATATAGTCCTCACCATTGTGAACGCTGCCGGGGAAGGCGCCGAACAAGCAGCCCGCGGTCACCTTGCGGCTATCGATCGCCGCGCCGGATATCTCCAGGTCAGAGTCGATCTTCACCAGATCAGCGTTCCCGCTGTCGTCGATCTTCATCAGATCACCGAGGCGCACCGCTCACTTCTCCTTTTCGTGAACGAAGGGCAGGACCTCACTCATATTGGCGTCGCGCTTCATGTCGGGGCGCACGCCCAGCATCGGCGCGATCCGGCTGACCGTGCGACCGACCAGCGGCGCGACGTTCCACCCGGCGGTGTGAAAGCCAAAGGTCTTGGGGGTCGGCTTGGGATCGTCGAGCATGGCGACGATGACATAGCGCGGCTCCTCCATCGGGAAGACCCCGGCAAAGGTCGTGACCACCGACGCCGATGTATAATGGCCGCCGACGATCTTCTCGGCGGTCCCGGTCTTGCCGCCGATGCGATAGCCCGGCGCGTCGGCATTTTTGCCGGTGCCCTTCATCACCACCAGCCGCAGCAGCGATCGCGACTTGTAGCTCGTTTCCTCGGTGAACACGCGGTGCGCCGGGCCGACCGGATGATTTTTGTCGACCTTGAGGATCGTCGCCGGATGATAAACGCCGCCATTGAACAGGGTGGCATAGCCTGTTGCAAGATGGAGCGGGGTGACCGCGATGCCGTGGCCAAAGCCGACGGTCATCGTCGCAATCTCGCCCCAGTCATTGCCCGGGGTCAGCGTCCGCCCGCGCTCGCGAAGCTCGATCGCGACCGGCGCCATGAAGCCCATCTTGGTCAGGAATTCCCGCTGGCGTGCAGCCCCCACCTGAAGCGCGATCTGCGCCGTGCCGATGTTCGAGCTTTCCATCATGATCTCGGCGACCGAGCAAGCGCGGCCATAGGGATGGGTGTCGTGCACCGTCACCTTGCCGTAGTGGAATTCCTTGGGGCAATTATACATTTGCCCCATCGACTTCACGATCCCCGAGTCCATCGCCATGGCGACGGTAAACGGCTTGAAGGTCGATCCCAGCTCATAGACGCCGAGCGTTGCGCGGTTGAAGCGCGCCTCGGGCGACCCCTGCCCCGCGATATTGGGGTTCAGCGTCGGCAGCGAGGTCATCGCCAGCACTTCGCCAGTATGGACGTCCATCACCACGCCCGCCGCGCCGATCGCCGAAAATTCGGTCATCGCCGCATTGAGCTCATGCTCGAGCGCCTGCTGGACCTTGCTCGAAATCGACAGGGTGAGCGGCTCGCCGCGCGTTGCGGGGTCGGACAGCCGCTTGTCGAACGCCCGCTCGGCCCCGGCGGCGCCATGGCCGTCGATGTCGGTGAAGCCCAGCACATGCGCGGCCAGGCTGGTCTGCGGATACAGGCGATCAGGCGTCCGCTCGAGCGCCATGCCGGGCTCGCCCAGCGCATTGATCGCCTCGACCAGCTGCGGCGAGGCGCGGCGGCGAAGGTAGAAGAACGGCTTGCCCGAGCGGATCATGGCAAAATAGCTCGCCTCGTCCTTTTCGGGCATCAGCTTCGCCAGGTTGCGCGCCAGTTCCAGCTTGTCGCCGATGACCTTGGTCGGCTGGAGCGCAATGCTCCACACGTCGATCGAGCTTGCCAGCGGCTGGCCGTCACGATCGACGATATCCCCGCGCGGCGGGATCAATGCGCTGACCATCCCGCGCCGCCCGGCATGATCGCCGAACGCCGCGAGCCACAGCAGGCGGCACACGATCAGCGCGATGATCACGCCATAGACGATCAGGCCGAACATCAGCCGCTGGTGGAGAACCGCAAGAATCTGCCGACGCTGTCCGACCAGGCGGAGCCGCTCGGGCCGGGCGACGAGAGCGGGCGTCGGTGCGTTCATCAGTGGTTGGCTTTGTCCCTGGTGGTGCCGCTCTTGACCGGCGTAACTGACGCCTTGGCGTCATGCTTGGCCGACGGCAAGGGCGCTTGACGGGCGGCCGTCGCGATCTTGACGGACTTCGTCGTTATCGCGGGAGTTCCAGCGAGTTTACGCGATATTTTCGGCGGCGCCGCCGCCGTCGGATCGTTTGACGGGCTGTAGCTGGCGACATGCATCATGCTTGCCGCGCTGCCATTGCGGGGAGTTGCCTGCTGAGTTGAAGCAGGCGCCGGCTGGCTCGGCACCGACGAACTCGCCGCGACATCGGCGTCATCGTCACTGATCGGACGCGCCGGGGCGGGCTTGGGCGCCGCCGCCAGCACCACCGGCGCCGTCATGTCAATCTCGTCGCTCGGCCGGGCGAGGCGCGCCAGCTGATAGCCGCCGTCGACGAACTGATCGGCCTTGGGCGCCGACAGGGCGAGCACCTTGACGTTCCACCGCTCGAGTTGCTCAAGCCGGCCGCGCGTGCCGATCTCGGTCTGCAGCGTGCGAATGTCGCGCTGGGCCAGGACGATGCTGTTCTCGACCTCCTCGAGCCCGGCGCGCTCGGCGGCGACTCTCAGCGACACCAGGTAACAACCCAGTGCGGCAACGGCGACGGTGGCGACCGACACGACGGGTCGGAAGGAACGGACGCTCATGCGCGGCCTCCTGAAGTTTTACGCTTGGGGGACTGGCCAGAAGACTGGCGTGACGACCCAGCAGTGGCACGAAGCACCAGCGGCTGGTCCCACGCGGGCGCATCGGTGCGGACTGCGGACCGCAGCCTGGCCGAGCGCGCGCGCGGGTTACGGGCCAATTCGGCGTCCGATGCGGACAACGGCTTGGCAATGTCGGTGAAGCTGGGGGTCGGCCCGGCGGCGGCCAGCGGGCGATGGCGCGATCCGGCCGGCACGTCGCCGCTGCGTTCTTTCATGAAGCGCTTGACGATGCGGTCTTCCAGGCTGTGGAAGGTGACCACCGCCAGCCGACCGCCGGGACGAAGCGACTTCTCCGCCGCGCGCAGCCCCGCCTCCAATTCGTCGAGCTCGGCGTTGAGATGAATCCGGATCGCCTGGAAGGTGCGCGTCGCGGGGTCGCTCTTCATCCCCGCATGGTAACGAAGCGCCTTGCGCACCACCGTCGCCAGCTCTGCCGTGCGCGTCAACGGCCGCGCCGCGACGATCGCGCGGGCGACCGAACGCGCCCGCGGCTCCTCGCCATATTCCTTGATGACGCGCGCAATCTCGGCCTCGTCGGCCTCGTTGAGAAACTCCGCCGCGGTCAGCCCGGCCTGGCTCATCCGCATGTCGAGCGGTCCGTCCTGGCCAAACGCGAACCCCCGCTCGGCCTGGTCGAGCTGCATCGAGCTGACACCGATATCGAGCACGATCGCATCGACCGGCGACAGGCCGCGCTCCTCGAGCACCCGGTCCATCTGGCTGAAGCGTTCCTCGATCAGCAATAATCTGGGGTCAGGGACGAGCGTCGGCCCGTTCGCAATCGCATCCGGATCGCGATCGAAGCCGATCACTCGCCCCACCCCCGCTCCGAGCAGGGCTTTGGTATAGCCCCCCGCTCCGAACGTGCCGTCGACCACGCAGGAGTCAGGCACGACCCCCAGCGCGGCGACGACTTCATCGACCAATACCGGCACGTGGCCCGTGGGGACGGTCATTTCGGCAAAGGGACTCATGCCGAAAGACCCCGTTCCTCGAGCCGGAAGCGGGCGATGTCCTTCATGTCCTCGGGGATGCGTGCATCCTCAAGGAACAGCTTTGGATTCCAGATTTGAAACGTCTCGCCGGTGCCAAGGAACAGCGCGAGCTCGCCGATCTGGCCCTTGGCGCGCATCATCGGCGGCAACACGATCCGCCCCGACGTGTCGTAGGGCGTCTCTTCGGTCGCGGCGAAGGCCATCATGTTGCGCTGCTGATAGGCCAGTTCGGCGTCGGGGTTGGTCTCTTCCTTTTCCAGCAACCGCTCCAGCTTCAGGTGGCGAGCGGCGGCGAAACCGGGGTCATAGGCCGACAGCGCGGGAAACTGGTCGTGCTTGGCAAGGACGATGGTGCGGGCATCGCCGCGACGCTCGATCACCTGGCGCAGGAACGCCGGCACAGACACACGCCCCTTGGCGTCGACCGCGTTCAGCGCGCTTCCCTGGAACAGATGCTCCAACGCCACCGACTGCTTGCTCCCCTGTTGCGCCTTGGCGCTTGCCTCCGTCGTCCAAGCGCAGAGCTTCCCCGTCCGGCGCGACACGGGTCACGACGGGAGAAGATCGACTCCAATAGGGTTGCCCCACGCTACGGTGACTGTTGGTAACTCAGGTTAAGCGGGGATACAATGGGAATTGATGCCATTACTGGGGAATTCATGCCACCAATCGGATTAGCGTGAGTTTTCCGGGATAAATTGGGCACCACTTATTCTTGCGTTCACTTGTTGTTCTCAGGCGGACAAGCCTGTGGATAACCCTGTTGGCAAGCAACGGTGCCGCCGCGCCACAGTCGATTTCAAGTAAAGCGATGCGCGTCGCGAGACCCGCGCGAAATCAACGTGCTGGGCTGGTTTCCAGCCGTGCAAGCTCCGCCACGACCGAGTCGAGATTGCCCCCAATCGCTTTCCCCGACTGGGCCGGGTCGATCAGGTCGGCGTCGGCAATCACCGTCACCGCGCCGCGCCCGATGCGACAGCGCGCCACGATCCGGCCGGCGAGCAGGGTGCACCCGGGCGCCCGCAACCGCCCCGGCGACAGCAGCAGAAGGGGACGTCCGTCGAGCATCGCCCGCACCGGCCCCCGCGCCGCCGGTCGCTCCAGCGCCATCCCCCAATGCGCCAGCAGCCCGGTATCGGCATAGCCCGGCGGCGGGCGAAGCGGGTCGCCCAGCCCGCGCTCGCTCGGCCAGTCGAGCATCGGATCGGCCATCAGCAGCAATCGCCCGCCGCCACGCACCCACGCATCGAGATCGACCAGCGCCTCGGCGGTCTGCGCCCGCGGATGCGCCATCAGCAGCATCCGTCCCCGCCCCAGCCCGGCCGAATCGGCCAGCGCGATCGGCCGCATGCGATAGCGTCGCTCGAGCCGCGACAGGATCATCGACCCGCCCGCACCCTTCCCCGGCGCGAGCGTGAATTTTTCGCTGAAGATAATCGGCAGGCTGCTCAGCAGCATCAACTCGGGCCGATCGCCCGGCGCCCGGTCCGCAATCGCCGGCGCCTCCCGCTGTGCCCCGACAAATGCTCCCGCCCCGGCCACGCCGATCAGCGCGGCAGCGGCGGCGATTGCCCACCGGTTCATCGCGTCTTGTTGGTCGCCGCGCTGCCATTTCCCGCTTCAGCGGACGCGCCGGGCGCAACCCCCAGGTCCGACAGCGGATCGCTCGGCTGGCTATTCTGGGCGCTGCTGGCGGCATTGGGCACGACCTGGCTGTCGCGGCTCGACTTGCTGACGACCGCGCCGAGCAAGACCAGCAAGAAGACGAAGGCGAGCCCCGTCAGTCCGATCCTTATGCGCTGCACATCGCCCTTCCCATGCATCGTCCCCACGCAACCCAGCGTAAGGCTCGCGAGTTTCGATTGCAAACGCGCCTTGACGGCGCTCCTTCGACCCGCAAAGGCGAATATCATGAACCGCACCCTCACCCTCGCCCTTCTTGCTTCCGCCGTGCTCGCCGGCTGTGGCAAATCCAACAACACCATTGTCGCCGGCACGCCCGAGCGCGGCCAGGCCGCCAACGCCCCGGTCAACACGGCGGGCGTCGTCCTTCCGCCGATGATCGAAGCCAGCAAGTCGTATCGCTGCAAGGACAATACGGTCGTCTACATCGACTGGCTCAACGACAAGAAGACCGCCGACATCCACGCCTCGAAGGAAGGCACCCCCAACCGCGTCATCGCCACCGAGGCCGGCAAGCCGATGTCGGGTGCGGGCTATTCGCTCACCGGCACCAAGGACGCCGCCTCGGTCAGCGTAGAGCGCCCCGGCAAGGGCACGCAGAGCTGCAAGGCGTAACGCCGAGCTTTCATTCGCGATAACCAGCGGCGGGCCCCACGGTCCGCCGTTTTTTTGTGGGGGCGCATTGCTTGGATGCAGCGCCCCCACCAAACCCGTCATCCCGGGCTTGACCCGGGGCCCCGCTTCTTCTCGATAGAGCGATGGAAAAGGGCGGCTGGGTCTACATCATGTCGGATCGCTACCGAGGAACGATGTACGTCGGCGTCACCGCCGATCTCGCTGCGCGTGCCTTCCAGCATCGCACCGGCGAAGGATCAGACTTTTGCCGACGCTACGGCCTGACCCGACTGGTCTGGGCCGAGCACGGCGACTCGATCACCGACTGTATCGCGCACGAGAAGCGCGTTAAGCGGTGGCGGCGGGAATGGAAATTCGCGCTCGTTGAGCAGGCCAACCCCGATTGGCTCGACCTCCACGATACGCTTGGCTGACCGGCCGAAGAAGCGGGACCCCGGGTCAAGCCCGGGGCGACGACTAGATGCAATTGCGGATGACCGCTTCCGATCCGATTGCGGGCATTGATGAACTGAGCCATCAAGTGGCCATGCACGAGAAACATCCAATACGGTCATGGAAGATAAGGCAGTCCCCGGGTCAAGCCCGGGGTGACGATCCTGCCGGCAAGAATGACTCCTACCAACCCCTTGCAGCTACTCGATCAGCTCCTGATCTAACCACCAGCGTCACCCCGGGCTCGACCCGGGGCCTGCCTGAGCCTCCCCACCCCCCTACAAATCCGGCAGCCCCTGTTTCGCCTGCCCCCATCCCGCCAACAACTTCGACCCCGCCCGTTCCAGCAGTTCCTCCACATCGCGAATGGTGAACCGGTTGCCCCCCTTGGTCCCCGCCACTTCGCTCCAGTCGATCGGCGCCGCCACCGGGGCTCCCTCCCGCGCCCGCGCCGAATAGGGCAGCACCGCGGTCGCGCCGCGCTGGTTGCGGAGCCAGTCGACGAAGATCCGTCCGGTGCGCTGGTTCTTGCGAATGTTGGCGGTGAACTCCTTCGGGAATTGCTCCGAGATCGCCCGGCTGAACCGCTCGGCAAACGACTTCACCGTCGGCCAGTTGGCGGTCTGGTCGAGCGGCACGACGACGTGGATCCCCTTGCCCCCCGACAGCAAAGGAAAACTTACCAGCCCCAGGTCGCCGAGCAGCGCGCGCAACTTCTCCGCCCCGTTGCGGACCGCACCAAAGTCGAGCCCCTCGTCGGGGTCGAGGTCGAACAACATGCGGTCGGGCTTCTCGAGTGGATCGATCCGGCTGCCCCAGCCGTGAAACTCGATCGACCCCATCTGGACGCAGCCGAGCAGCCCCTCGACCCGCTCCACATAGAGATAATCCTCGGTCGATCCGTCCTTTTCGGTGATCGGGACATGGTGGACGAAATCGCCCATCGACCCCGTGTCATGCTTCTGGAAAAAACATTTCTTCGCCCGCCCCTGCGGACAGCGGATCAGGGTCAGCGGACGGTTGGCGGCATCGACCATGATCGGCGCGGCGATCGCGGCATAATAGTCGGCGAGCTGGCCTTTGCTGATCTCGTCGCCCGGGAAAATAATCCGGTCAGGATTGGTGATCCGCGCGCCGAGCGAAGCGAAAGTGGCGAGTTCGGACTTCTGTTTCTTCGCGGGCTTGGCGACCTTCTCGGGAATTTCTCGAACGACTTCGGCGGCAGGCTTGTCGTCGCGCAGGCCAATGAAGCTGGGGTGGCGAAGCGTCCCCTCCCGCGTGAATTCGGTGAACGCAACCTCGCACACGAGCTTCGGCTCGATCCAGTGCGATCCGCGCAGCATCGCCCTGGGCACATCGAGCGGCGGCTTCTCAACCTCCAGCGGCGCCATCGTCTCGCTCAAACTCTCGAGCAACGCGGTGTCGAAGCCGGTTCCGACCCGACCGGCGTAGGTCAGCGCCCTGCCCTGCTTCGCGGCGAGGTGAAGCGACCGGAACCCGCGCCTTTTGTCGCTCTCCTGCCAGCCGACGATCACGAATTCATGCCGGTTGGTGCATTTCACCTTGAGCCAGTTCTTCGACCTTTTGTCCGTGTAGGGCGCGCTCGCCTTCTTGGCGATGATCCCCTCCCCGCCCTCCTTGCAGATCGCCTCGAACAATGCCTCGCCCTTGGCGATGATGTGGTCGCCAAAGATGATCGGCCCGCCGATCCCTTTCAGCAGCGCCGCCAGCCGCTCCTTGCGCTCGAGGTTGCCGAGCTTCGAAAGATCCTCGCCGCGATCGACGATCAAGTCGAAGGCATAATAGGCAAGCTCGGCCCCGCCGTCCTTCAGCGTTGCCTGCAACAGCCCGAAGTCGGGCTTGCCCTCCTTGCCAAGCGCCACCGCCTCGCCATCGATCAGGCATCCGGCGGGAAGCTCGGCGGCGGCCTTCACGATCCCGCGAAACTTGTCCGACCAATCATTGCCATTGCGCGTCCACGCCGTCGCCGCCCCCTCCCCGGTCGCGACCAGCAGGCGGTAACCGTCATATTTATACTCGAACAGCCAGTCCGATCCGGCCGGCACCGCATCGACCAGCGTCGCCAGTTGCGGCGGGCGGAACTTGGGCGGGGCGGCGGACGGCTTGCGCGTCGTGCGGCCCGATTTGACGCCCTTGGCCGGCTCGCTGTGCCAGACGTCCGCGCCAGACGCGATCTCGGCCATCGCCCGACCGGTGGTGACGCTCGTCAGCCCTTGCTCGACCAGCGCCTCGCCCGCCTCGTCGGCAAACGCGTCGGTGACTTTCTTGAGCATCCAGTTCTCGCCCTTTTCGCCGGGCTTGCCCTTCAGGCGAAACATCACCCACTCGCCCTTCATGCGATGGCCTTCGAGCGTGAAGTGGAGATGGCCCTCCTCGATCGTCTTGCGCGGGTCCTTGTCGGGATGCGGGATCCACTTGCCCTGGTCCCACAGCATCACCGTGCCGCCGCCATACTCTCCCCGGGGGATCGTCCCTTCGAAACTGCCATAATCGATCGGATGGTCCTCGGTCCGGACCGCGAGGCGATTGTCCTTGGGGTTCAGGCTCGGCCCGCGCGGCACCGCCCAGCTCTTGAGCACCCCGTCCAGCTCCAGCCGAAAGTCCCAATGGAGTCGACTAGCATCATGTTTTTGAACGACAAAGCTGTCGCCCTTGCCCTTGAGCTTGCGTCCCTTGGGCTCGCCCGTCTTGGCGAAGTCACGCTTCGCATTATAGGTCTCGATGTCGAGCTTGCGGACCGCCATGTCAGGCCCGCTTCTTCGCGACCGCGACCTTCTTCGCCGCCGCCGGCTTCGCTTTGGAAACAGGCCTTTTTCCGACCGGCTTGACCGTGTCCGAGCGTGTGCCCTCCGCGCCCCCCAAACTCTTCTTCAGCGCCGCCATCAGGTCGATGACATTCGACCCCTTGGCCGGGTCGCTCTTGTCGTCGTCCTGGATGACCAGCCCGCCCTTCTTCTTGCGCTTCTCCTCGATCAGCAATTTCAGCGCGTCGACATAGCGATTGTGGAATTCGGCCGGGTCGAAGCTCGACGCCTTCTTGGCGATCAGCGTCGCGGCGAGGTCGAGCAGGTCGGCATCGGGCTTGGCATCGCCGATCTCGCGGAAATAGCTCGCCGCCTTGTTGACCTCGTCCGAATAGCGCAGCGTCTCGAGCACCATCCCGCGCCCGCAAGGTTTGAGCGACACGACATATTCCTGGCCCCGCATCGCCAGCTGCCCGACCCCAACCTTCTTCGCGGTCCGCAACGCCTCGCGCAGGACCACAAACGCTTCCTCGGCCAGGTCGTCCGCGGGGACGACATAATAGGGCTTGTCGTAATAAATGGCGTCGATGTCGCCATAATCGACGAACTGGGTCAGCTCCAGTGTCTTGCGGCTCTCCAGCTTGACCGCTTCAATTTCCTCGGGCTCGAGCAGGACATATTCGCCCTTCGACACTTCGAAGCCCTTGACGATCTCGTCGACGTTGACCGGCCCGATCCCGGGCACGACCTTTTCATATTTGACCCGCTTGCCCGACGGTTCGTGAACCTGGTGAAAGGCGATCGAGGCGCCGCTTTTGGTCGCGGGGAAAATCTCGACCGGGATCGCGACCAGCGCTAGCCTGATCTGTCCCCGCCATGCCGGCCGCGCTGCCATATTCTCGCCCCTATTGTTGTGGAGCCGATTCAATCATCGGAGGCGAGAGTCGTTCCCGAAGGTTGACCGTTGGCGTCGAGCAATGGCAAGGGCGCATCCACACGCGGGTGTAGCTCAATGGTAGAGCAGAAGCCTTCCAAGCTCAAAAAAATGCCTGTTTTCTGGCGCTTCCGCTGTAAACTTGCTGCCTACGAAAGGCTTTTGATCCAAGGGCTTCATAAATAGCTGTAAACCGGATTCGAATTATATCAGCTATCCAGCGGAAGCTGGAAGTTGGCAAAGAACTGTTCAACCTCGGCGAAAGAAAGTGCTGGCACCTCCGTTCCAGACGGGTGCACCAGTCCCGAAGCGCCGTCCCACATCAATTTGAACTGGGCCAACCCCTCATTCACCGTAGTTCGTGCGACGGCGTGTTGCCACCACAATGCAACAACGGCTGGCGATGCCAACTGAGACTTGTGTTTGGATGGTCTCCAATTAATAAAAGACGGAATTTCTGAATACCGAGCCCACATAAAATTTAGAAAATTCGGGTCTGTAGTAGGATCGGACTTGAGCGCCTCGTAAGCTTCACGAACTTCTTCACCTGCTCTCCCAAAAAAGTCGGTGCCGTAAGTTTGCCGGAAAAAGAGTTCCTTACCCCAGTCCTCATTGGCCAATCTTAAGCCTATCATTTTTTGGAATGACGACCATATGGATGGGTTCTCGTTTGGGATCACAAAGCTTGGTATCGCACTCAGGACTGAAACTCCGGCTTTGCTCACCGATGCTAGATGTTCGTCAAGACTCCCAACACCGCGCTCCAAGAGCGCGCCGAAATCATTTCCACAATCAGAGATGAGGCTTTGGAGGTCTCCGAGAAGCCATGTCTCCTGCTTAAGGAAGTGCATGTAGCGGTAGAATAATCTATTCCCCGTTGTCGTCTCCACCGCGCCCATAGCGAACGCGGTTGGGCCGTTCGGGTTGGCAATGAACCAAGCAATATAGACAGTGCCTGACAGGGCAGCGATGTCACCAACGAATAGCTCAACTCCGATCGCCCGTCTCTTCGCTGTTGCCATGTGAGCTAAGATACGCCCTTGGCGGCTCATCCAAAATCCGAGACATTCTTCAAATTCGTCGTCGCTATCGAAGTTCGTTCTGACCGGTTTCGAAGCAAGCAAGTTCTGGCGATAATTCTCGACCGTAGGGTCACCCATCTGCGTAGATTGCACGCCTGACACGTTGGCGGAAAAGGGACTGGAGCGTTTTGGCACGGGGTGGTCTGCGTCAGCGGTAAAGGTGACCGCAGGCAGTCGCGGCTTACTAAGTTCGAAAGGGCTGACGAAGCTCGAAGGTAAACCATTTAAACGATAACGGGTGATAAGATTCCAGTGTTGGCAAAAGCCATTACCCAAATACACTTTTGAGCCTGCCCAAGCTGATTCTTCCAGCACCCTGTATGCGCGCAAGACCCTTTTCGTCCTTACCGCGATCCCACACATGGAGCAGGCGGGGGCGCACGCTTCGCAGACAGCAAAGCTACAACGAATTGTGCCACGACTCTGGATCATTGGCACTGAGCCTGAGGGGAGTCGTTGGGCTTCCGGGATAACCGCTTCGATTAGGTGAAGCGAAAGCCTTCCGCCCGCCTGCCCGCAGATCATACATGACGCACCATCGATTGCCTTCGGCTTGTAAGCCTCTATCAACCCGTCTCTCATTTCTTCACGGATACTCATCACAATCTCGCAACTTTAGAACGGAGCCGTTCCCCAATTTGTAACAACGAAAGACTTTCACCCCCACTGACGGTTCAATCGTGCAAGACTTGGCCCGTGTGGTATGCTCGGCGAGTTCGCACGCATACGATTTTTTCGCGTGAGGCGAATAAGTCGCCGAATTTGTTGGTCTTGATGGAGTGCCCGAGGCAATGCCCGATAAGCCTTTCACCTTCTTTGAAAATTCCAACATGATGCTCAACATGGGCGTGTTATTCGTTACCCAGCTTCACGAGGACAGCAAACGAGTCGAAGCTCCAGCCCGCATAGTGAACAACTGGAAGATTATGGCTAATTTCCTCGGCCATCAAGAAGGCGAGTTACAGCCGGAGCATATTGTTAAGATTGAAGAAGCTTGGTCAAGCTATCTTGCTTCGGGTGTTGCGCCATCTTTAGAACTTCAATCGGTATTTTCGCCGCTCACGCAAGAACGAGTGAGACGAAGTCCAAAGGGACCACCCCCCGAGATCAGGGAAGTTTTCGACCGGCTATTAGCTACCGACGAGAAAATCGCGGAGAAACGCATCGCTGACGGCAAACCGGGTAGAGGCAATAGGCGGGGTAACATAAACTTTTCGCTGACCAATCCAAAAGTGAGTTGGTGGCGACGGCAGAGTGCAGTGTTTCGGTTCACAGTGTTCAGTTCTGGAGCGTGGATTTCATTTATGCAGGTCTATGCGCGTATTTTTGATCCCTTTCATGTCGGCGGTTGGGACGCGATGGGAGACGGTGAGTTAATGAAACTTGAAGTAATCAGCATTGCTCCAATCGTCATTGCTGCTCTTTATTGGGCTTATGGGAGATGGGTTCGTTGAGGGCTTGCCAGATGTCAGAACGTCCGAAGACGGTTCGCAAAGCGTCAGGAACCCTTCGACGGAAATGAAACCACCTCCCCATTCGAACTAGCCCGCCACGCAAATCCTGTAAGCAATATTGTGTAGCAAGAGTTTGGGCGATTTCCCTCGTCATTCAGAGACTTAACGCCGAATAGACCATTCCCTTCGTGTTGAAAGTCTGTGGAGCCAACGTCGAATCGACCGCTCGGAACGGTAAAACTGACGGTTTTCAAAGGTTTGCAGACTTTTGGAGCGGGCGAAGGGAGGAGAGACAGCGGGCTTCGGGAACGGGTGTTCGCATGGCTCCAACTGATCAGCGGAGGCGCTCGACGATGGCCTTGAATGACGGTTTGTCGGCAAGGGGCTGGTCCCGAACATCGTATGATGACGGCTCAGGATACCGGTCTGAAATATCGCTGACGAGCCTGTCATCGTCAGCTAGACCGTAGTGTAGAGCCTCGTTGAACGCTCGGGGTGGAAGGTCTTCGTCATCGTCCTCGGGGAGGCCGTCAGGAGCCTCGTGGGGATCGTCGGGACGCGAGACCATTCATTCCTCCGATGATGCGTAAACGACGATTCTGGACGCTCTCAGGCGGTCTGGGAAGGGTCTTTCAGGGAAGAGCAAAGATAGTGGCCGCGTCCGAGAACGCGGCTCCATCCCCCATCGAAGGCGGAGAAGGTGACATCTTCGACAGTGCGGTAACTGGATCAGCGGGTCGCGTATGCGGGGATGCCGAGTTGGGTGGCGATCATCTGGTCGAGACGATAGGCAACGACCTTTCGGGGTTTGCCGCTAAATTTGAGGACGGCGGGCTTTCGACCATCGGCGCAGATGAAGCGTCCGTCTTCGCCATCAATGAGGATGGCTCGGGCGAAGTCCTCGATGCGGGTTGGCTTGGCTCGGCGATCCTTGCCGATCTGGAAGGTGCCGTCGATGACGGCGGCGAAGCGTTCGTCGCCATCGGTGTCGATCAGGGCGAACTTGGTGTTGTGGGTCATGATGGCCTCCTTGGAGATGAGTGAGGCCGACTCAGCTACACACGATGTCGTGCCATGACCAATGGCTTTCGAGACGGCTTATATGCCGCCTTGACTTCCACACTAAAGTCGCTTATATGCCCCCTTGCCTGAGCAGGATGCGCTTTACGCATCAACGCGACGGCTACGCCAACGGCTACCTCATCGAAGGACGAACACTATGCCTAAGAACTCTTATCTTCTCGACTCCACATCGCTCCAGACCGATCCCAACATGATCGATCTGTTTTTCTATCCCGGCTCGCATATCGCCGCACACGATTCCGAGACGGGACAGGCGATCCACGACTTCCTGACCTCGCGCTTGGGCGTTGCTGTGCTGATGGGCGCGGTGATCGCAGCACCCTCGCGTCCTCCCGTCATCGCCACCGAGCCGTTCATCGCAAAGCTCGTCGGCGATGCAGGATTCACTGATGAGATGAAGAAGTATACGGGCCGCGTTGTCCGTCAGATTGTTGAGCATCTCGGTGGCAAGTGGGTCCGTCGCGGCGTGAAGGTCACGGTTACCTCGCGCTATGGGAGCGGATCAATTTATACCTTCGGTGGCAACCTCGCTCTCGACATGAAGGGCTAATTCGTAATCAAAGCTCGCGCTCAGGATCGGCATCGTGTCGATCCTGAGCGCCTTACTGACAAACATAGAGACATTGATTGCCCGTCTGATCGCTTAGATGCCGTTCAAGCGGCGAGCGCTCGATAAAAGCTTGCTCGACCCATTGAGCCGATTGGCGATGTCAGAACCGATCATGAGTCAGCGTTTCTCGAAGAAGGCGGCAGTCTTTGCGATGCAGCCTCTGGGCATCGGTTTCTTTCTAGTTTGGACATAGCCCGCCTCGGCCATGACCTCGGCCATCAACTTCCCGGCCCAACTGGTGGTATCGTGGTCGCCGTATTTCGAACCGAGCGCGTCGGCCAGCATGTGATCGACCCCGGCCATGGCGGGAAGGCCATCGTCGGAGGCTTGTTTCCCCGCCTTCCTGCCCTCGTCTGACCTGATGACTTCCTCGATCTCTTGGATCGTTGGATGTTCGCGGGGCAGTCCGCCACCGGAGCGCACGAGCAAATCGTGCTCGACCATGAGGTCGATGATCCGCTGCGCTTCGGTTGTCCCCTTCGCCCGCGCATTATCGAACAGCACCTCGCGTCGTTCGAGCGTCAGTGCTTCGAGCTTTTCCCTTGTCCACTCCACCGGTTTGCTCCTCCACAAAGACTCTACAAAATATCCTAGCCCATTGGACCACTGCCGTCTCGTTGCGGACGAGGCACCCCATTTGCTAGGACAGGTGGCGAACGAACAAAGGGTAAGCCTGACAGGCGGCTCAGGTCTAGCGCATAGAGCGACGGCCACATACGCTCTCGACGGTAGCGGGCGCACACATCTATTCAATCCGATGCATCAGGATGAAAATTTGCTACTCGTCTGGAAAGGTGCTCCGCCATTTTCGCGAATTAAAAGGCTTAGCTATGTTCGCCGCAAACAAAGACGAAGATAAGTGGCACGCTGAATTAGGTGTCCTGCCTTGGCCTAAGTTCCGTGACATGATCGAATGGCTCAACGAAGCATCTTTTCGCTACGGCTTTTTCGTTGAGATAGGTTCAGTCGAAAACATCACCAAAGACGGCGGCGTCAGAGTTCACGGGGTGAAGGTGAATCTATACTCGCCTGCCGATAAAGACCACTTTCAAGTGCGTTGGGAAAGGTATCTGACTTAAGACACTACATACTAGGCCATCTTAGGATTGTAAGCTCGACGATGCCGTTATGAACGATCAATAACCGCCCACTCTGTCGTCACTTTTGGCTATCTTCGACCTCACTAAGAAGGCTGAACTTGGGCGCGCAGCGTAGCCCACCATCGTAAAGGTCGCGCCTTACGCCTGACATCGCTCGGACTCGTGCCCGTTAATTCGGAATTGTGATCTCGCTGATAGGTCAGACAGCACGACCATTGGGAGTATCTGTTTTGCGTAAAGGCGTAATGAAACGGTTGGGCATAGTGCTCACTGGCTTCTACCTGATCGGGGTCACCGGCTATCTTGGGTTTACCGAGGGCGACAAGGCGATCGGCTACAAAAACGACCAATTTTTTTCCTGTCGAAATATGCACAACGGCGATGCTGCACCTTGCACGGGCGTCTTAGAGCCTCAGGTCGGACTATTTGATTATTTTCCAATGGCATTCTTGATCGCGTTCACGACTGCCTTGGTGATTTGGCTGGTGATCCTAACTTTTTTGGCTCTGTCCCGCTATGTAATGGGGTCTAAGTATGAGGCGTGACGGTTGAGCAGAATATCACGCTAAACGGCCAATGCCCGGCAAACGCTGGCCCAAGCGATGTTGAGCCGGTTGGCGATCTCGGTTGCGCCAAGTCCTTGGGCGTGGAGTTCGCGGACATCGTCGGGTTTGATCGACGGCGGACGCCCACGATAGGCTCCGCGCAACTTCGCTTTTGCCACGCCTTCCATCTGTCTTTCGCGCCGGATGTCATTCTCGAAGGCCGCGACGGCTCCGAGCATCGCCAGCATCAGCCGTCCCGTGGAACTGCCGGTATCGACGCCTGACTGGTTGATGCAGCGGAAGGCCACGCCCTTGGCCGTAAGCTTCTCGATGATCCGGTGAAGATCGCCGACGCTCCTTGCGAGTCTGTCGAGCCGGGTGACGACGAGGGTGTCGCCTTCCCGGACGAAGTCGATGGCGAGGGCCAATTGCTCACGGTCGGTGGTCGAGCGTCCCGACATCTTCTCGGCGAAGACCTTCTCGCATCCTGCTTGGGCCAGTGCCTCCTGTTGGATGTCGACGCTTTGCGACGCTGAGCTTACTCGTCCGTAACCGACTAACAATCGACCCACATGTCTCTTTTGATCCTAGAGGCAGACTCTCACATGTTTCAAAATCGGCAATCGATTTATTTGCGACGGGCTTTCCACCGGTGCTGCGACACCTCGTGTGATCTTACCTAAATGAGGCTTGGGGAATGGTTTCATTCACGCGACACGACTGGTCTTCCAACTTTGCGCGCGGCCCTGTAGCCGAGGCGAGGATAAAGGAGCCGAACAAATGGGCGTACCGAAGGATTCTACTCTTCGAACGGTGATGCCGCTGCTTGCCGACCGGGACGCGTTTGTAAGCCGTGCCTTCGGTGTGATGCATCGGCAAACGAGGGACCACGGGCACGTCGCGATGAGGCTCGGAATTACAGGGACGGGCCAGTTTCCAAATTATCGAATCGAAGATGCCGCAACCGGACGGGCCATCGTTGCCATTGACGGCGCTAATCATGAGCCATGGCCCGATGGCGAGAGGTTCGATGCAACCGGAACGTGGAGCGATTCTACAATGTCGAAATCCGACGTAGAGTCTTTGCTTGGAGAAATCCGCAACTTCACGCGCAAAGGTTGAACTCTCAGCCTCCCTCGGCGAGTTGTCAGCCGATCTCACCTCGGGCCTTGACCAACGCCATCAAGGTCAGTCGTCTAGCTTCCGAGGTGATCTGCTAGTCGCCCATCGTGATCAGCGCATGCGGGCCTGTCTCCTTCGCCGTCAGCACTGGTGGGTCGGCCGGGGAAGGCTCACGGCACGCTCTCCGCTCATTCGCGAGATGTTCGTCGAGCGTGGCCCACCCCCGTTCGCTGACGATGTAGCCGGGGTCGCTGGCGATGATGTGTGCGGTCCGCCGGAGCCATCCAGTCTCCCGGATGACGATCCCGCTAGCTTCTTCCTCGTCGAGCCAGATGGTGACCATGTTGGGTTCGATGGGTGCGCCGTTCGTTCGGAGGAACACGCGCCAGCATCGGCAGGACGCCTATCGAAGGTATCAGCGAAGGGTCACTAGCCTCGGCACCGCATCTTCACTCGCCCATAGGATCGCGTTTTGCTGGTATTGGTCTCCTAGCGCCTTCGCCTGATCGAACACGATGCCGAGGACGAGAAAGGACGGCTCACCTGCCCATCTACCATTTGGGTCGCACCCAATGCCATCAATGTAATGCAGGTCTCGAGTTCTCAAGATCGGAACGAAGCCGTCCTTGCCGAGCTTCGTTTGCCTCCTCCCGCAGCGGGTGTCCCAGTGGATTGCACGCCGTCAGGAACGCAGCAGTTTTGACGCCGAGATTGTCATAAAGGCGCGCGAGGTCCGGAGATGGTAGATCGACCTTGAGGAAGAGAGGCGGCTGTGTTCCGACGCGGTAAACAGCGTCCTTGTAAGTTTGCAGTGTGACCTCAGGGACTTCCGTCCGCACATCTCCGAGAGCACCGACTCGGTCGGCAAACTCGTTCTGATGTCTGAAGCCCTTCGTTATCGCGTTAGACAATTCGGCTTTATCTTCTTCCGACATCCCTTGGACGGGCTTCCTAGGGCGAATTAGGTTTGCCAGCATTCGGCCCTCACGGCTGCGCCAGAACCCTAAACTTTCCTCAAACTCGTCCTGTGTTGGGTAGTTTTCCCGTTTCGGTTGGCGAGCTTGTAACTTGGCGATTAGCTCTTCATCAGTCATCGCTGATCCAATACGTTTGACCTGAAAGACGCTGACGCAATTTGATTGCGCGCTACGATCAGACAGGGGCATGACCTCTGTCAATGGTGAGTGGTGAAGCGTGCCACGCTGCGATGGGAGACCGGCTATGGTCGTTTTGGCTGAGGCAATCTCCGTGATAATCAAGGCGGATGCACTGCTCGGAGCTTACGGCGGCGACTTCAATCGGTTCAAAAGCACCGTCCCGAACTCCACGCTGTGCGCCGACGGTGAACTCGCCCGTGTCGGCTTTATGGCCCCGTCAGACGTTCAGTCCTTCGTCAGAAGCCTCGAACTCGTCGGCCTTCAATACAATCAGGGCGGTGAGGCTCGCGACCTGACTGTGACCGACCAGATACGAGGACCGATGACGCGAACCCCTTGGCTAGAGTTTGGAAGCACCGAATGGAAAGGAGATGCGCGACGAAGAGTGCCTTGCTGTCGCCTCGCAGGAAGCCTGAGTAGGGAGTTGATTTGTCCCGAAGGCTGGACTTACGAACATTCGTTGAGCGCAGCGCATTTGTTCGTGCCGACGGAGAACTTGCCGTCGTTGGGGGATTTGGGCTCGACCGACCGAATAGGACGATTTCGCACGCCGTTGTCCGAAGATGATGTCTACATTGGACGGACTACAGACTAAAGCTAGTCGCGATTGGGAACGCCAGTCGAAATGGTGCGGGCCCAATTGTTCCCAAATCTTCCTATGTCGCGGGCATTCCAGCCGTCCGTCGAAAGGGCGCGCTGACACTCGGCAAGGGAAATGCCCAGCGCACTCGCGGCTCTCATCCATTCGTCGGGCTTTGCCTTACTAATTGCTTGAACGAAGACCTGCTCAAGTGCAACAGTCGATTCTCCGGTCATTAATCCCTCCTCATCGTGCTGGGTTAGCACGGCAGTAAAGCCCGTCTATGCATCATTCTGAAGTCGAGGAACTGATTGCGTAAATGCTAAGCCGAAGAAGTGATCAGAGGCGGGCGACGGCAGCGCTCCTCGCGCCACCATGCGGGCTATGCACGACAATAATGAACTCATCCGGGCCAGCATAATCCTCGACTTGATGAAGGCTGGTGGGTGCCTGCTACCGAAGTCGGCTCCAGTCGCCGCTACCTATATGCTGCCTGCGCTGGAATGCCAGAATGAACAATTGAATGACACTAAGGATTCGCCAAAGTGCGACATCAAAACATGGACCCGTGCGGGAGAGTGACGTTCGCTGCTCGCGTCTTCAAGGCCCGCACGGCGACAGTTTTGTGGGGGCATCGGATATATAGGCGCAGGCTTAAGTGCAGCAGGTTGGGTCCGAGTGACTAATCGGACGGAACAGGGACTCCCCGAAATGGCAGCACCGGTCCAACAGGCTCGCCTGTCGGTAATTCAACATGGTCCAGCCACACACCGAATCGGTTTTGGACTACCGTCGCGTTCCAGTATTCAGCGAACGCTCTGACTTTCAGGAAATGGTGTGGTGCATCCATGGCTTCCTCAAGTCGCTCGGCTATCGCCTTCCTCACCCTTTCGCCCTTCAAGTAAGTTGAGTTCTTCCTCGTTCCGGGAGGCGAAACATCTCGGCCCGTCGCGTTAAAGGCTTGATACTCGCAAAGCACGTGCAAGAAAGCAGGGCCATCTGAGGCGCGTATTAGCCGAGAGCTATGGTAAGTTGCCCAAGCCGGGTCCGCTTGAGCGGCAATTTGACTGTCCAGCCAGACGCGCTTCGACAGAACTATTCGCGGATGCCCCGCCACCTTGCTCTCGATGTCGTAGGCCTCGACCATGGCGTCGCCGAAGAGAATATCGTCTTCGTGATGCATTTTGCCACGGCTCACTCCGCCGCGAATAAATATACCACGGGGCAACAGAGCATTGGCCAAATCATGAACCACGAACAATAGATGCCACAGGCCGTCCGGGGTCGGCCCTGTTGATAAAACGATTGAATCTGAAAACGTCTGGACGCGTAGGTCAGTCGCTGCCTTTTCTTCCCTCGGAGGAAAGGTGCGCCGCATTGCGCGCAGATTCTCCAGCATGTCGCCGTAAAACTTGGGTGCCCGCGCCATCCGCGCTACCATCTCCCGGAAACCCAAGATGTCTATGAAGGCAACGTATCGGTCTTCGTAAGCCATCAATTCCTCTTCGACTTGGGCTGGCGTGGCCGCCGTCAGCTTAGCGCCCCACTGTCTCACCATAGAGATGTTGTTGGTCGATTGGCTACGAAGTGATGAGGACGAGGACGTGGCTGCGTCCACGCCCGCCGCTTGGATCAGAACTTGTAAGCTTTGAGCCGTCCAGAGAAGTGAAACGAAAGATGGCTCATAAGATATCTTGACATTCATATGAGCTTAGCTCATAATCGTGGCTTAACCTGTGAGCTAAGAATTGACTGATGAGCCGCATTTCCTACCTTCGCGTTTCGAGCTTCGATCAATCGGTCGAGGCGCAGCGAAACGCTCTTGGCAGCGGCTTCGATAAGGAATTCATCGACGAGGGCGTTTCGGGATCAATCCTCGCTAAGGATCGCCCAGCGTTCGCGGAGCTTCTCGGCTATGTGCGTGAGGGTGACTCCGTCAGCTTGTATGCCGTCGATCGGCTTGGGCGCGACGCGCTCGACATCCAATCGACAGTGCGCATGCTCCTGAACAAGGGCGTCACCATCGAAGTGCTCGGCCTTGGACAGATCGGGCGCGGCGTCGGCGAACTCATCCTAGCTGTGTTGGCGCAGGTCGCCGATATGGAGCGCACTCGGATCAAAGAGCGGTGTGCCGCTGGTCGGGACGCTGCCCGCGCATCGCTCGCCGCAACTCAAAAGACCCATCGTGGCAAGTCAAGCCTTGGCCGGTCGAAGATTCACGATCCGAAGGCTGTTGCCGCATGGCGGCGCGAGAACCGTGCGAGCATCAGCCAGACCGCGCAGCATTTTCACATCTCGCTCCCGACCGTGAAGCGCTACTGCGCGGCGGCATAAAGGCGCCGTCGCCAAAACTTTTGAAGGGACGTAAAGCTTGAGCCTGCTCCTCTTGTTCAATCAAGGTGTCCCGCGTTCGGCAGAGCTAACGCACGCAATAAGTAGCGCAGACTGGACAGGCATTGCCCAGCGCCTCGCGGACGATCCCGTCGCCGTCGCCACGATATTGGACGAGATCGCTAAGCTCGACGAACTGATCGCAAAGGCAAATCTCAGCAACGCAGATCGCAGGCAGGCCGGATCAGCTATCGATGCCCTCACGCTTTTGTCTCACGCTCCTCAGCCCGAGTGGAGAGCCATTGTCGTGCTGTTGAATGGCCCTACGATAATTGCGCTCTGCAACGTCTTGACTATTGCCGGAATGGTTGTCGCGATCATCGATCACATCCTTGGTTGATCGCTTGGCCAAAGAGAACGTGCATAGCGGACGGCTAGTCAACTTAATCGAGTGACCTATCGCGCAAACGAGAAGCATCGATGATCGGATGCTGCTTGATTCCGTTCGGAAGCGACGGGGCAAAGATTTGCTACCGTTGGGCCGAGGCGCGCGCATGCACATCGAGCGCATTGATCATGCGCCAAGCGATCTCGACTCTCCTTTTCCGGAAAATAGGCGAAACGGCCCCGTCGAACTTAGCTCCTTTCGCTGGAATTCTCGGCAGGTTGGGCTTTGAATTCAGTTTCAATCGCCAGACGACCGTCTCCATACCGCGAGTTTTTTGAAGCCACACATCTTCTATATCTTTCCATGAGTGCTCAGCGCCGTGGAACGGATGACGATATTCAAACCCCCCTGCTGTCAAAAAGAGCACAACTGGGCGGAATATTTGGCAAAGGCCGAAAATGAAATAAGACGCGAGGAGCACCACTCCACTTCCCGCTACAGCGACAATTCGCGTATGCGTCACTGCTCCCAACCAGCCCATCGATACGATGAAAAGCAGGAAGGCTACCACGATCAACAAACCCCACCACCGCGAAGTTCGATAGACATAACGAGATGACAATGGTCTACTCCAAGATCCGCCGGTCTCATTCCACAACGCTACTTTTAAGCGCTCGTTAGATTAGGAACTGGCACAAAGCCGCTACAATGGATAGCGCATCCCCGGCTATTTACGCTCCTTGCCCCGGGACGATTGCACATCTTCTTTTTGAAGGACTTCGGCCGAGACCCCCATTCCAACCGCAACCTCTTTCGGAACGCGTAATCGGCTGATCGTAGTGGCGCGCAAATCTGCGGATTGTTAGGGGATGTTCGCGCAGGATTAACGGAACGGGGCGCTAGGATTGCCGCCATTCCCCGGCTCTGATGTCTACTTCTTCGGGCGCTTCGGCTTGCTGACCGTGGCAAGTTTCGCTTTGCGTGTTTCCGCCGCCTTTGCACGACGCTCGGGTGACCACGGTTGACCTCGCTTCGGGCCGCGAGTGGCGGAACCTGCAGGCTGCACTGGCTGGCCGATTACATTGTCAAGTTCGCCCGCCTCACTGCCGCGAGCCGTAATTGCGAGACTTCGGTTCGGAAAGTTCAGCGCCTGATCCTCATCGATCCCGCGCGTAACGATCGGTATCTCGGTCTCCCACATGAGGTCATTTACGACTGAAGGTCGGCCAGAAACTCCGAGACCGGTTTCACGCCGCTGACGTGCAGCCGATCTCGCGCACGCGTGCATGCAACATAGAAAAGGTGACGTTCCGTCTCAAAGACCTCGCGAAGCTCGTCTTCGTCTGTCGCCTCGTCGATGCGAGTCTGGAGAGGAAGCACCTCGTCGTCGCACGCCATGACCGCAACAGCCTTGAACTCCAATCCCTTGGCGAAGTGCATTGTGCCGATGGAAATGCAGTCAGTGGTTATTTCGGAGCTTTCGGATAGCTGACGACATTCTAAGCCTGCGGCTTTGACGGCGCGCCGCACGCGGGCCAGTTGATCCCCTGAGCGGACGAAAACTGCGATTTCCGCCAATGAAATTCCCTCGCCCGTCAAACTCGCCAGAACGGCGGCAACCTTTTCGATCTCGGCTTCTTCGCTTTCAAGCTCCAGAATGACCGGCGTCGGTCCCTCGAAAACCGACTGTGCATCGGCGCGGCTGACTTGAACCCCGTCCACATCCCGCAAGGCCAGCGGCAGCAGTTTATCAGCCGCGTGGCGGATTTGGCGCGATGTTCGGTAGTTGATCCGTAGGCTCGATGAGCGACCGCGCACGTCAACGCCAAGAGCCTTCCACGAAAACGGCTGCTGGAAAATCCGCTGACCGATGTCACCGGCGAAGAAATGCGCGTTGGGACCAGAAGCGATAGCCGACATCATCCGAAGTTCGCTCACGCCCAAGTCTTGTGCTTCGTCGGCAATGACATGCGAGAAAGGCTTGTCCGTCCGGTCCTCGTAAGCTTCGGCAACCGTGCCAAAGACTTCATTCTGAGTTCTCATGCCCCGCTCGGATAGGGTTTTCCGAACGGTCTCGAACACCGGCCAGAGTCGCTCCCGTTGCTTCGCACTTAGCCGATTGCGTCGCCCGATCCGTGGGACAGACGCGTAGGATTCGTCATCGTGGATCGACCACCCGTCAACCACGTGTCGCCACTCGGCCTCAACGAAGCGCAGGCCGAGTTCCGAATAGCCGCAGTCGGACATCGCCCGTTCTATTGCCGCGCGCTGTATTTCGGGCGATGCAACCACCGGCTTACGACCCATGGTAAGCTGGAACAGGTCGGCGGCTGCGTCCTCGAACGAGGCGATCGAGATTCTGTTACGCATGCCTCGGTCGTCGCCAGTCAACACATCCATATTCACGGCCAGCGCGTTTGCAAGCGGGCGGGAGAAACTCGTTAAGAGCACTCGTGCGTGGGCGTCCTCGCGAACTGCGCGGGCAGCGCGATGCAGGGCAACAATAGACTTACCTGTCCCCGCCGACCCAGTGACACGGGCTGGACCGGAAAAGTTGCGATCGACAACGTCGCGTTGGGAGGGGTGAAGGAAGACGCTCCACTTGTCCCAAGGGAAGTCGAGTGCGAGTCGAAGCTCTTCGCTGGATTCGATGGCTCGAACCCGACGTAACGTGTCCGGGTGTTCGAATGGCTCTCCACCCAACGCGATCGGCTCAGGCTTCAGCAACCGTCCGCTGACCGCATAGTCGAGTAGGGCTTCGGTCACCTCTGCGGGGAGATGATCGCTAAGCTCAAAAAACCGTTCTTCTGTCCATCCCCGGACTTCCGCGAGCCAATCCTCGGGCGTGCCCACGTCCATTAGCTGGTCATCGGTGAGCGCGGCGAAGATTGCAGGCGCGGGAGCATGCTCGACTTCCGGCTCGATCGACGAGGCGAATTGCGCGAATGCTGGGGCGGCGATTTCGACTCGCTCATGGACTTCGACGATTTGGATCGACCCGGTCCGGGGATGGGTCTCGATGCGACGCCGCTCGGCCCAAGAATAGGCTTTGTCGTGGTGATCGACGTAGGCGAGCATGAAGCTCGCCTCGGTCTTATGGACGATAATTCGGATGTCCTGACTAACACGCACCGACCAGAAATTCGGGTCACGTGCATTCGTCAGCCGGTGCATCTGCAATCCCGGTGTTGCAGGATTAAGCTGCAAATCGAACGCCGCAGTCTTGGCCTGTTTCTGCTCCTGTCCCGTGAGGCGGGCAAGTGCACCGGTGAAGCTGTCAGCGATGTGGAAGTTCACTTCGACGCCTCAATCCGCCGCTTCGACGACAATTGGCCCAAGGGGGATGAAAGTCTTCGCCAACTTACTTCTCTTATCGACCCCCTTCAGATCGCTGATGAGAATATGTTCGGCGGGCGGCAATTCGCGAAGGTCGGTAACCTCCCAAAAGACAAACCAGTGGCCGTGATTGTCAGCTTTATGTTGGGAGGTAGTGTGCGGGCGATATTTCATCCCGGCAGGATGTCCGCCCGCCTTCGCCTCGACCCATCTCTCGAAACGGGCGCGCCAAGTCACCTTCGGTGGTCCGGGAAGATGCGCATCAGACGCGTAAATCAGGACATCGCAAGGGGCACCGTCCGCCAACTCAGTCAGTTTGTGCAGCGCCTCGAAGGCCCGACTGCCAAAGGCGACCTTGCCTACTTTGGCGCTGGTCTCGCGGCCCGAAAGGAGGTGTTCCAGAGGAACCGGCGCAAGCATCGCAACGTGAGCAGGAAGTTGTGACATTCGCTTGATCTCCTTACGTCTGCGTGATCGTGCGTCGGGTGGCCACGATCCCCTTCACTCGATGTTCGACGACTACATCGGCCTGCGTCTCACGAAACTTCTTCCTCGCCAACGCCTCAGCTTTCCGCTCCGATTTCGTCAATTTCGTCGCGACTTTGATCTTTGGTAGCATCCTATCCGCCGCCGATCTCGCCAAATTCCGGGCCTGCTTGTTGTGATGAGCGTCCACATTCGTCGCGTGAGCCAGTTTCTTCTTTTGAGCGCCAGAGAATGCACCGCCGAACCCAACCAACGTGGAACCTCCGTTGTAGCCGCCTTTGGACATCCTAAACTCCGAACACCTTCATCACTTCGTCGCCAAAGTGGTTAATGACCTTCACTGCGATTCGGCCTGATTCCGGGCGTGCGAAGGGGCGCGATGTGGCGCGGTTCAGGGTGGCCCAAGCTTCCTCGTCGACTTCCGCCTTCAACGCGATCTTTAACTGCTTGTAGGGTTCGTTCGCGCCGAGGAAGTAGGCGTGGCGGACGAAGAAACTTTCCTCGTTATAGGCTGTGTCGATGAACCACGCGGCGATGCCTTTCACATCGTTCGATCGGACTTCGCCGGTGTTGGGATCGTAAATATCGACGCCGTTGACGCGCACCGCAATGCGGCCATCGGCCTCCTCAAGAATGTCGATGTCGGGTTCACCGAAGATGGTGAAAAGGTTTCCCTTGCCGGTATTCTTGAGGTCGCCTGCCATGTGCAGGTCGGGATTCATCTTGGCCTTGAGCACCGGCAGCGGGCCGAGGCGGGTAATCTCGGAGGCATGAGCGTCGAATGCAAATGCAGTTGCGATCAGGACATCGAACCGGCCTTCTGACGCCTCGCGCGCCGCCGCCGTCAATTGCACCCGCGAAACTGTGCCGAACTCAGGCCCGATGAAGATCGCCGCGCGCCGCTCGGTCTCGCTTTCCATGAAGCGGCCTTCAGCGCCGATGTAGCTCCCCGGCCAAGGCGTCAGACTGGTGAAAGTGATGCGATCATCACGATCGGTCTGGTGAACGCCAGCGGTCTTGAGATGATCGAGCACCATGGCCGCGAAGTCTGTCTCCGAAGATGATTGTGGCTCACCCGCGACCTTGCCGTCTGCCGCATCGACAAGGTGAATCAGTTCGTCGGCATCGGCGGGAACGATACGGTGCGGCGACAGGCTTTCAACAGTGAACGGTCCCGCGACGCGCACGCGGCTTGGGTCGGCATAAGGCTTGTCGTAAAGGTGCTCGACATCCGCCGCCTTGGCGATCGAAGCGTCGATTTCTTTCTGCTGCGCGATCCGCGCTTCCCACCATGACTGATGGACGCTCGCCACATTGGACGGCCAAGCCGGATCGGTCTCTCGCGGGAGTTCCCATTCCTGCCAACTCTTCCCTAGAAACTGGTTGAGTTCGGCGCGGAGAGGTTCGAGCGCCGCCTGCCACTTGTCCCAGATCACATCGATCTCGGCATTGTTGGCGATTGATTTCAATGTGACGTGCGGCACTCGCTCATAGACGAAGCCCTGCCGCACATCGCCATATGTTGCCACATCAGTCGGCGGCTTTCCTGTGACTTCGGCTTCTTTGCGGCGACCGTCAGCGCTGTCGAGTAGGTGATACCATGGGTAACGCGCGGCCATGACGCGCGTGCGTGCGAGCGCCAGCGCGACACGACTTGTATCGATCGTTATCCAACGCCGACCCCATTGCTCGGCGACGTAAGCCGTCGTGCCAGAACCGCAGGTGGGATCAAGCACGAGATCGCCCGGATCGGAAGCCATTAACAGACAGCGCTCGACCACCTTAGTCGACGTTTCGACCACATACTGCTTGTCAGACGCGAAGCCCGCAATGCCCGTATCGGACCAAACATCAGTTTCTGCAAAGACAGCGAAGTCATCGAAATATCGAACGTAATAAAGCCCTCCCAAAGTCGATTCCAAGCGACCGCTCTTCTTCAATCTCTCCATGCCGGGTTCACTCGTCTTCCAGCGAACTTTCAGGCTTGGGCGTAGCTCTCTTCCTTGGAAGTCAACTGCAAACCAAGAGGCTGCTCCCTCGCCTTTTTCCCTTCCGACACTCTGGCTCGTCAGATTGTCGATTCGGTAGATACGCGAACCTTGCGGGAGGGTCTCGGGTTCAAGCTTCTCTCGCGCCGTTAAAGAGCGTGCAGAAAGGTCAGCATAGCGCACGCGAGAATAGGCCGAACCGCCTTCTCCCGATAACTTCTTCCTCTTGTGGGGTAGCCTAAACTTCAGAGCCTCTTTGCGCTTCGCGTAGAACAAAATGATGTCGTAGGTGCCGGGGATAAACTGGGAGGTAGCCCCTGCGGTTTTGGAGAAAACGATCTGAGCTATGAAGTTCTCTGATCCAAATACCTCGTCAAGCAGCACTCTCAATCGGTGCACGTTTTCGTCGCTGATTTGCACGAAAATCGAACCACTATCGGTCAGCAACTCACGCATCACCGTCAAACGGTCACGCAGGTATGTAAGGTAGGAGTGGATGCCGTCCTTCCATGTGTCGCGAAAGGCTTTCACCTGCTCAGGTTCCCGGCTGATGTCAGCCTGCTTGCCGTCTTTCACGTCGCGGCTTTGCGTCGAAACCTGCCAGTTTGAATTGAATTTAATGCCGTAAGGTGGGTCGAAATAAATCGCCTGCACCTTGCCTTTCAATGCTTCCCGTTCGGCAAGGCTGGCCATCACTTGAAGGCTGTCGCCGAGGATCATCCGGTTCGACCAATGCTGGTCGTGTTGGTAGAATTCGGTTCGTGCCATCGGATCAGTCAGGCCGTTGAAGTCTCCGAACAGGTCGGGAGCATCGTTTGGTTCATCCTTTGCGATTTGCGACTGCCGAACGAGATCGTCGATGATGGCTTTGGGGTGCACCTTCTCCTGCGTGTGGATCATCGGCGCGGTCACGATCAGGTCGGACCAGTCCTGCCGATCCTTGCCGCGCCAGACAAGTTGGGCGTCGCCAATTTCGATGCTGCCGATCGCGTTAAGCTGGGCGACCTGATCCTTGGTCAGCGTGATCTCCGCGCCGTTCCACACGATCTGGGGATCGAGGTCTTCGTCGCGCTCACGCGTCTCACCTTTGGCCAGTGGCCGCGCACGCGGATAGGCAACGGGTGCGAGCGGAGCCATCTCCTCCTGCATCGCCGCGAGGTCGGCCATCTCGGCAGTGGGGATGTTGACCCGGCCATCATGGCCATAATTGAGGGAGCCAATCTGCTTCGGCCCCTTTGGTGTGCGGGCCATCGTTAGCTTCTCTCTTTCGGTGCCTGAAAATGTCTGATGTCATGGCGCTTAAGCAAAGCAGTGACATCGCCTGAGAGCGGTTGCTCGGTTACCAGATACGCTTCGACAACGGCATCATGGCGGACATCCATCGCCTGCTTCACGGCGCGATATTTAATGCATTGAAAAACCCCTCTTCGAAGGTCAACTTCGTTGGAGATGCGGGACTTCACTTCGAGCACTACGGTCTTGAGTCCGGAATAATAAACCGCATCGACACGGTCACCCGAGAATAGCTCGTCCTCGGTCTCTGCCCTCGCGTTGCGGAACCGCTGACTGATCGCCTCAGGATTCTTTGTAACCCAGAGCCTCAAGGCCTTGTGGAAAGGGCCTTCTCCACCCTTTCCATATTTCCCCGAACCGACTTGGTCGTCTTCCTCATTTCCTTGCTTTCGTATTTCCCTCTCGATCTCAATCTGTTGGTGGGTCAGGGGCTGGCCGAACACCTGTTGATATAAGGCGGACCAATCTTCAGCAGCGTAAGCGTAAACTTCTGCCGCCGACCGATTGAAGCAATTTTTCCAAAGTTTATGGAAGCGGCTCTTCGCATTTTCTTGTGCCAAACGGGGCTGGCCGTGTCGGGTCGCCATATAACTTCCCGCCCCCCGGCTCGGCATTCCATCTCGTTGGCTCACCACTAAGACATTGATGAGGGGCGCAGTCTTATCAATGGCTTGAATGGCGTTCATCAGGGTGCCAGCGACGTGCCCGATGCGCGTCGCAAATATAGTTGAAAAGTCTGCGTCATCCTCCAAACGTTGCTTGAGTGCGCCGTAAGTCATCGTATCACCATCCAACGCAACGGCGATAAGAAATCGCATGGCTGGTGCGAGGGCATGATCATCCAGATTCGCGTTTGTCGCGGCGTATTTCTTAGGGGACGCTTTCACATGCTTTTCCTCGATAGTTCGTCAAGCATGACGCCGAATGCACTTTCGATTTGAAACACATCGGTGAACTCGGCGAAGACCCAGCGGCCATAACTCACGAGGTTATTGACCCCCGGTATCCACATCGTCTTCATGGTTTCCGCCTTCAATTGCGCATCACCCTTGCGATAGCCTTTGGTTTCCAGAACCAAGTGCACCGGCTCCGCTTCACCAACATCCAACCGCACAAGCATGTCCGGAAGATAGCGGCGCGACGTCGAGCCATCTCGATAGGGGACTTCGAGGCCGAGGCCCTGATTCTTCACGTAGGCAATGACGCGCGGGTGCGATTCGAGAACGGCAGCCATCTCCGCCTCCCATGTGCTGTCGCAGACAACATGACTGACGTGACTCCGCCGAGCGTCCGTCTTGAAGGTACCCTTGCTCGTCGTGAAGTTGACGAAGCGCGTGCTACTCTTCGGGTTGTAGGGATCGAGGACTGCCTTGATCCGCTGCGGCCCATGCTCGAACCGCTGGCAGGCGAGGAAGATTCGCTCCGCCGCCTGATCTTTAATCTCCAGATAGTCGAGCACGCCCATCGGCACGCCCTTGAGGACGAGATAACCACCGTCGAGCCATTCGCGCACTACTCGACGCACCTGACCGAACAGGTGCACCGGCAGATCGCCATCGTCCCCGGCGAACCGCTTCAGGAGGTGCGCGGCAAGGCTGTAGGCAATGGCACTTGGGCGTTGGTCTCCGAGGCCCGCTGCGCGCAGTTCCTCGGTCGCGCCGACGATTCCGCTCATCGTGACCCGAGAAGGACCGATCATTTGAGGATCAACAATGAGACGGCTGTCGGGACTGAACTGCGCCATAATCCGCTCTTCGGGCAGATCAACGCGGTAGCCCTCGACGCGTGGGAACTCGATTTCTAATTCGGGCTTGGCTGCGATCCGCTCGCGCACTGCGTGGACACGGGTAACGATCTTGGGCGGCGTCGGCTTGACGATGACCGGCTTGGCAGTGAAGTCGAACGGGATGCCGAGGATGTCGGCGTATTCGACATCAAACAGACCGTCGCTGTTTAGTTCGTAGGATTGCCGCCTGAGGGCGCGACCCACCACCTGCTCGCACAGCAATTGCGTGCCGAACGCGCGAATTCCAAGGATGTGTGTGACGGTGTTTGCATCCCAGCCTTCGGTCAGCATTGACACCGAGACGACGCAGCGAACCGTTTCACCAAGGCGGCCCGGTTTGCCAACCGTGTTCATCACCTCGCGCAGCAAATCGGCGGGCTCGATGTCGTCGGCATCCTCGACCCGACCCGAACGCTCCTGCCGCTCACGGCGAAACTGCTCGATCTCTGGGGCTGCGATCTTGCGGAACTCGGCGTCGAGCGCCTCGCCACTTTCGATCTGGGCACTGTCGATCAGGAAAGTCGGTGCCTTAGCGAGCCGGTTGCCGTGCTCATCGTAGTTGCGGAACAGTTCGAGATGACCACGGTGGACGTTTATCATCTCGCCATCTGCGTTCGGCCTGTCCCATCCTGAAATCCACTCGGCCACGAGCTTCGAAGTCGAGGTGTTGTTGCAGACGACGATGAACACGGGCGGCACTGCGATTCCCGCGCGCCGCCACTCCTCATCGACTCTTACGTAGTGATTGTAGAGCGCGTCGAGCGCGGTAAGCAGTTCGGTCGGCAACTTGAATGGATCAAGGTCGCCCGACTTGGCCGTGCCCTTCTTGGGCATTTCTTTGCCGATATAGTCCCACAGCTTGCGATAAATCGGCATGTCGGCGACCGGCAGGTTATCCGCGATCGGGACGCGCGGAAGCTTGACGATCCCACACTCGATCGCGTCCATGAGCGAGAAGTCGCTGACCACCCATGGGAACAGCGTGCCCTCGGCATAGCCTGATCCGGAGAGGAAGAACGGCGTTGCCGACAAGTCATAGACCGCGCGCACGCCGACCTTGCGCTTGAGCACCTTGATGCCGTTGATCCAGAGCCTTGCCGCTTCCTTATTCTGCTTTGCCTCGGCCTTGCTGTCGGCGTCCTTCAATTCCTCGACGCTGCCAAGCGGGCGCTCCTCATAGCAATGGTGCGCCTCGTCGTTAATGACGATGACATTCTTCATCGCCATCAAGTCGCCGCAGGCGCGCTGGAGCATTTGCCCTTCGGTTTCGAGCGTCCTTGGTGCCTCGCCCCGGCCTTGCAGCAAACCCTTGCCGATTTTGGAGACGTCCATCGTCTCGCGACGCTTGAACGAGTGATAGTTGGTGATGACGATCTTGGCCTTGCCGATGTCACCGAGCATGTCTGAGGGCACAATGTCCCTGAAGCGGTAATAGTTGTCGGGATCGTCTGGCAGCAGCACGCGGAGGCGATCCTTAATCGTGATGCCCGGTGCGACGATCAGGAAGCCCCGGCTGAAATGGCTTGCGGGAGATCGCACCGCATTGACGGTTTGCCACGCGATGATCATCGCCATGACGGTCGTCTTGCCAGCGCCCGTTGCCATCTTCAGCGCAAGGCGCATCAGATCGGGATTGGACTGCTCGTTCGCGCCTTTCAGGTGGGTCCAGATGTGCGCATATTGCTTGCGGCTTCCGGCAACTTCCGTAAGCCAGATAAGCGTCTCGATCGCCTCGACCTGACAGAAGAATGGGCGGAGACCCTCGATGTCGGCTCGCCGCCAGTGGTGCAGGAGCTTGGCCGTGGCGGGTGTGACGCCCCAGTCCCGGTCGCTCGGCAGGGAGCGCCAAGTGTCGATGTGACTACGAATTCCGTTGATAATGGGCTTCGGGTTGTATTCCTGATCGGCGTCGCTGAGGCCAGTAGCATCATCGAAAACCATGGCGCTCTGCGTGGCGCTGCTCGATCTGCGCTTCGGCCTCGGAACCGGCGTTATGAAGTCGCACGGGCGTCGTCCGAGGATTGGGGGCAGGTCGAGCGGCTGCCCATCCGCGTCGAGCGAGTGGTGCAGCGTCGGCACGACGTAGGGCGAATTGAGAATGGGTCGATCGAAGAAACTCTGGGACAAAACGCTCCCCCCCTGCCGAGTGGAGTATTTCCGGCCGTTCGGAAACACAAGGAGCATGGCGAGAAGTTAATGATCGACTCACCGATTGCGGCCCCGCTAAAATTCGACACTGCGGCATCGCAGCACCACTCCGAATGGGACGACCGGGTTCGCGGAGATCGTCATGTATTGCGGAAGGCGCTTCAGCGGACCTTGCATGAGGGCACGCTGCGGAGCGGAGAAAATTTTGCCCGGTGCCTACTATCGCCTAAGTTCGCGTGATGGGTCGTCCACCAATCTTCCCGCCCGGATTCACGTGGGAGCGTAAGCCGTTCAAGAAGTGCGAGCGTTGTGGTGAGATAGCACTCGGCCTTCTCAGTGCAGGTCGCGACCTGATGACAGAGCGGTGCGCGAAATGCCGATATGAGATCGGTTGGGTGCTTCCCAAACTTGACAAAAGGGTCATCTACCTCGACCAAAACGCGTTCAGCGTCATCTTCAAGGCGCGGTCGGGCGGGCGGCTCCCGAAAGGGCACGAAGACTTCAGCAAGGCATTACACGAGAAGGTGTGTCGCGCAGTGCTGCTCCAGCAAGCCGTCTTTCCCCACTCCGACCTTCACTCAGAAGAGACGATTGTGTTCGGCCAAGACGCTGGCAATCTCCGCGCTTCCTATGAGTTCATCGGCGGCGACATCGCTTTCGTGCGAACGGTGGACGTAGAGCTAAGCCAAATCATTGAGTTCGCTACCGCCTACCGCGACAGGCGTGACCCCGTTCTATCCGATTGTTCCGATGAGGTGCTTAGCAGCCCGCGCAACGATTGGTTGCCAGACATGCACATTCGAGTGAACGCGGACTACGGCGCGTATGCGGGTGGCATTCGCCATCGTCGTGAGGCTAATCACGAGGAAATGGAGGTCGTTTACGAACGCTGGCAACGCGATAAGCCGTCCTTCGCAGAAATCTTAGAGCGGGAACTGTCGCTCTACGGCGACGCGAAATGCAAAGGCTATCTCGTTAAGCTGCAACGCGCATTCGACGCAATGGACGGCGGTGATCCTGAGGCGATAATCGGCACGCATCTTGACTCGATTTTCGATGAGAAGCGCGCCCTCATGGAGGTTTTCAAACTCGACCCAGATGACGAGATTGGCGCGATGGAGACTATTTTTGAATTCTGGCGGTGGGACCGCAATCGCGACATGCCCGTTCATCGCATCGCCAGCCACCTTTGGGCGGGGTTGGGTAGGCGCTTCGCACTTGGGCAGAAAGCGACAACGCGCGGTGTCTACAACGACATCAAGGCCATCTCGACTTACGGCCCCTATGTAGATGCAATGTTCATCGACAAGGAATTCGCCAATATCCTGAGCGAAACGAAAGAGCTTCGAAAGCTCGGGCTAAAGGCACGCATTTTTTCCTTTGCGGATGGTGACGATTTTATCGCTTATCTCGACGAACTGGCGAATGGCGCATCGGAAGATGTTCGCGAATATGCTGAACGTATCTATCGCGTGAAGTGATCCGCGGTCCGGTCACAGCGGAGGGCCTTCGTCTCGCTAAATATAGCATGCGCTACCACGAACTCCTCGAAGCCCGCCCTTGGAAACTCTACGCGGGTCCACATAGACCGTGCCTGCTAGCTTCTCCTCAATCGGTGGGTGACGCCGATTACGTCATCGTCAAGGCTGACGGAGAATACGGCACGATCTCGACTGGCCGCACAGAAACTTTTTACGGCTACTACGTGCGCATCCTTTCACCCAACGGTGACGAGTGGCTGGGCGAGGACCGGCATTCGCTCAGGGAAGCCCTCAGGAAGGCCGCTGAGGCGTTGCACAGCGATGGCTGGACGCTTCTAGCTATCGGACTAGCCCCAGAATGGCGAGAAAGCGGCCTGAGCCAGAATAGCGGGTGGGGCTATCATCCCTCGCATGCTGACCGCCGTAAGCACATGCTGGAGCCGCCACCTCGCGAAGAGCCGTGAATTAAAACCCATCGCTCGGATGCTGGCTTCTCCGTGCCAACAGAAATTGGTGACGATAATTATTGCCAGATTTTAGAATCGTGATAGCCTTCGATGATGCACAAACTAACGAAGAGGCCGCTCCGAAGATAAAGGAGCGAACATGAAAATCAGCCCGGCTGAGGGATGGTGCCTCAACTTCGTCGTCGAACTCGACATTCACGCCCCGGGAACGGCGGGCGCGTTTTTGCGTGCCAGCAATGAACGCCGCCAAGTCGTCGCGGCTTATCTGTCCACACGGATGGGTTCCACGGAGCCGTCGGAAAGCGGCGAACTCGCCGACCTCATCACTCGGGCCGATCATCGTGCGCTTTTGCGCGCTGCCTATGGTGAGCCCCCCGCGGGCCTTCGCACCGCCTTGGCAAGGTCAGGCCCTCGCCCACATCGTAAGCAGTTTTATTGGAGCCTTCGTCGGCTGCTGGCATCACCCGAGGATAAGCAATTCGCGGCCACGATCCGTCAGCTTGATGAACTCGATCCGTCTCGCCTGCTGATAGTTGAAACCTTGCCACCGGCGATATGCACCCCGAACCTCGTCAAGTTGGTGCGGAGCCCGACGGTCGCTGCGGATGTGGCTAAGCTGGTCGAGTTGCTGATCGGAAACGGGATCAACGAAAATGCGCTTTATCACGCTCTCCATCGAGTTACGACGGCGGATCAACTGTCCGCCCTGTGGAACCGGTGGTCGCTGAAGTCGGTCTTCCCGGCACACCCGATTCCGTCATCCAAGTGCTACACGCCTGTCACGTCGGGGATGGAATTACGGGGGGTCTCACTTCGCTATCGGAATTGCGTCAAACAATATCTCGCCCAAGCGCTCAATTCCGAGAGCGCATTCGCCGAGTTCACGGCTGCAGGGACATGTGTGGTCCACATTAAACAGCACGAAGGGCAGTGGAGTGTCGAAGGGGTGCACGCGAAGGAAAATGGGCCGGTGGCCCCCCAGCTTTATTCCGCAGCACTCGACTACCTCGCCGGTCACGGCATTCGGCCCCGACCGCGCCACTTTGAGGCCATCGGCCCGTGGAATGTCCTCCGTCGGCTGACGCGCGCCCACATGTGGGACTGGGCCGATTAGGCCCGGCGGGGATCGGTTCCTAGCCTAAATAACATATGGACGACTATTATGAACTTTACCACGGTCACGGCGACGAGAGCATCATGAGCTACGCTATCAGGATGCGACAACTTCCCCGAGGGCATCCGGCTCGGCTAAGCCTCGACATGTATTTTGATCTGATGCGTGCAGGTATCGACGAGATGAAGAAGCAGTCAGCGGCGAACGTCGCACTGCTCAAGGCCCACAATTTGGAAGATTACCGGGTTTCGCTTTCGGTCGGCAAACCAGAGGACGGAGACCCATCGTGAACGCTCTTTCAACGTGCAGTTAGTTGAATGAGGATGACAGAGATACTTCAGAATAAGTCCGTCTGGCGGCGATACGAGCCGATCTCTAACGGGCCTTGCTTGATCGCCACGGCGGAGACGAAATTGGGCGCGTGTTATGAACTGGGCACGGTGCACACGGGTAGATCCCGGGTGTTCGTTGGCTACTACGCCCGACTGGTCGCAAACGATGGCACAGCATGCTTGGGCGAACATCCAGACAGCCTTCGCCGAGCGCTTGAAAGCCTTGCGACGGGCGCACTCGCGTCGGCGGGCTGGCGTTTTGTCGATGCCCCGGCGCTTGATGGCAATTTCTACGAGACTGGCCTTAGCGCCAATACGGGGTTCGGCCATGTCTCCGGCGAAGAGGCCAATGGCCCGGTGCCCATGATCGGCGTGGCTGAACTCGTCGCAGCTTTCTGACCTTTCAGTTTCTTGCGGCTCAACCTCTTCCGGATTTTCGCATCTTCCCTTTTTTTGATGGCTTTGGCTTCTTCGTCATCTCCAGCGTCCCGCGCATTCGAGAACGATGTCCGTTCCACCGACATCATGCCTGCGTCTTCGACCGGAACGCAGTCCACATCGGTGAACCCAGCACTAGCAAGTTTCCCGGTCAGTCGCTCCGCTTGCGCCTGCGAATACAGGTAAACATCATAGGCCCCGCCATAATCGGGATTCCGGATCGCCCCTCGGCACACGAACTGAAAGACGTCCTCGTCTTCGCGGGAGGCCCGAATGTCTTCCATTCGGATATCGAACATTTTCATGATCGGCCCGTCCGCTGGAACGGACTTTGATGAATAAAAAATCGCACACGAAGTTTCGTCGCGCAGGCAGTTCAGACCGGCTAGTTTGGGGCTTTCCATCCTTCCGTTGATGTTGTGCTCAAAGCGATCCCGAACGATCCGGTTTCCCGACCAATAGCCCGGCGTGACCCTATTAATTCTCATCCACGCATCAATTTGGGCGAGGCGTTTGCGCCCCTCGGACTGACCCCAGAAGCTGATCGAACCTTCATGTGAGTTCGTGAAAAAATGGACTCGGATCGCTGGCTGCGCTTTCCGGCGGACGGTGAGTGGCCGCTCGCGGAACTCGATGTCGGAGGAGTAAAGGCAATCCCAAATCCTGTGGGTGATGCTACCCAGAAAATTGGACGCGGCAATGGTCACAGTCGCGAAGGCAGTGAGTTGATCCGATTTCCAAACCGCGATCCAAGAGACCCGTTTCTTGATTTCCGGCCCCGTAAAGCTGCTCAGGTTCAGCAGGAGATCGGCAGGACGGTTGGCCCATGATTGGAGATCAGTTATCGAACTTGCTATCGTATCGCGCTGGATGTCCTTCCATGAACTGGGATTTCCCACCTGCCTGACTAGCGACCATCCGGCCTCGAACGGGGATAGTTCAAAGGCGGCTTGATAATAGGCCGCGCTCTTAGACAGCTTGAGGTAGTTTGAGCCAGTGGCGTTTAGGCATTCGTCAATGCGAAGGTGCCAACCCTCAAAGTCCTTCAGGTCAGTCGTCATGAGCGTTTCATGTGTGATGAACACCACGAGGTGATCGCTCTCCATCGAGCCAGTGCGGCGCTTAGCGAGACGACCGCCCGCACTTCCCTTCCCACACTCGGAATGAATGACATCGACGGCGGCAGTCGAGGTCATTACTCGGAAACGACCCGCCTGCTCATCGGCCAGCTTCGTTGTAAGACAGGCGAAGAGATAGCGCCCCGGTGTCGTCGCCGCCTCCCTAAGCATTGTTTCGCTCTTTGAGCAGCCGGGCGGGCCTGACAACACCTCAATAACCCGCGTGCCTTGGCGTGCGGTGATTGGAGTAATTGAGAAGTCCGAAGATGGTGTTGCATGGACTTCAAATGGGTCACACTCGTCCTTCTTAGAAGAGATAGTGTGACATCGCTCAGAATCTAAATCTCTGTAAGTCATAGCTCATAATAGATCGACACACGGCCATATTTCATTATTCAAATTGCCGATCTAGATTTAATTGCAATAGCGGGAGCGCTAGCGACCGGTATTGCAATTCAATTAGATCGGCCAGACGGGCGACTTCTGAAAGATCGCGAGCGCAGCGAGCGTTCTTTCGGAACTAGGCTGGATAGGAGTTTGGGCAAGGCCATTGTCTCCTTCTCTCAGATTCAGTTGAGGTGATTGCCTCAGCCGCGAACGCGCCTTCGGCAATCAACTGTTTCCCGTCACGGCCTCGCTCGTGTTCACTCGCTCCCCTCGACGGAAAACAGGTTTTGGAAATGAAGCGGCGAAGCCGCCAGACTTGCCCAAAGACGCGCGTGACTAAACACGGCCAACCCCTCTCGACGGTTTTCCCTGAACTGTCGCCAAAAGTCGGGGAAAGCCGAGCGCTCAAATTGGTGGCTGTCACTACACCGTGGCACAGTTCAAACTGGTTCAGTTACTGCCGGGACCCCTCTGGGGGCCGCCCAGCGGCGGAGTAGGCCTCTCATGCGAGAAAAGGTAGCCGAGAGGCTCGGGCCGCTACTGACGAGCGTCCTAGCCAACTTTACGCCGAACTTTCGTCCCCTCGCTCTTCCGCACGAAATTATGCAAGAATCCGTGATCTAGGAAATCTTTCCGAGGATGGTCGGCCCAAGGCTACCGCTACGGCGACGATATGTTGGCGATGCAGCGGGCTAAACTTCCGGTCATTGAGGAAGAGCTAGGGGCAAAAACTATTTTCAGGTCTGATGGCGGCCTCGATCTCCATTTTGGGGACAAGCGGGGAGCGGTCAAGTTCAAGTTCTACTCTAAAATAGTTTTCGGACTGCGTTGGGCCACCGACCCCCCCAATCTCCAAAAACATCAAATTATTTTTCCGTCGTTTTCCTAACCATCGCGAGTCGCGCCACAGAGCCATCGCAAGGTTTGATTAAGAACTCTCCTAATTAAGCAAGGCTATAGAGTTCGGTCTCTTCCGTCCTTCCCTTGACATACCTTATACAGAGGCAGATTACCGCTCGCGAGTGTCCCAAAGTATAGTTTGTTTGACAGTTTTAGGAAATGGGTAAACCAACCATGTTTCTGCATGAAGCTGAAAAACTTTGCAAACTCGCGTCTAAGTGGGTCGCAGAGACTGATTTGAAGGAATGGCGAGTTAGTGAGATCAACTACTTCGCCGAAAACTATTTCAACTTTAAAGTTGGGAGCCGAAAGAACCCGATGCGCTCGCAGCCTTTTCTTGAATGCAAGTCAATCTATGAACTACTAGCGGAATCCACGGCGAAAAACATGGAGAGTTATGTGACGCGCATGGAATTGGAAGATAAGCTCGGACTTTTGAAGTTGAAGAAGGATGAGTTGCTTCGGGACAATGACCAGAAGCGTCGCGACATTGGAGGAAGGAAAAAGTGGTGAGCAAAGCTTACGAATGCGCGGTGGCGATTGACGAAGCCTTCACGCGAGGCAGCTACTATTCGAAGTGTTCGCATGAAGTTATTGGAGACGACGGAAGCGTTGGACTATGGGTTCGCGATCTGGCTGAGGACGAGGACGAGAGCAACTGTGAGAATCTTCATTATCGGTTTCTCATCGAGGGCGCCGAGTTGTTCCGCGTGAATCCCAAGGAGGGGCTGGTGCTCCACCTCAAAGCCGATACCGACGAGTTATTCAATTTCCTCGGGCTGGACGACGACGACGAAGACGAGGAGGAATTTGAATTTGCTCTGCAATACGAGGAGGTCGATGTTGGATGTGAGGCACGCATCCGCGATGCAAGCCGAAATCCCTATATAATGAGACTGCGCATCACGAACATTGACTGGGACGACGACGGGGAAGGCGTAGACCTTCCGAAGGAAATCATTTTGGATGTCGATGACGAAGAATATAGTGACGACGACACGATTGTCGCCGACGCGCTATCTGAAGAATACGGATATTGCGTTAATAGTTACCATGCCGAGCCGTTTTATGCGGACGGTCGGTTATTACACGGTAGATTGGAAGCCAATTACTGCGTAATCGAGGCTGAGTGCGCGTCAACACAGCCTAAATAATCCAGCCGCCAACGATGTGCTCGCGGTCAGGACGGTCGGGTTTGTCATGGTTCCTAACCGACCGTATCCCCCCGCCCTCATAGAAGGTTACCGCGACGCTCCGGCTGCTGCTGGCGAGCCTCCTAGCCAGCTTTACGCCAAAGCACCGCTTCACTCCTCGCTTTCGCGCAACTAATCATGCAGGAAACCGCATGCTCATTGGCCCAGCCATCAAGCAAGCTCGGAAGGCCACCGGTCGGTCTCGCGACGAAGTCGCGGCCGCCGCCGGTGTTTCGCCGCGCGCCGCAGCGAACTTAGAGAATGGGACGGGAAGCCTGCCGGTGCTCCAAGCGATAGCAGATCAAATTGATTTCAGGATCGCTGGGCTAGCGAGGGGGCACAGGATTGCGCAGCAAGTCGCCAGTGCTCGCAGTCGAGATAAGCTGTCAGTGGCGACTCTTGCTAGAAAAGCGAAGATCGCGGAATCCGCCGTCCGCAATTTGGAAGTGGGGCTCGGGCACATCCGCAGCCTTGAAGCCGTCATTCCAATCCTCGCGCCCAAGGCAAGAACCAGAAAATCCGAACGCGCCAACTGGAACAAGGGGTCGCGAGACGACAGGCACACGCCCGAGTGGCTACTCGCGTTGATCACCGATGTGTTTGGCCCAATCTCGCTCGACCCTTGCGCTTCCATGACCAAACGCATCGAGGCCGAGCGTCACATCACCGAGGCTGAAGACGGATTAGCAGCCGCGTGGAATGGCAAAACTGTTTTTGTGAATCCGCCATTTTCGCAAGCAGCGCTGTGGATCAGAAAAGCTTGGCAAGAATGGCACCACGGTCACTCCGGCACGGTTATCGCCTTGCTGCCCGTCAGGACGAATGCGTCCGGCTTCCACGATTATGTGGCCGGGCAAGCCAAAATGATTTTCTTGCGGGGCACGCCTCGGTTCGGCGCTCCTGATCGTGGCGCGGCCCTCGGGGGCATCGCTTACGGAGTGATGCTGGCGGTATGGGGAGGCGACGATCAACTAGTGCAGCAGCTTGCTTCAGAACTAAGCTGCACAATGATCTTAACAGGGGCAGTTCAGGTCTTTAGCTCATCCCGGCGTGTATAATTCGATCTCTTGCAAACCCAACTTGATTTCTGAGAAGTGTTGCCTTATTTGTTGCTTTGTAAATGTCACGATCCCAAGCGCGGCCCATAAGTGGCTTCACCGGTCTCCGAGGAGCCGGGGATCATCAAAATTAGAATAACAGTTTTGATGATCACCCGTCTTTGCACTTATCGGAGAACTATCGTGCCCACTGCAATGTTGAATGATACTTCAGATTATTACAAAGTAACCGACGCTACCGATCCCCTTATCGAGATAATCGAAGGCAATTGTCTTCAGATAATGCGCGAGATGGCTACCGGCTCTGTTCCGCTCATTGTCTGTTCCCCGCCATTTAACATCCGCAATTCATCGGGCGGTGGGTTTCGGTCGAAGAGTTCAGGCAATTGGGCAAATTCGAAATTACCAAATGGCTATGGTCTGAACTCCGATGACCATCCGCGAGAACATTACAAGCGTTGGTTACGGGCATGCACAACTGAGATGATCCGTTTGATACCCGACGACGGGGCGATCTTTATGAATCTTAAGGAGCGGATGCAAAACGGGCTCCGTGAAACACCTGAGGAGATCATCGGTGGTTTACCGGTGCGCCAGCGGATCACTTGGGAGCGTGCGGGCTCGAACAACCATACCTCGGGCTGCTTCCTCCCCAACTCGGAAATAATTTATTTCTTTGCCGGGCCTAATTTTGAGGTGGCCAAGGAGTGTCGGCGCTTTGGCACCGTTTGGAACATTCCGCAGCAGCGCGGCTCCCCCCACCCTGCCCCTTATCCGATAGAGTTGCCGCGACGCTGTCTTCGCAGTGCCCCCGACAAACGGCTTGTTCTCGATCCCTTCTCGGGTTGGGGAACGACCGGACTCGCCTGCATCGAGCAAGGTCGTAACTTCGTCGGCATCGAGCTTGAGAAGAAATATATCCAGCAATCGTTCGAACGCCTCGCGCCTGAACTTTGGCGCACCGATGCGCTGCTACGCATGCGGCGCCATTCCAGTGCAGGACATGCGCTGGATTGGTCAGAGTTTGATGGGAGGAAAGTGCTCGGCCAAAAATCCTGTCGTGAGCACAAGATCGCCGTCGAGCCGGTTTCCGTTCAAACTGGCCCGGTGATACGGAAGAGGCTCGGTTATCCACCTTCCACCCAAATCGAAAGAGTCCTTCGCGCGGCTCAGAGGGCCGGAGTTGAAATTCGAAACATCGAGGTAACCCCGGAGGGATCGATCCGCGTGTCGTCGTCAGATGGCCTCGGTCCGGCGGACGAGTTCGAGCGGTGGGAGTCCCGGCTGTGACGATCCGAGGCGTGCACTATGTTAAAAAGAAATGGCCGGGCAAGCCCGTGCGGTGGTATGTCTATGCTTGGCGAGGAGGCCCGTGCATCAAATCGCAGGTCGGCGGTTGCAGGCCGAGCTTGGACGCCAACGATGTCGCGACGCTGAGCAAGCATCTTGTCCAGCAGACACAGCCTGACCCTCGCTTGCTCGTCTCCCTTATCCGGCGCTGGCGATCTTACGATCCTGAACGCGGCTCCAGTCCGGAATGGGCGGCTCTAGCTCCCGGCACGCAGAAGACTTGGGGAAGCCAGTTGCGGATCATCGAAGACCGGTGGGGAACGACCCCACTGTCGCTGTGGAATGACTACCGCATGCAATCGAAGGTCATGGACTGGCGTGATACCCGTTCATCGACGCCACGCGCCGCCGATTTGGGGGTAATGGTTCTCCGGGAGCTTCTTAAATTCGGAAAGTTGAGAGGACTAGTCTCGCAAAATGCGGCGGCAGGGATTCCGACCCTCTATCGGGGTGGAAACCGCGCTGAGATAATCTGGACTGAAGAGGACATTGACCGGTTCTGCTGGCATGCAATCATGCTTGAAAGGCCGCATATCATAGATGGCTTGATGCTGGCCAAAATGACCGGGTTTCGACGAGCCGACCTCGTTTCCATGAGCGACGCGAATGTCTACCAGCACACAATCAGCAAGAAGGCGCTCAAGGCCAGTCGTGGAAAACGGCGGATGGCCACGATGCCGCGCCTCCCTCAACTTGACCTGCTTCTGTCGGAACTAGCGACCCGACAACGGGAGCCCGGAGTTCGGACGCTCCTTGTGAATAGCCGTGGCCTACCTTGGACTGAGGACGGCTTTGGCGGCTCTTTCAATCGAATTCGCGATGACGCGAACATTGTCCATGTTGACAGCGAGACGGGGGTCGTCCGCAAGAAACATCTCCACGATGTCCGAGGAACCTTTGCCACTGACCTAATTCTCGCCGGAACGACGGATCACGAAGTCGCCGAGATCATGGGTTGGGCTCCCGAACGCGTCTCCCATATTCGACGCGTTTATGTTGACCAAGCTCGTGTTGTCGTGGCAATCGGTGAGCGGATTGCAGCGACCGCTGTAAACCGAACTGTAAACCGCGTTCTTCTAGACTAAGAAAACCCAACCTTTCTAACAGGTTGCGGGTGTAGCTCAATGGTAGAGCAGAAGCCTTCCAAGCTTACGACGAGGGTTCGATTCCCTTCACCCGCTCCAGAACAAGGCCATGCGGGGCATGGTCTTGTTCTGGAGCGCCGAGCGGCAACGCCGCGAGGGCGACTGGCACGCGAGTGGTCATTCTTCCGTTAGTTCAGCGCGTGTGATGCCTTTCACGGCATTCAACCCGTCTTAGACCTCCCCGCCGTTGACACCCCGGCGTCACCCCTTATTGGGACGCCACGCCTCATGGAGAGGTGGCCGAGTGGTTAAAGGCAGCAGACTGTAAATCTGCCCGGGTTTCCCGTACGCTGGTTCGAATCCAGCCCTCTCCACCATCGCTGCCGATGGACACGAGCAGGCGACACCCCTTCCCCGCTGCGCTAGGATCGGCCGATGAGCCGCGACACCCATGTTTGCGGAGTGACCTCGTCACTCCTGTCCCAGCCATGGCGCTGGCGCCGGAACGGCGGGGACGATCTTGGCCTCGATCTCGTCGACCAGCTGTTGCTAGCCCGCGGCATCGCCAACGACGATCTTGCCCGCCACCGCGAGCCCAGGATCCGCGATTTCCTGCCCGATCCATCGCACTTCGCCGACATGGACTGCGGCGCGGCCCGGATCGCCGATGCGGTCGAAGCGGGCGAGACGATCGCTATCTTTGGCGACTATGACGTCGACGGCGCAACCTCGGCGGCGCTGCTCACACTCTTGCTTCGCCGCCTTGGCAATGACCCGATCGTCTACATCCCCGACCGGCTGATGGAAGGCTATGGACCTAGCGGCAAGGCGCTGGTCGACCTGCAGGGACGCGGCGCGAGCCTCGCCATCACGGTCGATTGCGGCGCGCAGGCGTTCGAAGCGCTCGCCGAGGCTGCGACCGCCGGGCTCGACGTCATCGTGTGCGATCACCACCAGTGCGCCACCGCCCTCCCCCGGGCGCACAGCATGATCAATCCCAACCGCCTCGACGAGAGCGAGACGGGGGCGGCCCACGGCCATGTCGCCGCGGTCGGCATGGCCTTCCTGCTTGGTACTGCGCTGATCCGCGAACTTCGCCGTCGCGGCCGCTTTGCCGATACGCCCGAGCCCAGGATCATCGACCTGCTCGATCTCGTCGCGCTCGGCACGGTGGCTGACGTCGCCCGGCTCACGACGCTCAACCGCGCCTTCGTCACCCAGGGGCTCAAGGTCATGGCGGGGCGCGCCAACATCGGTCTCGCCGCCCTGGCCGATGCCGCCCGGCTGACGGGCGCGCCAAGCAGCCGCGATCTGGGCTTTGCGCTTGGGCCCCGGATCAATGCCGGCGGCCGCGTCGGCAAGTCCGACCTCGGGGTTCGCCTGCTCACCACCACCGACCCGGCCGAAGCCGAATTCATCGCCGCCGAGTTGGACCGGCTCAACGAGGAACGCCGCGCGATCGAGCTCAGTGTGATCGACGAGGCGACGACTGCCGCCGGGAGCCAGTCCGAGGCCCCGCTCATCATCGTCGCCGGGGTGGGCTGGCATCCCGGTGTGATCGGCATCGTCGCCAGCCGCCTCAAGGAAAAATTCAACCGCCCCGCGCTGGTCATCGCGCTCGACGCGGATGGTGTCGGCAAGGGATCGGGCCGGTCGATCTCGGGGGTAGACTTGGGCGCCGCGATCCTTGCCGCGAAGGACAGCGGACTGCTCGTCGCCGGTGGCGGTCACGCCATGGCCGCCGGGCTGACCATGGCGCCGGGCGGGATCGAGCCGCTGCGTGCCTTTCTCCACGATCGCCTCGCCGCCGATGTCGCCGCCGCCAGCGGCACGCGCGCGCTGCTGCTCGATGCGCTGCTTGCGCCCGGCGGGGTCGCCGGGACATTGTGCGACCAGCTTGAGGCCGGCGGTCCCTACGGCGCCGGCTGGCCCTCGCCGCGCGTCGCCGCCGGTCCCGCCCGGCTGATGCGGGTCGCCATTGTCGGCAATGGCCATGTCCGCGGGATCGCGGCGGGAGATGACGGGAAAAGCTTCAAGTGGATCGCCTTTCGCGCAGCCGACACCCCGCTCGGCCAGGCGCTCCTTGCCTCGACCCCCGACCGCCGCTGGTGGCTCGCCGGATCGATCAAGCGCGACCAGTGGAACGGTGGCAACGCGGCCGAAATGCATGTCGACGACGCGGCGCCGGCATGAAGAACGACAAAGACTCCGCGCGCCGCCTTGACCCCTCGTCCTGCCTCGCCTAATCGCCCGCCACGCCTCACGGCCCCTTCGTCTAGCGGTTAGGACGCGGCCCTTTCACGGCTGAAGCACGGGTTCGATTCCCGTAGGGGTCACCAAATTGATTCTAATTGGCGAAAATAGGCGTTTTCTGGCTTTAAACAAGTGTTAAGCCTACACATGTAGGTTACACATATGGCTAAGAATGGACGTCTGCCAACACCCTTTCGAGACTCGAAAGGTCGCTATTTTGCCCGCCGGCGGGTTCCCAAGGACCTGCGTCCATTATTTAAAGGCGAATTCGTCCAGAAGAGTTTGGGAACGCGTGATCCGGTCGAGGCAGCGCGCCGCTTTCCAAGTTTGAATAGCCAGATGGACGCTGACTTTGATCAGCGGCGACACTGCATGAACGGCTGGTCGATCGACATGGCTAGTCAGCCCGCTTTCTTCGAACGACTCGTTTCTGAGTGGTTCGGGGCGCTGGAAGAGCTGGAGCTTTCGCTCCTCCAAGCTTTTTTAATCGTGAAGCTACCTTCAGGTCTGCAGGTTGAGGAGCGTTTGGCAAGTTGGCGGCAGGATCATCGTTCAAAATTCGTCGACGTGTTGGTTCGTGATGTAGTGTGTCATAGCGACTTAGGACCAATGCCTTCGTCGACCCAAGAGTCATTTGTTCGCTACGTCACAGATAATCTTGCTAAGATCATGGCACCTATTTTGCCACCTGAAAACAGCGCAATCGCCGTATTACGGTTGCATACTCCAGACATACCTGAGCCGGACCTGACAATTACGCTTCCAGAACTGAAGAAGGTATGGGCTGAGAAGCAGAAGCCGGCGAAGTCGAGTTTCGATGAAGTGACAGGCACGATAAGGGATTTCGTAGGGGTCTACGGGAACATCGCAGCCGCGGATATAACCGCAAACGACATTCGGGATTTCAAAGCACGACTTCTTAAACAACCGCGATCGATGCCCACTAAGAGTCGAACACTTGCTCTCGGTGAGCGAGAACGACTTCCCGGTCCACGCATTAGTTGCACAACGGTCGGGAAAAAAATTACCCTCCTTAAGGCTCTTCTTTCTTTTGGATGCGGGGAAGGTATTTTACCCCTTAACGTGGGCAGTCGAATAAAAACCGGCCCCAAACATAAGGGAGGGAAGAGAGCCCAATTCCTTCCTGACGAGATCACCGCAATATTCAAATTGCCGCTGCTTAAGCCGGGCAGCTGGCAGTATGGGCGAGCTGTGAGCGACGTTACGCTGGCATGGCTGATGCTTATCGGCCTGACCTCCGGACCACGACTTAAAGAAGTCGGCCAAGCCGAACTTGTTGACATCGTCACCACAGGCCGGGTCATCGCAGTTCGCGTCACCGCCGAAACTGCAGAAGGGTTAGAAACGAATGGAGACCAACCGCCTGTCGATCGTAAATCGATTAAGACCGATGATAGCGAGCGCTTTCTTGTCATACACCCGATCCTCGTCGAACTTGGGTTCGGAAATTTCGTCGACGCCCTTCGCCGCGCTGGCGCCTGTCGCCTGTTCCCGGATCTTTGGCAGTCCGGATGTCCCTCCACTCATGAAGCTTCGCGCCTCCTAAATCGCTGCATCGATGTGATCACAACGCGGAGAAAGGTTTGCTACTACTCTTTTCGGCATACCTGGATCGCCGCAGCCGAAAACACCGACATGAAAGAACGAACTTTGCGTCAACTGAGCGGTCACTCTCCGCGCGACGAAAGTGAAAAATATGGTGAGGCCTATTTGCCGGTTCTTGCGTCCAATGTCTCGAAGATACAGTTTGACATGGTCAATTGGCATCCAGTCAAGACCGCGTGGTCCACGATCGACTGGGACTTAGTGGTAGCGGATCTCTTACGCCGCTATCCGGAGCGGTTGCGCAGCGTGGCTTAGGCTGGCAATTACGGGCAGGCAGCCCGAAAGCTTAATTGGTCTCTGGAAATGTTTCCGGTGTCCACCGCACAAAACGGACGAGTCGTAGGTGGGAGAGGGCGGAACCAGCAACGGAGGGTTCTCACCTCTCATTGCCCGAAATCGGACAGTCGGAGTTCGCCCGCTACCGCCGCTCCCGACTATGGAATAGCAAATAGGAGAGACTGTCGGCTGCCGAGCCAGTTGGGGCCATTGGGTCTGCTTACAATTATCGAATCACTTGAAGAGTGCGGATACCGCCGATGCGAGGACGAGCGGCTATTGCCGGAACTGCCGCGATCCCTCAGACAGCCGCGCCGCAGATGATCGAGTCGGCGTTGGGGGGGTATCATGCCGAGAGTATCTCGAACGAAGCGACTTTCCGTCGGTGCCTGGTCATTGTTGATGGTGACTTCCCCCACGCCCGCGCTCGCCGGAGCCCATGGCTGGGATCAGGCGAGCAGTATTGGTCGTGATGCTATCGTCCTTGCGGCGCTGGGTTATCCCGCCCTGCAAGGCGACTGGAAAGGTGACAAGCAGGCTGCGCTGGGAATGGGCTCCGCTTTTGCCCTGACCGGGTTGCTGAAGGTGACGGTCCATGAGACCCGTCCAGACGGAAGCAATCGACAGAGCTTTCCTTCTGGCCATACGTCGGTGAGCTTTGCGGCAGCGGCTACCCTGGAAAAACGCTATGGCTGGCAAATCGGCGTGCCGGCTCATTTGCTTGCCGCATTTGTCGGCGTTGCAAGGGTCAAGGCTCGAAAACATTATGTGCGCGACGTGATTGCGGGTGGTTTGATTGGCGAGGCGTCCGGCTTGTTGCTCAGTTCTAAACGAGATGCCCGGACGCAGTGGGTTCCGTGGGGCGACACGCATAGTGCTGGCGCGACAGTTGCCCTCCGATTTTAGCGAGCGGGGTGTTTGAACCCCTCGCAACAAGGGTCGGTGCAAAATGACTGCGGACGACCTGCATAGTCATTAAATGCTGGTCCGAACGACCCAGCTTCGAAATTTCGTGTCAATTTCGTCGCGCACAAGCCCAAGGCACTCATGCACACACGGGGTGCCTCGCCTGAATCGGTCGCTATCGAACCGCTCCGAGAAAAAACAGCGCGCGATTGTGTTCAAGGTATTGAAAACGAGCTTTAGTCGTTAGATCTGAACTCGACAGTCCAAGCCGCTACGCGATATGGACATATAGTTTTCTGTCATTAATCGTTACCGCCATGACAAACGATGACCCCGCAGAACTTACCGAGAAGAGGCGGCTAGCGGCTCTCGCGCAATATCGGGTGATGGACACGCCGCGCGAAGGCGGTTTCGATGACTTAGTTGCCCTCGCCGCAGAAATCTGCGGGACGCCCATCGCGGTCATAAACCTGATCGAAACCAACCGACAGTGGTTCAAGGCCGAGGTCGGGCTCGGCGTCGATAGCACGCCGCTGGAGACGTCGTTCTGCGGCACCGCAATCCTCGAGGAGGATTTCCTGCTGATTCCTGACGCGACCCAAGATGAGCGCTTTGTGTGTAATCCGCTGGTAACTGCTGAGGAAGGCCTGCGTTTTTATGCGGGTGCGTTACTAAAGTCGCCCAGCGGGTTACCGATCGGCACGCTGTGCGTGCTCGACTATAAGCCGCGCTCGCTCAACGAATTTCAGCAGCGCGCTCTGCGTCAACTCGCCCGCCAGGTCATGGCTCAGCTGGAATTGCGTCGGGCAATTCTTGAGAGTGAGGACGCTAAAGCCGACCTCGAACGCAAAATCACAGAACGCGCGATGGCGCGAGGTCAAACCTGGCAGGTTAGTCCCGACCTGATGGGCGTCCTGAATGCGGACGGAGTATTCGAGCAATCGAACCCGGCTTGGGAGGCAACGCTCGGATGGTCGCAAGACGAAGTCTCGCGCATGGTCTTCCGTGATTTTATCCACCCTGACGATCTGGCCAGATCGGAAGCGGCCTGGGTGGACGTAAGCGAACGCGCAGCACCCGTGCTGCGCTTCGACAACCGCTATCGTTGCAAAGACGGAAATTGGCGCTGGCTGTCTTGGGTTGCCGTTCCCGATAACGGCAAGATTTACTGCAATGCGCGTGACATCACATTAGACAAGGAGCGAGAGGCCGAGCTCGCCGACCGAACGGCGGAGCGCGACCGCATGTGGGAAACTTCGCCCGATCTAATGCTCGTTATCGACTTTGAGGGTGTATTTCGCCGGGTAAACCCAGCCTGGAGCACCGTGCTGGGTTACGCAGCAGAGGAATTAGTTGGTCATCACGTGAGCGAATTCGTGACACCCGAAGATCATGCCGGCACCATCCACGCATACGAGTTGGCTGCAGCGGGAGGATTGCCCGTTATCGTCAACCGCTACCGACACAAGGACGGCTCGGTGCGCTGGATTTCTTGGTCTGCAGCACCAGCGGAGGACATGACCTATGCTACGGGCCGCGACATTACCGCAGATAAGCATCGGGCGGTAGAGCTGGAGTCGGCGAAGGAGGCATTGCGCCAGAGCCAGAAACTGGAGGCGATCGGCCAACTGACTGGCGGCGTTGCCCATGATTTTAACAATCTCCTGACCGTGATACGCGGATCGGCCGACCTTTTGCGCCGGGGCAATCTTTCCGACGAGAAACGCGAACGCTACATCAAGGCGATCGGGGACACGGCCGACCGCGCGGCAAAGCTAACGGGCCAATTGCTTGCTTTTGCTCGGCGGCAAACGCTCAGCGCAGACCTGTTCGACGTTGGCGCCTCGCTTTGCGATATCGCGACCATGCTCCGGACCATGACCGGCTCACGCATCCAGTTAGAACTTCAGCTGCCAAGCGAACCCTACTTTATTGTCGCTGATAAAAGCCAATTTGACACGGCCATCGTGAACATGGGTATCAATGCGCGCGACGCTATGAGCGGCGAAGGACGATTGACCATTTCGACAGGACCGGTGTCCGGAATTCCAGAAATTCGGGGTCATCCCGCTGTCCCCGGCGAGTTTATTGCAGTGACCATCGGCGACAGTGGCTCGGGTATTGCCCAAGACCAGCTTGGCCGTATCTTCGAACCGTTCTTTACCACCAAGGGTGTCGGTCAGGGAACGGGATTGGGATTGAGCCAAGTGATCGGGTTTGCGAAACAATCGGGCGGAGACATTCGGGTGGCCAGCACCCCGGGCGAAGGCACGATCTTTACACTCTACCTTCCGCGCGCTTCGTCAGACGAGACGATTATACCTTATCAAAATGAGGAAACTGGCCGCATCTATGGCAATGGAGAATGCATCCTTGTCGTGGAAGACAATGAGGACGTCGGCATCTTCGCGACAGCGGCGCTCCGGGACCTCGGCTACGACAGTGTTTTTGCCGTCGACGCACGAGCCGCTTTAGTGTTACTTCAGACGGACGCCGCAAGGTTCAACGTTGTCTTCTCTGATGTCGTCATGCCGGGAATGAGCGGTATACAGCTCGCCGACGAGGTGCGTCGCCTATACCCGGACCTGCCAATCGTTCTCACGAGCGGCTACAGCCATGTCTTAGCTCAAAACGGCCGACATGGTTTTGAACTCCTGCACAAGCCCTACTCGATTGAGCAGTTGTCGCGCGTGCTCCGCAAGGCTGTTGCATGGCAGTCGGTTCGAAATATTTGATCGGCTGGTGCTCTCACGCTGCTCGTCAGCTTTGCCGCTTTCGTTATTAGGTGAGAACTGGCCGCTGGCCGCCAACTTCGTGACACCGTTGGAAGCTGCTAGTCGGCTACGACTTATGAGAAGTCTTGTGAGACTTTTCGGCCTTTTCTCGGACGCAGATGCCTTAGCTACGCTAAAGGTTTCATGTTATCGTCATGGGCTCTCAAGCAGAGGCTCGCGTTCGAACGCACATTGATTGATCCCTGATCAGTGCCGGACATACTGCTGCAAGCTTAGCCTGATTCCGACGCGGACCTCATCGACGCTGCGGCGGTCGCTGACAATGGCGTCCGGTCCGGCGACCCTGCTGTGGCCATATTCGACGTGAAGACTGGCAAGCTTGTTGGCGTAGGGCAGGTTGTAATTCAGACCGGTTCGAAATGCCTGCTGGGTGGCACGCCGCGTAAGGTGATCCGCCCCAAGGCTCACGACATCGTAGCGCACAAACAGATCGAGGTCTCCCGTCCTCGGAGCGTCGAACAATGATACCTGCCCCATGACATAGCCACCATAGACGTCACTGCGACTTTCCGAAAAGCGCGAATAAATGCCCTCGGCCTCGATCGTCGTCGGATGACCAGCGATTGGGAAGGTGTAAGCTATATCGGCCTCGCCGCTCGTCTTGGTGCCGGTCGCCGCCACGCCGCCGATTGGCGCAAGTGCGACGGCAGTGTCCAGATTGAAGCTGCGGTCGCGGATGCCGGTCGTGCGGTCGATGGCAAGGCCCGCCGTCAGCTTGCGCCCGCCCTTGTCGTCGCTGATCGGGGTCAGCACGATCTTGCCGGCGACGGCGCGACCGAACGAGAATTTGACCTGTTGGGCGTTGAGGCCGCCCCGGTTGTCGCCGATTGAGCCGAGCAGCGTTACCTTGGGCGACAGCATCCTTTGCACTTGCAGGCCAAGCTGAGCGCCGAACGTATTCGTCGAGCCATGCTCCTCAAGGATGAGCGAGCGGTTGATGGTCGGCAGATTGCCCGATGAAAGATTGTCGTCGCGGGACAGGATGCTGGTGTTGTGGCCGAACAGCAGCCGGAACTTTGCCGGGTCTTCGGCATCTTGCACCGCGACGAAGAGGTTCTCGAAATCGTGGCTGTTCAGGGGGCCGGCAGGACCGGGGTTGATGCCAAAGGCATTCGTGTCGGTCAGGTCGATCTCATAGACGCCGGCGATGCGCAGATGATCGCCGATGCGCGGCAAGTCGATCTCCGCGCCCTGTCGCACGCGCCGGAAGGTGTCGGGTCCGTCAGGATCGATCAGCCGTTCGGCAAACCCCCATGCGGTCAGGCGAAAGTCGCCCGACTGGTAGACGATCCCCGCATCGGGCTTGAAATAAAGACCCTGTCGCGTCGGCGCAGGAACCTTGGGCTGCGGAGTGGCATCACCCGCAGTGCCGGTGGTCTGGGCGTGCCCTGGTGTTGCAGCGATCAGCGCCGCGAGGACGACAGTCAGGGTGGATTTCACCAGAAATACCGTCGCCAGCCGGTCAGCTGCGATGCCGAACCCTTCTGCCGCGCGCGATACATCTTGATATAGATCCACACGCCGGTCAGCGTCATCGCGACCAGCCCCAGTCCCCATAGCAGGCCAAGGAACTTGCCGCCGTCCCCGATGATCTCACCGGAATGAAGCTTGATCAGCCAATCCTCGCCGTCGGGCTCGTCGGACAGGATCGCGCCGCTCGCCACGCCGACCGCCACCTTGCGCGGGTCAGCCCCGTCGAGGTGGAACACGAAAGCCGGGGTCGGGGCCTTGATGTGCCAGTCTACCCCCGCAACCGGGCGGTTGCCGTAGCGCGCGAGAAGCGTCGTGCGCGCACGGTCAAGCGCGACCGGGTCAAGGCCGGTGGGCTTGGCGAGCGTCAGCGGGGAAACGATGGTCGCTGCGGCCTCCTTCGCCGCTTCCTCTGACCCGAATATCTGTTGATATTGGAGCGCAACGCCAGTGCCCGACACGAGCAGGAACAGCACCGCCGCGCCGATTCCCAGCCAGCGATGAAACTGGCGCGAGGTCAGCCGACGCGTCTTTGACGATGGGGGCACGGCATTCTCCGTTCTTGCAACGGGACAAGTGCCACTCAACACGAGTCGGCCGCGTCCGCTTTGGGCTCGTGTGCGCCATAACCGGCCAGACCTCCCTCTACCACTTTCAGAAGTTTGACGCGCAGCGAAAGCATCCCGAAAGCTGCGGGCTACAGCAACGAGGCTTAGATCCTGCGGTAGTGGTGGGCACCTGACGGCGCCCACCTTGATTAGCAATGGCTGACCGACGCACTCTGCGCTTCTGCTACACAGGCAGCTGTTTCTGCCATCGCGAGGAGCGCCTGCAAGCCGCGCAACTCCATCATCGCCCGGTCGGTGACATCCGCAACCGACCGGCGCTCTAAGCGATGACCATTACGGCCGAACGCGTATTCATAAGGCTTATCGCGATTAAGCGACAGGATTGCGAAGCTGCCGTTAGCCTTCTCGACCAGCTTACCTCCGCCTACGTTGATCTGGTTTTTCTCGGTCGATCCGTCCACAACCATGACCTTATCCAGTCGGGCCGTGTCGTCCTCGATATAAAACAAGGTGAGGAAGGTCGTGCGCCCATTGGCTGCGTTCGCCACCATATCCTTGATGAGTTGCTCGGTTAACTCGTTGCTCGCGCAGATGAGCAAGTCATCAGGTTTCGTCAGCGGATCGCCAGCCAGAAGCATGCGCAGGGCTGCGGACATCGCCGCCATTTGCATAATTGCATTGGTCATTCTCTTACTCCTTGTAACTTTTCCCATCAGTGGGATCAGTCACGCATCTCCTTCCCGTTGAGCCTTCCTCTGTTCGCGGCGTGTCACGCAGGCGATTGCGGCACGCGAGGGCGCGGCACGAAACTTCTTTTCTTTCGCTGGTGATGGACCTAACTTGCCGGTGCCCACAGGATTGTGGGCCGAGGCGTGGAAACCTCGACAGTTAGAGCTGGTATCGACCCTTGGTCGACCGGGTGGCGGGCGCGTATGTCCAGGCTATCCGGCTAAAGGCGCTCGCGCCTGTCTAACTGCAGGTTTCCAACATCCGGTTCCAAGGCCGGCATCGCCTCGCAACGGGGAGATGCCGCCGGCTGTCCATCAGCTGGCGATGCGGGGAGTAACTGCGTGAACACTCAAGTCGCGACCACGGACCACGACATGTGGCAGGCGTTGGCCACCCACGCTAACGACGACGTAATCCGCTGCGTGGCGAGCCAAGAGCGGTTGGAACGCAGCCTGCCTATGGCCACCATGCTTGCTGTGTGGGGCGTGTTTGCGCTCCTGACCTTGGTGAACCCTCACCGCGATGTTCTTGGCATGATCATCGGTGCCGTCTTCACCTTCTTCATCGCCAAACTGGTCGGCCGGGGCTTGAGGGCATTGATCCTCGAGCCAAGTCGGCGGATCCGCTACAATCGGGCGGCCACCAGGCTTCGCGCGCAGGTGCAGGCGGGCGGGGACGTCGCCGTCGGTCCCTTCAGCTGGACCATCGGTGCTCCGGGCTCGATGGCGATTACCCGATCAGGCGAGGTCGTCATGCTTGATCATGCCCACCAATACGAACCGCTTCGGCTGGCACCCCATCAGATCGCTGATGTCCGGGTCGAGCGGCAGTCGCAGCAGATCACGCAGACGCACCACGGCGGCCGAACTAGCATAGCGGGCTTGGGCGGCTCATTCGGCATGGCTTACACCATGGGTGGCCGCTCGACCTCGGTGACCAGCACGGTCGACGAATACGTTCTCGAGATCCGGTATCAGATGGAGAAGAACGGGCCCGTCAGCACGGTGACCGTGCCCGGAGGTTCTGATCGGCGCGTGGTCGAGGAACTTTGCGCGTCCATCCGCAGGCTGGAAGCATGACGACGGGCCAAGGACGAAGTCCCGCGCACGTGACCCTACCATCCCGTCATCGTGGAGGTAGGCATGTGTCGCCGACCGTCGAAGCATCATCGCTGTGCTGCCCCAGCATTATCCAACTTAAATCAAGGGATCGCATTATGAAAAAATTGATCACAGCCGTTTTCATCGGGTTGTCGGCGACGCAGGCCAGCGCCGACCCTCTCAACGGATTTCTGCGCACCATCAAGGGCGTCGTAGGTGGCCTGACACCAATGGCACCGGGGCAAACTAACTTTGCTAGCGTAAGCGTGCCGGCGAAGGCTGCCGACGTTGCAAGCATGAAGACGGCGCTTGATAGGGCCGTTGCACCCAAAACGGCTGCGGCACGGTCGTTGGCAGCCGCGCGCCCGGTCGTCGAACGCCTATTGATGACCATGGGGTGTGCCACCAGCGCCAAGGCTCTTCATAGCCTCAACCGCGACCGGATCACGCCGGAGACCTACTCGAGCGTCGATGACGACCTGCACTACACGGCAATGGGTCTCGGCTCTCTGATGACCCATGACCGTCGCAACTGCATGCAGGTGGCCAGAGTTGCCGGCCTTCAGCGGCCAACGTCCAACTCGCTTTCGATCCGCACTTACTTCGTATCGCCAAGCTCCGGCGAGGCGCGCAACGTGACCACTTCGTTCCGCCTGATGGATGGAACATGGCTCATCGACAAAATCGACTGGGTCGACCGAAACTGATCGCGCGACAACTTCTGCGCGCGAGGATCGGAGACGACTGTATGACCCTCAGGAGGCACCTTATGACGACGTCCCGTTTAGGTTTTCCGGTTCCGAAGAGCGTCTTGCTGCTCGGCGTGCTGGCGATTTGCCTGTTTGCAACCTCAGCACTGGAGGCCGCCCAACCGCCAGCATTAAAAGTGTTTAAAGTCGGACGCCGATCACTGGAGGGCCGCCCCAAAGCGATCTGTATCATCGAGGGGAAGTGGGCGGACGGGGGGAACCTGATCTATAAGGCCTGGGACACCTGCAACAAGATGCGAGTGCGGACGGTCTCTCATGAGGAATACAAGGACGCCCCGCCGCTCGGGAATGACGCCGAATACGGCGTGACCGACATACCCAAGGGTTCGGAAGTCCTCGAATTCGAAAACGGTGTCAGCAAGACGCTCGTGTTCCGAGATCATAAGGGTATCCAGCGCGAGATCCTGTCTGGCGATTGAGTGCCGGCAGGCTGATTCATCGCTGCCACTCCATTGCAAACCCAAGAGTGAAGCATTGCGACCACCCGTTCAACCCGCCGCCTTTGTCGGACGTTTGTCGTATGAATTTGAGCCTAGGTTGGACGAGTTTTGCCACCATGCTACTACCCGGAGTCGGAGGTGATTTATGGCCCGACTAAGCATTGCTTTACTCTTCATAGCAGCCTTCCTCCCGCCCCCTGCGCGATCGCAAACGAGCTTGCCGACGGTTGTGGCGGTGGACCTTTCAAACTTTAGATTTAGCCCGCCGAATATCCGTCTTAGGGCCGGAGTGCCGATTACGCTCCGACTCCAAAACTCGGCCGGCAGTGCTCACAGTTTTAGTGCACCCGAATTTTTTAAGACCGCACGGCTGTTGTCATCAGCCGTCAGCATGGTGCGCAACGGGACGGTCGAGGTTGCTAGACGCAGCACGGTGGATATCAGCTTGGCCCCTGCCAAAGGCTCGTATCGGTTGAGGTGCTCTCACATGATGCATTCCGCCTTCGAAATGAAGGGCGTCATTCAGGTAGACTGAAGCTCGGCCGATCGGCGTTAATCCGCTACCCGCGAAGGTGCTTTAAACATGGCGGCGATGGCGCGCCACTGCGCCGCCACGACGATCGCGGCGAGCACGAGGTAAACCCATCCTAGACCAGTCAAAGCGGCAATTTCCGCCGCGGGATTGTGCTGGAGCGAAAAGGCCAAAACGAGCTGTCCGCCGAAAAGCACCGCTAGCGCGAAGGCTCCGACTAACCGAAGACGAAGGCCAAGCAGCAATGAAATGCCAAATAGTGATTGCGCCGCGGTGAGAAAGAACTCCTCATGTTGCCGCTCGCTCAGCGGGAGGGCGATGAGACTCCCCGCGCCGATACTCATAGCAACGGGCAAGGCGCCAACCAGCAGCGTCCATTGGTTGATCTTGTCACTGACAAGCGCAATGAGCGCAGACCCGGGGCGCGCCGCATAAACAAACAATACGGCCAACAAAATCTCAGGCGATTCACCCGTCAAAGGCGCTATCCACTGGATCAACAGAAATTCGTCAACGCCGAGTGCCCGACCGGAGCCGATCATTGCGTTAGCGAACGGCTCCGCTGACAGGAGGATGATCGCTCCGGCAACTAGCGTCAGGCCTGCGGTCCAAGCCCATTGGGCACGCGGCGTAAGCGTTTCGAGGACTGCCGCCGGCCCCGGCTCGGCGTCATCGTCGTCATCCTCATCTTCGTCCACGTGAGTTTCGCCGCCGCGCAAAGACCGGGAAACACACCAAATATACGCCCCAAAAATTGCTAGCAAAATCGCGAAATCGACGAGGTCGATCCGATCTTTGATCAAAATCACGAATGCGTAGAGGCTGGCAAGGAGCAGAAAGAACAGTTCGACGAGGTTCGAAGGCTTCAACTCGATCGCCCGCTCTCGTGTCCGGCGCCAATGGAGAAAAACCACCATCGGCCAAGCGGCGCCTACCAATAGGCGGTTAGCTCCGGTCATGTTCGCAGCAGCATAATGGACGTAATTGCTGTCCGGCGCCTGGCCAGCACGGAACGCGTAATAGATATCGATCGCATATTCCGGCAGGACGGTGACCAGCGCGAGTCCAGCAAGCATCAGGCCTTGGGACACCCGGCTTTCAGCTGCCTCCGCCCCCCACGATAACATAAAACCCGCCGCGAGAATGGCGCCTCCAAAAACCCCTGCTTGGACCAGAGGTCCCGCGCTTGTGCCATGCAGCCGCATGAATATGGCGGGACTCGCCGCCAACATCGCAATGAAGAGATAGGTCAAAAAACGATGCATCGACCGTGCCTCCATCGCGTAAACAAGTTGGGCATTCACCCGGGAGCGATTTTCCGGATTATCCCGTCACCGGTTGCAACGGTAAAGCCAAATTTGCGAACCGTCATGAGATTGCGGGCGATCGCATCATCCGACAATGGACCAACCCATTGTTCCACAGACAGATTATTTTTCAATTTGAAGCGAAACCTGAACCGATCGCCGATCTGATCAATAACAACCGGACCGCTAGCGTCCGACATTGTGCCGACATAATGCCCATTAGCCGTTTTTCGAATTTGCCACTTGCGAACCGCTGGCGGCTTTCCCTGCTCATAAACCTGCTGAACAAGTGAAAGGCTGCCATCCGCTCCGATGCGACCTTGTCCGACACTGTGCGAACGATATGGATCTTGCAGTAAAACCTTTATCGAGCCAGAACTCTCCGTGCGCCCTTCGAAAAAACTTAGCGGGTCAACTAGCGGCTTGGCCCCAGCAGGGCTCGACAAAACGAGCGCCGCGGCCAAGAAAAATCTAACTAGACTAAGATACATTGGACCGTTCCGAGGGGGATGAAGTAGGAAGCGTCCCGCGCCCTAGGACGCGACGGTTGGCCCTTTCGCCGAGGGCGTCGTGAGTCGTCAAGCAAGTTTGTCCGGGAGAACCAACAGCTTATCCCATAGTCCGATAAGACAGGTAGGGGCCTTGAGATTATGCAGGTTCGTGCGATCGTGCTTGACACGACAGGAAAGGACTGTCTACCGCGCCCTTGTATCGACTTGGCATTGCTTAAGGGTCTACTTTTGCTCAGCCGCGGACTGACATTGAAAAAGTTCTGGCTGCGCGTGGTGATGGCGCTATCGGTGTTCTTGTGCGCTGTTTCCCCAGCGCTTGCTCAGAATATATGCTATGTCGAGGCGAGCGACGATGGCGGCCGCCAAGCCCAGCGTATTGAGTCCCTTGATAACAGAACGATAGCAGCGCGTCAGGGTGAGCCAAGCGGACTCGTTGGCATATCGACCGGGCAATTCACGCTGTCAGGATACAACCTTGCCGCCCTCCCGCGCCCAGCTTCGGTGCAGTCAAGCAGGCCTTCAACGACGGACTATCCAAAGTTGACGAGAGTCTTGACGAACAGGGACCTCGGTCCGGGTGATCGTCCACCACTGAGCTAACAGTTCGCGCCGTCGCAATGAGCGGCGGCCGCCTGTTCCGTTTGCTCAGGGTATACCATGGCTTCCCGAATCTCCGCCGTGCGCAGGGCGTTGGCGACAATGTGCATCAGTGCATTTGTTAGCTCTCCTGTGTCCGCAAGCCCCATTACTATTTCCGAGGCGGTGCATCGTGCTACTGACGTAGGACCGGCAGTCGTCCAGGCGCGCGGCGCGGTCTCAGCCGCGCAAGCTAGAGCGCGCCTGGCTGGCCTTCGGTTGAACCCCGAGGTGGGACTTGCCGTCGAAGGGTTTGGTGGCACTGGGGAATATCGCGGCATTCGCCAATCCGAGACCACCCTGTCAATAAGTCAACGCTTCGAGCTGGGCGGAAAGCGCACGGCCCGCCGTGACGTTGCCGAGGCCGAGCTTCGCGGTGCCCAAATAAGGCTGCTTCAGGCGAAGACCGAGGCAACCTCAAGCGCGACGTCTCGTTTCGCTGAACTGTCGGTGGCGCGTGACCGATTGGCTCTCGCGATGTCTTCAGAGGCAAGAGCTCGCGACCTGGCACGCATTGTCCGCTTGTTGGTCGAGGCAGGACGCGAACCACCGCTACGAGCCTTGCGCGCCCAGGCCGCTGCGGCCGAAGTCGAGGCTGCGCGCCGAGCAGCGGAGGCTACGCTCTTGCAAGCCGGCAGCGCGCTCGCCTCTGTCCTCGGGCAAGGTGAAACCCAAGTTGAAGCTGAGGGTCCATACGAGCTTGCTCCCCAAGAAATGCTCAACTCGCAAGCAATGACCCCAAGCCGTTTGACCGTAACACCCTCCTTCCCGATTCAGCTGGCACTGGCCGAGCGCGATGCAGCGCGCGCTCGATTGCGCCTGGAGCAGGCCGGCGCGATCCCAGACGTCACCGGCGATTTCGGCATTAGGCGCATCGAGAGCAGTAGGGATCTAGCTTTAGTTGCCGGAATCTCGGTGCCGATCCCGTTGGCTAATAATAACCGGAATGCGGTGCAGGCAGCACGCATTGAGGCCGAATTGGCCGAGGCACGACTGACGCAGGCCCAACGGGAGGACACTCGCTTAGTGCGAGACGCTCGAATTGGCCTCACCGCTGCGAACGCACGGGTCGTAGCCCTCGAACTCTCCGGCTTGCGTGAAGCCCGAGAAGCAGTGCGACTGGCGGAGATTGGGTATCGAGCCGGTAAGTTTTCACTCCTTGAGCTGCTGGATGCCCAATCCGCCCTCAATCAAGTGGAGTCGTCGCTCCTTGATGCCAAGCTGGCGCGAGCACAGGCCGCCGCGACCCTTGCAAAGGTGACAGCACGATGAGCAACGGAAACGCACGCTGGCAGTGGATTTTGGGTATCGCTGCGGTCGCGACATTGGGCGCCGTGGTCTGGTCTCACGACCCGCCGAATTCCCCTCCGCAGTCTGTGCCAGCTAAGGCAGTCGCGAGTTCGGCGCCGGAGAGAGCCAAGGACCGGGTTGCGCTCAGCGATAACCAGATTCGTCTTTCCCAGATTGGGTTAGTAACTCCACATCTCGAGAGCGAGGGCTCCGAGATACTCGTTCAGGGCACGATCGTCTCCTCACCAAACGGCCTCGCCGTTTTGAGCGCTGGCGCGGACGGTCGCATCGTCAAGATCGAAAAAGGGCTCGGGGAGCCAGTTGCCCGTGGGCAAGGCGTTGCTCTGATAGAGAGCCGCGAGGCCGCAACGATTTCTGCGGACCAAATCGTCGCCGGTTCGAAACTGCGGCTTGCGCAAGCGAGATTCGAGCGTGAGCGAAAGCTTTATTTCGAAAAAGTCACTGCCAAAGCTGACTATGAGTCCGCGATTGCCGAATATGAGACCGCACGCGCGGAAGCAGGCCGGGCAAGCTCTGCCAAGGCTGCCGCCAATGCCAACGGGAGATTTATTACTGTTCGTTCTCCGATTTCCGGAAGCGTCACCGCAGCGCCTGCAGTGCTTGGCACATACGTGACGGCCCAAACGGAATTATTTCGGATCGCGACCAGCGTGGGCGTTCGAGTTGAGGCGGCCCTTCCAGTCAGTGATTCCTACCGAGTAAAGCCTGGAGATAGCGCTCGCTTGCTCTTCGGGGGAACAGAAATCACCGGACGGGTCCGGGCCGTTACACCGTCCGCAACGCTTGAGAGTCGAGCGGCGACAGTAGTCATTGACCCGCACGGTGGATCAAGCCTGTTGAGAGCCGGTCAGTTCGTCCAAGTTGCGCTGAAAACAGCCGCCACCGGCCCGTCGTCGTTGATGTTGCCCGAAGAAGCGGTCCAATCCGTTGCTGGGCATAACGTTGTCTTCGTCCGCACCAGAGGCGCCTTCGTTGCTCGCCCTGTAACGATCGGTATTCGGAGTGGTGGTCGCGTATCCATTTTGTCGGGCCTGCGAGACGGCGAAACGATCGCCGGTAAAAATGCTTTCCTAGTGAAGGCGGAGTTTCAGAAGACGCCGAGCGATGAGTAATCGACGGTGATCGCCCGGCTCGTCGACCTTTCGGTCGCTCATCGATACCTGGTGCTGCTGTTCGTAAGCATCGCGGCGGCATTCGGCATATACCAGCTTAGCGCTCTGCCGATCGACGCCGTTCCTGACATTACGAACAAGCAAGTCATCATCAATAGCCTCGATCCGGCGCTCGGCCCGCTGGATATGGAAAAGCGAGTCACATTTCCGGTCGAAACCGCGCTTGCAGGCATTCCGGGGCTAGTGAGCACCAGGTCTATTTCTCGCAACGGGTTCAGCCAGATTACGGCCGTCTTTGCCGACAGTGTCGATATTTATTTCGCTCGGCAGCAGGTGGCGGAGCGCCTGGCACAAGCGCGTGATCAGCTTCCGAGCGGCGTCCAACCCGCCATGGGTCCCGTGTCGACCGGACTAGGCGAGGTTTTAACCTGGTCGATCCGCTACAAGCAGCCACGCAAGGTCACGGGTGTTTCCGGCTGGCAAGCCGATGGAAGCTATCGAACGCCCGAAGGCGAGATCCTCGCCGACCCGGTTGCCCAAGCGGCTTACCTGCGCACGGTGCAAAGCTGGATCGTCGCACCGCAAATCAAGTCAGTCCCCGGTATCGCCGGCGTTGACTCGATTGGCGGATACGAAAAGCAGTTTTTGGTGCAGCCAGATCCCGCCCGGCTCGCGGCATATGGCATTTCATTCGAAGATCTCGCCGCCAGTCTTGAAAAGGCGAACATCTCGGTTGGCGCGAATTTTATTGAACGCGGCGGCGAAGCATCTTTGATCCGGGCAGATGCTCGTATCAGGACGATCGAAGAGATTACTCGATCGGTGATCGCCACCAAAGCGGGCGTTCCGGTCACCGTTGCGGACGTAGCAAGCGTTAAAATCGGCGGCGAGTTACGGACGGGCGCCGGAAGCGAAAACGGTGACGAGGCCGTCATTGGAACAGCGCTGATGCTTGTTGGAGAAAACAGCCGGACGGTTTCGGCCGCTGTGGCTGCGAAGCTGGAAGACGTCAGTAAATCACTACCCGCGGGCATCGCGCTAGAGGTTGTTTACAATCGGGCTAAGCTCGTCGACGCGACCATTGCCACAGTGCAAAAGAACCTCATTGAAGGCGCGTTGCTCGTAATCGTCGCGTTGTTCCTTCTGCTCGGTAATATCCGAGCGGCGCTGATAACAGCGCTCGTGATTCCTTTGTCATTTCTGCTGATGGCCATCGGCATGACGAGGCTGGGAGTGTCGGGAAATCTGATGAGCCTAGGGGCGCTCGACTTCGGCTTGATTGTCGATGGGGCCGTCATCATTGTCGAGAATTTTCTTCGACGAATGTCCGAACGCCAACATGAAACGGGCCGCCTGCTTTCGCTAGCTGAACGGCTTCAAGAGGTTACGGATGCCGTCAAAGAGATGGTCAGACCTACACTTTTTGGCCAGGCGATCATCTTCATCGTGTTCATTCCGCTGCTGACTTTCCAGGGCGTGGAGGGCAAAACCTTTTCGCCAATGGCGATCACCGTAATGTTGGCACTCGCCGGAGCGTTTGTCCTATCCTTGACCTTCGTCCCCGCGATGCTTGCTCTGCTGATTACCGGCAAGGTCGAGGAGAAGGAAGTCCGGGTCATCGCTTTTACGAAAGCGCATTATATCCGGGGCTTGGCGTGGGCGAGAAACAAACCACTCGTCGCTATCGGCACAGCTGTTGGTGTTTTCGTAGCCGCCTTTCTCATTTTCGGCGGTGTCGGGCGTGAATTCATGCCTCAACTCGACGAGAAAGACTTCTCGCTTGAAATCGTCAGGATTCCTTCAACCTCCCTGAATACCTCAGTGCAGCTTGAACTTCAGCTGGAACGTGAGCTGCTCACTTTTCCAGAGGTCGAGCGCGTAGTCTCGAAGAACGGAACCGCCGAGGTCGCCTCGGACCCCATGCCCCCAAGTTCCTCAGACGCCCTCGTCATGCTAAAACCGCATGACAAATGGCCTGATCCATCGATGTCAAAAGCTGAACTCATTGAAAAGATCGACCGCAAGCTCTCCAAGCTCGTTGGCAGTAGTTACAGCTTTAGCCAACCTATACAGCAACGCTTCAATGAACTCATTGCCGGTGTCCGCGGCGACGTTGCCATCAAGGTCTACGGCGAAGACCTAGAGCAGATGACCCGGATCGGCGATCAGATCGCTACCATCCTTCGCTCTATCCCAGGGGCGGCAGACGTTCGCGTGGAGCAAACTGGTGGCTTCCCAACTCTCGATTTGCAGTTTGATCGCGCTGCAATCTCGGCGGCAGGCCTAACGATCGACGAAGTTACGTCGGCGGTGTCAACGGCGCTTGGCGGAAAGGAAGCCGGACAAGTATTTGAGGGCGATCGCCGCTTTTCTATTGTCGTTCGGTTGAGCGATCCTCTCCGCAATAACCTCGATGCAATTGGGGCTTTGCCAATCACGTTGCCAGATCGAGGACAAGGCATTCGCCAATCCGTCCCGCTGCGCACCCTAGTGCACTTTGCCAACGTGGATGGACTCAATCAGATCAGTCGCGAAAATGGGAAGCGGCGTGTCGTCGTCCAGTCGAACGTTCGGGGCACGGACGCGGGCTCCTACACGTCGACTGCCAAAGCAAAGGTCAATGAGCAGCTGCGACTTCCGCCGGGCGTGTTTCTCGAGTGGGGCGGCCAGTCGGAAAACTTAAAAGCAGCTCAAGCCCGGATTGCCATCGTCGTGCCAATTTGCGCTGCGGTCATCCTCTTGCTGCTATTCATGGCGCTCGGAGATATACTCCTGTCGGCCGTCATCTTTGCCACGGTCCCACTGGCGCTTGCGGGTGGCGTTTTTGCTCTGCTGCTGACCAGCCAGCTATTTTCAATATCGGCTGCTGTAGGTTTCATCGCCCTGTCCGGCGTTGCGATCCTAAACGGGCTTGTCATGATGACCAGCATCCAGTCGCGGCTTGCGATGGGTAATGAAATTGGCGAAGCCGTGTCGAACGGCGCCATAGAACGCTTTCGTTCGGTCGTCATGACAGCAGTCGTGCCATCGCTTGGCTTCGTGCCCATGGCTATTGCTCACGGAACCGGGGCGGAGGTGCAGAAGCCACTTGCCGTCGTGGTCATCGGTGGCCTGATGACGGCGACTATCCTAACCCTGTTTGTCCTTCCCGTCCTGACCGAAATCGCCTTGCGTTGGCGCGAGCGAAGGACGACCCAGGCCTCGATTAGGCCTCAAGAAGCCGCAAAGTTCGGGTCGTCGACATGACACTAACTGGCGCTGCGACGGTCCCTCAAACCAGCCACTTTGATGTGCAGGCACCCGTGCATGACAGCTCAAAAATGATTTGCGATCTTACGCAGAGTTGGTCCGAGGTCGGCGGCGGCGTGCGCACTTATCTCATGCGCAAGCGCCAACACATCTTGGAAAATACTCAGCACCGACATCTGCTGATCATCCCCGGACCCAAGGACGAAACCATCACCGAAGACCGTTGTATAACCGTTTTCGTCAAGTCGCCGCGAGTTCCTGGAAGCCCGCATTATCGATTGCTGCTGCGAAACCGGGCGGTCCGTCGAATTCTTGAACTGTATCGGCCAACGCTCATCGAGTGCCAAGATGCCTATAACTTGCCTTGGGCGGCAATCGCGCACCGTGAGAAGTATCTCGATTGCGCCCTGGTCGCTGCATATATGACCGACCTTCCCACCGTCTACGTAGAACGTCCGCTCACTCGCTTCCTCTCGGCCGGCATCGGGGAATGGGGCCGGGGCATAGCAATGCATTACTGCCGAACGCTTTATGGAAAGTTCGATGCGGTGTTTGCGCTGTCGAAGCACGGAGGCGCGGATAAGCTTGAGGCTGCGGGCCTGGCTAACGTCCCAGTCGTTCCATTGGGCATCGATCTGTCGGTTTTCACGCCCGATCGCCGCGACCATGATCTGCGAGCATCAATCGGCGTGAGTGAGAAGCAGCCCGTCCTCATTTATGCAGGCCGGCTTGATCACGAAAAACGGGCCCAAATCGTGCTCGAAGCATTCCGGCTACTTCCCCCCGAAGTGGGAGCAAAACTCGTGATGCTCGGCGAGGGGCCGTTAAGACAAAGCCTCCTTGCCCATGGTGTAATTGCACCTGGGTTTCTGCGTGATCGGCGCGAGGTCGCGCGCTGGCTTGCCAGTTCAGACATCTATGTATCGGCAATGGCCGATGAAACATTTGGAATCTCGGTAATCGAAGCCCAAGCGTCAGGCCTGCCAATCGTTGGTGTGAAAGCCGGCGCTATGATCGACAGAATTTCACCTGCTACGGGGCGGCTTGGCGCAGTGGACGACGCGCGCGAGATGGCAGCGAATATTCTTGAAGTGTGGGCACATGGCTCCCGCGCAATGGGTCATCTTGGGCGCAACCACGTTGAGACAAAGTTCTCGTGGGACCAAACAATGAGAACGCTGTTCACGAAGGTTTATTCTGTCGCGCTGTATAACACCTGTCTTCCAGCGCTATCGCGTGGTCAAAGTTAATAATGCTCAAAACAAATCCTACGAGCTTATGTTAAACTTATTCGGCTTAGCTGACTTTTTATTGCTGTCGATAATCTCGACTGATTAGTAATTGAGTTTTTCAAACACCTTAGGGTGGGGGATGGCTGTCATGGCACAAGAATATGAGTTCCGGGGACGAAATCACCGCACAAGTCTCGCTTTGCTTGACGACTTGACCACGTCCAAAAACAAAAAGTATCAAATTTGGATATACCTTTTTGGATTCGCTGGTTTAATACTAGTTCCGCTCATCGCTTTAGCATGTCTGCTGTCCTGGCCCTTTTCGCCACAATCCGACCAAAGACGTAATGAGCCCGGGGTCTAAATGTTGGCAACGAAACTCAAAGTGAGGCCGCTTCCCAAGCAAGCGATCCTAGTTGTCAACGCAATGAGCCGTCGCGGTGCTGACGCGTTCGAGGAAGTTCGAACCAAACTCATCGACGCCGGCGTTGAGCTGCTCGAGGCGCACGCGATCGACCAGCCCGAGCAAATGGAGCGAACGGTTCAGGATGCCATCGCCAAGGCGCCAATGGTCATCCTTGGTGGAGGGGACGGGTCGCTGTCGACCAACGTCGATCTTTTTATGGGAAAGGATACGGTGTTCGCGTTTGTGCCGCTGGGCACCGCGAATAGCTTTGCTGGGACGCTAGGCATTCCGAAGGACATTGACGGTGCCATTGCAGTTATTGCGTCAGGAACACGAAAGCGTATCGACCTCGGCTGTATCGACGGAGACTTCTTTGTGAATGCCGCAGCAATTGGCCTGTCGCCAATGATCGCAAAAACCGTGCCGCATAATCTGAAGCGCTACCTTGGCATGGTCGGTTACCTCCTCTGGGCAATACGCTGCGCATTCGAGTTTCGCCCTTTTCGCATGGTCATCGAACATGAGGACGGCCACCGTGACAAAGTGTGGGCGACGGAAGCGCGGATCGCGAACGGAACACATCACGGCGGAGTAGAAATCCTAGAGAATCACGAGATCGACAGCGGCGAGATCGTCATTCAGGCGGTGACAGGAACAAGCGTGTGGGGATTGGCATGGAGCTGGTTCGCAACCGTGCTCCGCCTCCGATCGCGGCATGGAACCACGTGCGAATTTCGAGGGCGGCGAATGCGCCTGATAACCCGACCGGAGCTCGACATCTCCATAGACGGGGAAATTGCCGCGCGCACGCCTGTGACAGTGAGTGTGGCACGAGGCGCGATCGAGGTGGCGGCGCCGGAAGATGGGCAGTTTACAACCTGACCAAGCGGCTATGAGGCCAGCGAAACCGTAGCTGCCGCTCGGCTGCCTGGGATGGAAGAAGGCTTCAATAATAGTCTGCTAGCGTCAATGACGCTGACTACCCATAATATTGATCAAAGCGCGGATCAGCGCGGAGGTTCTCGGGTTGGTAACGGGCGAAATGGCCACATTTCCAAACCCCGGCGAGATCGAACCTTTGTTGAACACTGGGGTGCAATGGGGCCCCCGCTGCCTCGGTTCGAAGCGCCTCTTTCCAGCTCGGCGACCAACGCCGCTTGAGCCATCCGGGCAACCAACGCGCGACTGCATCGCGCATAGCGTCGACTTCGCAATGCTGGATGCCAGCAGGTGACGGAAAAGTATTTAGCTTAGTGCGATCCACGATCAGCGGGTCCGGTATAGACATGGCCTCGCCGACCATCCAATTAAGGGCGATGTCCGAAAGACGAGATTGCTCCTCCGCGTAGCTACCGCCAATGTCAGAGTGATTACCTGCAAACCACAATTGAATAAAACGCTCCGGCTCGCCTTCCTTCCGTTCATCGATGACGCCCTTCCACCCCCATTTCACGCGCGGGAAGTCAGCACGAGTCTCGTCGATCGCGAGGGCATGCCGGGCGAACCTGATCCCTTGCGGGCGCCGTTGGTCGTAATTCTTCATCTGCCACTTTGCGATGTGCCAACGGAGGTCACCCTTTTTTGGGAAGTCGCGCATCACGTGGAGCGTGGAACGCACGCTGGAGTAGGTGAAAATCAGCAGCGCGCCGATCATAAGCGTTGCAGTTGCCATCCAGAAAGATGTCGCAAAGGCAGCTTTAGATACTGCGGCGATGGCCATGCTGGGCACGAGAAGCCCGCCAACCAAAGCGAGGCTCAATGCTACTCGCACCATGCCTCGAGCGCCCAACGAGGCCACCGTGTCAAATACCCCGACAAAATGCGGATGGACGTTGGACTCGTCGAGGTTGCCTGAAGCGTATTTAGAACGAAAGCGACGGGCCAGCTCCTTGCGCTCTTCGTCAAACTTGGCCGCTGACCGCCCTGCACCGTGTTCGTAAACCGTCTTTACGGCCTCTTCGGCGATCGAACCTGCCTCCGGTTTGCGACGAGGAAATGGCTGGCCGGCACGACCGACTGTCGGAACACCGCACAGCTCAAGTAAGTTTGCAACACAGCGCGCCGTGTAGGCACCCCGGCTAAAGCCGAAGATGAAAATATGGTCGCCTTCATCGTAGTTATCCAGAATGTTGGCATAGCACTCGATGATGTTGTCCGTGATGCCGCGTCCAGTCGCAGAGGCCATGAGCTTTCGTAACCAGCGAATGAACCGCGTCGGCGCTCCCTTAATGTCGTCGTCAGTTCCAAGGCCCGCTTCATAAAAGGCGACTTGGGCCGCAGGGTCGATAGAGCTGTCTGGACCAGTTCGGCTGGCTCGGAACAGCTTATAGATATTGCTTAGGCGCTGGTCCGGCCGCACACCGCCCGCTTGGCCGGTCCCATCCGAAAAGATCACTAAGTTTTTCGGCACGCCTACTCCCCCCGTCCGTAAGCCCCGAGGACACTGCCTGCCTCCCCCGAGGTCAATGGCACTACGAGAACAACCTAGCAACATGCGCGAACCCGAAAATTAAATGGTGGCTCTTTTGAAATGGACCAAACAATGGGGTCGACGGCAAAATTAGGCTCAGCCAACCGACTGCCCTCTTTTACTCGGTGCTGGCGATGCAGCCAGAAGGATCCCGTCCTTGGCCGTGGAACAGTCTTGAGCGGCCAATGGCTGCATGCGCCATCATCCCCTTAATGAGTTGATCGGAACGGCGCTCGCGCTGGCTTGCGACGAGTGGTCACTCCCACGATGTAAAACCTGCTGAATACCACTAGCGAGCCGCTGAAGGGGCCGGTCGTAACCGGCCCCACGTGTCGTTAGCTCGAGCTTTGCTGTCGTGGAGGCAACCAGCGATTGCACAATTCCTCCATGCAAAACCTGGCGGTTAGGCCGCAATCGAACCCTCGTTATTGATTGCATCGACGTCGTTGGCTGCTGCCAACATCATCTGCCGTTGAAGCATGGCGCGGTGCGCGCGCAATGCCGGGATATACCGCCGAGTGCCCTTCAGTTCTTCAATCTGACGGAGGATACGGTCTTCGACCACCTCGCTACGGGCGCCCGGATCGAGCAGCTTGCGCCAGCGAGCTAGGATCAGCACTGTGGTAATCACATCAACTTCAACACATTCCTGGCAACTTTCGAAGTCGCCACCCTTGATCAGGCCTGCCACCGCGAACGGCGGCGCAGTGATCTTTGCTGGGATGTTAAGCGAGGCCGCATATTCGCTCATGTGGACCGGTTTCATTTTGGAGCCACCTGTCAACACTCGGCATAAGTCGATGTGATTGGCTTTGCCTTCGCCGCTCCACGCCATCCATCGAAAGCGTGGCGGAAGTGACAGCCCATGGCGGAGGGTCGCAATCTTGATCAGCGGAAAATCATGCCAGCCACCGCCCCAAGAAACAATTTCCGCACCTTCCGGAAGCTCACCAAGGACTTGATATAAGGCAACCATTAGCCCGCGCTCATCGAGATCGGGCGCCGCAAAAGTCTCAAAGCGCGATACGTGGATGTTGCCCTGACAGTGCTCAAACAACACCATGACGGACACCGCAAAAATCGTCTGAAAAGGCCAGCGAGGGGTCTTAAGAGGGTCGTCGTCGCGCTTGTAGCCACGGCGGCTCTCGTCGTCGTTGCCGCTCCATCGTTCCATGGCCTGATAGCGCCGGTGTCCTGCCTCGTCGGCTACGGCGCTTTCGACGTCGAGCACGATATAGCAGCGGGGTTGAGCTTCACTGAAATGTTTGTCGTTCACGTATATTCTCCTTAATGCGGCGCCACTTGCGGGCGCTAGATGCGACAAGGCCCGCATGATGGCGGGCCTTGTCGAAAGTCGTTGGTGGTAAGGTGAGGCTCAGGCGATCGAGTGCGCCGTCCGCCATTGGTCATAGTCTGCGGTTGCCCGGCAAAGCTCGGTTTTGGTCAGCCACTCATGCGCGATTATGAGCCAAATCGACTGCGCCTTGGCTGAGAGTTCCTGCCCCAGCTTGTTTGGATTGCACTGCCGATTGGGTCGGTGCCACTCGGCCGGCAGGGCGTATTCGCTGGCTAAGACCTCAAGCGAGCGGTGGCGATCGCGATCCCACCAATACGCATCTTGGACCTCGTTGGTCAGCGCCGCCTGTAGACGCAGCAAGGCAGGCTTGCAGCCAGCTTCATTCTGATCGCCGCAAGGCACACGGATCAAGGCATCAACCATTAAGTCAAGGCGATGACCGGCCAACGTCGTGTCAGGATCCAGATGAAACGCGAGGTCCTTGAGCAGGCGAGCGCTTTGGGTGCCGGTCTCATCGAGTTGGCGGAACTCCTCGAATTTGAAGCCGCGTCCCCTCCGCTCGACTTTCAGAATGGCGAAACCGTTGAGGTAAACGAGCTTGGTTGGATTGGCTTTTTGCTGATCTCCATCAACGATGACGAAGCCGGGAACGACGACCGCCATCTTGGCTGGGTAGTTTGACATAAATACTTCCTTTTACTGAGGGCGAGCGCCTACGACCGCGGGCTCGCAGCGGTGACGGAAGCTCGTAACGGTTGGTTAGGCCGGCTTAGCCGACGGTGCTTTGGCGGGACTTTGGCGCGCTGCGCGCTTGCTCCTCGAAGTGCCGATCAGTTACTCGATCATCGAGAGCGCGAATGCCTTCGTCGACGCGGTGAAGCAGTCGGACGCGCTCCAGCACGGCGTTGCCGGACAGCTTCTGGAACTCGTCCAGGTGGTCCAGACCGGCATCGCCGACCCAGTTAGCGAAGTCGCCGATCAAGCTCGCGGCAAATGCGGCGTCATTGGCGCGGAGGGCCTGCACCATCGCGAACAAGACAAGAGTTGAGCCTACGTCTTCTTCGCAATACCGCTTCACAGCTTCGATGCCGTGGTCACGCAGCATCTCGGCAACATCACCGCCATGACCATTTTGCTTCGATGGGATCAGTGCTGCTTCGCAGAGCATCTCGAGGCTGGCCCGCGGGGCCGCTCCGAAATTGGTAATGAGCTCGGCAACGTCGATGTGGCTGCCGCCAAAGCGGGGTGATGCCCACGCGTCCGTAAGGTTTCGGCATTCGTAAGCGGAGGCCCGGAAAGCGGCCATTGAAAGCACGCTGAGGTCGAATCCCTTTCCATTAAACGTGATTGTCCGTCGGCCCTTGAGCAGTTCGTCGATGCGAGCGATTGCCGCTCCTTCGTCACGAAACTCGACGCTTTCGATCGCGAATTGCCACTGCCCATATTCAGCCTGATCTGCGACCAGCACGCTTGCGACAAGCGGTCGATGCAGCGGCCATGGTGGGAACCCGCCATCTGGCCGCGCCGGGGCCAAGGTCTCGATATCGAGCACCGCAAGATGGCTTGGCGCCTTATTGTAGGTTTGATTAAAGTGCATAACTGTCTCCATGTTCAGACCCGGCGGGAGCCGTCAGCGACTTGCCGACTATTTTCCTCTCCCTTCCGGGTCTCACCGGAAGCCCTTCCCTGAAGCTCTTTTACTTCGCCCTGGAATGTCGCAGCCGCCGCGGCGGCGGTCGACTTTTCCACGAATAAGCTCATGCGCCATCGCACTGATTGGGGTGCGGCGATTGCCGGCACCTTGCACGTCGATCGAGACTAGGCGGCCAAAAGACAAATCCTGCAATCTGGGCCTCCCGCAGTGGGCAGGCCGCCGATGCCCGACGACTCTCGAAAATGTCTTGGAATGTCGAGACCGATTGTTTGGCGACGGCCGAGTTAAATAGTTAGTCAATATCGGCCTGACGCTGCTCCATTAGCCGTCATGGCGGACGGCTTCTTGCAGGGTGAGCATCCATACTGGTTGGCGGTCAGTTCAGAAGGACGTGTAACCGGATGACGCGACTAACCCCGGGCGGCGCCCTGCGATGGCCAACAAACGTGAGCCGATCCACTAGCCACCAATGCCTCCGGAACCCCCGGCACCGTCACGCTGTGCATGAACGAACCGGATTTGCTCAGCTTCCCAAGCCTCCTTTGCACTCGACCCGATCAATTTCAGAGCTGCCGGACTGCGCCTGATTGCGGCTGCCGTCTTCAATCGTTCTTCTGTTGTCTTCGCGGAGATAAAATTATGGCAAAGCAGGAGAGGTTCCGAGACGCTCGCTTGCTGTGGCTCAGCTTTTGCCGCTTCAACGACGATTTCTGGCTGTGTTCGTTCTGCTAGGAGTGGGGGCTCGATATGAGCGACAGCCCATGCGATATTCGGATGGATCGGCCACTTTTCCATCAACTCGAGAGTCATGCGGTCTAGGGCATTCGTTCTACCTGCCGCCAGCAACTCACGATTAGTCCAAAGGTCCTTGGCAACCTCAAGAGCTATCAGATCCTGTCGAGCTTTGACAGCTCGCAAGGCTAATTGCCTTTGACCGATGAGGGCAGGATCACCACGCTCCAATTCTTGGTCTGGTGCCGCCAAAACCACACCATCCTTCTCGATGAGAAGGACGTTTCTTTCTTCAAGCCTTTTGACGAAGGCATCCAGCATGCCCTTAACGATCCATGCAGCGGAATCCACCTCCTGCCGATCCAGACCGGCAGGAGCGACCGGTTCGGTAAGCCCACCCGCGTCGACCGAGGATCGATTGACTAGTTCACTTCCTCGCCCACCCCCCTCAACAAAAACTTGCGTATCCAGGTCAACCGGGCCGGGCCGATTGACTTGGTGAGACGTCGAACTAATGATTGAAGGTGAGTCATCCTTGGGTGCAACATTAAGCGGCCCCGGATTAATTTCGCGGGTTACAGCCGGATTGGCCGAAATTTCCTTGCTCGTCTCGGCTGCCTGAGACGGGCGCTCGGTAGGGGTCGAGATATAGTTCAGTTCTGGATCGGGGCCATTTGCCAGCTTTTGGGCGAGCTCGCGTCCAAGGCTTGAACGTGGGTTTGCTATGCCCTCCGCCGGCGCTTGAGCGGGCGATCCATGTGACCGTGACCTGTCCGCGGCATCAATTTCAAGACTCAAGCGGGTGAATCGCTCCATTTTGCTCGCCCATGACAAGAGCGCCTCGGGGGGCACTAACGAAGGGCTAATGGCCCCATCGGCGCCGACGACGCCAGGCTTCTCCGTTTGAGTTTTCGCGGAGGCGACCAAAGGAGGAACAACGCGAGGTGCAGGTGATTTTGGGCTCCGGACAAGCGGCGGAACGACCGACGATTTGAACGCGGGTTGGGTTACAACCGTTTGGACAATGTTGTCGCTTTGGGGCACGGCAGCTGCTGGGAGACGCGGGCTTTGAGGGGCCAGCGATTCAAATTTGCTTGGGGCCTGCGGCTCTGCGGCGGACTGCCGAAGCATGGATTGCATACGTCTCGTTGGTAGAATTGGGAGCTTTGGCAGACGGCGAAAGTGAAGGTCCGCGCGCTCCTCAGCGGAGAGCGGATCGCTGGCCCGGTCGATGAGCAATTGCAGGTCAGGACCCTTTTCAAGCTCTTTGATCGATGTTTTCAGCTCCTTGAGACACGACACGTCATCGGGATGGGCTGCCACCCATTCCCGCCAATATCGCCGCGCTGCGTTCACGATTGTCGCATGTTTTCCATGCCTATCCTCACCGTGGCGCACAACGCGAAGGTTCGTTTTTATGGCCAAATAGGCGCTTGATAGATTGCGATCTATTTCCAGCTGCAAGGAGGCCGCGTCTCGCTTCTTCGCGGCCAGCGAACGAGCAATTTGAAAGCCCTCAGCTGCTGCCTTGCGCTCTCTAAAGCGAGCACCCAACAGCATTGCATCCATTGTCTGACCAGCCAAAGCTACCTGGGCGACATCGAGCTCAGTCATCCGATTATTGTAAAGCTTCGCGATTTCCTTGCGGGCAGCTTCGGCATGATTTTGCTCGTTGCGAAGCCCTATCTCCGCGGCGAAGCCTCTACGCTCCAGCGCGTGAGCGTCAGGGCCAAGCGGGCGGTCGGGCTTTTTGTCGATCCCTCTTTCTTCGTTTCTACGATGGTCAACGAGCACGCGGCCAAAATCCCGTATCGCTATTTTGTTTATGATAAGCGCGATGTCTCGCCTACTCTCTTTGGGCACTGAGTAGGCACGCATCGGTTCCGATTTATTCTGCCGGAAGACCTTCTGTGGTCGCTTGTTTCCTGAAGCATAAGTGCATTCCCGGATGACCTCAAAATCCCAGCGCCGTTTGTCCTTGTCAAATTTCCCGGCCCGATAGTCTTCCCGGACATCGTCTATCCACCTGGCCGATACGTTGGCCAAATCGTCCTTTTCGATACCGTTGAGACGGCGACACGGCCGGTCATAAATGTCGATATGGCAGTGGGCATTTCGGCGATCATTCTTTGCTGACGGCTCGTGAATGACCGCCATATACATGCAATTCAGAGCCAGAAAGCGTGCACAGATGAGCTCGAGCGCTTCAACCCGCTGAGCAGCGCTAAATTCTGAAGGGAAGCTGACGACGACTCGCCATTGCGTCCGCCCGCCCCGGCCTAGCCGCCATTTGATGCCATCGGCGCGGTCACGTGCTACCTGATTGCGGGGCTTCACCGGAGGCCGAAAATCGCATTCTCGGATGATATCTTGAAGGGCCATTCCGCCACGGCAGAGCTGGACAACGGCTTCACCATCGGGGTTTTGCCGATAAGCAGCAATTATCGCCGGGTCACACGCTGGATGATCGACAACCTTGCGCCAGAGCCAGCGGGATTTATCAAAATCAATCTCCACTTGATCGACCGACGGGTTGCGCTCACAACGTTCGACGGCGTCAAAGAATTCTATACATTTCTCAACGTCGGTGTCTATGTTGCTGATTAGCTCAATGTTTCCGATCTCGTTGACCTGGGTTCGGTCGCTAACCAGGTAGCCGCCGCGTTCGCCTGCTGAGTATCTTGCTCCTCTGCCGGCGGCGCCCGGGCTCACCTTTGTCCCATTACGAAGCTTTCGTTCCATCCTAGTCTTGGGGATAGCTGCGATCTTGAAGGTGAATGGAGCTTTCCCACCCGGGAGGCGGGCCCGCCCTCCAACCACGACCGGCAGTTTGAATGGCATTGAGCGGCTGGTGCCGGAATAAAGCCGACTTGTAGCTTTCCTACGGAATGAGCCTCCACCGCTTGTCGGCTCAGACCTGCGGACACTTTGAACGAGCCTTATAGTCTTCCCAAATTCCCGTTCGAGCCGGCGAGCCTTGGATCGTGCCAAGCTTTCCTCGATCTCTTCGCGCGCGGCTGTAATGGCAGAACCTTGCTCCACCTTAGCTAACCTTCTCGGAATTATTGTTGTGCTGGCCCTTCATCGACCATTATATGCGGTCCAAGCATCAATCTAGCAAGCTTTATGGCATAAGTCATAAAATTTGCGCTAATGCACCTACCTTCATAACCTGTTTACTACTTCCTAAACTATCGTTTTGGTCTTCTTGTTACAATTCCTTTACCCTTGTTGATTAGGGGCATTCTGGTTCTTTCTTAGTCGTGCTGAAACCGTTCAAACAACGAATCTGATTTGGTCCTAGACTATTTTGTCTTTGGTTTGCTGATGTGCCTTGATCCTGAGATATTGTTTTGACCAAGGGCGGCGCGGGAGAACGCGGCCCTACTATCGACATTACTTGAACTTACGCTTGAGACAAGCGCGGAACTTGCGGTGCCCATCTGGTCCGAATTCCTCGAGCACGGCCGGGTCTAGTGCTGTAAGGTCATCGAACACGCGGCCTAGCGGCGCGTTGTTTCTGACGCATTCCTCGAGCAGTTCCAGATATCGGTCGAGCGATGGGCGAAGTTTTTTGCGCGATGTGGGTATCTTTATGCCCGCAATGTAAGCCGCGCGCTGTTCCGTCGTCATGTTAACCGAGATCATCGGCCGCGTGCCCACGGACGAACCAGTCCCAGACCTCGGCAACTGCGCGGACGGGGTCGTCGGCTGTTTAGGTTGCTGCGCTGACCCACTCGCTAAGGCGGATACGGACGTCTGTGCCGGTGGCTGTGCCGGTAGCTGTGCCGGTGGCTGTGCCGGTGGCTGTGCCGGTGGCTGTGCCGGTGGCTGTGCCGGTGGCTGTGCCGGTGGCTGTGCCGGTGGCTGTGCCGGTGGCTGTGCCGGTGGCCCAATCGGCAATTGCGGTAGGCCACTCGTGTTCCCATGACCGGGGGTTAGTCCCGAGCGGGTTGGGGTGTCGTTCGGCCCGTCGAATGGGTTTTGCGTGGGATGGTAGTTCATCTCAGTCTTTCCTTCTGGCTCTCTGCGCGAATATGCGCTTGGCAAATACCTTATAGGACAGGATGATGCTGGATGGCGGATTGGGCGGCTTTAACCCCCGCATTTCGGGCGTATTGGGGGTATAGTCGTTGCCGACATTGGACTGGATGACGCGGAGCGCGGATATCACCGCTCATGCGCGCGTGCCGTATCGGATGCTGGAGGCGGTGCCGGCGCTAGACGGGGGAGACGCGGATTCCGCGAACTTGCTCATCCAGGGGGACAACCTTGACGCGCTCAAAGCGCTACTGCCGTTCTACGCCGGGCGGGTAAAATGCATTTACATCGATCCGCCTTATAACACGCGCAGTGCCTTCGATCATTACGACGATAATCTGGAGCATGCGCAATGGCTGGCGATGATTACGCCGCGGCTCATATTGCTGCGCGAGCTGCTGGCTGAGGACGGGAGCATATGGACGTCGATCGACGACAACGAGGGACATTACCTCAAGGTCCTGATGGACGAAGTGTTTGGGCGGCGGAATTTTGTCGCTAGCCCAGTTTGGCAAAAGCGGTATTCCCGCGAAAATCGCGGGGCGATCGGCGACGTTCACGAATATATCGTGGTCTACGCGAAGTCAGTCGAGAAGTTTAAATCGAGGCGCAACCTTCTCCCACTCGATGAGCGTCAGGCTAAGATCTACCGTGACTCCACAAATTCAAGGGAAACTGACCCGACCAAGCGCTGGCGTGGCCTGCCTATGACAGCCCAAGGTTTCCGACCCAATCAGATGTATGAAATTGTTGCCGACAACGGACAGACGCATCGACCACCGGAAGGTCGTTGTTGGTCGATGATCGAAACGGAATTTGAGAAATTACGATCTGCCAATCGCATCTATTGGGGCAAGGATGGCAATGCCCAGCCCAGTGTCATCCGATACTTGTCGGAAGTTGAAGGGCTCGTGCCTTGGACTTGGTGGCCGCATGACGAGGTGGGCCATACCGACGAGAGCAAAAAAGAAGCGAACATGCTCTTTGGTTCTGATGTTAGTTTCGGGACGCCTAAGCCCGAACGCCTGATGCAGCGCATCATTCACATCGCGACTAATCCTGGCGACCTGATCCTCGACAGCTTTCTCGGCTCCGGCACCACAGCCGCCGTTGCGCAGAAAATGGGGCGACAATGGATAGGAATTGAGATGGGCGACCATGCCGAAACCCATTGCAAGCCCCGGCTCGACAAGGTCATCGCCGGCGAACAGGGCGGTATCAGCGCCACGGTCGGTTGGCAGGGCGGCGGAGGCTATCGATACTATCGCCTCGGCTCACCGGCGTTCGATGCCAGTGGGCGAATTGATCCGGCCATCCGCTTCGACGCGCTGGCGGCGCATATCTGGTTCGCCGAGACGGGCGAGCCCGCTTCAGGCATCCATACTAAGGCATCGCCCGTCTTGGGCGTTCATGCCGGCGTCGCCTTCGCGCTGCTCTACAACGGCATCTTGGGCGATCGCACAGCGGATGGCGGCAATGTTCTGACTGCGTCTTTGCTCGCTCACCTGAACGCGACCCTGCCCGAACACGATGGTCCGTGGATCGTATATGGTGAAGCCTGCCGGCTGGGTGCGGCACGCCTGGCGGCGGCTGGCGTCACTTTCAAGCAAACCCCCTACGATGTGAAGTCACGGTGATGCAGCTTAAGAAATATCAGCGGCGCGCGCTCGATGCCCTCGACATTTTCTTATCTGAAGCGGTGACCAAGCCGCATGGCGTCGCCTACAACATCGCCTGCAAGGTCGGCGATCCGGGCTTCTACGCATCGATCTATGAGCCGCTCGGTTATCTTCGCAGTGTGCCATATTGCTGCCTCCGATTGCCGACCGGTGGTGGCAAGACGCTGCTCGGTGCACACGCGATCGGCATTGCCCACAAGCATAGGGTCGACGGGCCACAATATCCGGTAGCGCTGTGGTTGGTCCCCTCCACCACGATCGCCGACCAGACCCTTGGCGCGCTTAAGACGCCGGGTCATCCTTATCGTGCTGCGCTGGAGACGGCGTTTGGCGGCAATGTCCGGGTATTGGGTATTGATGAACGGCGCCAGATCACGCCGCAGGATCTGGCGACCGCGGCGCATGTTTTTGTCGCCACGGTGCAGGCTTTCCGCGTTGCCCAAGCGGCCCAGCGCAACGTCTACAAAGACGATGAGAATTATGAGCCGTTCTTCAAGGGCCGAGTCCTCCCCGATGACATGATGCGCAACACAGAGGACGCGGTGGTGCGGCCCGGGGAGACCAGCTGTTCGTTTGCCAACATCATGCGGCTGGTGCGCCCCATCATGATCGTCGATGAGGCGCACAATTTCGTGACCGGTCTATCGGAGACGACCGGCGCCCGGCTCAACCCAAGCGCTATCATCGAATTCACCGCCACGCCGGTTCGATCCAACGTCATCGTTTCTGCCACCGCCGACGAGCTGAAGGCGGAGCAGATGATCAAGCTCCCGATCCACCTTACCCAGCATACAGGCTGGGAGTCGGCGATCGTCCACGCATTGCAGCAGCGTGCGAGTCTGGCAACAGTCGCGCGTGCTGCGAACGAACCGATCCGGCCGATCGCACTTTACCAGGCGCGAGCGGCCACGGTTGGGGCCGAGGCGACAGTCGATGTGGTGAAGGCAACGCTGGTTGCACATGGCGTGGCCGAGAATTCCATTGCCATTGCGACCGGCACGCAGCGCGAACTTGCTGGCATCGACTTGTTCGACCCTGCCTGCCCCATCGAACACATCATAACAGTCGAAGCCCTTCGAGAAGGGTGGGATTGCAGCTTTGCCTACGTATTCTGCTCGGTGGCAAACATTCAGTCCTCCACGGCAGTCGAGCAATTGCTGGGCCGCGTGCTTCGTATGCCGTTTGCCAAAAGGCGAACCACAGAGGAACTGAACCGGGCGTATGCTCATGTGACGGGCGTTGGCTTTCACGCGGCCGCGAACAAACTCAAGGACACGCTGGTTGCCATGGGCTTTGACGAGCGAACCGCTCGCGACGAGATTATTGCGCAGCAGGTTTCCGATGCCGCGGCGGCCGTTCTGCCGATGCCTATCCCAATGGCGATACCGCCTGTCGTTCTCTCTGCCCGACCGGACCTCGCAGCCCTGCCACCGGAGGTGCGCGATGCCGTTTCGGTGATCGGCGAAGGCGAAGGCGTCTCGGTGATCATCAACCCGGACGCCAGCGACGAGGTGCTGGCGCTTGTAGGCGAAGCACTGGCGTCGCTGGCGGGCGACCAAGACCCGCGCCCCGCGATCGCCGCTCATGTGGAACGGCGACAGGCCGCAGCAACACCGTCCCAGCAAGGCGCTTCTTTCACGGTGCCAGGCCTGGCGCTGGAGCAACACGGCGAGCTTGATCTGGTCTATCCAGACACGCTCCTCGACCTTTCTGGGTGGACATTAGACGGCGTGGATCCAAGCCTCCCCGGATTCCAGCTGAGTGAAACGACCGACACCGTCGTGGTTGATGTGAATGATGGGCAAGTTCGGATAAGCCGGGCGAGCTCGCAGATGACGTTGCAGCTTGAAGATGAGACCTTGTGGACGGTCGGGGATCTATCCCGCTGGCTCGACGGGATGACTCGCCAGGTGGACGTGTCGCAGCCGATATTTCTCGAATTTTGCCGCCGCGTCGTTACTCGTCTCGTCGACCAGCGCGGAATGTCGCTGGCCGCCCTAGTGCGCGCGAAGGACGTCTTGAAGCGAGCCATCGCAATGCGCGTGTCTGAGTTAAGAATGGCGGCCGGCGGACGAGGCATGCAACTGCTGCTGGGTGATATCACGCCCGCGCTGGGCTTAGGCGATAACGCATTTATGTTCGCCGATGGCCGATACTTTCCCCCGCGGCCCTATGCCGGCAGTTACACATGGCAGAAGCATTTTTTCCCTCGCCCTGATGATTTGAAGGACGCCGGCGAGGAATTCCGTTGCGCCGTGGCCCTCGATAGCCATCCATCCGTTCGGCATTGGGTCCGCAATATCGTTCGCGGGCCGCACGCCTATTGGCTGCCGACCTCGACGGATCGCTTTTACCCAGATTTCGTGGCTGAACTCATAGATGGGAGGACCATGGTGATCGAATACAAGGGAGCGCACCTCATCCATGACCCCGATACGCTGGAGAAGGCGAATGTAGGCGCAAGATTGCAAGAAATCAGCAAACGAAAAGTTGTGTTTTGGATGGCAGAACGATCCAAAGCTCCTGACTTCACGCTACGGCTCAACGCCGTCATCTGCGCTTAGCTTGGGAGAAACTAGCTCGTCACTTCGTGGCCAGTGCTTGAATGAGCGGACTTTGCGCTATCTCGTCGAGTGAAGCGGAGAAGTCTGCCAAGTGGCTGTTCCAGGTTGCATGCCGCCCGCCTGAGTAAGCGTTTTCGAGAGTCGTGGACAGTGACACCTGCAGGCCGTTACGCAAGCTCGGCGGAATCAAGTGCGTGCTGTTGGCAGCCTGAGTTGCCGGCAGGCAAAACCTGTTAAGGGGATTATGGTCCTTCTGGCTCAAGCCAAACTTTACCGGATGAGAGATTCACGAGATAAAGGAGAGGCGCGAGATCGAGACGAAGTTCTTGCGCCGAATCTATTCGGGCGGCTTCGATCTTGCAGCTGCATTCAAAAGGCAGCTCGATTAAGGAACTGACGCTTCGTCCGGCAAGTTGAGACAACAGGCTCTCCGGCAAACTGCAATCCTCGCAGAACAATGTCTCATGACTTATTTCGAGTTCGCCTGCCAGCCAAACGTGCGCCCGAATGCAACCGAACCGCCAGAATAACGTGGCGGATAGCTGCTTTCGGCCGACTGGGACGCTGAGAACGGTCGAGTGGGACTTTGCAAGCTTCTCGAGCACCGCCATTATTCCCTCGGGTGCTGCCGAAAGGATGTTCAAAGCTATCTCGTCGATCCGGCCGTCGGCACCTTGGCTGTTGAGCCAGTCACGTTCTCTCATGGCGGCTGCGGCTCTGTAGTATAGCGGCAACCTTCCAGGGAGATGCGAAGGCGGGACGGCACTCGTCAATATGCCGTCGCGCATCGCCTGATCCGTGCCTTCGTATTCTACGGATAGCACAAAGGACGATTGTCCCCGCTGATCGTTCATTTGGATTGCGATCGATCGCACACTGCCAGGGGCAGAAGCCTCTATCAACGCACTCTCGACCGCGGCCCGGACCAATGTTACTTGCTTCCCGACTTTGCCTCGCTTGCACCAGAGCGCGCGCATGTCGAGGACTATGTCCTCGGCGAAAGCCTTGATCTGCGCGGGGTTTGCCGAGCAGAACCGGTCTGCTCCGGTTTCGCGAGCATTGCGTTGCAAAACCACTCCGGCTGCTTGTTCAAGAGGTGGAAACTGGAGTTGATGAGAGTCGCTGTCGACCAGATAGATACTGGAGGGGAGACCGATGCGCCGGCATGCGAGCCTCCGAGTTAGTCGCTCGATCTCTGCCCGAAGCAAGGCAAGATTTGGCCCCTCTGCCGCTCGGCTTGTCGTTTTCACTGGGAAGAGACCGTCTCGACCAGCATCCAAAACAAACAGCTCGGATCCGATCTGCACGCTTCCTGGATCACTGCCTTTCACCTTGGTGCCAAGCGGCAGGGTGAATTCAAACTCGGCTTGGAGAGCCCACTTGAAGTCGAGAGCAACATCGATCATGTCGTCAACAGACAGACTCTCCAGCTTTTCGAATGCAGAGCGGTCGCCACTCTGCCGACAATCCACTGCAAGCGCACACAGTAGTGCATCGGCGAGCCGCGTGCCGACAGGCGTGGCGACGTCTTCTAATATCTCCTGCAGGCGCGAGAATGATCCGGGCCCGCTGCTCTCTAGCTGATCTGACATGAATATTTTTTCCTCTCTCACGGTAAAACCGATGAGACCTGACGATCTGAATACATTGATCTTCTTATCGGCACTGATTTAGTGTTCATCTTCCAGCGTGCGACCAGCATTTGGCGATGCTCTGCGTCGCTTCATCTTCGTGCGGATGATTGTCCGGTGCTTGTAGAAGCGACGAGACAAGCTACCCCCGTTGTCCCGCGAAGTGCGACGTTCTTGAACAAGCCACGCTGTCGGATCCGTTCAAGGCCTGTGGCCACATCGTCGACCGGACTCCTTTCAATGCACGCACCCAAATCTCGCGGAGCATGAGATCAATATGACCGTCGCTTTCAACATGGTAGAAGGACTCTCTCTCCGGCCAAAAAGGGGTTTGGCGGAACATGCTGGAGGCTGTGGACGCCGCCGTCGCTGCTGGGTCGCTGCATGTAGAAAGCATCGGATTAAATTGTTGCAGCGAAGCCCGGCATCGATGTCTGGTCGCACCGGCACGCGCATTCTGGTCAGATATGGTTTGAAATTGGTTTATCGTGCCGAGCAGAAATCGACTAAGTGGATAGAATGCGCAAGTTTTTGCTCGTGGGGACAGTCGGGCATGTGGAGCGATCGATTTTATTATACTCCACAATACACGCGCTAAGACTCAGCAGGTTTGAACCCCGATGCGAGTAGAGACGTGAGCCTGCGCTTTTCAACAGCTGGCCCCGAGTTCCCCGAGCAGCTGGTCGACGCGCTCCTGACGGGTGATGTGGTTTTCCTGTGCGGGGCGGGCGTGAGCGCGCCGCAGTTGCCGGGCTTCGGCGCCCTCGTGACGCGCTGCTTCGTCGATCTCAACGTAGAGATGAGCCTGTCGGAGAAGCTCTCGTTCGACACGCTCCGCTTCGAGGAGGCGCTCGGATCACTTAGCCGCCGGATCGTCGACCCGACCGAAATGATCCGCTCCGTTGTAGACCAACTCCAGGTCCCCCTCGACGCCGACCTGTCGCATCACCGGACGATCCTCCGCCTCTCCCGCGACCTGGAGAACCGGCCGGCGGTTGTCACCACCAACTTCGATACGCTGATCGAGCGTGCCCTCCTCGAAAAGGAGGAGGGCGAGTTCGTCCGCGGCCTGAGCTTCGCAGGGCAGGACCTGCCCCCGCCCGGCAGCGCAGGCTTCGGCGGCATCATCCACATCCACGGCCGGATCGCCGACCCGGTCGTCCGCGTTAATCAGACGCCGCTTATTGTGACGAGCGCGGACTACGGCGACGCCTACATGCGGGCGGGCTGGGCTTCGCGGTTTCTCTTCGACCTTAGCCGGTGCAAGACGATCGTGCTGGTCGGCTACAGCGCGGGCGACGCCCCCGTCCGCTACTTCCTGAACGTGCTAGAGGCCGACCGCGAGCGATTCCCGGACCTGCGCCCCGTCTACGCTGTGGACGGGGTGACCTCGCGCGAGCATGCGGACGTGCGCTGGGCCGCGCTCGCCGTCGAGCCGATCGCTTACGAGCTCCTGCCGAACGGGAACGGCGACCTGACGAGCCACGCGGCCCTCTGGCGTGACCTCGAGCGCCTCGCCGACCTCGTGGAGCGACCGCGCCGTGGCCGACGCGAGTGGGCGCAAACGATCCTGTCACGGCCCATCGCGGAGACGGACGCGGCCGACCTCGACCACGTTGCATGGCTTCTCGACGGCCGGCAGGATCTCTGGCCCGTGGCGATCCAGTGCGTGTCAGACCCGGCATGGCTGGACTTCTTCGCGGAGCGCCGGCTCTGGGGAGAGCGGGACGCGCCGTGGATCGTGGCCGCTTGGATGGTCAGGGACCTGCAGTCGGTGGAGCGGTGCCGAAAGGCTATCGACTGGATCGGCAAACTCGGGACAGCCTTCGCCGACGAGATGGAGCGCCGCCTTTGGCAGGCGAAGGACGTGCCCGAGAACTGGCTCAGGCTGTGGCGGCTCGTCACGATTAGCAGACCAGACCGCGCGGACATCTGGGAGGACCGCGCTTACGCGTTGATGGCGGTCCTTAAGGGGCCGGTGGTGCTCCACCACGATCTCGAACGGGCGGTCACCCTGCTTGCCCCCACTCTGGAGCTCAGATCCGGCATGGGCTTCGACGAGGACGAGGCGATCATCGATACTCCGGAGCGCCTATCGGACCTGTGCTGGCCACGACTCACCCTGCCCGACCGCGGAGGCGCCCCCGAGCTCGTCGACGCGCTCGCGAACACGTCCGAGCCCCTCACCGTCCTCGAGATCGCGACCGCGAGGCTCCGAACGGCGACCGGGCTGTCGGTCGACGCCCGCATGACCGACAGTGATTACGACGCGAGCGACACCGCGGTCCCCTCGATCGAGCCGCACGCCCAGAACGAGCATCACGACGGCCCAATCTTTCTTGTCGAGCTGATCGCCCGGACGCTGGAGCCCGCGGCCGCCGCGGATCGCGAAGCGGTGCGGAGGATTGCGTCGTCTTGGAAAACGATGCCCGGCAGGCTCGGCTTGCGATTGTGGCTCCATGCGCTGCGGCAACCGCAGCTCTTCGGAGCGGAAGAGGCGCTTTCCGGCGTGGCAGGGCTCCCGCTCGACGCGTTTTGGACGGTGAGGCGCGAGTTGGCGGTCCTGCTCCGCGATCGCGCGGGAGCAGCCCCGTTCCAGATCGTGGCCGACGTCGAGGGACGCTTCCTAACTGAGGGCGCGGCCTACTACTCTCGCTACAGCGTCGAGGAGGGCCAGCCGGACTGGCCGGCGCACGCGCTCGACGCGGAGGTCTGGCTGCGGCTGAACATGCTTGGCCAGGCCAGGCGCCTGTCGCCCGCGGGCGCGGCCGAGCTTGCGGCGATCAGGCACCGCCGTCCCTACCTGGACCGCGACGTGGAGGATCGCGACTTCTTCCGCTCCTACTCGACCGGCGTCCACCTCGTGGTGGGCGATCCGCAACCCATCGTCCACGCCGCGGACGGCGAGCGGCTGCAGGTCGCGAGGGAGGTTATCGGCAGCCACGACATCGAGAAGCGCGAGGGATGGAGCGTCTTCTGCCGGACCAATCCCCAAGGCGCGCTCGACACGCTCGCGGACGCGCCCCTCGACGCGGCGAACGCGCCCCTGTGGCGCGACCTAGCGGGCGGGCTCTCATTCCCGGAAGACGAGCTAGACTCCGGACGTCGGCGGATCGTCGTGGCAGTGTTCCATGCGCTTGAGGGCGCGGACGACGCCTTCCTGCAGCTGGTCGCTGGCCGCCTCGCCGACCTCTACTGGTCTTCGCCGAGACGTTTGGAGCCGGCGATCGCCGCCTGGTGGCCGCGACTCTTCGCGGCGGCCGTGGCGCGCGACGAAGAGGCGCTCGATCCCTCCCGCGACCTTTACGCCGATCTCATCAACACGCCCGCGGGCCGCCTCACGCAAGCCGCGCTCGTCGACATCGAGGTGCTCCGCGCCGAGGGGACGCCGATCGATCCGGCGCTGCTTGATGCGATCTGGACGGCGGCCGCCGCCCCCGGGCGGCAGGGCACGATGGCGCGCGGCGCGCTCGTCTACGCCGCCGGCTTCGTCCTCACCGTCGTCGGCGAGCAGATGGCCGAGCCGCTCGGGGCCGCGCTGACGGACGACGGCGACGAGGGGCGTGCGCTCCGCCGCGTGCTGGTGACCGACGGCCGCCTGTCGTCGATCGCGTCGCGGACGTTCGGCGCCGCGATCCTGCGCGGCCTCGACGAACTGACGGGACAGGGGCACGACCTGACTAACGCGGCCGCTAAGATCATTGGTCCGGCGCTCGGCATCGTCCGCGGAGAGCAGACGGACGCCGATTGGGGCTTCGGGACCGCGGCCGTCTCGCGCGCGCTCAGGACCGGCCCGCCGGGGCTCCGAATCGGCGCCGCCGAACTGCTGACGCAGTGGATCCACCAGATCGACACGGATCGCGCCATTGCCTGGCGCGCGGGCATCGGACCCATGCTGCGCGAGGTCTGGCCACGCGAGCGAAGGTTCAGTGAGCGTGGCCTCAGCCGGCACTTCGCCGACCTCGCGGTCCAAAGCGCCGACGCGTTCCCGGACGCGCTCGGACAGCTGATGCCCTACATCACGCAGATCGAGGGCCACGGCGGCACCTTCACGATCGAGCGGTCCGAGGCTCCCGAGCGTTTCCCACGCGACACCCTGGCGCTGCTGTGGAGGCTGTATGGCCCGGGGACGACTAGCAACCTTCACAGCGTCCCGAAGATTCTTGACCGCCTAGTGGCCGCCATGCCTGCAATCGAGACGGACCGGCGCCTGCAGTGGCTGGAACAGAGGGCCGTCCGCTATGAGTGATCCTACCGGAAACGGTCAGGCTGAACCGGACTGCGGAGCAAGGGTCCGTCAGGCAATCCGTGGGTCAAAGTCAGCCCAGTCATGACAGTGGCAAGGCCGGCCGAACACGGCCCGCAGTTCGAAGCGATGATGGCTCAAATCGACTTCAAACTGACGCAGGACGGCGTCGATATTCCGTCGCGGCCGATGCTCGCATTGCGCGAGGTGTCGCTGCGCTACCAGCTCGAGATGCCGCTTAGTGGCGGCGACCCGGCGCGGCTGCCGCCAAATCTGCGGCAAAACGCCGCGCTCAGCGATGCGATCGACCGCTGGTATAAGACTAACTACGGTGGTCGTCTGAAGGAGGACCCGTGCCCGGCGCGTATAGTCCTGCTGCTCGACGGCGACCTCTATGCGCTGCGCGTCCCACGCATCTTCGGCAGCGTCAATTTCGTGGTCACCCGCCAATGGCTCGACGCTCCCGGCATTTCGCGCGGTCCCGCGACCGCGAATATCGTCCAATTGATCGACGGGATGACTCCGGCCAAGGCGGCGCGCCTCTCGGACGCGGGGCTCGAAACGATCGGCTCCGCGTTCGAGACGGTGGTATTGGCCGCCTATACGCTCGAAGGGACCGATCATCCGCTAACGGCGATCGCGCTCGGCGACGCTGGAGTTGCGGTCGAGGCGCTGATGGCGCGGGGCGGCCGCTATGGCGATGCCAAATGGGCCTCGCTGCAGGTCGCCGAGAAGGTGCTCAAGGCGGCGATCGATCGGGCCGGGGCCGAACCGAAGCCCACGCACAATCTGACTGCGCTCGCAAATGCGCTGACCTCTACAGGCCTCGTTTTCAACGCGAGCGCACAGATCGCGGCAATTCAATGCTCGCCAGGTATTCGCTACGGCGACGAGCCCTGCTCTCGCGACGAGGCCCTAGCCGCGCAAAAGGCGGCTTATGAACTCATTAACATACTGCGTGAGGCCGGCGCGAACCTCGCTTTGTCGATCGGCGGCTTGTCGCGCTTTGAGGACCCATGAGTTTCGTATCAAAACGATAGCTTCTCTGAAGCCGTCTCTGTGCTTGAAGAGGTCATGAAGCGAACGAGCGAGCAGAATGATCAATCTGCGGCTCGAAGCAAACGAACCGCATTCCACGACTTATGCCGGTTGTGGGTCTACAAACGGAATGCCGCTTTCGGGATCAGCCTGCGACCAGCCGAACGGCTGAGTTTGGGCGCATTCCGGACCATCACGGTTATGCACACTTGCCTGTCGCACAAGGCTGTAGCACAAGGGTCGCGGACATATCAGAAAACCGCGGATTTCTGGCGTTCTCGATTATATCAGGAATTGGAGCGGATTCCCTTCATCGGCTCCCCGAACAGCGTTTGCCACCACGTCGAGCATTCCTACTGGAAGCCCATGGTATTTCCGTTGGCAACTTTCCTCTGCCTTTGATGACAAAAAAGATTTTGAATGATTTTTCAGGTAGAAATTCAGTTGGATCATTGGCGACACTGGCTTACACTTGTCATCCCTAACCGCTTACACTTGTTCAGGCTGCTGGCCCTAAAACTGCTGTTTTTACGCGATTTTTTTCAGTTGTTTCCCCTCCCGTAGGGGTCACCAGCTCGCTTCAAATCAGCAAGAAATCTGCGGAAACCGCGAGAACCAACCACTTATTAACTGCCCCATCGGCACAAGGGAGTGGCACGAAAGAGGGTTTGCGTGGCCGGGATATGGATTCCTGGGCGTTTAGTCCTGAGGCCAGACCCTCATCGCCGTATCCACGATCAACCGCAATTTCGCGCGATCGGCGCCGTCCTTGGCGAGCGTCGACATTCCTTGGACGACAGCGAAGACATGCCCCGCAAGCCCCTCGGGCGGGATGTCCCGGGTCAATAATCCGGCGGCCGCATCGATCGCGATTCGATCGCGCAACGCAACTTCGATCCGGCGCCGGATGAGCGCCAAGCTCTCGCGCACGTCTGCCGCTGCAGCAGAGCTGCTGACGATCGAGCTGGCAAGGAGGCAACCGGCCGGGGTGTGAGCGCCGGTATTCCCGTCGGCGGCGGCATGCAGGAGGTCGTGTGCCGCCTGACGCGCGCTCGGGGCCGAGGCAATGGCGGCGACCAAATTGTCGGCCCCACCGAGATAATCGTCGACTGCCTCGATGAATAAGCGGCGCTTGTCGCCGAATGCGGCATAAAGACTGGGCGGGGTGATCTTCATCGCCCGGGTCAGATCCGCAACCGATGTCCCTTCATAGCCCTGCGCCCAAAACACATATTTGGCCGCCTCCAGCGCCTGCGACCGATCGAAAGAGCGCGGGCGCCCCGGCCGCGTGGCGCTGTTTGAAACAGTTTTCATAGCGATCGCTATAGAAGACGTTGACGCCGGGCGCAACGCGCGCCAAAGGGTTCCGTAGCAATCACTATGAAAGTATGTTCATGACTCTCACTGATTATCGCACGCTCGGCCGTTCGGGTTTGGTCGTGAGCCCACTCGCGCTTGGCACCATGACCTTCGGGGTCGATCGCTGGGGAATCGAGCGCGATGAGGCGGCGGCAGTGGTCGATGCTTATGTCGAAGCGGGGGGAAATCTGGTCGATACCGCCGACGTCTATGCCGGAGGGCGCGGCGAGGAGATGCTGGGCGACATCATCAAGGAACGCGGACTTCGCGATCGGCTGGTGATCGCGACCAAGTCGGGCTTTTCGGCGGGACGCGACCTCGGTGCCGGGGGCAATAGCGCGCGCCATGTCCGTGCCGCGGTCGAAGGGTCGCTGCGGCGGCTCGGCACTGACTACGTCGATCTCTACTGGATCCACGTGTGGGATGGCGTGACCCCGGCAGAGGAGCTGCTGGAGACGATGTCGTCGCTGATCCGCACCGGCAAGATCCTTTACTGGGGCATTTCCAACACCCCGGCTTGGTATGTCGCGCGGCTGGTTACATTGGCCTCGGAACGCGGAATGCCGGGCCCGATCGCGCTACAATATTGGTATTCGCTGGTCAGCCGTGACGTCGAGGCCGAGCACCTGCCTCTTGCCCGCGAGGTGGGACTGGGCATGATGCCGTGGAGCCCGCTGGCCTATGGCCTGCTCACCGGCCGTTATCACCGCGCCTCTGTTGAGGCACGCGGACCGTTGCAGGCCGGCCTCCCCGACAGCCCGGCGACCGGCGGAGAGCGTGACGGCGACGAGAAGAGGCTCGATGGCGCCAATCCCTTCGGCGATACTTTGTTCACCGACCGCAATTGGGGCATCGTCGACGCGGTCAAGAAGGTGGCGGTTGAACTCGGCGTGCCTCCCGCGCGCGTCGCACTCGCCTGGGTCGTGTCGCGGCCGGGAGTCGACACCACGTTAATCGGCGTCAGCAAAGTCACCCAGGTGCACGACAATATCGCCGCGCTCGGATTTCATCTTGGGCGCGAGCATCTCGCCGCACTCGACGAAGCCAGCCGTCCCGCGCCCAGCATCTCTGATCTTTCCGCGCCGTCTATGCGCCGTCAGGTAATTTTCGGCGGCCATTCGGTTGCGGCACGCGGCGAGCGTGGCATCGCGCCCTGACCGGTACGGAGCAAGCGCTTCGCGTTCCAGGCAAGAGAAACATCAATCGGACGGCTTGTCGCGCAGGCTGCAAATGGCCGAACTCGATTCATTTCGCGGGACGAAAACCGCCCGGACTGCCCTTCGGAACTCACGTTGGCCTGCCGCTCGACTGAATCAGCGTGGAATGACCGCCTTCGGGAACTGGCTCCACGCCCCGTCATAATCGGGTTGCGCACTCGCCAGCGCGGCGGCAGTCGGCACGAACGGCAGCGCGCTTTCGACCATGAACGCCATCGTCCCCTCGATCTTGTGCGGCCGCAACGCGGCCTCGCTCGCCCCCCGCCAGCTGTCGAGATCGGGGCCATGCGCGCTCATCCGGTTGTGGAGCGACAGCCCGCCGGGCTCGAACCCCTCGGCCTTGGCATCATAGGCCCCGTGGATCAGTCCCATCGCTTCCGACATCAGGTTGCGGTGGAACCACGGCGGCCGGAACGTGTCCTCGGCCACCATCCATCGCGGCGGGAAGATCACGAAGTCGCAATTGGCCCGCCCCGGCGTGTCGCTGGACGAGGTCAGCACGGTGAAGATCGATGGATCGGGATGGTCGAAACTCACCGTTCCGATAGTGTTGAACCGCGCCAGATCATAGCGGTAGGGCACCAAATTGCCGTGCCATGCGACGACATCGAGCGGGCTGTGATCGATCGTCGTCGACCACAGCCTTCCGCCATATTTCTGGACAATCTCGGTCGGCTCGTCGCGATCCTCATACCATGCCACCGGTGTCTCGAAGTCGCGCGCATTGGCCAGCCCGTTGGACCCGATCGGCCCCAGTTCGGGCAGACGGAACAGGCTTCCATAATTCTCTGCAACATAGCCCGAAACGGGTCCGTCGAGGAGCCGAATCTGGAACCTTAATCCCCTTGGAATCAATGCGATGGAACCGGGTCCAAGCTCGAACTTGCCCGTCTCCGAACGTATCTCCATCGCCCCCGCCTGGGGCACGATCAACAGCTCCCCATCGGCGCTGAACATGACCCGCCGCTCCATGCTCCGGTCGGCCGCATAGAGATGCACGCCGCACCCCTCCAGCCGCTCGGCCGAACCATTGCCAAGCATCGGTCGCAGCCCGTCGACAAAGTCGGTCCCGCTGGTCGGCGTCGGCCGCGACCAGCGCAGCCGGTTGGGCGCCAGCGGCTCCTCACTCGCCGCCCCATCGAACGCACTGGCATAAGGCACATAAGCCGAATGGCTTGCGCTCGGCCGCAGCCGGTACAGCCAGCTCCGCCGGTTCTCGTGGCGCGGCGCCGTGAAGGCCGTCCCCGACAGTTGCTCGGCATAAAGCCCATAGGCCGGCTTTTGCGGAGAATTGCGCCCGACCGGGAGCGCACCGGCGACCGCCTCGCTTGCGAAGCCGTTACCAAAGCCGGTCAGATAATCGGTCATCCCTCGCTGATACCCGGAATCACCCCGCGACGCATCTGGTCGAGTTCGAGGCTTTCGAACAAGGCCTTGAAATTGCCCTCGCCGAACCCGTCATTTCCTTTGCGCTGGATGATCTCGAAGAAGATCGGCCCGACCATATTCTCGGTGAAGATCTGCAGCAGCAGCCCCCCGCCAGTCTCTGGCGCGCCGTCAATCAGGATACGCCGCTTGCGCATTTCCTCGACGTCATGGCCGTGCCCCGGCAGGCGCTGGTCGATGAGGTCGAAATAGGCCTCATTGGTATCTTGGAAGCGCACCCCGTTCGCCCGCAACGCATCGACCGTCTTGAAGATATCGTCGGTTGCCAGCGCGAGGTGCTGGATCCCCTCGCCATTATAATCGCGAAGGAATTCCTCGATTTGGCTATGCTCGTCCTGGCTCTCGTTGAGTGGAATGCGGATCTTGTCGTCGGGCGCGGTCATCGCCTTGGAGAACAGCCCGGTCGACTGCCCCTCTATATCGAAATAGCGGATTTGGCGGAAGTTGAAGATGCTCTCGTAAAACGCTGCCCAATGCGCCATCCGGCCGCGGTTCACATTGTGCGTGAGGTGATCGAGCGTGTGCAGCCCGACCGAATGATCGTCGGCCCCGGCGCCCGCAACCGGCTCGAAATCAATGTCCCAGATGCTCGCCCCGCCGCGTTCGTCAACGAGGTAGAGGTTGGACCCGCCAATGCCTTCGATCCCCGGCAGGTTGAGCTCGCCCGGCCCGACATGGCTCGTGACCGCACGCGCGCCCTTCTCGACCGCCAGCTTGAGCGCCTTCGCGCCATCGGCAACGCGAAACCCCATCGCATTGGCGCTCGGCCCATGTTCGGCACGAAAGATGCCGACCTGCCCTGCCGGCTCCATGTTGAGCAGGAAATTGATGTCCCCCTGGGCATAGCGTCGGACGTTTTTCGACCGGTGCGTTCCGACATGGGTAAAGCCCATGCTCAGGAACAGGCCAGCCAGGGCATCGGGATCAGGACCGGTGAATTCGACGAACGCGAACCCGTCGAGGCCCATGGGATTGTCGGTCATAGTGGCGACTCCGATGTCGTTTCATCTGAAACTAACCCAGTTCACCTCGATCGACAAGCCCGTCAGTAATCAATCCCTTCGGCGATCGCTTCCAGCTTGCGCACGCGCTCCCGCAAGTCGGCGATTTCGATCCGTCCGCCCGTGGCATGGGTAACCGGGACGCCGTCACACGCCCGGTCGAATTCCATCCGCTTGAGTTCGAGCCAGCCGTGCCAGCCCTTGAGGATTGCCACCGACGCCACCAGCAGCGTCGCAATGATGCTCGCGCCGACTAGCGCAATCGACATCGGATCGGTCATTGATGCTTCTCCCGCAGGGCTTCGATCTCGCGCGCCAGGCTGTCGTTGGGCTTGGCAAGATGATCGTCGATCGCCATCAGCCGACGGTCGGTCGCGTCGAGCTGGTTGAGCATGGCATAGACCGACGGGCGCACCCGCCCGACGTCTTCCATCCGGTCGAAGTCGCTGCGCCGATCGCGCACCGCGCGGTTAGCCGAGCGCTTCTGGAAATGGAGCCACAGCCCCGCCCCGACATAAGCGATCAGCGCCAGCTTGATGCTGACGATCAGCGCGAAAGCGACAAAGCCGATGCGCAGGATCGTCGGGTCAACCGCGAACACATCGCCCAGTGTTGAGCAGACTCCAGCGACCTTCTTGTCGCGGCGCTTCATCGAATAGCGTGAGATCACTGGTCTTCCCCTTTTGATACCGGACGCGCGCCGCGCGCCGCTTTCAGTTCGTCGAGCGCGGCATCGACCTGTTCGCTACTGCGCAATTCGGCAATTTCCTGCTCAAGGCTCTTGGGCCCCTGCATCCCCAGCGCATCGGCCATTCCCTCGGCAAGGTCGGCGCGGCGCTCGAGCTGTTCGAAGCGCGCGAACGCTTCGGAGGCGCGGCTGCCGTGCATCGCTTCACTGACGCGGGCGCGGCTCATCGCGCTGTCGATCCGCGCCGAAATCGACGCCTGGCGAATCCGCGCCTCGCGCAGCTTGCCCTGGAGCCGGGCGATGTCCTGCTCATAGCCTTTGAGCACCGCGTTCAGCCCGTCGATCTCCTCGCGCAGACCGTCGGCCATTGCCGTGGCTTCCTGCCGCTCGACCAGCGCCGACCGCGCCAGATCCTCGCGGCCTTTTGACAGCGCCAGTTCGGCCTTCTCGGTCCAATTGTCGGCAATCCGGTCGAGCCGGCTCAGCGCGCGGCCCATTTCCTTCATGTCGGCAATCGTCCGCGCCGCAGTGGCGCGCACTTCGACCAGCGTTTCTTCCATCTCGATGATGATCACGCGGATCATTCGGGCGGGGTCCTCGGCGCGATCGAGCAGCTCGGTCATGTTGGCGGCGATGATGTCGCGGGCCCGGCTGAACACCGGCCCTGACAACAGCCCGGCGAGCGGAGCAAAGCGAATGCTGGGGCGCGCATCGGCGCCGGCATGGCCTTGCTCCATCCGCACCGGGCGAACCGGCGCGACCGCCTCGATCGGCTCGAGGTCAAACTCAGGCATAGGTCGCCGCAACGGCGAACGGGCTGACCGCCGAAGTGGCCGGGGCGATGGCGGCACCGACCGCGATCGAGCTCATCAGCAGGGCAGCGGCGAACACCGCGATCTGGCGCTGGATCATTCCACGATTGAACATTTGAAAACTCCCTTTTTATCCTGCCCGCGGTCGTCGCGGGCTGATGCAAGGAGTAATACAAGAGCCGTGCCAATCGCGGTTTCGCGGGAAAAACGTCGTTCAAAAGACAATGGCATCGGCAAAGTGGCGGGATTTCCCACCATCAGTTGGCGCGCCCTCCCAATCGGCGAAACACAGCTCGCTTATCGTGCGCGGAACCGCTCGGCGCGCGGCGGGTTCAGGCCTGCAAATATATACTCACGAAGGATATCAACATGTTCGGCAAGATCCTCGGCGCTTATGTCGGCGAAAAATTGTTCAGCCGCCTCAATCGTGGCGGGACCGGTGCGCTGGCAGGGGCAGCAACCGCCGTCGCAGCGCGTCGCGGCGCCAAGCCGCTCGTGCTGCTGCTGGCGGCCGGGTACGGCAAGAAGCTCAACGACTACCGCGTTCGTCAGCGCCCTGCGGCCTGACCCACGCCGTTCCGCCCGTTGGCGGTCCCGTTCTCGGCCTCGGCCTGGAGTGAGTTCCTTGGGGAACGGGGCAGTCGGCGGGCGGGACCAGCCAGTTACGCGTCCGAAGCGGCGTCCGTAGGAGCCTCGGGCGCCGTTTCCGTGTCTTCACTCTCGGTCAGATAGGGCTCCACCTTGCCCTTGAGCTTGAGCATCATCGGATTGCCATGGCGATCGCGGCTGCGCCCGGCGGCGACCTTGATCCACCCCTCGGACACGCAATATTCCTCGACGTTGGTCTTCTCGACCCCGTTGAAATTGATCCGCACCCCCTGCTGCAGCACGTCGCTGTCAAAATGGGGGCTGCGCGGATCGAGCGAGAGCCGGTCGGGCAAGTTGCTGGTCTGGGACATGCCGCGCCCTAACCGCCGCCGATGCATCGGGTCAATTGACGATCGTCAACCATCGACCCGGATGGACACGATTTAAGCAGCGCGGCGGAGTTGCGCTCCCCTGAGCGGTTGCATCTGTACCCTCTTCACCCGCCCCGCCCAAGCGACTAGGGAGGGTCAAACATATCGGCCCGACGGACAGTCGGCTGGAAGGATCAGGATGAACGACCCCGCCGCGCGCGCCAATCGGCCGCCGCTTGCCCTTCATGTCCCCGAGCCGACCTATCGGCCCGGCGATGCACCCGATTTTTCGAGCGTTTCGGTCCCCGCCGCGGGGAGTGCCCCGCGTCCCGACGTCGCCGCCCCGGCCAGCGAGACTCATCCCCTCACGACCCATCTCGTCCGCGTGCTTGATGATGATGGCCGCGCGGTCGGGCCATGGGATCCGCGTCTCGACCCCGACACGCTGCGCCAGATGCTCAAGGACATGAAGACCGTCCGCGTATTCGACGATCGCATGTATCGCGCCCAGCGGCAGGGCAAGACCAGCTTCTACATGAAGTGCACCGGCGAGGAGGCGATCGCGGTTGCTGCCGCCCACGCGCTCGACCGCGACGACATGAACTTCCCGACCTATCGCCAGCAGGGGCTGCTGGTGGCGCGCGGCTATCCGCTCGAAACGATGATGTGCCAGATCTACTCGAACCGCGCCGATCCGCTCCACGGCCGCCAGCTGCCGATCATGTATTCGGACAAGGCGCACGGCTTCTTCTCGATCTCGGGCAATCTGGGCACGCAATACCCGCAGGCGGTCGGCTGGGCGATGGCCTCGGCGATCAAGGGCGATAGCCGCATCGCGATGGGCTGGATCGGCGAGGGCGCGACCGCCGAGGGCGACTTCCACTCGGCGCTGACCTTCGCTTCGGTCTATCAGGCGCCGGTGGTCCTCGCGGTGGTCAACAACCAGTGGGCAATCTCGAGCTTCTCGGGGCTTGCCGGGGCCGAGCAGTCGACCTTTGCCGCGCGCGCCGTCGGCTATGGCATCGCCGGGCTTCGCGTCGACGGCAATGACGCGCTCGCGGTCCATGCGGCGGTGCGCTGGGCAGCCGATCGCGCGCGGTCAAACCATGGCCCGACGCTGATCGAGTTCTTCACCTATCGCGCCGAGGGTCATTCGACCTCCGACGACCCGACCGGATATCGTCCGGCGGGCGAGGCCGGCGCCTGGCCGCTTGGCGACCCGATTGCCCGGCTGAAACAGCATCTTATGCACCTCGGCGAATGGGACGACGAGCGCGACACCGCGCTCGACAAGGAGATCGACGCCACCGTCCGCGCCGCCCAGAAACGCGCCGAGACCGACGGCGTCCTTCCCCAGCAGGGCTTCGAACGGATCGGGTCGATGTTCGAGGATGTCTTCGCCGATACCCCGTGGCACCTTGCCGAGCAGCGCGACGAGGCACTGGCCGAAGCCCGCGAATTCCTGGGGCACGAACCCAAATGACGACCAGAAACATGATCCAGGCGATCAACGACGCCCACCGCGTCATGATGGCCCGCGACCCCGACATCGTCGTGTTCGGCGAAGATGCCGGATATTTCGGCGGGGTCTTCCGCGTCACCGAGGGGCTGCAGAAAGAGTTTGGCAGGACCCGCTGTTTCGACGCGCCAATCAGCGAAGGCGGCATCATCGCCGCCGCGATCGGCATGGCTGCCTATGGCCTCAGGCCCGTCGTCGAGATCCAGTTCGCCGACTATATCTACCCCGGCTACGACCAGATCGTCAGCGAGCTTGCCCGGATGCGCTATCGCACCGCCGGCGAGTGGACCATGCCGGTCGTGATCCGTTCGCCCTATGGCGGTGGCATCTTTGGCGGGCAGACCCACAGCCAGTCGGTCGAGGCGCTGTTCACCCACGTTTCGGGCCTCAAGACCGTCATCCCTTCGACCCCCTATGACGCCAAGGGCCTGCTCATCGCCGCGATCGAGGATCCCGATCCGGTGGTCTTCTTCGAGCCCAAGCGGATCTACAACGGCCCGTTCGACGGCCACCACGACCGTCCCGTCACGCCATGGGCCAAGCATCCCGACAGCGAGGTGCCCGATGGCCATTATACCGTGCCACTGGGCAAGGCGAAGATCGTCCGCGCCGGCGAGGCGGTGACCATCCTTGCCTACGGCACAATGGTCCATGTCGCGCTTGCCGCCGCCGAGGAGAATGGCGTCGACGCCGAGGTCATCGACCTGCGCACACTGATGCCACTCGACATGGAAACGATCGCCGCTTCGGTCGAGAAGACCGGGCGCTGCCTGATCACCCAGGAAGCGACCCGCACCTCGGGCTTCGGTGCCGAATTGTCGGCACTGGTCCAGGAGCGCTGCTTCTATTGCCTCGAAGCCCCGATCGTCCGCGTCGCGGGGTGGGACACGCCCTATCCGCACGCCTATGAATGGGTCTATTTTCCGGGTCCGCTGCGGATGAAGAATGCCCTCAAAAAGGTTTTGGAGTCCTAGATGTCGCTGTTCGTCTTCAAGCTGCCCGACATTGGCGAAGGCATCGCCGAGGCCGAGATCGTGGCGTGGCACGTCAAGGTCGGCGATCGTGTCGAGGAGGACCAGCAGCTCGCCGACATGATGACCGACAAGGCCACGGTCGAGATGGAGAGCCCGGTCGCGGGCACCGTCATGCGACTGGCGGGCGAAGTCGGCGACATGGTCGCGATCGGCGCCTCGCTGGTCGAGATCGAGAGCGACGCTGACACCAGCGCGGTCGAGAGCCGTGACGAACAGCCGCTCGGCGACGGCGCGGTCCACGCCAGTGCGGCGATGGAGCAAGCGATCCCAGTGAGCGCAACCGAGGAGGTCACCGCTCCGGCTCCGGCTCCGGCTCCGGCTTCCGCTACTGTCCCTGCGCCGGTCGAACCCTCCGCTCCTGCCGGGTCAAAGTCCCTCGCCTCCCCCGCCGTCCGCAGCCGCGCGCGCGACCTTGGCATCGACCTCGCAAAAGTCCGCACTACCGCCGACCGCATCCGCCACGCCGACCTCGACGCCTACCTCCTCTACCACGGCGGGACCGTGTCAGGCTCCGCCCCCAGCCGCGCCGACGAGGTCAGCAAGGTCGTCGGCCTGCGCCGTAAGATCGCCGAGAACATGGCCGAAGCGAAGCGCCGCATTCCCCATTTCACCTTGGTCGAGGAGTTTGACGTCACCGACCTCGAGGCGACGCGGGCGATGATGAACCGCGATCGCGGCGACCAACCGAAACTGACCCTCCTCCCCTTCCTCATCACCGCGATGGGCAAGGCGTTTCCCGACTGGCCGATGCTCAACGCGACCTTCGACGACGAGGCGATGACCGTCACCCGCCACGGATCGATGCACCTCGGCATGGCCACCCAGACCCCCGGCGGGCTAATGGTCCCGGTGATCCGCGACGCGCAATCCCGGTCGGTATGGGCGCTGGCCAGCGAGATCGCCCGCCTCGCCGATGCCGCCAAGACCGGCAAGGCCACCCGCGACGAACTGACCGGCTCGACCATCACCCTGTCGAGCCTCGGCCCGATGGGTGGGATCACCTCGACCCCCGTCATCAACCGCCCCGAAGTCGCGATCATCGCGGTCAACAAGGTCCAGCTGCTTCCGGTCATCGTCGACGGCGAGATCGAGGCGCGCAAGCGGATGAACCTCTCCCTCAGCTGCGACCACCGCGTCGTCGACGGCTGGGACGCAGCGAGTTTCCTGCAGGCGATGAAGGCCCTGATCGAGAACCCGATGCGGCTGTTGTCGGCCTAGCGCGCGGCTCCCTGTTCGACGCATTGAACCCGCCGCCGATCGCTCATAAAAGGCGGGCGCTGAGAAGAACGTTCGCCATGCTCAATGCGCCTGTCTTAACCAAGGCCATTCGTACTTTCCCTTCGGTCCAGCTGTCGGGCGACGAGCGGCACCTTCCGATCGATGTGTCGCTGATTACCCAACTGGGACATGGGGCTGGCGATCATGTTTTCGCCAACGTGTCGTTTCGCCAGCGAAACCATGAGCGCTTTGTCGACGAGTTGAGCGAGCCGTCGGCAAAGATCGGCGCTCCGCACTTCGATCGTGGTGATGCCACCTCGCTCTATTCCTTTACCGTGGGACCTGAGGGCCACCCGTTTCATCGTCACGCCGGACACCGTATCTTCACGGCAATATCGGGCAGCGGCGGAGCACAGTTGCGCTTTTCCACGCTCGATGACGCCACGCTGGCAAAGGGAGCCGAGGCGTTCCTCAAGACGCTCCGATTTATCAACATTCCGCCCGATTGCCTGTTTACCGTGCGCTTCGGCGGAAATATCTGGCACCAGTTTGCGCCCATTATTCGCGGCAGCCGCCATCCAGTCATGTTTGCCTTGTCGTGCCACACCGATGAGCTTGGCGGCGATCTGAACGATGAACTGAAGGCCATGGTCCTGTCCGATGAGTCCGACATCCCGACGCTGACCGAATTGCTCGACGACGATATCGGACAATGGCTGGAACGGGACGATATCCTGCGCCAGATCCCGACCGTGTCGCTCTCGCTCGACGCACCACACGGGACGCTTCACCGCCTCGCCTGCAACCTGTTTCGTGGCAACATGGGCACGATGCGCCAGGGACTTGCCAAGCCCTTCGACAAGCTGGGCTTCATGTCCTTCCTGTCGATGGGTGAAGTCTCCCGGGGTGAAAAACTCCCGCCGGAGTCGCTGCTTCCCGCCCAGTTTCCGGGGCAATCGATCGACCATCAGGACATCAACAGCATCCGCGTCTCCGGTATCGACGGTTCCAAACACCGTGCCGGCGACTTACTCGAGGCCGTCCTTGAAGGCTTCCTGTTCAATCCGCCCGTGTTCGTCGGTCGGCTGATGGGCCTGCGCAACCTGCTGGTGATGCCGATGGGGCTCAGGCGATCGCCGCTCGGCTGTCCCGTTTCGTCATTGATCGGCCCTGCCACGGGAAATTTATTCCGTGGGCGCTATCCGGTTCTCGACCAGCAGATAAGCGACAGCGAGGCGCAAGTAGTGCTTGGCGCCGACGATCGCCACCTGTCGTTCCGCAGCGGCGTCAGCGTAACGGTCGTCGGCGATCATGAACTGCTCTTCTCCCTCGAGAACGCCGTTCATTGCACCAATCGGTTCGGCCATTTCTACATGGGTGCGATCCGCGCAGTTCACCGCCGGCTCATTGCCCCGGCGATGCTTCGTCATGCCGTCGGATGGGCATTGCGCGACCTGAGCTAATGGTCCCGGCGAAAAGGCGACGACCGGCCGATCCGCTCGAAACTCACCCGTGCGCGCGTTCGGCGTCGAGTTTGGCCATCAGCGTGTGGCTCGCGCGCGAATAGCCCCGCGCCAGCCCAAGGTGGCTTTCATGAACCCGGGGGTCGACCGCGCGGATCGCGGCGATGCTCTCCTGGTCGGCGCGCTTGAGCAGATATTCGACTTCGGAGAAATCCTCGCGCGCCGTCGCCGGCTCGGCTGCGGGCCACGCGTTGAGGTCGAACGGGGTGATGCTGATCATGGGACGCTCCGGTGGGATGACGAGCTCTGGATCGGCCTTCGATCCTGAATCCGAGGTGAAGGACGGGCGTCGCATTGAGGCTCGGGGAGAGAAATGCGACGCCCGCCCAAGGTCAGGCGGCGAGCGCCACGACCTCCTCAAGCCCGCTGGCGATGGCCGCCGCGCGCTGTTCGGGACCGACCGCGATGCCGTCGGCATGGACGAACTCGGGGGCCACGCCCAGGAACCCGAAGACCGTCGACAGATAGGTCTTCAAATGCTCGAAGCTTTCCGCCGGCGAGCCCGGACCATAGAAGCCACCGCGCGACAAAGCGACGATCACGCGCTTGTCGCCGACCAACCCGACCGGTCCCTCGGCGGTATATTGGAAGGTCTTGCCGGCCACCGCGATGCGGTCGATCCACGCCTTCAACTGGCTGGGAACGCTGAAATTATACATTGGCGCACCGATGACGATGGTGTCGGCGGCAAGGAATTCATCGATCACGCTGGTGTCGGCGAATTCGGGCAGGGTGAGGTGGGCAAGCGGCGCGGCGACAAGGTCGCGGACGACGAGCTTTTCGCCCGGATTGGCGGCGGTCAGCTGGGCGGTGATGGCGTTGGTGAGCGTGCGGCTGACGCTGTGCTCGCCGGTGATGCTGCTATCGAGACGGAGGATGGTCATGGTTTGATCCTTGGTATTGATTTGTAACCGAGGATGGCTAAATAACTACCCATGGACACGCATCAAGAACGCAAAAATTTGTTCGTAAGGAACACGCCTGTGCCTGCCTTCCAAAGTCGGCAGGAGGATGTGCCTGCCTTACAAAGTCGGCAGGAGGATGTGCCTGCCGTCTCCGCGCCCGCCGAGTCGGCACCCCTCGCCCACGCCGGCTGCCGCAACGTTGCCCCGGTACTCAACCGCGTCGGCGACAAGTGGAGCATGCTGATCGTGATGATCCTGTCCGACGGCCCGCGCCGCTTCAACGAACTCAAGCGGCTGGTCGACGGCATCTCCCAGCGCATGCTGACCCTGTCGCTGCGCGGGCTCGAGCGCGACGGGCTCGTCACGCGCAAGGTCACCCCGTCGATCCCGCCGCGAGTCGATTATGCCCTGAGCGAGCTTGGCCAGTCGCTGCGCGAACCCGTCAGCGCGCTTGGCGAATGGGCGATCGCCCACATCGCCTGCATCCGCACCGCCCAGGCCGCGTTCGACGCGCGGGGTGCTTCAGACTAGCGTCTTTTCGTTGGGAACTACTGTGCCGCTCTTTGCAACAAGATCAGCGCAGCAACCCGGCCGAGCGCAGCGCCTTGTCGATCGTCTCGGCGACGCCGGCCAGCCTGGGATGCGATGCGGGGCGATGGATGCGGCGGGCGAAGACCGGGGGTTCGGCGCGCACCGGCGTGGCCTTGGGGGCGGGCGCGACGATTGCGGCTTCACCCCAGGCGGCGACACTCGGCTGACCGATGATCCCCCAGAAGGATGCGATCCGACGGGTCGAGTTGATCCCTGCCTCGATCATGTGCGGGCCCGCCGCGCCATTGCCCTCATCACCAGTAGTACCGAGCGGCGTGCCATGGCCGAGCCCGCCAATGGTGTAGCGTTCGATGACCTCGCGCCCGGCGGCGTCGCGCCACACGTCGCGGCGATGGCCGTCGACGGTCTCGCTCGTGGCCACCAACGCGCCGTGAAGCCCGCGCCACTGCTCGACCACCGCCGCCCCATTGTCGGGGCTGACGGTCATGTCGGCGGTGCCGTGCCACACCGACAGCGTCGGCCACGGCCCGTCATGCGGGGAGGCGTCGGCGACCAGCGCGCCCAGCGCATCACCGTCAATCTCGCCCGCGCTGTTCATCCGGGTCAAGGCTTCGGGAACCGAATTGGCCACCGCGAACGGCAGCCCGGCGATCACCGCGCCCCCGGCAAAGACGTCGGGATAGGCGGCCAGCATGATAGAGGTCATCGCCCCGCCCGCCGACAGGCCGGTGACGAAGATGCGGCGCTGATCGATCCCGTGGGCATCGACCATCGCGGCAACCATTTGGCGGATCGATGCAGCCTCGCCCCGCCCGCGCCTGGCATCGCCAGGGCGGAACCAGTTGAAGCAGTTGCTGGGGTTGTTGCCCCGCTGCTGCTCCGGAAAAAGCAGCGCAAACCCCTGCTCGTCGGCCAGCGCCGACCAGCCACTGCCGCGATCATAGCTGGCCGCGTCCTGGGTACAGCCGTGGAGCACGACGACCAGCGGCGCCCCGCGCGGCAAGTCACGCGGGACATGGATGAAACCGCGCAAGTCGCCCGGATTGTCGCCAAGGTCGTTCAACGGATCGAGCCGGGCGGTGGCTGATTGCGTCGGCATGGCGCGTCGGGCCTTGCGAAAGGCGGCAGCGAGGGGTTGGTCGAAGCGGCGCATACTAATCTCCAGGGCGGAACAGCGCGGCGACGCACTATTTGCATAATTGCTGCAGTGCACAATAAATTGGCGTACTGCCTTGTTCCGACAAGGCGTTTGCGAAAAAGGCATGAGGATTATCACTAACGCCGGGCTGACAATCCGTGTGCCCGCACCTATTTAAGAGCCCAGGCATTCAGGAGATGATCATGGCGACGAGCGCACGCGGATGGGGCACCGAGGCAGCGGACCAGCCGCTCAAACCGATGACCTTCGAACGCCGAGCGCTTCGCGCCAATGACGTCGCGATCGACATTACCCACGCCGGCATCTGCCATTCGGACCTCCACCAGTGCCGCAACGACTGGCACAACAGCCGCTATCCGGTCGTCCCCGGGCACGAAATCGTCGGCACCGTTACCGCGGTCGGGCCCGAGGTCAGCAACCACAAGGTCGGCGACACCGTTGCGGTCGGCTGCATGGTCGACAGCTGCATGGAGTGCGACCAGTGCAAGGAAGGCTGGGAAGTCTTTTGCGAAAATGGCCAGGTCGGCACTTACAACGGCACCGACAAGCATGACGGATCGCTGACCAAGGGCGGCTATTCGGACCATATCGTCGTCCGCGACCATTTCTGCTGCAAGGTGCCCGACGGCATGGACGTCGCTCGCGTCGCGCCGCTGTTGTGCGCCGGGATCACGACCTATTCGCCCCTTCGCCAATATGGCGTCGGCGAGGGCAGCAAGGTTGCCGTCGTCGGGCTTGGCGGGCTTGGTCACATGGGGGTCAAGCTGGCCGCCGCGATGGGCGCGCACGTCACCATGATCACCACCACGCCGGCCAAGGGCGCCGACGCCCGCGAACTTGGCGCGCACGACGTCATCATCTCGACCGAACCCGCCCAGATGAAGGCAGCCAAGAACCGTTTCGACTTCATCCTCAACACTATCCCGGTTAAGCATGACATCACTCCCTACCTCCAGCTGCTGGGGCGGAGCGGGCGGATGGTGCTGGTCGGAATGATCGACATGATGCCCGAATTCCACAGCTTCAACCTGCTGTCGCACAACCGGGCGGTCGGCGGGTCGGCGATCGGGGGCATCCCCGAAACCCAGGAAATGCTCGATTTCTGCGCCGAGCATGAGGTCTATCCCGAGTGCGAGATGGTCAAGATGTCTGAGGTCAACGAAGCCTATGAGCGCCTGCTCAAGAACGACGTCCGCTATCGCTTCGTGATCGACATGGCCGAATTCAAAGCGTCGCAGGCGTCATGAGCCAGGCGGTCGTCGCAGTCCCCGAGGGCTTCGACGCCCGCATCGGCCCGGCTGAACTCGCCGCGCTCCACGCCGCGCACGCCGCCGACCCGGACGCCTTCTGGCTGGCGCTGGCGAAGCGGATCGACTGGATCGACGAGCCGACGGCCGCCGGCGACTGGTCGTTCGACGAAGCCGACTTCCGCATCAACTGGTTCGCCGACGGCAAGCTCAACCTGTCGGCCAACTGCCTCGACCGCCACCTGGCCGACAAGGGCGACAAGATCGCGCTGATCTTCGAGGCCGACGAGCCCGGCGAAGGGCGGCCCCTCACCTATCGCGAGCTCTACGAAGAGACTTGCCGCCTCGCCAACGCGCTCAAATCGCGCGGCGTGAAGCGCGGCGACCGGGTGATGATCTACCTGCCGATGATCCCCGAAGCCGCAGCGGCGATGCTCGCCTGCGCGCGGATCGGCGCCGTGCACTCGGTCGTGTTCGGTGGCTTCAGCCCCGAAAGCCTCGCCGGGCGGATCGCCGATTGCGGCGCCGTCGCGGTCATCACCGCCGACGAGGGCCGCCGCGGGGGCAAGTCGATCCCGCTCAAGGCCAATGTCGACACGGCGCTCCAAACAAGCCCGGTCGACACCGTCATCGTCATCGTCCGCACCGGCGCCGCTGTGCCGATGGTCGAGGGACGCGATCTCGACTGGTCGGCGCTTCGCGAGACTTTTGCCCCCCACTGTCCGCCCGAGCCGATGGCCGCGGAGGACCCGCTATTTATCCTCTACACCTCGGGATCGACCGGCAAGCCCAAGGGCGTCGTCCATTCGACCGGCGGCTATGCGGTGTGGGTGGCGGCGACGTTCGACTGGATCTTCGGGCCGCGCGAGGACGACATCTTCTGGTGCACCGCCGATGTCGGCTGGATCACCGGGCATAGCTACACCGTCTATGGCGCGCTGCTCAACGGCGTGACCAGCGTGATGTTCGACGGGGTTCCCAACTACCCCGATTTCGGCCGCTTGTGGGAAAGCTGCGACCGATTGGGCGTGACCATCCTCTACACCGCCCCGACCGCGATCCGCGCGCTGATGCGCGAAGGCGACGAGTGGGTGACGAAGCATAGCCGCGCCTCGCTGCGCCTGCTCGGCACAGTTGGCGAACCGATCAATCCCGAGGCATGGGACTGGTATTGGCGCGTCGTCGGCGACAAGCGCTGCCCCGTTACCGATACCTGGTGGCAGACCGAGACCGGCGGCATCCTCATCGCCAACTTCCCCGGCGCCATGGACATGAAGCCCGGCAGCGCGACCCGGCCCCTGCCCGGGGTCGAACCGCTGCTGGTCGATGCCGAGGGCCGCGAACTGGCCGGCGCAACCTCCGGCAACCTGTGCCTGCGCTCGTCGTGGCCCGGCCAGATGCGCGGCATATGGGGCGACGATGAACGCTTTTTCGCGACCTATTTCACCGCCTATCGCGGTCTCTACTTCACCGGCGATGGCTGCCGTCGTGACGAGGACGGCTATTATTGGATTACCGGCCGGGTCGACGACGTCATCAACGTCTCGGGCCACCGCATCGGCACCGCCGAAGTCGAAAGCGCGCTCGTCGCCCATCACCATGTCGCCGAGGCGGCGGTCGTCGCGGTGCCGCACGACATCAAGGGCCAGGCGATCCACGCCTTCGTCACCCTCAACGCCGGGGTCGATCCGCATCCCGACCTCCACAAGGAATTGAACGCCGGGGTGCGCCAGCACATCGGCGCGCTCGCCACGCCCGAACGGATCCAGTTCGCCCCGGCGCTGCCCAAGACCCGCTCGGGCAAGATCATGCGCCGCATCCTGCGCAAGATCGCCGAGGGGCAGTCGGACGGCTTCGGCGATACCTCCACGCTCGCCGATCCGGCGGTAGTCGACGCGCTGGTGAAGGTGCGGGACTCCTGACCGTGGGCCCATCACCCGCCCCCCGGCGTTTACCCCCCATGCGTTTATTTGCCCTGCTCCCCCTCGCCCTGTCGGCCTGCGCTCAAAGCGCGCCGCCGCCCCCGCCCGTCTCGACCGCGACACTCGACCCGATCGCCTATTTTACCGGCACGGCCGAGGGGCGTGCGACGCTCCACAAGATCATGGGCAAGCCCGAATCGATCCTGGTTCATTCGGCCGGGCGCAGCGACGGCAAGGGCGGAGTATTTCTCGACCAGCGGATCGAGGAACCCGGCAAACCCGCCCGCGTGCGCAGCTGGCACCTCGTTCCCGCCGGTCCGGGCCGCTTCACCGGGACGTTGACCGACGCCAATGGCCCGGTCGTGGCAAGGGTCGCCGGCCCCCGGCTCGACATCGCCTATCCGATGAAGGGCGGGCTCAAAGCGGCGCAAGTGCTGACCCTTCGCCCCGACGGCAAGACCCTCGACAATGAACTCACCGTCACCAAGTTCGGCCTCGAACTCGCCCGCGTCGACGAGGTCATCGTCAAGGGGTAGTTTTTGTTTGGCTGCGCTGAGTCGGCACCGGCCCGCACCCTCACCCGACCTCCCAATCAGTTTATGCTATGGGAGGCCGGGTGGGGGTGCGGGCCGGTGCCGTTCTTCGCAAACAGACTCTGGCGCTCCCCTGCCCACCCCCGCTATCGTCCCCACAAAACGGGGAGCAGTGAATGGCGGGCGAACAGCAGGGCAGGACAGCGCCGACGACGACAGGACTGGCGCGGGTCATCGCCGCCTCGTCGACCGGGACCGCGTTTGAATGGTATGACTTCTTCATCTTCGGCAGCCTTGCCCAGATCATCTCCAAGACCTTCTTCGCCGGGCTCGACGCGACTGCTTCGCTGATCGCCGCACTGGGGCTGTTTGCCGCCGGCTTCGCCTTCCGGCCACTGGGCGCGATCCTGTTCGGCAGCCTTGGCGACCGCATGGGGCGCAAGGGGGCGTTCCTCATCACCATCAGCCTGATGGGCGGGGCGACCTTCCTCATCGGCTGCCTGCCGACCTATGCCACCGCCGGGTGGATCGCGCCGGCCCTGCTGATCGTGCTGCGCATCTGCCAGGGCACTGCGCTCGGCGGCGAATATGGCGGCGCGGCGATTTACGTTGCCGAGCATGCCCCTGCCGATGGCCGCGGGCTGGCGACGAGCTGGATCCAGTCCTCCGCCGCCTTCGGGCTGATCGCCGCACTTGGCGTCATCTTGCTGACCCGCACCCTGCTCGGCGAGGAGGCGTTCGCCGCCTGGGGCTGGCGCGTGCCATTCCTGCTGTCGGCGGTGCTTCTAGCGATCTCGATCTGGCTCCGCACCAAGCTCGCCGAAAGCCCGGCCTTTACCGCGCTGAAAGAGGAGGGAAACCTCTCCAAAGCCCCGTTGCGCGAAGCCTTTGCCGAACGGGAAAGCCTCAAACAGGTCGGAATCGCCTTCTTCGCCTTCATGTGCGCACAGGGTGCGGTCTGGTACTCGACCTTCTTCTACATGCAGGTGTTCCTGGAAAAGATGGTCGGGCTGCCCGGGCGGACGGTTAACGAAGTCGTCATGGCGATGGTCCTGGTGTCGGCCCCGCTCTATATCCTGTTCGGCTGGCTGTCCGACAAATGGGGCCGAAAGCCAGTCATGCTGGCCGGAATGATCGTCGCGCTGGTGGCCTATTTCCCCGGCTATCACGCCATCGCCCGCGCCGCGAACCCAGCGTTGATCGCGGCGCAGGCGAACACCCCGGTGACCGTCATCACCCGTCCCCAAACCTGCTCGGTCCAGTTCGACCCCGCGGGCACCCGCCACTTCGCAACTGCTTGTGATATCGCGAAAAGTCTGTTGGCGGGATCAGGCATCAGCTACAGCGTGACCGTGTCCGAGCGTGACGCTTCGGCCATTTCGGTCGGGGGCAATCTGGTCCCCGTTCCCGACGGCTCGGGACTCGACGCCAAGGGGGTCAAGGCGCTCAAGGCCGCGACCGGGGAGAAGCTCAAGGCTGCGCTGACCGCCGCCGGCTATCCCGCCAGCGCCGACGTCGGACAAGTCGATTGGTTCACGCTGATGGCATGGCTGCTGCTCTTCACCGCCGCCGCCTGCGCACTCTACGGACCGATGGCCGCAGCGCTGGTCGAGATGTTCCCGACCCGGGTCCGCTACACCGCGATGAGCCTGCCCTATCATGTCGGCACCGGCTGGGTCGGCGGCTTCCTGCCGGTGACCAGCTTCGCCATCGTCGCGATCACCGGCAACCTCTACGCCGGGCTGTGGTACGCCTTCGCCTTCACCGCCATTTCGGTCGTGACCTGCTTGCTGCTCTACAAGGAAACCAGCGGCCAGCCGCTGACCTAGGCTACGACCCAGACTGCGGCGGCGAGCGAGGCGAGCAGCGCGACCATGCTCGCCGCCAGGATCACCAGCAGCGGCCTGGGCCCCGCCTCCATCAGCTTAGGCAGCGGCGAGCGGAGCGCGGTCGCGGTGACGGCGGCGGCAAGCAGCGCGCTGGCCGCGCGTTCGGCCCAGATGGCGACTGCGGGGGGAATGAGGCCGAGCGAATTGATCGCCGCCATGACGAAGAAGCCCGCGACGAACCATGGCAGGATCGGCCCGCCGCGACCGGCCTCGCCGCGCGGCAGGAACAAGGCGACGATGGCCAGCAAGGGGGCGAGCAGCGCGACCCGCGTGAGCTTGACGATCGCCGCAATCTCCCCCGCGCCCTGCGAGTAGCTGTAGCCCGCACCGAGCGACTGGGCGACATCGTGGATCGACGCGCCGAGCATGAAGCCGGCCTTGATATCGCTCAGCCCCAGCGCGTGGGCGAGCAACGGATAGAGGATCATCGCCGCCGCGCTCATCGCCGAAATGCCGACCAAGACGAGGGTCAGCTGCGCCTGGCTCGCGCGGCGTTCGCCCAGCGTGGTGGCGATGGCGAGCGCGGCGCTGGCCCCGCATATCGCGACCGCCCCCGCCGCAAGCGTGCCGAAACCGGGACTGAAGCCGAGCCTGCGTGCGGCGAGGATCCCGCCGCCCATGACCAGCGCGACGATGGCGACGATGCTGACCAGCGCCGCCGGGCCGAGGTCGGCGATCTGCCCGACGGTAATCCGCACCCCGACCAGCACGATCCCCCAGCGCAGCAGCGACCGCGCGGCAAAGGCGGTCCCCGGGGCAAGTCGGGTGTCGGCCGACAGGAAGTTCAACGACAGCCCGATCAGCAGCGCCATCAGCGTCAGCGGCGCGTGATAATGGTCCGACAGAAACCCCGCCGCCAGTGTACCCAGCACCACGATCAGCAGCCCGGGGACGACATCACGCCAGCGGGTCTGGGGATCAGGCTCGATATCGCCGTAAAGGTCGGCCGCCATCACCGGGCGACGGGTCTCGCTCATCAGATGGCGCCCGGACCGGTCAAATGCGGCGCGTGAACAGGCGGCTCGACCAGGGCGCCAGCGTCACCGACGTCCCCTTGTCGAACGCCTGCGCACCCCCACCCTCCTCCTGCCACCGCCCCGGATAGGGCACGGCGGCAAGGGTCGCGGTCAGTGGCGCGGCGGAGTAATTCTGGAGCACCATCACCGCGTCGCCATTCTTCGCGCGAACGAAGCTGAACAGCTTGGCCGGCTCCGAGTTCACGACCTGCACCATCCGCGCCCCCCACGGCGCGTTCCATAGCGCGGGGTGAGCGTCGCGAAACGCGATCAGGCGGCGATATTCCACGGCTTGCGGCGCGTCCTTCCACACGATCGGGTCGCGCTCGAAGAATTTCAGGCGGCGGTCGTTGGCGGCTTCCTGGCCATTATAGATCAGCGGAATGCCCTCGCCGGTGAACTGCAGAACGGTGGCGTTGGCGAGCGCCGGGCCGTAGCGCTCGAATTCGGTCCCCGACCAACTATTCTCGTCATGGTTCGACGTGAACAGCATCCGCTGCGCCCCGCTCGGCCAGGCGCCTTCATTCTCGCTATAATAGCCGAACAGCCCGGTGACATCGCCCTTGCCCTGCCCGATCGCCATCAGCGGCTTGGCCCACTCCCAGCCATAGCTGGCGTCGAAAGTCGACATATGAACGTCGCGCTGGCCCCATTCGGCGAGCATCCAGACCGGCTTTGTGGCGTTCGCATCGCGGCGGACCTTGGCCCAGAAATCGGGCGGGACATAGGCGGCGACATCGCAGCGAAACCCGTCGATCCCGACGTCGCGCACGAACATCAGCATCGCTTCTTCCATGTAGCGGCGAAGCCCCGGCTTGGAATAATCAAGGTCGACGATGTCCGACCAGTCCCACCACGGGGTCGGGCGCATCTTGCCCTGCCAGTCATGCTTGTACCAGTCGGGGTGCTGCGCGACGAGCGCATTGTCCCAGCTGGTGTGATTGCCGACCCAGTCGAGGATGACGTGCATCCCCTGCCCATGCGCGGCGGCGACGAACGCCTTCAAGTCGGCCATGGTGCCGAGCTCGGGGTTCACGGCGCGATAGTCACGGATGCTGTAGGGGCTGCCGAGCGTGCCCTTGCGGTTCTTCACCCCGATCGGCTGGACCGGCATCAGCCAAAGGATATCGACCCCGAGCGCCTTCAGCCGGGGCAGTTCGCCACGCGCCGCATTCAGCGTCCCCGCAGCCGTAAATTGCCGCGTGTTGATCTGATAGATGACCGCCTGCTTCGACCAGGCAGGGTGCGTGACCCCCTCGAAACTCGCCGGCGTATAGGGGTCACGCGCCGCCATCGCCGGGCTCGCGACCAGTGAGAGGGCAGCGGCAAGTCCAGCGATCAGGCGGTGCATCGTCAGTCTCCTTGGTTCAGGCACACCAGTGAATGTCGATCGGCTGGTCGCACTCGGCCAGCACTCGCCCGATTGGCAGTTTCGACGAATGACCATCCTCGATCGCCTGTTCCAGCAAATCGCGCTTCTTCTGGCCCTTGATGGTGATCAGGATCGTGCGCGCCTGGAGGATCGCGGCGCGGGTCAGCGTCACGCGCGCTACCGGCGCCTCGACCGGCAGCGGATCGGGCATCACCCCGACCATCCGCCGCGCCTTGGGCGCATCGAGCGCAGCCTCAAGGTCGGGCCCGGCGAAGATCGACGCAGTATGCCCGTCCTCGCCCATCCCCAGCCAGACCAGGTCGGGCGGCCACGGCAAATCAGCCAGGCGCGCGTCGGCCGAATTGCCAGCCAGCTTGTAATCGTCGATCGGGGCGGTGATCGGGAACACCCGCGCGCCCGTCGGCAGGAACGCCTTGGCGATGCCGCGGACATTCGACAGTTCATTGTCCATCGCCACCAGCCGGTCGTCGCCGGGGAAGATGGTGACTTTCTTCCAGTTCAGCTTGGCCTTGACCAGCTCGGCGAAGATCGGCTGCGGGGTCGATCCGCCGGGAAAGGCGAGCAAGGCCGAGCCGCGCGCGTCCAGCGCGCTTTCGATGATGAAGCCGATGTCCCCGGCGACCGCGGCCGCCATCTCGTCCACCGAGTCATAATCCCAGAATTCAGCCTCGATCATCCGTCTACTCCATCGCGTCGAACGCGCTATAGCGAGTGGCCGCAAGAGGGCAACGCGGGCGAGCGGAGGAAGTGCATGAAGCGCAGGAAGTATGACGCCAAACTGGCCGAGCTCGACGCCCGACTGGTCGCGATGGCGCATTGGGCCAAGGTCACCGGCCAGCGCATCCTGGTCGTCATCGAAGGCCGCGACACCGCCGGCAAGGGCGGGACCATCGACGCCATCCACGCGCATATCAACCCGCGCGACTGCCACATCGTCGCCTTTGGCAAGCCGCCCCGCGTGCTCCCGACCCAGGCCTATCTGAAGCGCTACACCACCCGCCTGCCCGCACCCGGCGAGATCATGCTGTTCGACCGCAGCTGGTACAACCGCGCCGGGGTCGAGCGGGTCATGGGATTCTGCACCGAAAAACAGGCGGTGGACTTCCTCGCCGCGGTCCCGGCCTTTGAAAAAGGGCTAACCGACCAAGGCATCTTGCTGTTCAAATATTGGCTGTGCTGCGACCAGAAGGAGCAGGAATCGCGCTTCGCCCAGCGCCTCGCCGACCCGCTCAAACAATGGAAACTGTCCCCGGTCGACCTCGCCGCGCGCCAGCATTACGACGACTATACCCACGCCCGCGAAGCCATGCTCAGGGCCACCCACACCCCCCACGCACCATGGACCCTGGTCGACTTCAACGACCAGAAGCGCGGGCGGTTGACGCTCATCCGCAACCTGCTGGACCGAATGCCCGACATGCGCATCCCGCTCGAGTTGCCGGTCTTCCCGGAGCTGCAGAACCCGCCGTCGAGGGAGCATTACTCCGCGCTCGAACCGATCGCGCCGTGGCCAGCGAAGAAGGGGGCGTAAGGTTCGCTGTCATCTCACTCGTCGTCCCGGGCTCGACCCGGGGTCCCGCTTCTTCTCGACGGAGACATGAAGAAGGGCGGGTATCGACCAAAAACGGACATTGGCGCAGCGACCAAGCAGGCATTAGACAAATTCGGAGCTACAAAACGCCGACGACTTCGGGATTGCTTAGGCAAATGTCTGAAAAAGCCACATCCCGACGGACCGCCAAGCAGGGCTGTCAAACGCAAGCACTTCAAGTCCCTGCTCAAGGATGATGGCTGTGCCGAAATAGATCCAGACTGGGTGCACGAAGCCATATTTCCACCGATCGTAGAGCGCCGCTAGGCCAATCGGCGAGAGTGCCAAAACATAGGCAAGCCAGAACTCTGGTCGGGGAAGCCACGGCATCAAGTGTCTCAACCGGAACCATGCGGGCCACAGGACAAGAATGGTCGCCAATAGCATCAGGCGCTTGTGCCAGTCCGGCCAGCGACGCCATAGGATCGCCAAGCCAACCAGCAGCACGAACAGCGTGAGCGTGGTGAAAACGCCGATCATCAACGAGGCCGCTACTGGACCTTGCGATGGATAGTCACGACGCGCCGCCCACAACGCGACTAACACGCCGGTCACCAGGATGCCGATCGCGAGCGGCAGGCCGATCAGTTCAGTCCGGCGATGGAGCGGGGTTGATTGAGCGCGAACTAGAGATGATTGCGTAATTAACAGAATGATCCAGCTGAGCGCGAGCGCGCCGTGCAGATGGACAATCGCCGGGGCGACAAAGGTGCCCCGATACATCGGGAGGAAAAAGGTCGTGCTGAAGCCAGCCGCGATGGCAGCTAGACCGACCAAACCGAAGCCGAGATAGATGCGGCTGGCGCGGTCCCGCGCCCTTGGATTTCCCATCTGATCCCCCCGATTGGTTAAGCTAAGCCCACGGCCCGCCGACCAGCAAGCAATTTTAGTTGCGACGTCAGGGTCGTCAAAATTGAAAGGAAGCTGACGTCCGCTTCCCCCCCCAGAAGCGGCCATGTCGATTTTCCTGTCCTACAGGCGACCGTTTATGCTTGGCTTGCCGCATGAGCCTTCGCGCGCATCCTGACGCCGAACGCCGTGGCGAAACGCCCGGCCCTTCCGCCGTCACCCCCGACTTCACCGTCACTCATGACGCTGGCGACACCGCCGACTCGCCTGACATGCTTGCCACAAATGCGCGTCGCCGGGCCGATCCGGCTGCTCCCGACGACACGCGCGACACTGCCGACACGCCTGACACACTGTCCACAAATAGGCGCCTCGCCCCTCCCAACCGGTCACGCCCGGCGACTCCAGCGACAGCTTCGCCACAAGCGACATTCCCGACACGACATCCACAAAATCGCGCCACACTGTCCAGCATGTCCAAAACGCCGGCTGGATTTCTGTGTGCTCGCCTGTCGCTGCCGCTCGCGAGTCTTTGTGTGCTCGCCTGTCGCTGCCGCTCGCTCGCGCGCTCCCGCCCCTTGCTCAAATCCGCCGTTGCGCTATAGGCGGCGCCGTACCGGGCCAGTCTCGACCGATCCGGTGCATCCGTCCGAGACAGTCGCTGGGGGTTTCCTCCTTAATCTGCGACCGAGGCGGGGACAGGAATTCGGGCAGTACTGCTGCCGTGCGTTGCGAAACGAAGCGACGCCATTGATCCAGCCCCCACGGACATCGTTCCTCGGTGCGCATCTGCGGGCCGGGGGTTTGTGAAGCTCGGTCCCGGGACATTCCCGTGGCCGAACCAAGGAGTTGGCATGGATCGTTCGCAAAAGGCCGATCTGGTTGCCGAGCTGAAGAGCGTCTTCACCGAGACGAGCGTGGTGGTAGTCACCCGCAATCTCGGCCTGACGGTGGCCCAGTCCACCGACTTGCGCCTGAAGATGCGCGACGCCGGCGCCCAGTTCAAAGTCGCGAAGAACAAGCTGGCCGTCATCGCCCTCGAGGGCACGCGCTATGGTCCAATCAGCAATTTGTTGACTGGCCCGACCGCGCTTGCCACCTCGATCGACCCCGTTGCCGCCGCCAAGGTTGCAGTGGAGTTCGCCAGGACCAACGACAAGTTGGAAATCGTTGGTGGCGCGATGGGCGATACGCTGCTCGACATGGACGGGATCAAGGCGCTTGCCGCGCTTCCGTCACTCGATCAGCTGCGTGGCACGCTTATCGGCCTCATGCAGGCCTCGGCGACCAAGATCGCGCGCATTGCCATTGAACCCGCCGCCCAGCTGGCGCGCGTGTTCGCGGCATATGCCGACAAGGCTGCTGCATAGTTCTTCGTTTCGTTTTAACCGCACTTACAAGGGCTTAGGCCCACAAGGAGTTTACCATGGCTGATCTTAACAAGCTCGTCGACGACCTGTCGGCGCTGACCGTTCTCGAGGCCGCTGACCTCGCCAAGCTGCTCGAAGAGAAGTGGGGCGTTTCGGCCGCTGCTGCCGTCGCCGTCGCCGGCCCGGCTGCTGCCGCTGGCCCGGTCGAAGAAGAGAAGACCGAATTCGACGTGATCCTGACCGGCGACGGTGGCAAGAAGATCAACGTCATCAAGGAAGTTCGCGCCCTGACCGGCCTGGGCCTCGGCGAAGCCAAGGCGCTCGTCGAATCCGCTCCCAAGGCGATCAAGGAAGGCGTCAACAAGGAAGAAGCTGAGAAGATCAAGAAGCAGATCGAAGAGGCCGGCGGCACCGTCGAGCTCAAGTAATCCTGCTTCGCTTCGGCGAAACCGGTTTTGCGGGTGTCTTGAAGCGCCCGTGATCGGGAAAGGGTGGCCTCGCAAGGGGTCACCCTTTTTCCGTTCGATCCGGTGCCGCCCTCGATGCGTCGGGACTGGCGCAAAAGGCCGACCACGTTTAGACTCAGTCGGCGTAAGCCGTTCGGGCCGCTCGCAAATGCCGGGACCGGAGCTCAATGACTGCGCCAACCGCCTTCGACCAGCTGCCGTCGATCCCGAGCCGCGAGGCATTGTTCGCGCCTTACCAGTTCGAGGTACTGCGCAACGATCCGAGACTGACAGCGATCACCGACTTCGCCGGCGACCTCTGCGATGCCCCGACCGCGCTGGTCAGTCTGGTCGAGGATCACCGCCAGATCTTCCTCGCCCGCACCGGCTTCGATGCAGCCGAGCCCCCGATCGAAAACAGCTTTTGTGCCCAGGCCATGGGCTGCGATACCGTAATGGTCGTTCTCGACGCCTCGACCGACCCGCGCTTTTCGAACAATCCGCTGGTCACGGCGGAGCCCGGCATCCGCTTCTACGCCGGTGCCCCGCTTCGCACGGTCGAGGGTGCGCCGATCGGGACGCTGTGCGTGATCGACACGGTACCGCATCCCGACTTCAGCAACCTTGAGCGACACGGCCTCGAGACACTTGCCCAATCGGTCATGACCTTGTTTGAGGCCAATCGCTCGACCATTGCAATGCAGGCCGAAACCAGTGTGGCACGCGACGAGCGTGACAATAGTGAACAACGGTTCAAAGTGCTGGCCGACTCGATGCCGCAAATGGTGTGGTCTACTCCGCCCGACGGGCGCGTCGATTATTACAACGCCCGCTGGTACGAATATACCGGAGTACCCCAAGGGACTACCGATGGCGAAAGCTGGACCGGGGTGTTCCATCCAGATGACCAGGACCGCGCCTGGAACCGATGGCAGGAATCGGTGACAAGTGGCGAGTTGTACGAAATTGAATATCGCATTCGGCACCATGACGGGAGCTATCGTTGGGTATTGGGCCGCGGGGTGCCAATGCTCGACGAGGGCGGGGTGATCACGCGCTGGTTCGGGACATGTACCGATATCGACGACCAGAAAAGAGCGATGGAGCAGCGCGAGCTGATCAGCCATGAGCTGAGCCACCGGATCAAGAATATCTTCTCGGTCATCAGCGGGCTCATCATGGTGTCGAGCCGCCAGCATCCCGAGATCAAGCCCGTCGCCGACGACCTGCGCAACCGGGTGATGGCGCTGGGAAAGGCGCATGATTTCGTCCGCCCGCACAGCGCCACGTCCCGCCCGGCGGGCGAGCAGACCAGCCTTCATGGCATGCTTGAGGAGCTGCTTGCGGCCTATCAGTCGGACAGCAGGGACCGCATCCGGATCTGCGGCGAAGACCCCGGAATCGACGACCGATCGGCGACCCCGATGGCGTTGCTGTTCCACGAGCTGGCCACCAACGCCGCCAAATATGGCGCGCTGTCGAGCGAAGACGGGTCGGTTGAACTGACTATCTCTTGCGCCGACGAAAAGGCAATGTTCGATTGGCGCGAACGCGGCGGGCCGTCGGTCGCGGAGCCCCGCGCCGCTGGGTTCGGGTCGCGGCTGATTGCAATGAGCGTCGAGCAGCAGCTTGGCGGGACGATCGATCGCCATTGGCATGCGGACGGTCTGGCCGTCTCAATCAAAGTACCGCTCAGCTCGATGCGCCGCGGATGAAGTTCAGTGTTCGGTGTGGAAAAGCGTGATCTCGCTATGCCGGGGATCGGTGATCGGAAGCGGACTGGAAGCAAGTGCGACCGCCGCACGGATCGCGTCCTCGCTGAAGGGTTTGCGAATATAGCCGACCGCCGTGCCCGCTATTGGATCGATCTGGGCCGGGTTGGCGGTAACATAAAACACCTTGGTGCCGTGCCGATCGGCCAGGTCGCAGGCGATCGTCGGCCCGGTCTGTCCGTCACGAAGGTTGATGTCGACAAATGCGATATCGACCGGCTCACCGACCGTCAGTGCAGTTTCGCGGTCGGCGGCGATGGCCGCGACATGATAGCCAGCGTCGGCAAGTATTCGCTCGATGTCCATCGCCACGAAAATTTCGTCTTCAACAATGAGGATCGTCTTGGACACCGGTTCACCTTTGATTAGCGTGATGCATCCGGCACATGGGCTCACAATCCTCGCCGCGATCATTGTGGCGAAAAATGGCTGATGAGCTGAACGAATACAGTGCTGAACTGTCGGATTAAGGACCAACCTTATGGTTGGTTGCGCCTGTCGGATCGGATCGGGACGACGTCAGCCGAACGCTGAACCAGCAATTCGGCGACACGCGCTGCAAGATCGACCTGGCGGAACGGCTTGGCAAGGCGCGGCAGGGCGGCACCAGGACCCGAGGCGATGTTCGAATAGCCGGTGATGAGCAGGGCCGGAAGGCCGGGAACAACGCTCCCCGCCGCCTGGACCAGGTCGACGCCGTTCATCCCGGGCATGAGATAGTCGGTCACGAGGAGGTTGATCTCGGTCCCCGAGCGCAGCAGCATCAGCGCTTCGGCGCCCGATGCCGCAGCAAGGACCTCATAGCCGATGTCGCGCAGCATGTCGGCAGTACCGTTGCGGACCAGCTCCTCGTCATCGACCAGCAGGATGGTGGCGCGAACGACCGCTTCCTGCAGGACGACGCTGTCATGCTCGGTCTCGCCGGGCTGCTCGGTGGTAGTCGGCAGGAGGATTTCGGCGGTGGTCCCCTGCCCGGGCGTGCTGGTCAGCGTCAGCATTCCGCCGAGCTGGGCGGCGAGGCCATGAACCATCGACAGGCCAAGACCGGTGCCCTTGCCCACGCCTTTTGTCGAGAAGAAGGGTTCGACCGCGCGTGCCAGCGTGTCGCGGTCCATGCCGAGCCCGCCGTCGATCACCGCGATGCGGATATAGTGGCCGGCAGATAGCGCGCCCAGGCTGCGGCGGTCGACCGCGCTTGCCTCGATCCGCAGCGGGCCACCGTCGGGCATGGCATCGCGGGCGTTGATGGCGAGGTTGAGCAGGGCGAGTTCAAGCTGGTTGGGGTCGACGCGGGCGGCAGGTAGATCAGGCGTGAAGGCAATGTGGACGTCGATTGTCGGCCCGAGCGAGCGGGCTAGCATGTCGCTCATGCCTTCGAGCAGGGCGGGGATGGCGACCGGTCGCGGCTGCAGATCCTGGCGGCGGGCGAAGGCGAGCAGGCGCTGGACGAGGGTCGCGGCGCGGCTCGCCGCCTGCAAGCCGCCGTCGATCAGCCGCTGGGCGCGGGGATCATCGGGGAAGCGGCGGCGGAGCAGGTCGAGATTGCCGATCACCGGGGTGAGGAGATTGTTGAAATCATGGGCCACCCCGCCGGTCAGCTGACCAAGCGTCTCGAGTTTCTGCGCTTCGTGGAGCTGGGCCATGGCGCGCTCATGCTCGCGGGTGCGTTCGTCGACGCGCGCTTCGAGGGTTTCATTGACCTGGCGAAGGGTCTCCTTGCTGTGCTGGAGCGACACCAGCCGGGCACGGGCCTCATATTGGCGCCGGCGGGCGCGCAACGCCGAACGGGCGACGCTGATGAGGGTGGTCAGGTGGAACGGCCGTTCGAGGAAGGTCACGTTGCCAAGCAGTTCGAGCAGTCGTCCGGCGGCAGGATTGCGCTCCAGCCCACCACGTTGGGTGAGGACAATGAATGGCAGGTCGGACCATTCGGGCTGGGCGTTGATCCATTGGGAGAGACGGTGGAGGTCGACCCGCATTAGCGATTCTTCGGTGACCAGCGCGAAACCGGCGCCCGCCTGAAGGCCATCGACCAGACCTTGGGCGTCGGTGCAGGAGGTCCCGGCGATCCCCGCCTCGCCGAGCATGGCGGCCGCCACGCCAGCGTCGCGACCGCCGGGTGCAAGGATCAACGCACGTTCGGAAAGCTGATCGTTCAATCGCTCAGGCCGTTAGGTCGCCCGGTAGGGCGAGCGGACGCAATCCACTCGGGAGCACCGCTAAGCACGCCCTGGAAGCCGGTCAGCGGTTCGCCGAGCGTTATCCCGCCGCTGTGGAGGCGATATTCGCGAATCGTGTCTTCATGGGCGCTGGTCCGTTTCTTGATGACCGAGATGGCACGGCGAACGTGACCGGCGGCCTCGAAGAAGCGCAGCAGGATCACGGTATCGGCGAGGTAGGTTAGATCGACCGGAGCACGCATGTCTCCGACGATCCCATGCTGAGCGACGGTGAGAAAGGTCGTCGCGCCCTGGCGATTGAGGAACTGCAGAAGCTCATGCATGTGGAGGATCAACTGCCGCTCCTCGGGCATCGCCGCTTGATAGCCATTGAGGCTGTCAATCACGACGGTCTTGACCCCGCGCTCTTCGACACAGGTGCGAACCATGTGTGCGAATTCGCCAGGTGCGAGTTCGGCAGCATCGATTTGGGCAAGCATCAAATGTCCACTGTCGATCAGCGGCTGGAGGTCGAGGCCAAGGCCCTTGGCCCGTTCGATGAGCAGGCCGAGCTCTTCTTCGAAGATGAACATCGCCGCCTTTTCGCCGCGCTCGATGGCCGCCATTGCGAACGTAAGCGTGAGAAAGGATTTGCCGGTGCCAGCAGGACCCAGGACGAGGGTACTCGAGCCTCGCTCGATGCCGCCTCCAAGCAACGAATTGAGGCCTTCCGACGAGGATTTCAGCACGTCGCGAGTGAAAGCAATGCGATGTTCGGATGAAACAAGACGCGGGAAAACCACTACTCCGCCGGTATCGATGACATAGTCATGATAGCCACCGCGATATTTCTGGCCGCGATATTTGATGATCCGCATCCGCCGCCGCTCGCCGCCATAGTCGGGGGCGAGCTCTACAAGGCGCAAGACGCCGTGAGCGACACTGTGCACGGTCTTGTCGAGCGCATCGGTCGTGAGGTCATCGAGCAGCAGGACGGTGACGTTATGCTTCGAGAAATAATGTTTGAGCGCTAGCACCTGCCGCCGATAACGGAGCGAACTTTGCGCCAGCAGGCGGATTTCGCTGAGGCTGTCGAGCACGACCCGGCTGGGCTTGACCCGCTCCATCGCCTCGAACACCCGCTTGGTTGTCTCGCCGAGTTCGAGGTCAGAGGAATAAAGCAGGCTTTGCTGCTGATCGTCGTCAAGCAGGCTTTCGGGAGGTACGAGTTCGAAAATCTCGAGCGGCGCGTCGAACGTCCAGCCGTGCGATGCGGCGCTTTCGCGAAGCTCCTGCTCGCTTTCGGACAAGGTGATATAAAGCCCGCGTTCCCCGCGTTTGGCACCTTCGAGCAGGAATTGGGTGGCGATGGTGGTCTTGCCGGTGCCGGGACTGCCCTCGAGCAGATAGAGCCGATTGCGATTAAATCCCTCCGACAGGATATCGTCGAGTCCCTCGACCCCGCTTCCTGCCTTGCCCTCCAGATCGCTCATCCCGGTCCCTCTTCGCGCCCGCCTGGTGGACCAGCATGACCTATCCTAGACGTTGCTGCCCCTGATCGACAAGCCGCGGAAATGCCACCACGCGCGCCACTGTCGTAAAAGCCGCAACACCCCCTTTTCTTTTTGGTTCCACGCGCTATATCCCGTCTTCATCCAAAACATCACGGCTCCGTCCGCATCCTTTCGTGCGCCCGGAGCCTTTTCCTGCCCTCTCCGGGACAGGGCCCGAACCGCGCACGGGCCGCACGCATGGAGAAGGATTACCGGGAACCAAGCGCTCCGACCTTCTCGCCCCGGGCATCCGGGGTCCAGCCTCGCCTCTCCGGTCCGCCGGAGGTGCGAGCAACAGCGCAGGAACTCTCATGGCTACCAAAGCGATCGAATTGTCCCCGACGACGGCGCCGCGCCCGACCAGCACGCGCCGCATCCGCAAGATTTTCGGGAATATTCACGAGATCAGCGAGATGCCGAACCTGATCGAGGTCCAGCGCGAATCCTATGAGCAGTTCCTTCGTTCGGATGCTTCAATCTCGTACGTCTCGGGTCTCGAGAAGACGCTGCGCTCGGTCTTTCCGATCCAGGATTTCGCCGGCACCGCGCATCTCGACTTCGACCGCTATGAGCTCGAGCCCCCCAAGTTCGACACCGATGAGTGCCGCCAGCGCGGGCTGACCTATGCCGCGCCGATGAAAGTCACGCTGCGCCTGACCAGCTTCGAAATCGATCCCGATACCGAGGCCAAGTCGGTCATCGATATCAAGGAGCAGGACGTCTACATGGGCGACATGCCGCTCATGACGATGAACGGCACCTTCATCATCAACGGCACCGAGCGCGTCATCGTCAGCCAGATGCACCGTTCGCCGGGCGTCCTGTTTGACCATGACCGCGGCAAGACCCATTCGTCGGGCAAGTTCCTGTTCGCCGCGCGGGTCATTCCCTATCGCGGTTCGTGGCTCGATTTCGAGTTCGACGCCAAGGACATCGTCAACGTCCGCATCGATCGCAAGCGCAAGCTGCCGGTGACCGCGCTGCTTCACGCGCTGGGCCTGTCGAGCGAAGAAATCCTCAACCAGTTCTACAACAAGGTCGTGTACGTCCGCGGCTCCAACGGCTGGCAGATCCCGTTCGTGTCCGAGCAGTGGCGCGGGCAGAAGCCGGTCCATGACGTGATCAACGCCGACACCGGCGAGATCATGTTCAAGGCACACGAGAAGATCACTCCGCGCACCGCCAACAAGGCGGCCAAGGACGGCCTCCTCAACCTGATCATCCCGACCGAGGAAATCTATGGCCGCTTCTCGGCCTATGATCTGATCGACGAAGCCACTGGCGAGATTTACGTCGAGGCCGGCGATGAAATTTCGGCGGAGAATCTCGAGAAGCTCGACAAGACCGGGATCGACCGGCTCGAACTGCTCGACATCGACTATGTCAACACGGGCCCGTGGATCCGCAACACACTGAAAGCCGACAAGTCCGAGGACGCGGACCAGTCGCTGAGCGACATCTACCGCGTGATGCGCCCAGGCGAGCCGCCGACGCGCGAGACCGCCGATGCGCTCTTTTACGGTCTGTTCTTCGATCCCGACCGCTACGACCTCAGCGCCGTCGGCCGGGTCAAGCTCAACATGCGCCTCGGCCTCGACGCCGAGGATACCGTGACGACGCTTCGCCGCGAGGATATCCTGGCGGTCGTTCAGGAGCTGGTGAACCTCAAGGACGGCAAGGGCGACATCGACGATATCGACAACCTCGCCAACCGCCGCGTGCGCTCGGTGGGTGAGTTGCTCGAAAACCAGTATCGCGTCGGGCTGCTGCGCATGGAGCGTGCGGTCAAGGAGCGGATGAGCTCGGTCGACGTGTCGACGGTGATGCCCAACGACCTGATCAACGCCAAGCCGGCGGTCGCCGCGGTGCGCGAATTCTTCGGCTCGTCGCAGCTGTCGCAGTTCATGGATCAGACCAACCCGCTGTCCGAAGTGACCCACAAGCGTCGCGTGTCGGCGCTCGGGCCGGGCGGGCTTACGCGTGAGCGTGCCGGCTTCGAAGTCCGCGACGTTCACCCGACCCATTATGGCCGCATCTGCCCGATCGAGACTCCCGAAGGGCCGAACATCGGCCTGATCAACTCGCTCGCCAGCTTCAGCCGCGTGAACAAGTACGGCTTCATTGAGACCCCATACCGCAAGGTCATCGACAATAAGGTGACCGAAGAGGTCGTCTATCTGTCGGCGATGGAAGAGGCCAAGCACACCATCGCCCAGGCCAACGCCGAACTGTCCGACGTCGGTCATTTCGTCGAGGAAATCGTCTCGAGCCGTCGCTCGGGCGACTTCCTGATGGCGCCGCGCGACACCATCACGCTGATGGACGTCAGCCCCAAGCAGCTCGTCTCGGTCGCTGCGTCGCTCATTCCCTTCCTGGAGAATGATGACGCCAACCGCGCGCTGATGGGATCGAACATGCAGCGCCAGGCCGTGCCGTTGCTGCAGGCCGACGCGCCGCTGGTCGGCACCGGCATGGAAGAGACTGTTGCGCGCGATTCCGGCGCGGCGATCGCTGCCCGTCGTTCGGGCATCGTCGACCAGGTCGATGCGACCCGCATCGTCGTCCGCGCAACCGGCGATCTCAAGCCGGGCGAGAGCGGCGTCGACATCTACACGCTGATGAAGTTCCAGCGCTCGAACCAGAACACCTGCATCAACCAGCGTCCGCTGGTGAAGGTCGGCGAGACGGTGGCTGCGGGCGAAGTCATCGCCGACGGCCCCTCCACCCAGTTCGGCGAGCTCGCGCTCGGCCGCAACGTGCTCGTCGCGTTCATGCCGTGGAATGGGTACAATTATGAGGATTCGATCCTCATCAGCGAGCGCATCGTCAAGGACGACGTCTTCACCTCGATCCACATCGAGGAATTCGAAGTCATGGCGCGCGACACCAAGCTTGGGCCGGAGGACATCACCCGCGACATTCCCAATGTCGGCGAGGAAGCGCTTCGCAACCTTGACGAGGCGGGCATCGTCTACATCGGGGCCGAGGTCGAGCCGGGCGATATCCTGTGCGGCAAGATCACGCCGAAGGGCGAAAGCCCGATGACGCCGGAGGAGAAACTGCTCCGCGCCATCTTCGGTGAAAAGGCGTCGGACGTTCGCGACACCTCGCTCCGCCTGCCCCCGGGGGTTGCCGGGACGGTGGTAGAAGTGCGGGTGTTCAACCGCCACGGCATCGACATCGACGATCGTACGCGCGCCATCCAGACCGAGGAAAAGGAGCGTCTCCGCAAGGACGCCGCCGACGAACGCGCGATCCTCAACCGCGCGACCTTCGGGCGGTTGAAGGAAATGCTGATCGGCCAGGTCGCAACTGCGGCGCCCAAGGGCGTCAAGAAGGGCGCGACCCTCGACGACGAGCAGCTCGATGCGATCGACCGCTATGACTGGTGGAAAGTCGCGGTCAAGGACGATCAGCGCCAGGCCGATCTGGAAGCCGTTAAGGGCCAGTATGATGAAGCCGTCGGCGTCATCACGGCTCGCCTGGAAGATCGCGTCGCCAAGCTTGAGGCCGGCGATGAGCTTCCCCCCGGCGTGCTGAAAATGGTGAAGGTCTTCGTCGCCGTGAAGCGCAAGCTCCAGCCGGGTGACAAGATGGCCGGCCGTCACGGCAACAAGGGCGTCATCAGCCGCATCCTGCCCAACGAGGACATGCCGTTCCTTGAGGACGGGACCCCGGTCGACATCGTGCTCAACCCGCTCGGCGTGCCGTCGCGCATGAACGTCGGGCAGATCTTCGAAACCCATCTGGGCTGGGCCGCGCGCGGTCTTGGCCAGCAGATCGGCAAGATGCTCGAAGACATGCACGACCGTGGTCAGGGCTTCGTTGGCAAGGATGTCAGCGAGATGAAGGACAAGCTCAAGGACATCTACGGCGAGAATTATTACGCCGAGATCGATGCCCGCGACGACGTCCAGACGCAGGAACTGGCGCAGAATCTAGTTGGCGGCATTCCGATGGGCACTCCGGTGTTCGACGGCGCTCGCGAGCCCGATGTGTCGGCGATGCTGGTGAAGGCGGGTCTCGACCCGTCGGGCCAGGTGACGTTGTTCGACGGGCGCTCGGGCGAGCCGTTCGATCGCAAGGTGACCGTGGGCTATATCTACATGCTCAAGCTTCACCATCTGGTCGACGACAAGATCCACGCGCGGTCGATCGGGCCGTACAGCCTGGTCACCCAGCAGCCGCTGGGCGGCAAGGCCCAGTTCGGCGGCCAGCGCTTCGGCGAAATGGAGGTGTGGGCGCTTCAAGCGTACGGCGCCGCCTACACGCTGCAGGAGATGCTGACGGTCAAGTCGGACGACGTCATCGGCCGCACCAAGGTCTATGAAGCGATCGTCAAGGGCGACGACACGTTCGAGGCAGGCATTCCGGAGAGCTTCAACGTGCTCGTCAAGGAAATGCGCAGCCTCGGCCTGTCGGTCGATCTCGACTCGATCGTCGATCCGAATGCCGAACCGGCGGCAATCGCCGCGGAGTAATGATCATCAGGGGACGGGCCCGCCTGCCCGTCCCCACGATATTTCACCCCAACCCCCGTCACCCGGGGGCCAGGAGTAAGACATGAACGAGCTGACCAACTTCGCCAATCCGATCGCCAAGCCGGAAACCTTCGACCAGATCCGCATCGGCATTGCCTCGCCGGACAAGATCCGGTCGTGGTCGTTCGGCGAGATCAAGAAGCCCGAGACCATCAACTACCGCACGTTCAAGCCTGAGCGTGACGGCCTGTTCTGTGCGCGCATCTTCGGTCCGATCAAGGATTACGAGTGCCTGTGCGGCAAGTACAAGCGCATGAAGTACAAGGGCATCGTCTGCGAGAAGTGCGGCGTCGAGGTCACCGTCTCGAAGGTCCGCCGCGAGCGGATGGGGCATATCGAGCTCGCCGCCCCGGTCGCGCACATCTGGTTCCTGAAGTCGCTGCCGAGCCGCATCGGCCTGCTGCTCGACATGCAGCTGAAGCAGCTTGAGCGGATTCTCTATTTCGAAGCCTATGTCGTCATTGAGCCGGGCCTGACCTCCCTTGAGAAGTATCAGCTCCTCACCGAGGACGAGCTGCTCGAAGCGCAGGACAGCTTTGGCGAGGACGCCTTCTCGGCCGGAATCGGTGCCGAGGCCGTGCGCATCATGCTCATGGATCTTGACCTAGCCGGCGAAAAGGAAATCCTGCTCAAGGAGCTTTCCGAGACCAAGTCCGAACTGAAGCCCAAGAAGATCATCAAGCGGCTGAAGGTCGTCGAAAGCTTCCTGGAATCGGGCAATCGCCCGGAATGGATGATCCTCGAGGTCGTCCCCGTGATCCCGCCCGAGCTTCGCCCGCTGGTGCCGCTCGACGGCGGCCGCTTCGCGACGTCGGACTTGAACGATCTCTACCGCCGCGTGATCAACCGCAATAACCGCCTCAAGCGGCTGATGGAATTGCGCGCTCCGGACATCATCGTCCGCAATGAAAAGCGCATGCTTCAGGAGGCCGTCGACGCGCTGTTCGACAACGGCCGCCGTGGCCGCACGATCACTGGCGCCAACAAGCGTCCGCTGAAGTCGCTGTCGGACATGCTCAAGGGCAAGCAGGGCCGCTTCCGCCAGAACCTTCTCGGCAAGCGTGTCGATTATTCGGGCCGTTCGGTCATCGTCACCGGTCCTGAACTCAAGCTTCATCAGTGCGGCCTGCCCAAGAAGATGGCGCTCGAGCTGTTCAAGCCGTTCATCTACTCGCGTCTCGACGCCAAGGGTCTGTCGATGACCCTCAAGCAGGCCAAGAAATGGGTCGAGAAAGAGCGCAAGGAAGTGTGGGACATCCTCGACGAGGTGATCCGCGAGCATCCCGTGCTGCTCAACCGCGCGCCGACGCTCCATCGCCTCGGCATCCAGGCGTTCGAGCCGGTGCTGATCGAGGGCAAGGCGATCCAGCTTCACCCGCTGGTCTGCGCCGCGTTCAATGCCGACTTCGACGGTGACCAGATGGCCGTGCACGTTCCGCTGAGCCTCGAGGCCCAGCTGGAAGCGCGCGTCCTGATGATGTCGACCAACAACATCCTCTCGCCCGCCAATGGCAAGCCGATCATCGTGCCGTCACAGGACATGGTGCTGGGGCTCTATTACCTCTCGATCGAGAAGCAGAACGAGCCGGGCCAGGGCATGATGCTGTCGGACATGACGGAAGTGCATCAGGCGATTGCGGCGGGGGCGGTGACGCTCCACACCAAGATCATCAGCCGCGTTCCGCAGACCGACGAAGCTGGCAAGCAGTATATGAAACGCTTCGAGACGACCCCGGGCCGCATGCTGCTTGGCGAGACGCTGCCGAAGAGCCACAAGGTGCCGTTCGAGACCGTCAACCGCCTGCTGACCAAGAAGGAAATCGGCGACGTCATCGACATCGTCTATCGCCACACCGGCCAGAAGGAGACCGTGCTGTTCGCGGATGCGATCATGAGCCTGGGCTTCCGCCACGCGTTCAAGGCCGGCATTTCGTTCGGCAAGGACGACATGGTCATCCCGGGTGCCAAGATCCAGCTGGTCGACGAGACCAAGGCGCTGGTGAAGGATTATGAGCAGCAGTACCAGGACGGCCTGATCACCCAGCAGGAAAAGTACAACAAGGTAATCGACGCCTGGTCGCGTTGCGGCGACCGCGTCGCGACCGAGATGATGAAGGAAATCTCGTCGGTCAAAATGCTCGAAAATGGCCGCGAGGAAGACATCAACTCCATCTACATGATGGCGCATTCGGGTGCCCGTGGTTCGCAGGCACAGATCAAGCAGCTTGCGGGTATGCGCGGGCTGATGGCCAAGCCGTCGGGCGAGATCATCGAGACCCCGATCATCTCGAACTTCAAGGAAGGCCTGACCGTCCTCGAATATTTCAACTCGACCCACGGCGCCCGCAAGGGCCTTGCGGATACGGCGTTGAAGACTGCCAACTCGGGTTACCTCACGCGCCGCCTTGTCGACGTGTCGCAGGATTGCGTCGTGATGGAGCTCGATTGCGGGACCGACCAGGCGCTCGAAATGCGTGCCATCGTTCAGGGCGGCGCGGTTATCGCCTCGCTCGGCGATCGCGTCCTTGGGCGCACGACCGCCGAGGACATCATGGACCCCAAGACGTCCAAGCCGATGATCCCCGAGGGCACGCTGCTCGATGAAGCAATGATCCTCAAGCTCGAGGAAATCGGTCTCCAGGCGCTCAAGATCCGCTCACCGCTGGTGTGCGCGGCCAAGGTCGGCGTTTGCGGCAAATGCTATGGGCGCGATCTGGCCCGCGGCACGCCGGTCAACATCGGCGAAGCGGTCGGGGTCATCGCAGCCCAGTCGATCGGTGAGCCGGGCACCCAGCTGACGATGCGGACCTTCCACATCGGCGGCGCGGCGCAGCTCAACGAGCAGTCGAACCTTGAGGCGCCGGTCGACGGCACCGTCGAGTTCCGCGACATGCCGACGATCACCGATCCGCGTGGCCGCCACATCTCGCTGTCGCGCTCGGGTGAAATCGCGATCCTCGACATGGACGGTCGCGAACTGTCGACCCACCGCGTCCAGTATGGTGCCCACCTGCTGTGCGAGACCGGGCACATCGTCAGCCGCGGCGATCGCATCGCCGAGTGGGATCCGTCGTTCGCGCCGGTCATCACCGAAAAGGCGGGCGTCGTGAAGTATATGGATGTCATCGACAACCGTACTCTCTCGGAAGTGACCGACGAGTCGACGGGCATCTCGCAGCGCGTGATTATGGACGATATCGCCAAGTCCAAGAAAGAGGACCTTCGTCCCCGCCTGACCCTGACCGGGGCCGATGCCGCCGAGGCGGGCGTCTATCGCCTCGTCCCGGGCGCGATCATCGCGGTCGAGGACGGCGCGACGGTCGAAGCGGGCGAAGTGCTTGCCCGCCTTCCCCGTGAGGCCGCTCGTACGCGCGACATCACCGGCGGTCTGCCGCGCGTTGCCGAGCTGTTCGAAGCGCGCAAGCCCAAGGAAAATGCGATCATCGCCAAGATCTCGGGCAAGGTCAGCTTCAAGAAGGACTATAAGGCCAAGCGCAAGATCGTGATCATTCCCGACGACGGCTCGGAGGAGGTCGCGTACCTCGTGCCGAAGTCGAAGGTGATCGACGTCCAGGAAGGCGATTACGTCAAGCGCGGCGACAATCTCGTCGGCGGCTCGCCCGATCCGCATGACATTCTCGAAGTGCTCGGGATCGTCGCGCTGGCCGAATATCTCGTGTCGGAGATCCAGGAAGTCTATCGTCTCCAGGGCGTGAAGATCAACGACAAGCATATCGAGGTAATCGTTCGCCAGATGCTGCAGAAGGTCGAGATCACCGATGGTGGCGACACCGTCCTGCTCGCCGGCGAACAGCTCGATCGCGACGAGATGGACGAGGCCAACGCCAAGCTCGACAAGAAAGGCAAGAAGGCAGAGGGCAAGCCCGTCCTGCTCGGCATTACCAAGGCGTCGCTGCAGACTCGCAGCTTCATCTCGGCGGCGTCGTTCCAGGAAACCACGCGCGTGCTCACCGAGGCGTCGGTCCAGGGCAAGATCGACACGCTCAATGGCCTCAAGGAGAATGTCATTGTCGGCCGGCTGATCCCGGCGGGTACTGGCGCGGGCATGAGCCGGATGCGGGTTGCGGCGACCAGCCGTGACACGGCACTCCGCGCCCAGCAAAAGCGCTTCCAGGAGGCGATGGCGGCAACCGCTGCTCCGGCTCCGGCGCCGGCGCCTGCCCCCACGCCGATCAAGATCCAGGAAAGCCTGATCGCGCCTGAGAGTGCGGCCGAGGAGCATGCTGCCGAACTGGCACAGGGCCCCGAAGCCGCGATGGGCAATGATCCGCTGGGCGATGTGGCGATGTCGGGCGACGGCAGCGATGCCGACGCCGGGGACTACCTCAACAGCTAAGGCATCCTGCCCGCGATAGGAACAAGGCCGCTGTCCCCCCGGGGGTAGCGGCCTTTTTCGCAGATAGAAGAAAACCCTGTCCTACAGGGCAGCGCCTGGCCTAGTCATGCCCGATGTGCAGCAATCATAATTCTTCGTCTGCGGCACCGCCATCGCAAGCGAATATTATTAGGCTCGTGGATGGTGGCCATGGCGGACGTAGCTCGAGCGCGAACATCGTCACGACCATGAACATGCGTGAACATTCGCGGCCGGATAACGCAACAACCCCGCCGGTTTTTCAACCGACAGGGCTGCTGTTTACTCCGGTCGGTGCGCGCTTAGTGCATCGCATTTTCGGTGGCGTTGGCGGCCGAGCCGATGTCGGAGCTTACCCCGCGAACGGTGTTGCAGGCCGCCAGCGCGAGCGCGCCGCCGATGATCGTGAGCGTCAGAATCTTGCGAACCATGATCAGTCCCTCCCTTTGGTTGTGGTGCGACCATGATTCAAAAGCAGGGCCGCTGTCCAGAGTCTGAACAGCGGCCCGATCTTCTTTCTTCCCGTCCCCCAAGGGGGAGGGATTTAGTGCATCGCGTTCTGGGTAGCGTTCGCTGCCGAGTTCACGTCACGGGCTGCCCCGCGGACGGTGTTGCAGGCGGCCATCGTCAGGCCGCTGGCGATGAGGGCGATCGTTACAATTTTGCGAACCATGATTTTTCTCCCTTGATGTCACGCCGAAGTTGGGTCGTTCGTGACTGCTTAATTCAGCAACCCATCAACGCCCGTCGAGGCGAACGGGTCCATCACACAGGAAAAGCGCGCTAAACTGCGATCGGTGCGGCAATCGAGGGGTGCGGATCGTAGCCGTCGAAGGCAAAATCCTCAAATTCGTAGCCGTCAATCGCCTGCCCGCGATCGGCAATCGTCAGGCGCGGCAAGGGGCGCGGGTCGCGGCCGAGCTGGGTTCGGGCCTGATCGAGGTGATTCGAATAGAGGTGAACGTCTCCGCCGGTCCACACGAATACTCCAGGCTGGAGCCCGCACTCGCGCGCCAGCATGTGGGTGAGAAGAGCGTAACTGGCGATATTGAAGGGCACGCCGAGGAACAGGTCGGCGCTGCGTTGATAAAGCTGGAGATTGAGGCGGCCCGCGGCGACCTGAGTCTGGAACAGGCAGTGGCACGGGGCGAGCGCCATCTGGCCGATCTCGCCGGGGTTCCAGGCGGTGACGATCTGGCGACGCGACGAGGGGTCACGCCTGATGAGGTCGATCAGGTCGCGGATCTGGTCGATGTGGCGGCCGTCCGCCGTCTCCCAGTCGCGCCATTGCTTGCCATAGACCGGGCCCAGACTGCCATCGGCGTCGGCCCACTCGTCCCAAATGCTCACCTTGCGATCCTGCAACCAGCGGACATTGGTGTCGCCGCGCAGAAACCACAGCAGTTCGACGATGATCGATCGCAAGTGGAGCTTCTTGGTCGTGACCAGCGGGAAGCCGTCGGCCAGATCGAACCGCATCTGCGCGCCGAACAGCGAAAGGGTGCCGGTGCCGGTGCGGTCGGCCTGCGGGACGCCTTGGGAAAGGACCTGGGCCATGAGATCGAGATATTGCTTCATCGCCGGCAAGCTTAGCCCGGCTGCCGGGCGGGCTCAACCAAGTGGCGCGTGACGCGTTCAGATGGTCATGAAGGCGCGCGACCAGCGACGATGGAGCGATCGACCCGACGGGCGGCGTCGCTTTGCGCTCCTCACGGCGGTGGTACTTGCGCATTTCGGCATCCTCGCGCTGCTGATTGCCATGCCCCAGGATCAATTGCTGCGGGTGCGTGACCAGGCGCTCAAGCTCGTCACCATCCCTCTGCCGCCCCCTGTCCCGTCGCGGCCCGATCCTCCGGAGCCCGCGCCCCGCAAGGCCAGACCGCCCCCGCCCGGACGTTCGCCCCCGCCGACGGTGAAGCCGCCTTCGCCCCTCCCGGTGCCAGTGCCCGCCGTCGAGGCGGCAGCGAATGTCGATCTCGGCGCATCGGTCGGCAGTGGGCCGCCCGGCTTGGGTTCGGGGACAGGATCTGGCGGTAGCGGCGGCGGCGGTGGCGGCGGCGGAATCGCGCGGCACGCCGAGTGGGTCGGCGGCGGCCTCACCAACCGCGACTATCCCGACGCGGCCAAGCGCGCCCGGCTTCAAGGCGTGGTCGATGTTCGCTTCATCGTCCAGGTCGACGGCCGGGTGCGTGAGTGCAAGATCGATCACTCGAGCGGAAGCGCCGAGCTCGACCGGATGACCTGCGGCATCATCGAACAGCGCCTGCTCTACAATCCGGCACTCGACCCTGCAGGCAAGCCCGTCGAGGAGATGTCGGGTCGCCGGTTTCGCTTCGTGATGGTAGCGAGGCGACGATGACCGGAACGCCACGTCATTGCGATGCGGCCACTAGCGCGAATGTAGCTCCGCGATGGTCGTGCTGCTGTTGATCACCTCGACATCGGTGACGCAATGGATCAGGCGGATGCCCTTGCGCTCCATCGCGCGGGCCAGCGCGGGCGCAAAGTCGGCAGTCGCGTCGACCCGCTCGGCCCAGCCGCCATAAGCTTGTGTCAACTGCACGAAATCAGGGTTGGTCAGGCCGGTGGCACTGACGCGGTCTGGATAGTCGCGCTCCTGGTGCATGCGGATCGTGCCATAGGCGCCATTGTCGACCAGGATGACGAGCACGTCGGCGCCGTAGCGTACGGCGGTAGCGAGTTCCTGTCCGTTCATCAGAAAGTCGCCATCTCCGGCCACGCACACCGCGACCCGGTCGCGGAAGCGAAGGCTGGCGGCGACCGCGGCGGGCAGGCCATAGCCCATGGTGCCCGAGGTCGGGGCAAGCTGGCACGGCATCGCGCCATAGCGCCAGTAGCGGTGCCACCAGCCCGAGAAATTGCCCGCGCCATTGCAGATGATCGCGTCGGCCGGAAGGGCATCGCGCATCGCCGCGACGCACGGCCCAAGGTCGAGCCTGACCCCGTCGCGAGGCTTTGGGTCGGACCAGGCGAGCCATTCGCCATGAGCCTCGTCGCCGGCCGAAAAGCGGACAAGATCGGGGTCGCCCCACCCCGCCGCCGTCTCGGAAAATTCGGCCATGTCGGCGCAGATCGGCAGGTCGGGGCGATAAACCCGGCCAAGCTCGTTGGCGTCGGGGTGGACGTGGACCAGCAATTGGCCGGGATGATCGGGGGTGACCAGTGTGTAGCCGTCGGTGGTCGCTTCGCCGAGCCGCGCGCCGACGACGAGCAGCAGGTCGGCATCGCGGATGCGCTGCTGGAGCTTTGGATTGGGGCCATAGCCAAGCTGGCCGGCGTAAACACCGCAGCCATTGTCGATCGCATCCTGCCGGCGGAAGGCAGCCGCGACGGGGATACCGTGGCGGTGCGCGAAATGAGCGAAGTGATGCGCCGCGGCCGGGCTCCAGTCGGCCCCGCCGATGATCGCCACGGGGGCGGCAGCATCCTTCAGCAACTCAAATAGCGCGCCCATCGCTCCGGCGCAGGCGGGCTGCGCAATCGGCGCAATAGCGGGGCGGTCGATCGCCTCGACGGAATCGCGAAGCATGTCTTCGGGGATAGCGAGGACGACCGGGCCGGGCCGGCCGGCGGTAGCGACGCGATAGGCGCGGGCGACATATTCGGGGATGCGGCGGGCATCGTCGATCCGCGCCGACCATTTGGCGATCGGCGCGAAGAAGGCCGCCATGTCGATTTCCTGAAACCCCTCGCGGTCACGGTCGCCGCGATCGAGGTCGCCGACGAACAGGATCATCGGGGTCGAATCCTGCATCGCGACATGGACCCCGGCGGAGGCATTGGTCGCCCCCGGCCCGCGCGTAACGAAGGCGACTCCGGGCATCCCGGTCATCTTGCCGTCGGCATCGGCCATATAGGCAACCCCGCCCTCCTGGCGGCAGACGACCGCCTCGATCGACGGCGTATCGTGGAGCGCGTCGAGCACGGCGAGAAAGCTTTCGCCGGGCACGGTGAACACCCGGTCGCAGCCCTGGGCCACGAGTTGGTCAACAAGGATGCGACCGCCGGTGCGGAGGTTACTGGTCATGCCTGGTGGATTGCTTTCACCACCTGGTAGGTTTCAAGCCCTTCCTTGCCGCCTTCGGATCCGAAGCCCGAATCCTTGACCCCGCCGAACGGCGAGTCAGCCGAGGACACGCCGAACGAGTTGATCCCGATCATCCCGGCTTCGATCGCGTCACCCAACAGATTGGCGCGGCGGCCATTTTCGGTGAAGGCGAAGGCGGCGAGTCCGAACGGAAGACGGTTGGCCTGGGCAATGGCGTCGTCGAAATCCTTGAACCGGGCGGTCACTGCGACCGGGCCAAAAGGCTCATTGTTCATGATGTCGGCATCGAGCGGCACGTCGGCAAGCAGCGTCGGCTGAAAGAAAAAGCCTCCCTCCCCGCGCTCGCCACCGGCCATGACGCGTGCGCCCTTGGCCTTGGCGTCGTCGACCAGCGCACTGATCGCGGCGGGACGGCGGGCATTGGCAAGCGGGCCCATGCTGGTGGTATCGGCCAGGCCGTCGCCGGTGACGACCTTGGCGGTGCGCGCCGCAAACCCTGTGATGAAGGCGTCGTAGATCGATTCCTGGACATAGAAGCGCGTCGGCGAGACGCACACTTGGCCAGCATTGCGGAATTTCTGCGGCACGACCATGTCGAGCGTCTTGTCGAGGTCGCAATCGTCGAAGATCAGCACCGGCGCATGGCCGCCGAGCTCGAGCGTCACGCGCGTCATGCTGTCGGCGGCGAGTTTCATCAGCGCCTTGCCGACCGGGACCGAGCCGGTGAAGCTAAACTTGCGCACGATGCGCGATCCGATGAGGTGGCGGCTAACCTGGTCGGGGACGCCGTGGACAAGCTGGAACACGCCCTTGGGCAAGCCCGCATCGTCGAGCGCACGAGCGAGCGCGCCGGTGCAGCCGGGGGTTTCCTCGGGCGGCTTGGAAATCACGGCACACCCCGCCGCAAGCGCGGCAGCGACCTTCTTGGCGAGCAAATAGATCGGAAAATTCCACGGGGTGAAGGTCGCGACGACCCCCACCGGCTCACGCAGCACGATCGCACGCTGCCCGGCGGGGCGGACCAGCGTGCGGCCATAATCGCGTTTAATCTCCTCGGCGTACCAATCGAACATCGACGCCGCGCCGATGACTTCGCCGCGTGCCTCGGCGAGGGGCTTGCCCTGTTCCTGGGTCAGCAGGCGGGCAATCGCATCGGCCCGTTCGCGCAGTAGGGCGCCGGCCTTTCTCAGGATTGCCGATCGTTTCTCGACATCGGTCGCGCGCCAAAGCGGATAGGCGCGCTGGGCCGCAGCCAGCGCCTCGTCGAGGTCGGCGGTGCTGGCAAGCGGCACTTCGCCGATGCCCCCGCCAGTGGCCGGGTTGACGACGGTGAACGCGTCGCGGCCTTCGCCACTTCGCCAGCTGCCGTCGATGAAGAGTTTCAGCTCTGTGTCATAGGTCATGAGCTGCGAGATAGGCGTGCACGCGCCGCTCGCCAACCCCCGCTTGATGCACACCGCCGGCGTCGCTAGGCGGGATCCAAAGGAGATATTGCCATGACCAAGTCCGAACTCGCCACCCAGATGCAGGACGCCGGCGCCGTGATCCCCGGCAAGACCGTCAAGATCGACTTTGGTGACGATGGCGTGCTGCTGCTCGACGGCAACGCCAACACGGTCAGCGAAAGCGACGCCGCCGCCGACACCACGATCAAGGTCAGCTGGGCCGACTGGGAAGCGCTTGCCGCGGGCCAGCTCGACGGGATGACCGCCTTCATGACCGGCAAGCTGAAAGTCGAGGGCGACATGTCGAACGCGATGCAGTTGCAGGGCGTGCTGTCGAAGCTGAAGTAGCCAGCATGACCGGCGCGCGCTGGGCGATCGACATCGATCGGGACGACATCGGGCAGGCCTCGCTGGTCGACGAGCCCCCGCCGTCGCTCGCCCCCGGAACAATCGAGGTGCGCCTTGATAGCTTCGCGATGACCGCCAACAATGTCACCTACGCCGCGCTCGGCAAGCCGGTCGGGCTGTTCGACAATGGCCGCGGCTATTGGGATTTTTTCTCGCCCGGGGGCGATGGGCCGGGGCGATTGCCAGTGTGGGGCTTTGCCACCGTCACTCAAAGCGCCGCTGATGGGATCGCCGAGGGCGAGCAGTTTTACGGCTATTATCCGATGGCGTCGCATGTCCGTCTGACCCCGGGGCGGGTCAATCCGGGCGGATTCGTCGACGTGGCGCCGCATCGCGAGGGGATGCCATCAGTCTATGATCATTATGCGCGCGTGTCGGCGCTGGGCGACTTTATCGAGGGCGACCGCGACTGGTGGCCGGTATTCCGCCCGCTCTATCTCACCGGCGGGCTGATCGCCGACCAGTTTGAGGACGAAGCCGATTATGGGGCTGGGCAGGTGATCGTCGCCAGCGCCTCGTCCAAGACCGCGATCGGCTTTGCCCACGCCATGCTCCAGCGCGAGGAGCGGCCCCGGCTGGTCGGGCTGACCTCGTCACGCGGGCGCGCGTTCCTGGCCGAGGCGGGGTTGTATGACGAGCTCATCCTCTATGACGACATCGCCGCGATCGACCCGACCATTCCTGCCGCCTTCGTCGATTGCCGGGGACAGCGACGTCACCGCCGCGCTCCACGATCACTTTGGCGACAAGCTGTTGCTGACCCTCATCGTCGGAAAGGCGCATTGGGATTCAGTCCCGGGGAAACGCTTTCCGGCGATCGGTTTCTTTGCCCCAGCGCGGGTCGAGAAACGGTCGAAGGATTGGGGTCCGGGCGGATTTCGCGATCGCATGGCGGCGGCGTGGACCCATTTCCTCCACGATGCGCGCACCCTGTTTCGGATCGAGGTAAGCGACGGCGCCAACGCTGCGCTCGCCGCCTATCAGGACGCCGTTGCGGGCCGCGCCGACCTCCGCGCAGGCGTGCTGATCCGCCCCTGAGCGCCACGCCCCGACCCGCTTGCCCGCGCCACGGCGCTTACCTAAGGACCGCGCATGGCCCAGAAAATCTACGACACCGCCGCTGCGGCACTACAGGGCGTCTTGTTCGACGGGATGACCATTGCCGCTGGCGGGTTTGGCCTGTCGGGCATCCCCGAGCGGCTGATTGACGCGATCGTGGCGAGCGGGGTCAAGGACCTCACCATCGCCAGCAACAACGCCGGGATCGACGGCGAGGGGCTCGGCAAGCTGCTCCGCACGCGTCAGGTGAAAAAGATGATCTCGTCCTACGTCGGCGAGAATAAGGAATTCGAGCGGCAATATCTGTCGGGCGAGCTTGAGGTCGAATTCTGCCCGCAGGGGACCCTCGCCGAACGCATGCGCGCAGGCGGCGCGGGCATCCCGGGCTTCTACACCAAGACCGGGGTCGGCACGAAGGTCGCCGAGGGCAAGGAGGCCAAGTCGTTCGACGGCGAGGAGTATATCCTCGAGCGCGGTATCGTCGCCGACTTGGCGATCATCAAAGGCTGGAAGGCCGATGAGGTGGGCAACCTGGTGTTCCGCAAGACCGCGCGCAATTTCAATCAGCCGGCAGCGACCTGCGGAAAGATGTGCATCGCCGAGGTCGAGGAGATTGTCGCGGTGGGCAGCCTTGACCCCGACTGCATCCATTTGCCCTCGATCTACATCAACCGCCTCGTCAACGGCGCGCCCTACGAAAAGAAGATCGAATTCATGACGACCCGCGAGAGGGAGGCTGTTTGATGTTCAGCTTCCTTCGATCGGGTAAGGGCCACCCAGGCGAAATCTTATTGAGGCCGTCTTTTCCTAACCTGACCGATGATGCGTTTGAGGTGGCTCGCTTTTGGGTCGACAAGGACCGGTCGTTTGTTGCTGTCGGCTATCCAGAAGGGTGGCAGCCCGAGCTTTTGGGCTCGATATTGGTCGAGAGCATTCACACCGCCGCAGTCGCCTTTTCGGCCCAGACAGGAATGTCTGAAGATGAAGCACTGCAACGGATTTTTGACGGCTTCGACATCGAACGTGCGAACTTAGTTTCAGATCAAGCAGGGATGCCTAGTTAATGTCTTGGGACCGCAACCAGATGGCGGCCCGCGCCGCGCGCGAGTTGAAGGATGGCTATTACGTCAACCTCGGCATCGGTATTCCGACGCTCGTCGCCAACAACATCCCCGACGGGATGACGGTCACGCTGCAGTCCGAAAATGGCATGCTCGGGATTGGCCCCTTCCCCTACCCCGATGAAGTCGACGCCGACCTCATCAACGCCGGCAAGCAGACCATCAGCGAATTGCCATCCTCGAGCTATTTCTCCTCGGCCGATAGCTTCGCGATGATCCGCGGCGGGCATATCGACCTGACCGTATTGGGCGCGATGGAAGTTTCCGAAGACGGCGACATCGCCAACTGGATGATCCCGGGCAAGATGATCAAGGGCATGGGCGGGGCGATGGATTTGGTCGCCGGGGTAAAGCGGATCATCGTCGTCATGGAGCACACCGCCAAGGACGGCTCGCCGAAATTCATTCCCGCCTGCACCCTGCCGCTGACCGGCAGGAATGTCGTCGACATGATCGTCACCGACCTCGCGGTGTTCGAACGGCCCAACCACGGATCGCCGTTCAGGCTGGTCGAATGCGCCCCGGGGGTGACGGCCGATGCCGTCGCCAGGAAAACCACCGCGCATTACGTCGCGTGAGGCGGCAGTGAAGCTGGTCACCGCCAATCGCAATTACTCGAGCTGGTCGCTTCGCCCGTGGCTGCTGATGAAGATGCTCGACCTGCCGTTCGAGGATCAGCGGATCGAATTTTCGAAGCCCGACAATCATGATGATTTTCGTGAGTTCAGTCCCAATGGCAAGGTTCCGCTGCTAGTCGATGGCGAGCGGCGGGTCTGGGACAGTCTGGCGATTTCGCTCTATCTCGCCGACCGCCACGACGGGGTATTCCCGACCGACGCCGACGCCCGCGCCTGGACCCAGTGCGTCAGTGCCGAAATGCATTCAGGGTTTTCGGCGCTGCGGGGCGACTGCACGATGAATGTCGGCACGCGAGTAAGGCGCGGCCCCGGCTCCCTTGCCCTCGCCCGCGACATCGCGCGCATCTTCGAGATTTTCGAGGAGGGGCTGTCCCGGTTTGGCGGGCCGTTTCTGGCGGGAAAATCCTTCACCCTCGCCGATGCGTTCTTCGCCCCCGTCGTTTATCGGATCCGCACCTTCGGGATCACGGTCGGCCCGCTCGGGGCGGCGTGGGTCGATCGCATGCTGGCGCTGCCGCCGATGCTAGAATGGGAAGAGCAGGCGCTGGCCGAGACTTGGCGCGAGGCGAGTCACGAGGCCGAACTCGCCGCTGCCGGATCGATCATCGCCGACTTCAGGCAGAAAGACTAGCGCACAGCGACCCGCGCCGCGGCCACATTGTCGCGGCCGTAGAAATCGTCGCGATAGGCGATCTGGCCGTTCTCCGGCGCGGCGGTCAGGTAGGTGACGTAGACCGGCACCGGATGGGGGATCGCGACCTTCTGTTCGGGCTTCTTCGACGTCGTCGTGAGCGGTTTGCCGTATAGCCATCTACCCAGCCGAGCCGCCGCCTGCAGCCGGATGCAGCCACCGCTTTTCTGCCGCGCCGGGGCGGCGAACAGACTCTTGTCGTCCGTGTCGTGGAGGTAGATCCCCATGTCATTGGGAAACATGAACTTCATTTTGCCCATGCTGTTGTCGGGCCCGGGCAGCTGGCGCATACGGATGTCGGGCATCTTGCCGTCGACCACCGCCTGCCAGTCGATCGTTTTGGGGTCGATTCGCTTGGCATTGTCGCCCCAGTCGCTGAGGACTTCATAGCGGGCGCGAGTGAGATAGCCGACGCCTTCGCTGACCACATGCGGCGCGAGCCGGGTCGCGGCAAGATCGGGCGGGGCGTTCCAGTAGGGGTTGAGGATGGCGAAGCGGATCATCCCCGCAAGCATCGGGGTGGGATTGTCGGTCCGCCCGACAACGACCCGCATCGAGTCCTTCACCATGCCGTTTTCAACCATGTAGAGCCGCGCGGCGGCAGCATCGACCATGACGTAGCGCCCGGGGTGAAGCGCGCTCGGCAGGACCTTGGCACGCTCCATGTTGATCCGCAGCCGCTGCACGTCGCGCGGGTCACTGGTTTCGCGCAACGCAGCGCGCAGCGGGGCATAAGCGGCGTTCATCCATGGCATGGCGTCGAGGAAAGCCGACAGCGACGGCGCACGAACGGCGGCGTCGAGGAGGAGTTGCGTGCTCGGCGCGGGTGGAACTGCGGCAGTATCGGCAAACTTCATCTCGCTCCAGCGCACGGTGCGCATGTCGCGAACGACCGCGGCAAAGGTCTGCGATAAAGCGAAATCGGCGCGGGTGAGGTCGCGGGGATTGCCGCCATAAGCAGCGCGCACCATGCCTTCCAGACTGCGGATGCGATAGGAATCTGGATCGAGCCCATCGGTCTGGAGGCTGCGGACCAGCTCGATCAGCTGGTTCGCCTCGGGGCGGAGCTGGCCGTCCTGGATCCATAATGACCGTTGCGAATGCGCCTGCCACTGGGCGACGTCGCCCTGCGCCAGTCGAAAGCTGCTCGCGGTGCGAGCAAAACTCGTCGCCGGGGTTAGCACAAGCACCAGCCCCGCCGCGCCAAACAGGGCGCGGCGGGTCAGGCGAATGAAACGACTCACAACGGCCATCGGCTTTCCTCGTCGACTAGCCGCGTTCGCCGCGCGCCGGGGCTGACGGCGGCGGTGCATAGGTCGGCGCTGGTGCGGGCGCCGACTGATAGCCCTGCGGCGCACCGGGGTAATATTGGCCGTTCTCGACATAGCCATCGGGCTGGCCATCGCCATTCTTATCGGCCCACACCGCGCCGGTAACGCCGCCGACCGCAGCCCCGATCGCGGCGCCGGTCAGGACGCTGACGCCCGGAATGACGGCTCCGGCCACCGCGCCAAGCACTGCTCCGCCGATGGCGCCGGTAGCGACGCGGCGAAGCGTCGAGTCATAGCTTTGCGGCGTCCCGCTGTAATATTGGCCGTTCTGGACGTAGCCATCGACATAACCGTCATTGTTACGGTCGGCCCACACGGCGTTGGCGATCCCGCCGATCGCAGCACCCGCCAGCGCGCCTTCGGCAACGCTGACCCCGGGCACGACTGCACCGAGCGCCGCGCCGCCAGCCGCGCCATAAGCAGCGCCGGTGGCAAGGTTGCCCGCTGTGCGATTGTCGCCAGTGGTAGCGCACGCGGACAGGGCGACTGTGCCGGCCATCAGCGCGGCGATCATCGATTTGGTCATGGTCATTCTCCCTTGTTTCGTTGCAGCGACCTTGGCGCGGGACGCAGCCCCGGCGCGGCGCAAAAGGCCACGATCCAAGAAACGACCCCCCTGCTCGATCGTTCCGCTAGTGGTCCCAGCCTGAACAGGGGGTGATCCAGGATCGGCGTGACGAATGGGCGCAACGCTTGCTACAGTCGTGCGATGACTGCCACGCTCGATCCCCGGCTGTTGCTGCGTGGCTATGCCGCCGGGACCTTCCCGATGTCCGACAGCCGCGCGGCCAGCGACGTCTTCTGGGTCGAGCCGCGTAGCAGGGCAATCCTGCCGATCGACCGGTTTCGCCTGTCGCGGTCGCTTGCCCGGCGCGTGCGGTCGAAGCGGTTCAGCGTAACCGTCGACCAGGCATTCGGCGAGGTGCTGCGCCACTGTGCGGCGCGCGAGGAAACGTGGATCAACGAGCCGATCGAGCGCGCGACGCTGGGGCTCCATTCCACCGGCCATGCCCATTCGGTCGAGGTGTGGGAGGGGGACGAGCTGGTCGGCGGGCTGTATGGCGTAAAGCTGGGCCGCGCCTTCTTTGGCGAAAGCATGTTCTCAACCGCGACCGACGCATCGAAGGTAGCGCTGGCGTGGCTTGTCGCACGGCTCAGGGTCGGCGGCTTCACCCTGCTCGACTGCCAGTTCATGACCGCCCACCTCGCCTCGCTTGGCGCAGTCAGCGTCTCGCGCCACCGCTACGTGCGGTTACTCGGGGTGGCGCTGGGGTCGGGAGTCGCCGGAGCAGGTTCGAGCGGTTCGGCAGCGACCGGCGCGGACGGCGGCGACGAGGCATTGCCAGCGGACTTTTTCGCGCTCGACGGCTTGCTCGACGATCGATCGACGGGCGCGGAGGTTTCCGGCGCCGCAACCGGCGCGCCGGGCCAGCTCATCGTGCAGCTTTTGGGCCATACGTCGTAAAGCGGGTTCTCGACGACGTTGAGCGACGGCGATTCCTTGTACAGCCAGCCCGAAAAGACTCGCCGCCATTCCTTGCTCGGCTGTTCGATATCGAGCTGGAGGAAAGCCCCCGTCAGTGGCGGGCTTTCCCAAGGCGCGGTCGTCTCGCACGCGCGCAGTCGCACGATGACATCGCGCAGTCGGAGCGCCTCGCCGGGCTTCATCGTCAGGTTGCGGACGATGCCGTTGCGCTTGTTGAGCAGGCCGATGACCGCGACCCGCTCGGCCATCGGGGTCTCGCCGACATTCTGCAGGACCGCGCCCTTGCGGGCATTGACGATCGGGCCCGTGACTTCATTCTGCTTGGCGCGATCGCAGCCCGCAAGCAGCAGGCCGAGCGCGGCCATCGTCAGGGCGGTACGGCGCATGCCTATTCCGGGGTCCACGCCTGGTAATCGCCCGTTGCGGCGGGGCGGACGCCGTCCCGGCCAAGCGATCCACCGGGGCGATAGGCAGCAAAAGTCCCCGTCTGATTGATCGAGGCGGGCTGCTCGAACGGGCGGCGCGGGGGCAGTTCGCGCTCGGGCAGATCGTCGATCGTGCTTTTAAGCCACGCCTGCCACCCTGGCGGAACGATGCTGCCGTCATTGTTTCCGGCATACATCACCCACCGACGGCGCGGATCGCGCTTGTGCTGGAAATAGCTGTTGCCGGCATCGTCCTTGCCGACCGCGCTGCCGTGGCGGTGCGAGAAGATCGCGGTGCCGAAGGTCGCCCCGTTCCACCAGGTCGCGCGAAAGAAATTGCGGATCAGTCCCATGGCGCCGCCTTTGCCGTGTTCCACGCGCTTGCGCAACCAGAGCGCATCGCCGTCAATGCGGCCAGCTGACCTTGTCGCCGGCGCGAATGCCAAGCTCGCCCGACCGTCCGCCGGCGAGTTCGAGGACCGCCGTCACGGGGCCCACCGAGGGGATCAGCGACAGGTTCATCGGCTGGGCATTGACCGCAATATTGGCAATCGTTCCGTCACTGCGAACGAAGAGGAGGTCGAGCGGGATCAGCGTGTCCTTCATCCAAAAGGTCGCATTGGTCGGCTGCGCAAAGGGGAAGATCATCCCGTGATCGGGGGCCAAGCTTTGTCGGTTCATCAGGCCATATTCCTGCTGCGCCGGGGTCGCCGCAATTTCAACGGTGAAGCGGTGCGTGCCGTTGGCGCTTGCAACCGTCAGTGGCACCTGCGCCAGTCCCGACGGAGCCGTGGCCGCAACCGGGGTCGCCAGGCTGGCGCTAGGCTGGCACGCGGCGAGAGCAAGTCCCAGCCCGAGCGACAGCGCGGCGACTAGTCCGCGTCGCGAAGCTCCACTGCGGTCCGGCCCTTGGTCCCCTCGGCGACTCGCGCCTGGAGCCGGTCCAGCGGTTGCAGGTCGACCAGGCCCGCCCGCCGCACCGTTTCCATGTGGACGAAGATGTCCCCCGGCGTGCCCTCCGGCTCGACCAGAAAACCGAAGCCCTTGACGCGATTGAACCATTTGACCTCCACCGACAGAAACGGTCCGGCCGCGTCGGCAAGTGCGTCGCGATCGGCCCGGTCGGCGGCAGGAATGGCCGGACGCGGCGCCGAGGGCAAGGCCGTTGACAGGTCTATCTCGCTGATTTTGATCGCCTGCAGCCCGCGCGACTGGACCGCGCATTCACATTCGATGGTCGCACCTTCGGGCAAAGAGCGGCGTCCATGATCTTTCAGCACACTGAAATGAATGAGGACGTCGCCCTCGCAATCGTCGCTGACAAGGAAGCCGAAACCACGCGTGGCGTCGAACCATTTGACCCGGCCGCGAATGACCATGCCGCTAGGCTCTGGCGAGACATCGTCGGGTCGATCGTCATCCGCCATTGCTGAATCAGGCCCCACCACACCAACTCGTTCCACAGCCGAAAGCATAGCCTACCTTCTAGTGTCTGCAAACCGACATATAGTTTAATCTAGCGCAACTCCGCAAGATAGCTGTGGTCGATACGGTGTCCCGGCGACATCTCCACGATGGCCCGCGAAAGCGCCAGCGGGTGACCGCCACGAAGCATCGCGCCGATCGCCTTCTGCCTCGCTATGGGATCCAATGGCGTGGTTGCAAAGGGTCCGATCCGCCGCCGCTTCGCCAGCCGCAACGCCGCCTCGACCCGTCCCTCCTGCGCCGCTTCCATCGCTCCGCCGCGATCGTCTTCGTCAATATGCGCAATGTGGAGCGATTGTTCGACCCTCCGCGCGCCATAGCCGCGCCCCCCCAAAACCCGCGCTTTCGACAGTGCATAGGCCGCGTCGTCGATGTAGCCGAGCCGTGCCAGCCGGTCGGCGATGTCAGCCAATGGCGGGTCGCCTTCCCCTTCCCACCCGCGCTCGCGCAGCTTGCGGCGCAGATAGTCGACCAGCTTGCCGCGCGACGTGGCGAAGCGCCCGACATAGGCTAATGCCAGCTCGTCGAGCTTCGCCGCGCCAACGGGTGGGCGGGGCCGGTGACCGTTTCGGGGCGGCATGACGCCTTGTTTGTGCCACAGTCACTTTCCATTCACCATAGCGGGAGCCGAAGCTGTTCCCGCGCTGGTTTGCGCCGGCCAAGATCCAGCGGCATGGGCAATGCGCCAGTGCCGATCAAAGGCTGGCCCCGAAGCCCGCCAGAGACAGGAATGCACGTGAGCAAAGTCGACACTCTTTCGCCGCCGGGCGCCACGCCGACCCTCGACGCCCACCCGCGGCGCATTTCCGACTTCACCACGCTGCAGGACGCGCTCGATTATGCTGCGCAGGGCAGTCGCGGGATGAATTTCCACGATGCCCGTGGGACGCTGCTGCGCGCTTACCCCTATGCCGAACTTCGCACCGACGCGATCGCCATGGCGCGCCGCTTCGTGGCGCTCGGGCTGGTCAAGGACGACCGGCTGGCGCTGGTGGCCGAGACCGGTCCGGAATTTGCCGCCTGCTTCTTCGGCGCGGTACTGGCCGGGCTATGGCCGGTGCCGCTGCCGCTGCCGACCAGCTTTGGCGGGCGTGAGGCCTATGTCGATCAATTGAAGGTCATGCTGACCAGCAGCGATCCCAAGCTGTTCCTCTTCCCTGCCGAATTCGCCGACTTCGCCAATGCTGCTGGCATTGCGGTCGGCGTCCCCGGGCGCGAATGGGAAGGACTGGTCGATGTCGTCGTCGACGAGCATTGCGCGCTGCCGCCGGGCAACCCCGACGAGATCGCCTATCTCCAATATTCGAGCGGATCGACCCGCTTTCCGCACGGCGTCGCGGTCACTCATCGTGCGCTGCTCGACAATCTTCGCTCGCATGGCATCGGGCTCGCGATGTGCGACACCGACCGGGTGATCAGTTGGCTACCATGGTATCATGACATGGGGCTGGTCGGCTGCATGCTGTCGCCGCTCGCCAACCAATTATCGGTCGATTACCAGAGAACCGAGGATTTCGCCCGCCGCCCACTGGCGTGGCTCGAACTGATCAGCCGCAATCCGGGCACCTCGGTCAGCTATTCGCCGACCTTCGGCTATGACATTTGCGCGCGGCGACTGTCGTCGATCACCAAGGTCGAGGATCGCTTCGACCTGTCGCGCTGGCGGATCGCGGGCAACGGCGCCGACATGATCCGCCCTGACGTGATGCAATCGTTCGTCGACGGCTTCGCCAATGCCGGGTTCAAGGCGAGCGCTTTCTGCCCAAGCTATGGCCTCGCCGAAGCGACCCTCGCCGTCTCGCTGATGCCGCCGGGCGAAGGAATCCGCCTCGAACTGGTCGAGGAAAGCGAATTGTCGGGGGTCGGCACTCCGGCGCAAGAGCGCCCGCGTCGCTATCGCGCGATCGTCAATTGCGGGAAAGCCGTCGAGGGAATGGAGTTGCAGATCCGCGACGACACCGGCGCAATCCTGCCGGACCGCGGCATCGGCAAAGTCTATTGCCGCGGTACCAGCGTCATGGTCGGCTATTTTCGTGACCAGGAATCGACCGATGCCTGCCTTACCCCCGACGGCTGGCTCGACACCGGCGACATGGGTTATTTGTCCAGTGAATACATCTTCATCGTCGGCCGGGCGAAGGACATGATCATCATCAACGGCCGCAACCACTGGCCGCAGGATATTGAATGGGCGGTCGAGCAATTGCCCGGGTTCAAGTCGGGCGACATTGCCGCCTTCGCCATCACTGGGCCGTCGGGCGAGGAAACCCCCGCCGTGCTGGTCCATTGCCGTACCAGCGACGCCGGCGAGCGCAGTCGGTTGCGCGACGACATCCGCGAGCGGGTGCGGGCGATCACCGGCATTTCCCCGGTGGTCGAACTCATCCCCCCGCGCAGCTTGCCGCGCACCTCGTCTGGCAAGCTGAGCCGGACCAAGGCGCGCAACCTCTACCTTTCGGGCGAGATCCAGCCGTTCGACGTCGCCGCCTGATTTTCCTGTCCTATTTCCGTCGTGCGTGAGACAAGCACTGACCGACACGCGGGACAAGCACCACCCAACGCCCTTGCCCCCAATTTTTTGTGAGGGTAGGGGGGCGGGGCCTAGGGGTATAGCTCAGTTGGTAGAGCATCGGTCTCCAAAACCGAGGGTCGTGGGTTCGAGTCCCCCTGCCCCTGCCAGGCCGCCGCATGCTTGAAGCGTGTCGCTAATCGCGCTACATGCGGTGCAACGAGGTCTGGCGGGCACCCCCCGCGGACCTCTTTTTTCTATCTGTTTTTCCACGCCAACAAAGTGAGTGACGAAAAGGTGGCTAAAGTCTCCCCCGGCGAATTCTTCCGTCAGGTTCGCGCCGAAGGAAGCAAGGTCGTCTGGCCGAGCCGCCGCGAGACCGTCACCACCGGCATCATGGTCGCGCTGCTGACCAGCATCCTGGCCGTCTTCTTCTTCGGGGTCGACGCGATGTTCAGCACGATCGTCCAGTTCCTCCTCGGCCTTCTGGCCAAGTAACCGACAAAAGAGCGACCAAATATGTCCCGCTGGTATATCATTCACGCCTATTCGGGCTTCGAGAACAAGGTCCGCGATTCGATCCTGGCCGAGGCCAATCGCCTGGGTCTGGCCAACCAGGTCGAAGCCGTCGAAGTGCCGACCGAAAAGGTCACCGAGGTTCGCCGCGGCAAGAAAGTCACCAGCGACCGCAAGTTCTTCCCGGGCTATGTGCTGGCCAAGCTGGGCATGAGCGATCAGGTTTATCACTTGGTCAAGAACACGCCCAAGGTCACCGGCTTCCTGGGCCCGAACGGCAAGCCGCAGGCGATCACCGAAGCCGAAGCAGCGCGAATCCTCAACACCAAGGAAGAGGCGGCAGCGGCTGCGCCCAAGGCGCGAATCAAGGTCGATTATGAAATCGGCGATTCGGTGAAAGTGCTCGACGGCCCGTTCGCGAGCTTCAACGGCCTGGTCGAGGAACTCGATTTCGACCGCAGCCGGGTCAAGGTCTCGGTCTCGATCTTCGGCCGGGCGACCCCGGTCGAGCTTGAGTTCGAACAGGTCGAGCGGTCGAAATAGTCATGGGTTTCAAGGTCCCCGACTTTACCGAACGCGCCGCGCTGGCCCGCGAGGCGAAGGAACGCGCGCTGGAGAAACTGCGCGCCAAGCCCGCCCCCGATCCCGCCGCGATCGCTGCCAAGGTCGAAGCCGCCGCCGCCAAGCAGGTCGCCGCCGAAGCCAAGCGTGAAGCGCGCCGGGTGGAAATGGCCGAGGTCAAGGCCGCCAAGGAAGCCGCCAAGGCCGAGCGCGAAGCCGCCGAGGCGGCTGCCGCCAAGCCACTGACCGCCGAGGAGCAGAAGGCGATCCGCGACGCGCGCTACGCCGCTCGCAAAGCGCGGAAGCGTTGATGCCGCGCTTCGACCAGCAAGCGCGTTGATGCCGCGCTTCGACCAGCAAGCGCGGAAGCGTTGATCTTTAGCCAAGCGCAAGGCGCGCAGGCGATGATCGCGCGCCTCACAAAAACGCCATGATCCTGCGTGAGCTGGTCGGGACGGCCGAAGTCCCGGGCGGTGCGCCGCTGTCGCTTTATCGCCGCGGCGCCGACTACATGATCTCGCTTGGACGCCACGAGCTGATGAGCACGCGGATGAGCGGGTCCGAAGTCGCGCTGGCGACGATGGCGCTCGAGCGACTGGGCAGCCCCGCCGCCCCCCGCGTGTTGGTCGGCGGTTACGGCATGGGATTCACGCTGCGCGCGCTGCTCGCCGGGGTCGGGCCCGAGGCTGACGTAGTGGTCGCCGAGATCGTCCCCGAGATCATCGACTGGGCGCAGGGGCCGATGCGCGAGATGACCGGCACCTGCCTCGACGACCCGCGCGTGACGCTGCACGTGAGCGACGTCATCCGCGAGATCGACGATGCCGCGCAAGGCATCGAGCCGCGTTACGACGCGATCCTGCTCGACGTCGACAATGGCCCCGACGGCCTGTCGCGCGATGCCAACAACAAGCTTTATACCGGGCGCGGCCTGTCCAATGCGCGCGACGCGCTGGCGCCTGGCGGCGTGCTGGCGATCTGGTCGGCGGCGCCCGATGTCGCCTTCACGACCAAGATGGCGAGCGCCGGGTTCGAGGTCGACGCGGTGCGCGTGAGGGCGCGCGAGAATGGCAAGGGCCCGATCCACATGATCTGGTTTGCGACGGTCAGGTAGGGCTGCCGGTTCGTTGAAGACTGGATTGCTTCGCTTCGCTCGCAAGGACGAAGGTTGACGTGTTTGTGAGGCAATGACCGACGAAGCAGACTGGCTCGTTCTCCCCTCCCCCTCCCTGCCCTCACCCCTCCCCTTGTCGCAAAATCATGTCGCGCATTGCTTTGCGGCGGTGGGCGGAATTGACGATGTCGATGGCGGCCTTGACGCTCATCGAGGGGAGCAGCAGCGGTGGGCGGGTAGGGTCGAGCTTGGCCGGGTCAAGGAACACCAGCGCGGCTTCGTTGAGCGCGGCTTCGAGGCTGAATCCACCGATATCGATCGCTTCGGCCATCGCCGCGGCGAAGGCCGGGTCGCGGTGTTGGCGGCGGAGGATGCTGCTGTGGGCGATGCCGGCGGCGCGGGCGGCGCCGCGGACGTTGGCAGTCTCGCCGAGGTGGGCGAGGAAGATCGCCATCGCCGAGGGTTTTAGCGCGCCGCCGGGGCTTCGGCGAAGCTGCGCCGGGCGGCCGGCGTGGGCGGGGAGATGGACCAGTTCATGCTTGCGGGTGCGGGCGGCGGCAGGATCGGCGAAATGGTCGGGTGCGTCAGGGATGCTCCCGACGTCGAAATCGGCGATCGCGTCGCGGCACATCCGGTCGAAACCGGAATCGCGCGCGCGGCGCTTGTAGATACCCGACTTGGCGAGGCCGACGCGCTCGGCGGACAGGGTGACGTTGCCGGTCTCGACCAGCGCACCGACAAAGGCGGCAAGTTGATGCGGGGAGGTGGGCCGGGGCATCGAGCAGGGTTCGCGAGGAATATCCTACTAGTCAAGCAGCGTGTTTTTGCGGCGTTTCGCTTTGCTACGCCGGTTCGGCACCTTCTTTGCAACAAAAATTAGGGCTTCGTCGGCTCTCTGGCTGCTGCCACCGGCATCGTCGCGGGCGTCACGCGCCACACGGCGTTGCCGACATCGTCCGCGACGAGCAGCGCGCCCGAGCGGTCGATCGCGACGCCGACCGGGCGGCCGAAGGTGTTCTTGTTGTCGGGGGTAAGGAAGCCTGCGACGACATCGACCGGCTTGCCGCTCGGCCGGCCGCCCACGAAGGGGATATAGACGACCTTGTAGCCCGACGGGCTGTAGCGGTCCCAGCTGCCATGTTCGCCGACGAACGCGCCGCCCTGATATTGCGGAAAGAGCGTGCCGGTGTTGAAGGCAAGGCCGAGCGCGGCGACGTGGCTGCCGAGGGCGTAATCGGGCATGATCGCCTTCGCGACGAGGTCGGGGCGGCGGTCCATCGGGGGGATGCGTTCGTCGATGTGTTTGCCCCAATAGCTGTAGGGCCAGCCGTAGAAGCCTCCGTCCTGCACCCGCGTCATATAGTCGGGGACGAGGTTGGAGCCGAGTTCGTCGCGTTCGTTGACGACGACGTAAAGGTCGTTGGTGCCGGGGTAGAAGACCGGGCTGTTGGGATTGCGCAGGCCGCCGGCGAAGACCCGGCTGCGGCCCGTGGCGCGGTCGATTTCCCAGACGGCGGCACGGCCCTTCTCGGCTTCGAACCCGTTTTCGACGATGTTCGAATTGCTGCCGACGGTGGCGTAGAGCCGCTGGCCGTCGGGCGAGAGAACCAGGCTTTTGGTCCAGTGATGATCGATCGGGCCGCCCGGGAGCGGGGTGAGCAGCTTGCCCGGCGCGGTGATGGTCGTGGTGCCGAGCGGCATGGGATAGACCATCACCCCGTCGGTGTTGGCGACGTAGAGGAGGTTGTCGATCCACGCGACCCCGAACGGCGACGAGAGGTGATCGAGCAGGACCGAGGTCATTTCAGGCGTGCCGTCGCCATTGGCGTCGCGGATGAGGGTGATGCGGCTGAGCGGCTTGCCGCCGGGCCCGCTGCTGGCGCCCTTGCGGATGATCTTGAAGGCGAACTGCTTCGGTTTCAGCACGGGCTCGGTGCCGGGGCCGTCGCCCTGGACCGCGAGGACGTCGCCATTGGGGAGCGAATAGACGAAGCGCGGGTGGTTGAGCCCGGTGGCGAGCGCCTTGACGACGAGGCCCGGGGCGACCTTGGGCAGCTCGCCCTGCTTCCAGCCGATACCGGGCGAAATGCCCATCGCCGGGAAGAGGAAATTCTTTGGCTCCGGCAGCGACGGGTTGGGGCCGAGCTGGCTGTTGGCGTCATAGGGCGGATCCTGGCAGGCCGACAGCGAGGCGATCAGCGCGGCGCCGAGGAGGAGGGTCGCGCGGTTCATGCCTGATACTCCGAAGCGTCGGTTTCACGGGTGCGGGCGCGGCGGTCGATCATCGCGCCGATGAAGCCCCCGGCATACAGGACGACCACCGTGGCGAGGCTGAGAAGGATGCCCTGGGGGACGACCGCGACCCAGCCGTCGCGGCTGTGGACGAAGGCGTTGAGCAGGCCGAGCAGCAACGCGAGGATGGTCAGGCCAAAGTGCCAGCCAAAGCCGCGGCGGCCCTTCGGCCCGGTGATCCAGTCGGCGATCCCGGCAAGCACCGCAAAGCCGCCGGTGACGAGCGCGGCGACGATCAGCCAGGTCGAGAAATATTGATATTGGAGGGTGCCGCTCTGCATATAGGCATAGTCGGTGACCAGCGCGAGCGTGAAGAAAGCAGTGGGGAAGCCGCCGAGAAAGCGGTGGACGCCCGAAGCGATCCCGCTGCGGTGAGGTTCGAGCCGGGTCTCGCGCTGGGTTTCGACATAGGGTTCGCCGATCGGCTGATCCTCGACATAGTCCGCCATCGCAACATCCTCTCGTCGTACAGGCGCTCTACGAGCGAACGCGGCGGTCGTTCCGTTGGTCGGCGCGGGATGGCGTGAAACCTTGGATGGCGTGAAACCTTGTCAGCCGCTTGCGTTGGTGGGGGCGGGCGAGCATGGCGCGGCAATGGCGAGCACAGCAGGCAGCATCGAGCAGAACCCCGACATCCGCTATCTCGGGCGGTTGCTGGGCGACGTCATTCGCGAGTTTGGCGGCGAGCCGCTGTTCCGGCGGATCGAATATATCCGCTCGGCCTCGGTCGACCGCCATCGCGGGGTGACTGCGGCCGACGCGGTCGACCCGGGGCTCGACGCGCTGGGGCTCGACGAGACGCTGAGCTTCGTGCGCGGGTTCATGCTGTTCTCGATGCTCGCCAACCTGGCCGAGGACCGGCAGGGCGTGGCGAGCGAGGCCGGCGCAACGCTGGCCGAAGCGGTCGCGGCGCTGGCGGCGGACGGAGTCGACGGGGCACAGGTAATGGCGCTGCTCGAGCGCGCACTGGTCGCGCCTGTGCTGACCGCGCACCCGACCGAAGTGCGGCGCAAGTCGATGCTCGATCATCGCAACCGGATCGCCGAGCTGATGCGGCTGCGCGATGCGGGAGCGGCCGAGACCAGTGATGGCGACCCGGTCGAGGAAGCGCTGATGCGGCAGATCGCGCTGTTGTGGGAAACGCGGCCGCTGCGGCGCGAGAAGCTGTACGTCGCCGACGAGGTGGAGTCGGCGCTGGCGACGATGCGCGAGGTGTTCCTGCCGGTGCTTCCCGCGCTGTATGCGCGGTGGGAGCGGGTGCTGGGCGCGCGCCCGCCGAGTTTCCTGCGGATCGGCAGCTGGATCGGCGGGGACCGCGACGGCAATCCGTTCGTGGTGGCGGATTCGTTGCGGCTGGCGCTGGCGCGGGGCGCCGAGACGGTGATCGACCATTATCTCGACAGCGTCCACGCGCTGGGCGCCGAGCTGTCGATTTCAAGCGAGCTTGCGGGGGTGACACCTGAGCTCAGCGCGCTGGCCGACGTATCGGGTGACGATGGCGTGGCGCGCAGTGACGAGCCCTACCGCCGCGCGCTGACCGGGATTTACGCGCGGCTGGCGGCGACCTTCGAGGGGCTGGTCGGACGCGCCCCGGCACGACCGGCGCGGTTGCGGGCCGAGGCCTATGCCGATGCGGCGGCGTTTCGGGGTGACCTGGCGACGGTCGCGGCGGCGCTGGGCGCCGAGGGCAAGGGGATGCTGGCGGAGGGCGGTCCACTGGGGCGGCTGATCCGCAGCGTCGACACGTTCGGTTTCCACCTCGCAACGCTCGACATGCGCCAGAACAGCGCGGTCCACGAGCGGGTCGTCGCCGAATTGCTCAGCGTGGCCGGGGTCGAGGCGGATTATCTCGGGCTGGACGAAGGCGAGCGGACGGGGTTGCTGCGGCGGTTGCTGGCCGAGCCGCGCGTGCTGGCGAGCCCGTTTGCGACTTATTCGGACGAGACGGCGAGCGAACTGGCGATCGTAAGCGCGGCGGCCGAGGCGCAGGCGCGATACGGCGCGGCGGCGATCACCACTTACGTGATTTCGATGGCGCAAAGCATTTCGGACATGCTGGAAGTGCATCTCCTGTTGAAGGAGGCGGGGCTGTATCGGCCGGGCGAGGTGCCGTCGGCGAGCATCATGGCGGTGCCGTTGTTCGAGACCATCGGTGACCTGGAGGCCGCGCCGGGGATCATGGCCGAGTGGCTGGCGCTGCCCGAAGTCGCCGCGCTGGGGCGGGCGCGAGGCTATCAGGAAGTGATGGTCGGCTATTCGGATTCGAACAAGGACGGCGGGTATCTGACGTCGGTGTGGAGCCTTCACCAGGCGAGCCAGCAGTTGGCGGAGAGCTTTGCCAAGGCCAATGGGGGCGCGGGAATCGGGATGCAGTTGTTCCACGGGCGCGGCGGGGCGGTCGGACGCGGTGGCGGATCGTCATTCGCCGCGATCCGCGCGCAGGCGGCAGGCACGGTCCAAGGACGCATTCGCATCACCGAGCAGGGCGAAGTCATCGCCGCCAAATATGGCACGCCCGAAAGCGCGTCGGCCAATCTTGAGGCGATGGCATCGGCGACGCTGCTCGCCAGTTTGAAGCCGCGCGCGCTGCACAAACGGGCGCGCTTTTCGAACGCGATGAGCAAGATGTCGGCAGCGGCGTTCGGAGCCTATCGCGGGCTGGTGTACGAGACCCCGGGGTTCCGGACCTTCTTTCGCGAAATGACCCCGATCGCCGAGATCGCCGACCTCAAGATCGGGTCGCGCCCGGCGAGCCGCAAGAAATCGGACGCGATCGAGGATCTGCGCGCCATCCCGTGGGTGTTCAGCTGGGCCCAGGCGCGGGTCATGCTGCCGGGCTGGTATGGCGCGGGCGACGGGCTGGCCGCTGGCGACCCGGTGCTGCTGCGCGAGATGATCGAGGAGTGGCCGTTCGTCCAGACGACGCTGGCCAATCTGGAAATGGTGCTGGCGAAATCGGACATGGGGATTGCCGCGCGCTATGCCGCGCTGGTCGAGGACAAGGCTGCGGGCGAGGCGATCTTCGGGCGGATCCGCGATGGCTGGCAGCGGACGCATGATTTGTTGCTGGAGGTCACCGGCCAGTCGCGACTGCTGGAGAAGAACCCGGCGCTCGATGCCTCGATCCGGCTGCGCATGCCCTATATCGAGCCACTCAACCTGCTCCAGATCGAGCTGATCAAGCGCCACCGATCGGGCGAGCGCGACCCGCGTATCAGCGAAGGGATCCAGCTGTCGATCAATGCCATTGCGACGGCGTTGCGCAACAGCGGATAGGGGTAGACAGATGTCCCTATGACGATGCCCGAACAAAGTCCGCTGAGCGTTGCCGGGCAGGAATTGTCGGCGCTGGCGGACAATCTGCCCAATCCGGCGTGGATCGCCTACGCCGACGGATACATCTTCTGGTATAATCGCAAATGGTATGATTACACCGGCACCGAGCCCGTCGACATGGAGGGCTGGGGCTGGGCATCGGTCCATGATCCCACGCAACTGCCCCGCGTCAGCGCGGTGTGGGCAGAGTCGATCGCCAGCGGCAACATGCTTGAGCTGACGTTCCCGTTGCGCGGCGCCGATGGCATTTTTCGCCCCTTCCTGACGCGCGTCGTGCCGATCCGCGACGAAGGCGGAACGGTGGTCCGCTGGTTCGGCACCAATGTCGACATCAGCGCCCAAATCGAGGCCGAGGAACGCATTCGCCAGGCCGAGGCCGACTGGCGCAACCTGTTCGACGAGATGCAGAAGGGGTTCGTCGTGCTCGAGGTCGAGGTGGACAAGGTCGGCAGCGCGGTCGACGCGGTGATCGTCAAGAGCAACAGGCAGTTCGAGCTGCTGACCGGGCTGCCGCCGGGAAAAGCGATGGGATCGAGCCTGACGACGCTGACCGGGGATGCCGCGCCGATGCTGGTCGAAGTATTTGCTCGGGTCGCCACGACCGGGGCGAGCGAGACAATCGAGGCCGAAGTCCCCGCGATGGACCGGGTGTTCGAGATCCGCGCCTATCGCCACGCCGATCGCCAGGTCGCGGCGGTCTATCTGGATATCACGGCGCGTCGTGCAGCCGAGGCCGAGGCCCGGCAGGCGCAGGAAAATCTGCTGCGCGTGTCGCGGCTGAGCGCGATGGGGGCGATGGCATCGACCCTGGCGCACGAGCTCAACCAGCCGATCGGCGCGGCGGCCAATTTCGTCGGCGCGGCGCGCGAGCATCTCAAGCGCAGCGAGACGGTCGACCGCGTGCTGATCGACGGGCTGCTGGCGCAGGGCGGCGAGAGCTGCCTGCGGGCAGGGCGGATCATCCACCACATGCGCGAGTTCACCGCGCACGGGCAGGTCGCCAGCAGGGCGGAGAATATCGCCGTGCTGATGCGACGGGTGGTCGACGATTTTCGCGTCCACCCGGCGGCGCGCGGGATCGACTTTGCGCTCAACATCGAGCGGCACCTGCCGCTGGTGGCGTGCGACCATGTCCAGATCGAACAGGTGCTGCTCAATCTGCTGACCAATTCGGCGCAGGCGATGAGCACGACCGAGACCGAGGCACGATCGATCGCGATCGACGCGCGCACCGTGGGCAAGACGGTGGTGCTTCGCTTCGAGGACAGCGGGCCGGGCTTTGGCGACCGCGACGCCGAGCGATTGTTCGAGCCCTTCTGGTCGACCAAGGACGTCTCGCTGGGGCTTGGCCTGCCGTTGTGCCGGACGATCGTCGAGGCGCATGGCGGGACAATTGCGGGCGAGCCGGGCGAACAGGGCGGGGCTTGCTTTATCGTCACCCTGCCGATCGAGGGTCAGGCATCATCGCCCGGCGGGGGGGTTCCGCCACTGCCGACGCGGGTTGATCGCACGCCCCCGTTGCGCTAGGGGACGCCGCTTCCAGCATCTGGAAACACGCTGCGGGAGGATGGGGTTCGCCCTGTCCGCTTGAACCGCTAAACTTGAACCGGGCCGACGCCCTGGCGTCCGGTCCCCGACAGAGTGAGCCACATGGCAAAGAAGATTACCGGTTATATCAAATTGCAGGTGCCCGCGGGCGCGGCCAACCCGTCGCCGCCGATCGGCCCGGCGCTTGGCCAGCGCGGCGTCAACATCATGGAATTCTGCAAGGCGTTCAACGCCGCCACGCAGGAGCTGGAAAAGGGCATGCCGATCCCCACGGTCATCACCGTGTTCGCCGATCGCAGCTTCTCGTTCGCGACCAAGACGCCCCCCGCCAGCTTCCTGCTGAAGAAGGCCGCCAAGCTGAAGTCGGGCTCCAAGGAGCCGGGCAAGATCTCGGCCGGCACGATCCGGCGCTCACAGGTCGCCGAAATCGCCGAGGCCAAGATGAAGGACCTCAACGCCAACGACATCGAAGCGGCAACGAAGATCATCGAAGGCTCGGCTCGCGCCATGGGCCTTCAGGTCGTGGAGGGTTAAGCACATGACCAAGGTCACCAAGAAGCAGAAGAGCCTCGACGGCAAGGTCGAGCCGATGAAGCTGTACAAGGTCGATGCCGCCATCGAGTTGCTGAAGTCGCTCGCCTCGACCAAGTTCGACGAGACGCTGGAAGTCGCGATCAACCTGGGCGTCGATCCGCGTCACGCCGACCAGATGGTCCGCGGCGTGGTCAACCTGCCCAAGGGTACCGGCAAGGACGTTCGCGTGGCGGTGTTCGCGCGCGGCGCCAAGGCCGACGAAGCGACTGCGGCGGGCGCCGAAGTCGTCGGTGCCGAGGATCTGATGGAAGCGATCCAGGGCGGCAAGACCGACTTCGACCGCGTCATCGCGACCCCCGACATGATGGGCATCGTCGGACGGCTGGGCAAGGTGCTGGGTCCCAAGGGCCTGATGCCGAACCCCAAGCTGGGCACGGTCACGATGGACGTCACCAAGGCGGTCACCGACGCCAAGTCGGGCCAGGTCGAATTCCGCGTCGAGAAGGCCGGGATCATTCATGCCGGCATCGGCAAGGCAAGCTTCCCGGCGGCCGACCTCAAGGCGAACTTCGACGCCTTCGTCGACGCCATCGCCAAGGCCAAGCCGGCCGGCGCCAAGGGCAAATATATCCAGAAGGTCGCGCTCAGCTCGACCATGGGCCCGGGCGTCAAGGTCGATGTGTCGGAGATGGCAGGCGCGTAGGCTTTTCGATCAAAGTGCTACTTTGATCGAGTTTTAGGGAGAGGGGTCGGGGCGCGAGCTTCGGCCCCTTTTTCTATGGGTGGGTTTTGGCTGAAACATTTTCCGCGTAGTTGATCGTCACCCCGGACTTGATCCGGGGCCTGCCTTCTGCCGGAGCAAAGGTCAGGCAGGCCCCGGGTCAAGCCAGGGTTGACGAGTTCGGGAGGGTGGAGCCCGCCCACATCAATGCCGCGCGAACACCGTCGGCTTGCCCGCGCCGAACGCGATGACGTTGTAGTGGGTGGGCGCCATGCCGGCCATTTCCATTCCTGCGGAGCCGCCCGGCATGCCGGTGACGGCGAGGCCGCGGACGCCCCGGGGATGGGTCGCGATAAGGCGCTTCATGTCGGCGATCGGGACATGGCCTTCGAAGCTGTAGCCGTCGATCACTGCGGTGTGGCAGCCGGCGAGCGTCGCGGGGACCCCGGCCGCCGCCTTGAAGCCCGCGCGGTTGGCGTCGTCGATCACGCGGACCTTGCGACCGAACGCGGCCTTGACCTGCATCGCCCATTTCTCGCAGCAGCCGCAGCCGGGGTCGCGGTGCATGACGATGTCGCTGGCGGCGGTGGCGGCAGTGGCGAACAGGGCGAGGCCGGCGGCAATGGCTAGGCGGGATTTCATGGGGGCGATCCTTTTCGTGCTAGTTGGTCGGCATCATGATGTGGGCATAGGGCGTGCCGCCGAACATGACATAGGGTTTCGACGTATCGGGTTTCGCTTCGCGCGAGGGGTAGGGCGACCCTTCGGCGACGGCGGCGTTGAGGATCATCAGGTGCGGGCCGGTGCGGACCCACTTCGCGGCGGGCTTGGTGGCGAACGGATCGGTATTGCTGGCGTCGACCCCGCCGGCGAGCATGTAGGCGAAGCCGATCGTGCTGGGGGTCGGCAGCTTGTGCGCCATCCACGCCATCGCCCAGTGCAGCCCGCCCTTGTCGAAGCACATCGGGTCTGGGCCGGGGGTGGCGGGGTTGTCGGGCATACAGGTCCAGCCGTTGCTGCCCTTGCGCAGCAGCTTGCCGTCACCGGCCATCACCGCGGCCTTGGCGCCGATCGACGCCGGGGCGGCGCTGGTGGCGCTGGCGATCATCAACCCGGCGGAGGTGGGGTGTGCGGCGACGGCAGGGACGGCGGCGAGGGTCAGCGCAGTGATCAGCGCGAGATGTCGTCCGGCGAAATGTACGGGCATGATGCTAGCCTCCGAGGAGTCAGTTGCCGGACAAGGATATGCCTGTTGGGGGGCGGTGGGAAGAGGCTGGTGAGGTGCTAGTCGCCCTCACCATTGCATCGCCGTGGGGGGCGTCAGGGTGTGACGGGCAGTTCGATGAAACTCTGCTGCGGTCCTGCGACCATGATCTTCTGGCGCGCGGCGATATAGTCGGCGGGTTTCGCGAAGAAGATGTTGGGGACGAAGCTCTGCGGATTGCGGTCGTAGAGCGGGAACCAGCTCGACTGGACCTGGACCATGATCCGGTGCCCGGGGAGGAAGACGTGGTTCGCTTGCGGCAGGTCGAAGCGATAGCCGAGCGGGGTGTCGGGGGTCAGCGGCCTGGCCTCGGCGAGCGACTGGCGATAGCGGCCGCGGAAAATGTCCATCGCGATCGGCAGCTGGTAGCCGCTCATCGCGCGGTCGCCGGCGACTTCGTCGGGATAGACGTCGATCAGCTTGATCACCCAGTCGCTGTCGGTCCCGCTGGTCGATGCGGTGAGGTGGACCACGGGAGTGCCGGCGATGGTCAGCGGAGCGGTCAGCACCGGGCCGGTGAAGCTGACTACATCGGGACGGGTGGCGACGTTGCGCTGGTCGCTGGTCAGCCATGCCTTCCAGTGATCATCGTCATAGCCGGACGCGCGGGTTGGGCGCGGGACGTAGGTCACCGGATGCGCCGGGTCCGACGTATAGTCGGCGGTCTGGGCGGGGGCTCCAGTGGCTGGGACGAAGCCGAGCGCGCCGTCGGGGGCGAGGTAGAGGTTGCGTGACGGCGAGGCACTCCCCTCCCCTGCGGTCGGCCAGCGTGCCAGCCGCTGCCAGCGATTGGTGCCCGACTGGAAGGCGGTGACCGGGGCGACGTCCATCGGCGTGCCCTTGAGATAATGGGCAAGGAACGGGGCGAGCACGTCGCGCCGCCACGCCTTCGACGTGTCCTGGTCCCACTGGATCGCGCCGGTATTGCGGCCTTGGTCGATCCCCTGGCCATGATACCAGGGGCCGAGCGTCAGATAGACCTGGTCGCCGGTCATGTCCTTCGGCTTGAGCGCGCGATAGACGGCAGGGGCGCCGTAAATATCCTCCGCATCCCACAACGAGCCGACGATCATCATCGGCACCTTGAGCGGCTGTCCGGCAAGGATCTTGTCCATCGCCTGGCTCTGCCAGAAGCTATCATAGGCGGGATGGGCAGTGATCTGGCGCCAGAAGCCGACCTGGTCGAGCCCGTGCTGGCGGCCAAGTTCCCCGGCCGATCCGGCGCGCATGAAATTGTCGTAAGTGTCGTAGCTGCTCCACGCGAAATTGACGCTGTTGTCGCGGGTCGCTTCCTGCTCGAAGATGTAGTCGATGCCAGCCTGGCGGAAGGCGCCGTTGTGGAACCAGTCGTCGCCGCGCCAGCCGTCGACCATCGGGTTCATCGGCACCGATACTTTCAGCGCAGGGTGCGGGTTGATCGTCGCGACGAGCGGTTCATAGCCGTCATAGCTGATCCCGATGATGCCGACCTTGCCGTTGCTTTCGGGGGTGTGCTTCACCAGCCAGTCGATGGTGTCATAGGCGTCGGTCGAATCGTCGACTTTGGTCGGGTTGAGCGGATTGCCGACCAGCGGCCGGTTCATCACGTACGTGCCCTTCGAGCCATATTTGCCGCGAATGTCCTGGACGACGCGGATGTAGCCGCCGTCGACGATCGTATCGACCGCATTGTCATAGCCATCGAGCACTGCGGCCAGATTGCCGCTGTGCCCGCGGCTGGTCATGCCGTTGGCGTCGTAAGGGGTGCGAGTGAGCAGAATCGGCGCTCCGGCAGCGCCCTTGGGCACCAGGATGACGGTGTGGAGTGTGACCCCGTCGCGCATCGGGATTTCGGCGGTGCGGCGAGTGTATCCCCAGTCGGCGGTGGGGACGGTCGCCGTTGCGGGGGTGTCGTTATAGTCGGCCGGGCGGGGCGGCTTGGCGGCGGGGGCCGATGCCGAAGCGGCGAGCAGCGCGATGGTAAGTACGGCGCTCAAGGCAATGCGGTGCGTGGTCATGGTCAGTTCCCCTTGTCGGGGCGAACCTAGCGTTTGCGCAGACGCTGTCCAGCCGGGTCAGAAAACCTGCATATAGGCCGACTTGGCGACATAAGGCCGCCCATCGACGTGGCGCGCGGGTTCGTAGCGAAAGCGCTGGGTCGCGACCTGGCAGACGAGCGCGTCGAGCCCGGCGCTGCCGCTCGACTGGCGGACCGAGCAGCCGGTGATGCTGCCGTCGAGTTGCACGGTGAAGATGATCAGGACGCGTGCGCCGGGAGGCAATGGTTCGACCAGCGCCCGGGGGAAGCCGCGCGGGTTGAGCGGGCGGAACAGCGGACGCGGGTGGGTGCCGGTGCCGTCGTCGCCGTCTCCGCCCGCGCCATTGCCATTGCCTCCGCCGCCGGTGCCCGATCCGGTGCCGCCCGCGCCGGTGCCGGTGCCGGCGGTCGAGGCGCCTTGCGACGGGGCGGCGCCGGTGCCGGCCTTGGGTGCGACGGCGACGGTGCGCGGGACAGGGATGACGACGCGCGGCTTGGGCAGCACGATGGGGGTTGCCTCGGCCTTTTTGGCCGGGGGGGCAGCGGCTTTCGGCTTGGCCGAGGCGGGGTTGGGCTTTGGTTTCGGCTTAAGCGGCGGCGGCTGGACTTCGGGCGGAGGCGGAGGGACCTCGCGGACGTCGAACACTTTGAGGCTGTCCTGCAACGCCGCCGGGGTCAGGTGCCCCGCCATGCCGAGCAGCATGAACGCCAGCCCGACATGGACCGCGACCACCGCGATGATCGGCCCGGCGCGGTCGCGCGGCGAAAGGTCCCCTGAATACACCGCCGTTGAACGAAGCGCGCTGGTTTCGGTTGCGGTATGATTCAGCGTGCCGTCGCGGCTTTCATCTGGGCGACGAACGCCTCGATCTTCGTGGTGGAGTCCGCTTCGGTCACCAGCGCGACAATTGCCGAGCCGCTGATGACCCCCGCGACGCCCGAGGCGACCGCGGCGCGAACATGATCGGGGGTCGAAATGCCGAAGCCGAGCACCGGCGGCGGGGCACCCGCGTCGGCCAGTCCGGCGAACAGCGCGGCGTGATCGAGCGACAAGGCATCGCGCATCCCGGTGACCCCGGCGCGTGCGACGCAATAGGTGTAGCCCGAGGACAAGGCGGCGATGGTCGCGAGCTTGTCGGCGGCGGTGTTGGTCGCGGCGATCATGACGAGGTCGAGCCCGGCCTCGCGCGCCCAGGCGGCATAGGGTTTCGCCTCAAGGCTGGGCACGTCGGCGATGAGGATCGAGTCGGCGCCGCACGCCTTGGCATCCGCCATGAACCGGGCCTCGCCGCGCGCCGCGAGCAGGTTGGCGTAGGTCAGGATGCCGATCGGGATGGCGGGATGTTTCGCACGCAATTCGGCGATGCGGGCGAAGGCGTCATCGACCCGGGCGCCATTGGCCAGCGCGCGGATGGAGGCGGCCTGGATGACCGGGCCGTCGGCGACGGGATCGCTGAACGGGATGCCGACCTCGATCATGTCGGCGCCGCCATTGGCGCAGGCGTCGAGGTGCGCCGCGCTGGTTTCGGGATCGGGATCACCGAGCATGAGGAAGGCGCCGAACGCGGCTTCATTGCGCTGGGCGAGGCGCTGAAACATCTCGGTGTAGCGGCTCAACGGCCGATGCTCGGGGCGGCTCACTTGAGCAACTCCCGCGCCTGGGTCATGTCCTTGTCGCCGCGCCCCGACAGGTTGATGAGGAGGATCTGGTCTTCATCGGCCTTCGCCATTTCAAGTGCGTGGGACAGCGCGTGGGCGCTTTCGAAGGCGCAGACGATGCCCTCCTTCCGCGCGAGCAGGACGAACGCGTCGAGCGCGGCCTGGTCCTCGCAGCCGACATATTCGGCGCGGCCGATATCCTTCAGATGGGCGTGTTCCGGGCCGACCCCGGGATAATCGAGCCCGGCCGAAATTGACCAGCTTTCGGCCACTTGCCCGTCGCTGTCCTGGAGCAGCAGGGTCGAGGCGCCGTGGAGAATGCCGGGCGATCCGCGCAGGATCGTCGCGCCATGCTCGTGGCCGTGGAGGCCCCTTCCGGCGGGTTCGACTCCGATCAGCCGGACCGCTTCGTCGGCGACAAAGTCGGCGAAGATGCCGATCGCGTTCGACCCGCCGCCGACACAGGCGATGACCGCGTCGGGCAGGCGGCCCTCGATCTCGAGGATCTGCTCGCGGGATTCCTTGCCGATGACGCGCTGAAACTCACGGACCATCAGCGGAAACGGGTGCGGCCCGGCGGCGGTGCCGAGGATATAATGGGTGTCGGCGAAGCTGGCGGTCCAGTCGCGCAATGCCTCGTTGACCGCGTCCTTGAGGGTCTTGGAACCCGACACGACGGGGACCACGGTCGCGCCCATCAGCTCCATGCGGAAGACATTGAGGGACTGGCGCGCAATATCCTCGGCGCCCATGTAGATTTTGGTCTCCATCCCGAACAGCGCCCCGGCGAGCGCGGTGGCAACGCCGTGCTGGCCGGCCCCGGTCTCGGCGATCAGCTTGGTCTTGCCCATGCGCTTCGCCAGCAGCGCCTGCGCCAGCGTCTGGTTGGTCTTGTGTGCCCCGCCGTGGATCAGGTCTTCGCGTTTCAGATAGATGCGGGTGCGCTCGCTGCCGAGGTTGCGGCAGCGGGTCAGCGGGGTCGGGCGCCCGGCATAGGTGGTGAGCAGGTTCTGGAGCTCGGCGTTGAACGCCTCGTCTTCCTGCGCATCAAGGAACGCCGCCTCGAGCTGTTCGAGCGCGGGGACGAGGATTTCGGGGACGTAAGCGCCGCCGAAGCGCCCGAAGCGGCCGGACTGGCGCATCTAACGGGCCCTGCTGGCGGGGCGGAGGGCAGTGAACAGAGCGGCCATCTTGACGGGATCCTTGATGCGGGGCTGGGCTTCGACGCCCGAACTGAGGTCGATGCCGTAGGTCCCGACGCGAGCGGCGGCGGCGGCGTTGGCGGGGGTGATTCCTCCGGCGAGGAAGGCGGTGGCGAGGTCGCGGCGGCCGTCGAGCAGGGTCCAGTCGAACGTCTGCCCGGTTCCTCCGGTCCCGCTGTCGAACAGGGTGCGGTCGGCGGCGTCGCACACCGCCTCGGCGCCGTCGCGGCTGACTGCCCAGACTTCGCCGGCAAAGCTGCGCTTGATCCGGGCGATGGCCGAATAGCCCGCGCCTCCGTGGAGCTGGACCGCGGCGAGGCCGAGGTCTTCGGCAAGGTTGGCGACCATCTCGGGATCGGCGTCGCGGAACACGCCGACGGGGGTAAGGCCGAGGCTGCGCGCGTGTTTGACCAGCGGCGCGGCCTGCGCCTCGGTCAGCGCGCGCGGCGTGCCGGGGGCAAGGATAAAACCGGCGTGGGTGGCGCCAAGTGCGGCGGCGAGCGCGACATCCTCGTCGCGCGCGAGGCCGCAAATCTTGACCCGGCCGAAGACCAGCGCGCGCGCGGCCTCGCGGACATCGGGCGCGGCCATCAGCGATGAGCCGACGAGGAAGGCGTCAACGTGGCGGCCGAGCCGCTCGACATCGGCGCGGGTGGCGATGCCTGATTCGGAGATGAGAATGGCGTCGGGCGGGGCGAGGGGGGCGAGGCGCATGGTGACGGCGAGGTCGGTGGTGAGGGTCTTCAAGTCGCGGTTGTTGATGCCGATGATTTTGGCGTCGAGGGACTTGGCTCGGGCGAGTTCTTCCTCGTCATGAACTTCGGTGATGACATCCATGCCCAGCCGTTGCGCCTCAGCATAGACGGCGGAAGCTTCGGCATCGGTCAGTACCGACAGCATCGCCAAGGCGGCATCGGCCCCGGCGGCGCGCGCTTCGATTAGCTGGCGCGGGTCGACCACGAAATCCTTGGCCAGGATCGGCCCGTCGAAGATTGCGCGGACGGTGCGCAGATCGTCGATCGAGCCGCCGAAATAAGGGCCGTCGGTCAGCACGCTGATGGCGTCGGAGACCCCGGTGTAGGCGCGCGCGACGTCGGCGGGATCGACAGTGCTGCGGTGCCCCGAGGGCGAGGCGCGCTTGACTTCCATGATGAAGCGCGCGCCGGGCTGGGACAAAGCGGCGGCGAGGCTGCGCGTCGTCGGCTCGACCCCGGCGCGCAGGTCATCGGCGGTCCGGTTACCGAACCGCGCGGCGACGTCGATCCGCTTCGCCGCGACGATTTCGCCCAGCACATCAGCCACGGCTTGCCTCCACCCAATGATCAAGGACCCGTCCCGCCGCGCCCGATCCGAGCGCGTCGAGCGCCTGCCCGGTTCCGTCGCGAAGATTGTTCGCGCACCCTGCGGTCATCAATAGCGCACCAGCGTTGAGGGCGACAATATCGCTCTCGGCGGGCTCCCCCCGGCCGTCGAGCAGCTGGCGTAGGCGGGCGGCGTTTTCGGGCGCATTGCCGCCCGTCACGGCGGTCAACGGCGCGCGTTCCAGTCCTGCGTCCTCGGGGGTGATGCAAAGTTCGTGAAGTTCGCCGCCCGACAGGCGGATGGCACGAGTTTCGCCATGAAGCGCAACCTCGTCGAGCCCGGAGCCATGGACCACAAGGGCTTCCTTCGCCCCCATCGCGGCGAGCGTCTGGGCGATGCGGCGGAGCAGGCGCGGATCGGCGACCCCGAGCAATTGCACCGGGGGCCGCGCCGGGTTCACGCACGGGCCGAGCAGGTTCATCACGGTACGCACCTGCAACTGACGGCGGACGAGCGCGGCATGCTTCATCCCCGGGTGATACATCGGCGCGTAGAGGAAACAGAAGCCGGTATCATCGAGGTTTCGGCGGCCAAGCGCGGGATCGACTTCGATCCTCGCCCCCAACGCTTCGAGGACGTCGGCCGAGCCGCATTTCGAGCTGACCGAGCGATTGCCATGCTTGGCAATCGGCAGCCCGCAGGCAGCGGCGACGAAGCCCGCAGCGGTCGAGACATTGATCAGACCCGAACCATCGCCGCCGGTCCCGCAGCAATCTGCGTAGAGATAGTCGGGGCGATCGAACGGCAGCGCCGCTTCGAGCAACGCTGTCGCCGCTCCGATCATTTCATCGACGGTCTCGCCCTTCATCCGCAGCGCGACGAGGGTCGCGGCAATCTCGGCGGGTTCGAGCTTGCCGAGCACGAGGCGTTCGAACAGGTGCTGGCTATCCTCGATCGGGAGATCCTCGCCCGAGAGCAATTTGGGGAGCGGATTGGGGACGGGTCCAAGGTCGAGGAAGGTCATAGGACGGGCTCCGGAACCTTGGTGGCGGCCCACGCCAGGATGTTGGCCAGCAGCGGATCGCCCATCGGGGTGAGGATCGATTCGGGATGGAATTGAAGCCCGACCTGAAGGGCCTTCTCGTCGCTGATCGCCATCGCCATCCCATTGATCTCGCCATGGACGGTGAAATTGGCCGGGGGGTTTGGCGTGCACAACGAATGGTAGCGGCCGACGGCGAGCGGGTTGGGCAGCCCGGCGAAGGGCCCCTGCCCGTCGTGGCGCATCAGGCTGGTCTTGCCATGGACAATGGCCGCGGCGCGCTCGACCGTGCCCCCGGCTTCGAGCACCATCGCCTGATGGCCGAGGCAGATACCGATGAGCGGAACGCGGCCCTTGGCCAGCGCGATCAATTCCATGCAGCAGCCGGCGTCGCGCGGGTGGCCGGGGCCGGGGGAAAGCATGATCATCATCCCCTCGCGCCGGGCGCGATCGAGCGCGGCGGACGCCGAAATGCTGTTGCGGACGACCTTCACATAGGCACCGAGCCGGGCGCAGCTATCGGCCAGGTTGAAGGTGAAACTGTCCCGATTGTCGATCAGCAAGATTTTCATGCTGCAACCTTTGCGTGAAACGAAAAACCCTTGATCGCGGCGAGGATTGCACTCGCTTTCTGGCGGGTTTCGGCCGTTTCGGAAACCGGGTCGCTGTCATGGACGACCCCTGCCCCGGCGCGGACTTCGGCGATGCCGTCGACCACCAGCGCCGAGCGGATGACGATGCTCGTATCCATGCTGCCGTCACTCGCGATCCAGCCGACCGCGCCGCCATAGGGACCGCGGGCGCTGGTTTCGGCCGCGCGGATCAGTTCGAGCGCGCGCAATTTCGGCGCCCCGCTCAACGTCCCGCACGTGACGCAGGCGATCAGCGCGTCAATTGCGTCGCGGTCGGTTTCGAGGCGGCCTTCGACGCGGCTGACGAGGTGCATGACGCGAGCGAACCGCTCTACCGACAGCAGGGTCGCGACGCGGCGGGTGCCCGGCTCGGCGACCCGCGCGACGTCGTTGCGGGCCAGGTCGACCAGCATCATATGCTCGGCGACTTCCTTCGCATCGAGGCGAAGGTCGGCCTCCATCCGGTCGTCCTCGTCGATTGTCTTTCCGCGCGGGCGGGTGCCGGCGATCGGGGTGACGACGACGATCCGCTCGTCGCCATCGCGGCGGACGGCGACCGCGGTCTCGGGCGAGGCGCCGAACAGCGTGCCAAATTCGCTGTCGACGAAGAACAGGTAGCGGCTGGGATCGGCGGCGGCGAGGCGCGCGAAGGCGGCAGCAGGATCGGCGCAGGGGGTGCGAAAGGCCCGGCTCGGCACGACCTGGAAGACGTCCCCGGCGGCGACATTATCCTTGAGACGCGCGACCACATCGGCATAGCCGGCGTCGTCGAGATCGGTCGTCACTTCGGCCTCGCCCGATCCTTCAGCGACCATCGCGGGGGCGCCAATCTCGCGCGCGAAGTCGATCCGGGCGGAGAAGTTGGAGAGCCTTTCCTGGGCAAGGCTGCGCTGGCGATGCGCCGTGGTGGCATCGTCGCTGCCAAAGGCGGTGCAGATCAGCCGACCGGCGCCGGTCGCATCGACCACCACCAGGCTTTCGGCGAGCCAGAAGACATAATCGGGGAAGTCGCTCGTTGGTCCTGCCGGCAGATCCTCGAACAGGTCGACATGGTCGAAGCCAACGACCCCGGCTGCGGTCAGCGCAAAGGGTTCGTCGCGGTCCTGCGGAACGTGGCCGAAGGCCAGCGCGCGCAGGACATCGAACGGTGATCTGGCGTGGGCACGGTCAAATTCCTCCGGCGCGTCGCAGCGGGTGAAGCGCGCCACCAGCCGATCATCGGCGCGTGTCGCAATGGCGTCGCCGAGCACGGCCGAGAGCCCGGCAAGCGCCACGCGCCCACTCTCGGTCAGCGCGGTCAGCACGACCTCCTGCCCGCGGCACACTGCCTTGATCGCCGCCGCCTCGACGATCAGCGCGGGGCCGCCGGTCCGCTGGATGAACAATGGCGGGGTGCCCTTGCCGTCGGCGAGCAGCGCGGCGTGGAGGTCACGCGCGACGACCGGCCCGGCGAGGCGCCGGACGAGGCTTGCTGCGGTTCCGGCGCCCAATGTGCTCACAGGTTGCGCCCGACCACCGGCAGGAGTTGCGCCAGCTGCTTGCCGAGCGCCTCGAACTGCGCCGGATAAAGCGATTGCGCCCCGTCGCACAGCGCGACCGTCGGGTCGTAATGCACTTCGATCATCAGCCCGTCGGCCCCGACCGCAGCCCCCGCCAGCGCCATCGGCGTGACCAGGCTGCGAATGCCCGTGCCGTGGCTTGGGTCAACCACCACCGGCAAATGACTCTTCATCTTGAGCAACGGCACGGCCGAAAGGTCGAGCGTGTTGCGCGTCGCCGTTTCGAACGTGCGGATGCCACGCTCGCACAGCACGACCTGGTCATTGCCCTCGGCCAGGATATATTCCGCCGCCAGCAGCAAATCCTCGACCGTGGCCGACATGCCGCGTTTCAGCACGACCGGGGTTCGCGTCTGGCCAACCGCCTTCAACAGCGAAAAATTCTGCATGTTGCGCGCGCCGACCTGGATCGCGTCGGCATGGCGCGCGACGAGTTCGACATCGCTGCTTTCGAGCACCTCGGTGACGACCGGCATGCCGACCTGCTTGCCGACCTCGGCGAGCAACAGGAGCGCGTCGCCGCCATGGCCCTGGAAGGAATAGGGCGAGGTGCGCGGCTTGAACGCGCCGCCGCGAAGGATCCGCGCGCCGCCGGCTTTCGCGGCTTTGGCGCTGGCCAGCAGCTGGGTCTCGTTCTCGACCGCGCAGGGTCCGGCGATGAGCGCAAACCGGCTGCCGCCGATGCTGACCCCGCCGATATTGACGATCGTGTCGTGCGGATGAAGCTCGCGGCTGACCAGCTTGTAGGGCGCCAGGATCGGCTTGACCGCCTCGACATAGGGGTGATTTTCGAGCGCGAGATCTGCCAGGACGCGCTCGTCGCCAAGCGCGCCGAGCACGACCCGCTCGCTGCCCGGCATGTGCAGCGGGCGAAGGCCCTTGGCCTCGATCCGCTCGAGCAGTTCCTGGACCGCCTCGTCAGGGACATTGGGCTTCATTACGATGATCATTGGAAATTTCCTGAGCGCAAATGGCGAAAAAAAAGGCCCGCGAAACGCGGACCCGGGGACATCGTCACAAGACGAGAATCAACCGCGCGCGCGCCATCGTTGCGAGGAGCGCCACCAGGTCAGGCTGCTGAGCGAGTTGATCGACATGGCGGCCAAATGCGCGAACGGGATATCTTTTGTCAACTCAGGATTTTTCAGGCGCGTCGCCGTCGAACAGATAATGGGCGACCAGCGCGGCCAGTCCCGCCCCCGCCAACTGTGCCGCGACGAACAGCGGGACGTCCGCCGGGGAAATTCCGGCGAAACTGTTGCTGAGGCTTCGCGCGACGGTGATCGCGGGGTTGGCGAAACTGGTCGACGAGGTGAACCAATAGGCTGCGGTAATGTATAGGGCGACCGACGCCGGGACTGCGGCAAGGGCGATGGCGGACGGTGCCGAGGATCGTCAAGATCAACCCGAACGTCGCCAGCGCCTCGCTTGCCGCCTGGCCGATGCCGCTGCGCGCCTTGACCGAAAACTGCACGATCGGAAGTTCGAACATCAAATGCACGCACCACACGCCAAGGATCCCGGCACCAAGCTGGACGAGCGAATAAGCAGCAGCATCGCGGGCCGGCAAATCGCCCCGGATCGCCGCGACGATCGACACGGCGGGGTTCATATGCGCCCCCGAAATCGGGCCAAGCATGGTGATCAGCACGAACAGCATCGCCCCCGTCGCGGCGGTATTGCCGAGCAGTGCGACCGCATCATTGCCGCCCGCCAGCGCCTCGCCCATGATCCCCGAGCCGACGACGGTGGCAAACAACAGGAACGAGCCAAGCGCTTCGGCGACCAGGCGGCGCGGCAGCGGCGGGGTCATGCCGCGGGGGGTTCGGCAGGCACGACGATGTCGCCGTCTTCCTTGAGAAATGCCCCCTGTTGCGGGGGCAAGAGGTCAAGCACCTGCTCCGATGGGCGGCACAGCTTGACCCCCTTGAGCGACACTACAACCGGGCGGTTCATCAAGATCGGGTGCGCCACCATTGCGTCGATCAACGCCGCATCGGACAGCGAGGGGTCGCCCAGACCGAGCTCGGCGAACGGCGTGCCCTTCTCGCGCAGCAGCGAACGCGCCCCGGTGCCGATCCGCTTGACCAGGCTTTCGATCATCGCGCGGCTCGGCGGGCACTTTAGATAGTCGATGATATGGGGTTCGACCCCGCTGTTACGGATCAAGCCGAGCGTGTTGCGCGACGTGCCGCACGCAGGATTATGATAGATGATGACGTCCATGACGGGCATATATCGGCCAACCCGGCGCGGCGCCACTTGCATCTGCCGTATCATTGTTCTATCATGCTGTAACAATATGACCGCCGCCGCTCCCGCCCGTCCCGTCGAGGACCTTGCCGCCGTGCTGGCCGCGCTTCGCTCGGACGATGAGGCGCGGGCGCTGCTTCGCGACCTGTGCACCCCGGCCGAAATCCGCACCTTGGCCGAGCGGTGGCAGGTGGCCCGATTGCTCGATGCGGGGCAGCTTACCTATCGCGAAATCCACGATGCGACGGGGGTCAGCACGACCACCATCGTGCGGGTCGCGCGGTTCTTGAAAGAGGAGCAGAACGGCGGATACCGCCTGCTGCTCGACCGCCTCTCGCTCGACAAATTGAAAGAGCCCAAGTGACCGACCGCAGCCGCCTTCACATCGCCATCCAGAAATCGGGCCGCCTCAGCGACCAGAGCCGCGACTTGCTGAAAGGTGCTGGCCTTCGCGTGCAGGGGGCGAAGAATGCGCTGACGGCGCGGGCGGAGAATTTTCCGCTCGACCTGATGTTCGTCCGCGACGACGACATCCCGACCTTCGTCGCCGACGGAGTGTGCGAGCTGGGCATCTGCGGCCAGAATGTGCTCGAGGAATATGCGCTGGGGTTCGCGAGCCCGCGCTTCGAGACCGTTGCAAGCCTGGGCTTCGGGCGCTGCAGCCTCAAGATCGCGGCGCCGGAGGGCATGGCATATGAGACGGCGATGCTGGCCGGGCAGCGGATCGCCACCAGCTATCCGCGCCTCACCCAGCGTTTCCTTGCCGAGCGCGGGATCGAGGCCGAGATCGTCACAATGAAGGGCGCGGTCGAGCTCGCCCCGCGCCTCGGCATTGCGAAGTTCGTCTGCGACCTCGTCTCGACTGGGGCGACGCTGGAGGCCAATGGGCTGGCGGCGGTTGAAACCGTATTTGCCAGCGAGGCGGTGCTGGTCCGCACGCTGAAGCCCGTCGCTCCGGCGCTGGCCGAGCGGGCGACCGCGCTGATGACCCGCATCAACGGGGTCATCGCGACCGCAGAATCAAAGTATATCGTCCTCAACGCGACCGAGGAATCGCTTGCCGAAATCGCGCGGATCCTGCCTGGCGCCGAGGCTCCGACGGTGATCCCGCTGGCGGGGCGGCCGGGCCATTATGCGGTCCAGGCGGTGTGCCAGGAATCGGTGTTCTGGGAGACGCTGGAGAAATTGAAGGCGGCCGGCGCGTCGGCGATCCTGGTCATGCCGATCGAAAAGATGATGCTGTAATGCGTATCGTCGCCAACAAGCCCGGCGCGCTCGATCGCCGGACGCGGAGCGAGGACCCCGTCTTCCGCGAGGCCGTTGCCGCGATTGTGCAGCGCGTGCGCGAAGGCGGCTGGGACGCGCTCGTCGCCGAAGCGGAGCGGATCGACCGGGCGCCGCCGCGCCTTGTCGAGGTCGCGCCCTTCGCCGCGCAAGCCCGCGCGACATGGCCCGCCGAGACGCTGGCGGCGGTCGAGCTCGCCTTCGCCAATGTCACCAAATTCCACGAGGGCACCCGCCCGCGCGACGCGATGGTCGAGACGATGCCGGGGCTGACCGTCGCCAAGGAGTGGCGCGCGATCGACCGGGTCGGGCTCTACGTCCCCGGGGGCAACGCGCCCCTGTTCTCGACCCTCCTCATGCTCGCCATCCCCGCCCGCGCCGCCGGGGTGCGCGAGATCGTCGTGGTCACCCCGCCGCGCGCCGACGGCGGGCTCGACCCGGCGATTGCGCTGGCGGCGGAGATGTGCGGGATCGACGCGATTTGGACCGTCGGCGGGGCGCAGGCGATTGCCGCGCTGGCCTTCGGTGCAGGCGACATCGCGCCCGTTGCCAAGATCGCCGGCCCCGGCAATGCGTGGGTCGCCGCAGCCAAGGCAATGGTCGCGAGCACCCCCGGCGGCCCCGCGATCGATTTTCCCGCGGGACCGAGCGAGCTGCTTGTCATCGCCGACGCCAGCGCCGATCCCGCGACCGTCGCCGCCGACTTGCTCAGCCAGGCCGAGCATGACCCCGACGCCGAGGTCGTGCTGGTCACCACCGACGCCGCGCTGGCCGAGCGGGTGATCGCCGAGGCCGACCGTCAGCTCGCCGACATTCTTCCCGCGCGCGCCGCGATGGGGCACGCCAGGGCAGTTATCGTCCCGACCCTCGCCGAGGCCGTGGCGATCGCCAACGACTGGGCGCCCGAGCATCTCAGCCTTGCCGTCGCCGACCCCGAGGCGCTGGTCCCCCTCATCCGCAACGCCGGCGCGATCTTCGTCGGGCATGGCGTGGCGGAAAGCTTCGGCGACTATCTCGCCGGCTCGTCCCACGTCCTCCCCACCGGGGGCGCCGCGCGCGCTTATGGCGGAGTGACGGTGCTCAGTTTCATGAAGGAAGTCAGCGTGCTCCGCGCCACCCCCGCCGCGTCGCGCGCTGTCGCCGCGTCAGCTGCTGCCTTGGCGCGGTTGGAAGGGCTTGAAGCCCACGCAAGAGCAGCGGAGTTGCGCGCATGATATCGCTCGCCCAGCGCCTCGCCCGCCCGGAGATCCTCGCCCTCCCTCCGACCGATACCGCGGCGGCTGCGGGCGGCGCCCCGATCGGCCGCTCGATCAAGCTGGACGCCAACGAAAATCCGTTCGCGCCCTTGGTCGCGGGCAGCATCGCCGCGTCGGTGAATCGCTACCCCGAGCCGCAACCCGTCGCGCTCCGCCAGCGCCTCGCCGACCTCTACGGCTGCGCGCCTTCGCAGCTTTGGGCGACGCGCGGCAGCGACGACGCGATCGACCTGCTCATCCGCACCTTCTGCGTCCCCGGCACCGACAGCATCGCGATCGTCGAGCCGACCTTCTCGGCCTATGCGCAATTTGCCCGGGTGCAGGGCGCGCGGGTCATCTCGGCCCGGCTGACCGATGACCTGCTATTCGACGCGGAGGCCGTGATCGCGGCGTGCGTGGACGCCAAACCAAAACTGCTCTTCCTGTGCACCCCCAACAACCCGACCGGCACTCCGGTCGACCCGGCCGACGTGCTCGCCATCGCGCGGGCGCTCCCGGACACACTGGTCGTCGCCGACGAGGCCTACATCGAGTTTGCCGACACGCCGAGCCTCGTGCCGCAAGTAGGGGGCAACCTTCTCGTCCTGCGCACCCTGTCGAAGGCTTATGGTTTGGCGGGCGCGCGCATTGGTTGCCTCATCGCCGACCCCGAGATCATCGAACTGGCGTCGCGCGCATCCCCCCCCTACCCGCTCCCGAGCCTCTCCATCGCCGCGACTCTTGACGCGCTGGCGGCCGAGCGGATGCCGCTCCACGCCGAGCGCATCGCGCGGCTCAAAGCCGACCGCGACGCCCTTGCGTCCCGGCTCCGCGCCGTTCCCGAAATCCAGAGCATCCGCACCGGCGGCAACTTCCTGTTCCTTGAAGTGGCCGACCCCGCTGCCTTGGCGCAGCGCCTCGCCGCCGCCGGAATCCGCCTCCGCTTCCGCCCCAATGCAGCGCCGGGCGGGGTCCGCGTCACGGTCGGCACCGAGGCCGAAAATGCCGCAATGCTCGCGGTGTTCGGGCTCACCGAAACCACCCGCCCGGGCCGCCGCGCCGAACTCGTCCGCGACACAAAGGAGACCCGCATCGCGGTCGCGATCGACCTCGACCGGTCTGAGCCGCGCTCGATCCACACCGGGATTGGCTTCTACGATCACATGCTCGACCAGGTCGCGGCGCACGGCGGGTTCAGCCTGACCCTCGCTTGTACCGGCGACCTCGAGATCGACCCCCACCACAGCGTCGAGGACATCGCGCTCGCGCTCGGCGCGGCGTTGAGGCAGGCGCTCGGCGACAAGCGCGGGATCGGCCGCTTCGGCTTCGCCCTGCCAATGGACGAGGTCCGCGCCGAGGTCCTCATCGACCTTTCCGGCCGCCCGTTCAGCAAGTTCGACGGCCACTTCGACACCCCCGAGGTGGGCGGCCTGCCGACGCAAATGGTCCCCCACATCTTCCGCAGCCTGGCGGATTCGATGGCCTGCGCGATCCATGTGAAGGTCGAGGGCGACAATGACCACCACAAGGTCGAAGGCTGCTTCAAGGCGTTCGGCCGCGCGCTGCGCATGGGGCTGTCGGTCGGCGGCAGCGATACGCTGCCCAGCACCAAGGGGGTCCTTTGACCGTCTCCATTCTCGACCTGGGCTATGGCAATGTGGAATCAATCCGCCTCGGCTTTGCCCGGCTTGGCGCCGAGGTCGCGCTGGTGAAGACCCCGGCTGACGTCCTCGCCGCCGAACGTCTCGTTCTCCCCGGGGTCGGGGCAGCGGGCTATGCCATGGAGCAGCTCCATGCTCTCGGGATCGTCGACTCAATTCGCGCCCGCACCAAGCCCCTCCTCGGTATTTGCCTTGGCATGCAGCTGATGTTTGACGGATCGGACGAGGCCGACACCGAGTGCCTCGCCCTCGTCCCCGGCCGCGTCCGCGCGATGGCCCCGGCGCCGGGCAAACCCATCCCCCACATGGGCTGGACGCCCGTGCACGATGTCGCCCCGGACATCGGGCTGAACGACGGCGACCACGTCTATTTCGCCCACAGCTTCGCCTGCGACGACGGTCCCGCCACCGCCGCCCGCATGACCTACGCCGATCCCCTCCCTGCCGCGCTTCGCCATGGCCATTTGTGGGGCGCGCAATTCCATCCCGAGCGCTCGTCCGCACCCGGCGCCGCCTTTCTGAATGCCTATCTCAGCGCATGATCCTCTATCCCGCCATCGACCTCATCGCCGGCCGCTGCGTCCGCCTGAGCCAAGGCGATTTCGATCGTGAGACGGGCTATGATGAAGCCCCCGCTAATGCGCTGATCCGTTTTGCCGATGCCGGGGCAAGCTGGGCGCACGTCGTCGACCTCGACGGTGCCCGCGCCAAGGAACCCCGTCAGCACGCCCTCCTCGCCGACCTCGCGAAAGCATCCCCACTTAAGTTGCAGGTTGCCGGCGGGATTCGCACCCCCGATCACGTTGCCGCCCTCCTCGACGCCGGAGTCGCCCGCGTCGTCGTCGGCAGCCTCGCGGTCAACGATCCCCCCGCCTTCACCGCCCTGCTCGACACATTCGGCCCCGACCGCCTGACCCTCGCGCTCGATGTCCGCATCGCGGGCGAGATCGTCGATCGCGGCAAGGCGATGGTCGCCACCCACGGCTGGGCCGAGGGATCGGGCCAGAGTCTCGACGAGGTGCTCGACCAGTTCCCGGCCGTGCGCCACCTGCTCGTCACCGACATCGGTCGCGACGGAATGCTTACTGGCCCCAACATCCCGCTGATTCAGGCGATCGTCGACTGGTATCCCGCAGTCGCGCTGCAGGCTTCGGGCGGGGTCGCGACCCTCGACGACCTGGCGCTCCTGCTCCAGTCGGGCGCCGACGGGGCGATCGTCGGCAAGGCGCTGTGGGAAGGCCGCTTCACCGTCGAGCAGGCGCTGAAGGCGGCGGACGCGTAATGCCCACGGCCAGGATCATCCCCTGCCTCGACGTCGCCGAAGGGCGCGTGGTGAAAGGCGTCAAGTTCCGTGACCATCGCGACGTCGGCGACATTGTCGACCTCGCGCTGCGCTATCGCGACGAGGGCGCCGACGAACTCGTATTCTACGACATCACCGCCAGCGCCGAAGGCCGCGGGGTCGATACCGCCTGGGTCCACCGCGTCGCCGCCGTGATAGACATCCCGTTCTGCGTCGCGGGCGGGATCCGCAGCGTCGACGAGGCGGCGCGCGTGCTCGAAAGCGGCGCCGACAAGATTTCGGTCAACTCCCCCGCGCTCGAACGCCCCGAGCTGATCGCCGAACTGGCCGACGCCTTCGGGCGGCAGTGCGTCGTCGTCGGCATCGACAGCCTCGTGGCGGCTGATGGTCGCTGGATCGTCAAGCAATATACCGGCAAGCCCGAAGCGACGATCGACGCGGGGCGCGAGACGGTGGCGTGGGCGACCGAAGCCGTCCGCCTAGGCGCGGGCGAGATCGTGTTGAACTGCATCGACCGCGACGGGGTGCGCCAGGGCTATGACCTCGCCCAGACCGCTGCGATCATCCCGCTGGGCGTCCCCGTCATCGCTTCGGGCGGCGCCGGCACGGTCCAGCATTTTGCCGACGCATTCGGCGCAGGCGTCAGCGGCGCGCTCGCCGCGAGCGTGTTCCACGACCGCCGCATCGCCATCCCCGACTTGAAAGCCCAGCTTCGCGCAATGGGTGTGGAGGTTCGCCTGTGACTGAGTTCGATCCCAAGACGCTCGATTGGGCCAAGATGGACGGCCTGGTCCCGGCGATCGTCCAGGACGCCGCCTCGGACGAAGTCCTTATGCTCGGTTACATGGACCGCGCCGCCCTCGACGCGACGCTGGCCGAAAAGATGGTCACCTTCCACAGCCGCTCGAAGAACGCGCTGTGGCGCAAGGGCGAGACCAGCGGCAACATCCTCGACCTCGTCGAGGTGCGCATGGACTGCGACCAGGACGCGTTACTCGTCCTCGCCACCCCCAGAGGCCCGACCTGCCACACTGGCACGACCAGCTGCTTCGGCGACCAGGGCGCGCCGGGCGTCGGCTTCATCGGCGAGCTGGAACGCGTCATCCAGTCCCGAGCAGGCGCCGACCCTACCACCAGCTACACCGCGAAACTTCTAACCGAAGGCCCCGCAAGAGCCGCGCAAAAGGTCGGCGAAGAAGGGGTCGAAACAGCGCTTGCTGGGCGATGCGGCGATGACGCGGAGCTGATCTCGGAAGCTTCGGATTTGGTCTATCACCTTACGGTGTTGCTGAAGGCGCGAGGATTGGCGTGGGGTGATATCGTGGGGGAGCTTCAGTCCCGTCATCAATGACCGGATCCGACCCTGATGAAGCGTCGCGATTATCTAGCTTTGACAAACCGCCCCGGCGCATCCTCGATTGCCTTGTGCTTGCCCATCCCCGGCACCCGCGCCCCTTTGACCGCGACCGTTTTCGGCGCCCGTTCGCGCAGCCACTCGATCCAGTCGGGCCACCAGCTGCCCTTATGCTCGGTCGCGCCCTCGACGAACGAGGCCAGGCTCCTGGCATCCTCGGCCCCGCGCCAATATTGATATTTGCCAAGCGCGGGCGGGTTGACCACCCCCGCGATATGTCCCGACCCCGCGAGCACGAACCGCTTGGGACCGGACAGGAAATCCATCAGCTTCCACACGCTTTCGGGCGGGGCGATATGATCCTCGCGCCCGGCCTGGATATAGGCCGAAGTCCGGATCTTCTTGAGGTCGATCGGCGTCCCGTCGACCGTGATCGCCCCCGCCTTGACCAGCAAATTCTGCTTGTAGAAACGGTCGAGATAATCGCGGTGCCAGGAGGCCGGCAAATTGGTCGTGTCGCCGTTCCAGTGGAGCAGGTCGAACGGCGCCGGCTCCTGCCCCATCAGGTAGTTATTGACGACATAGGACCAGATCAGGTCGCGCCCGCGCAGCAGGTTGAAGGTCGCCGCCATGTAGCGCCCGTCGAGATACCCCTTGTCCTCGGTCAATTGCCCCAGCAGCCCCATCGTCTCGTCGCCCAGGAACAGCGTCAGGTCCCCGGCGTCGGCAAAATCGACCTGCGCGGTGAAGAAGGTGACGCTCGCTACCTTGTCGGCCTCGCCCCGCGCGGCGAGCAGTGCCAGCGTCGCCGCCAGTGTCGTCCCCGCGACGCAATAGCCGATGGTGTGGACCGCCGGCACGCCGAGCGCCTCGCGGATCACGTCGACTGCCTCGATCTGCGCCGCGACATAATCGTCCAGGGTCACGTCGGCGAGGCTCTCGTCGGCCGATTTCCAGCTGACCATGAACAGCGACACGCCCTGGCCCACGCACCACTTCACGAATGATTTTTCGGGCGTGAGGTCAAGGATGTAGAAGCGGTTGATCCACGGCGGGAAAATCACCAGCGGCGTCGCCAGCACGTCGGGCGTGGTCGGCGCATAATGGATCAGCTGGAATAGGCGCGTTTCGTGGATCACCTTGCCCGGGGTCATCGCCAAATTGCGGCCAAGCTCGAACGCCCCGGCCTTGCTCTGGCTCATCTGCCCGGCCTTGATGTCGCCCAGCATGTTGCTCAGCCCGTTGAGCAGATTGTCGCCCTTCGTCTCCAGCGTGCGCTTCATCACTTCGGGGTTGGTCAGTGCGAAGTTGGACGGCGACATTGCATCGACAAAGCTTTTTGTCGTGAAGCGCAATTTCTGCCGCGCGGCCTCGTCGAGGCCATCGATCTTGTCGACCGATCCCAAAAGCTGGTCGGAAATGGCGAGATAGGTTTGGCGGATGGTGTCGAACAACGGATAGTCGTGCCATTCGGCCGCGCCGAAGCGGCGGTCGCGAACTTCGCCCGCCTTTTCGAAGCCGGTCAGCATCTGGCCCCATGCCTCAAGGCCCTTGGACCACGCCTCGGCCCCCGCCGCGAGCCACGGCATCGGGTCGGGCAGGCTTGCCGGGATGGCGGCGGCGGTGGGCAGGGCGCCCTCGTCTTTGCCCGCGCGCTCGGCCCAGGCATTCATCATCATCTGCTGCGCGCGTCCCATGACGAGCGTCCAGTGCTGCCAATCCTCGAGCCCGGGGACGGAGGCGGCGGGTGTGGTGGCGGAGTCGGGCTTGTCGGTCATGGGGCGATCCTAACCGTCTTTGCGAGCGGAGCGAAGCAATCCATTCTCGCCGCTGGGTTGATTCGTCGCATCGCTCCTCGCAATGACGAAATATGCCCCCGGTCCTCCCCACTCCGTCAATCCCCGACACGCTCTACCTGCTCGACTATTTCGGGCTGGCGGTGTTCGCCATTTCAGGCGCGCTGCTCGCCGCCGAGCGCCGCCAGACCCTGGTCACCTTCCTGTTCTTTGCGGTCGTCACCGGGGTCGGCGGGGGCACGCTGCGCGACCTCCTCATCGGCGCGCCGGTGTTCTGGGTGCACCAGAATATCACCTTGGGCATCTGCCTCGCCGCCGGGCTCGCCGTCTGGCTGACCGCCCGCCACCATTGGAACGAGCGCGCCTTGCTGTGGTTCGATGCACTCGGTCTCGCCGCTTACTCGACTTATGGCGCGTCCAAGGCGCTGGGCCATGGCGTCGCGCCGATCCCGGCCTTTGCGATGGGGGTGCTGACCGCCTGCGCCGGGGGCATCATCCGCGACGTGCTGGCAGGCGAGCCGTCGATCCTGATGCGGCCCGAGATTTATGTCACCGCAGCGGCGCTGTCGTCGGCGCTGTTCGTCGCGCTGACTGTCGTCGGGCTTCCTGCCCTCCCCGCCGCAGCGGTCGCCTTCGTCGCGGCTTTCGCGCTTCGTGGCCTTGCCATTGCGCGCGGATTAAAACTTCCCGGCTATACCGCCCGCTAGTTTTTTTCTTCCGCAGCGCAGCAAAATCCGCCAGACGGGATCCCATGGACGAAGAATTCTACCGCATCCGCCGCTTGCCCCCCTATGTCTTCGCCGAAGTCAACGCGATGAAGGCCGCGGCGCGCGCGCGCGGCGAGGACATTATCGACCTTGGCATGGGCAACCCCGACGGCGCCCCGCCGAAGCATGTCATCGAAAAACTGTGCGAAGTCGCGTCAAAGCCAACCGCGCACCGCTACTCGGCGTCCAAGGGGATTCCAGGACTGCGAAAGGCCCAGGCCGCCTATTACAAGCGCCGCTGGGACGTCGACCTTGATCCCGACAGCGAAGTCATCGTCACGCTGGGCTCGAAGGAGGGGCTCGCCAACCTGGCGCAGGCGATCACCGCGCCTGGCGACGTCGTGCTTGCGCCCAACCCGTCCTATCCAATCCATACCTTCGGCTTCATCATCGCCGGCGCCGCGATCCGGTCGATCCCCGCCGCGCCCGGCCCTGAATTCTTCGACCGGCTCGAAATGGCGATGCGCTATACCGTGCCGCGGCCCAAGGTGCTGGTCGTCGGCTATCCGTCAAACCCGACCGCCTATGTCGCCGACCTGCCCTTCTACCAGCGGCTGGTGAACTTCGCGCGCGAGCATGACCTCATCGTCATTTCCGACCTTGCCTATGCCGAGATTTACTTCGGCGAGGTGCCGACCCCGTCGATCCTCCAGGCCGAGGGCGCGAAGGAGGTCGCGGTCGAGTTCACGTCCATGTCCAAGACCTATTCGATGGCCGGCTGGCGGATGGGCTTTGCGGTCGGCAACAAGCGGCTGATCGGCGCGCTGACCCGGGTCAAATCCTACCTCGATTATGGCGCCTTCACCCCGATCCAGGCCGCCGCTACCGCCGCGCTCAACGGCCCGCAGGACATTATCGCCGAAAATCGCGCGCTCTATAAGAAACGCCGCGATGTGCTGGTCAAAAGCTTTGCCAACGCCGGCTGGACGATCCCCGTCCCGCAAGCGAGCATGTTCGCCTGGGCGCCGATCCCCGAACAGTTCGCCAAGCTTGGCAGCATGGAATTTTCCAAGCAATTGCTGACCCACGCCCATGTCGCGGTCGCTCCCGGGGTCGGCTTCGGCGAGGAAGGCGAGGGCTTTGTCCGCATCGCGCTGGTCGAAAACGAGCAGCGCCTGCGCCAGGCCGCGCGCGGCGTGAAGAAATTGCTCTCGTGCCAATAGCTGATCGAACGCGTCTATTCATCGCCGCGACAGGAAGCGGGGCGCAGGCGGGCAGTTCGGAAAGGTCGGTGCCATGATCAAGTTTCTCGCCGCGCTCGCGTTCGTTACGGTCCCCACCCTCGCCGCCGCCCAGAACGTCCCCGGGGTCGCCCCCGTCACGCCGCAGGCCGCCAGTGAGACGTCGCAGTCGTCGACCGCCTCCGAACGCCGCCTGACCCCTGAACAGGTCGATGCAATCCTGGCGAAAACCGGAAAGCGCCCCGCCGATGCGGTGGTTGGCGAAAGCGGCGTCGGCGAAGGTCCCGCAACCGGCATCACTGAAGCCCGCCCCTGCCCGACCAAACCGCATGGCGAAATGGGGGTCGAGATGGGCAGCGGCGGCTATTCGGGGACCTATGGCGCCGCCGTCGTCCCGCTCGGCTGCAACGCGGCGGTCGCCATTTCGGTCGGAACCAGCAGCTCCAACGGCCGCTACCGCCGCCGCTAATTGGTATTTTCGCGGCGCGCCGTGCATAGCGCGGGGATGCTGATTCCCGATTTCAACACGACCAACACCGAAGTCGCGACGGTCATCCAGTCGGCGGTGGCGCCGGTGTTCCTCCTTGCCGGGATCGGGGCCTTCCTCAACGTCTGTGTCGGCCGCCTCGCGCGGATCGTTGACCGTTCGCGCAACCTCGAGCCCAGGCTGCTCGCCAGCCGCGGCGTCGAACATGACCGGATTATCGAGGAACTCCACCTGCTCGATCGGCGAATTCGGATCGTCAACGCGGCCGTCCTGTTCTCGGTCAGCGCGGCGGTGCTGATCTGCCTCGTTGTCATCCTGCTGTTCGCCGGGCGCCTCGTCGGCCTCCAGTTCGGGACCGAAATCGCGCTGCTGTTCATCGCCGCGATGCTGACCACCGCCGGCGGCTTCGCGGTGTTCCTCTACGAGACCAGGCTGGGCACGACGGCGGTCCGCGTCCGCTCCCATTTGCTCGAGCATCGGGTCGAGGACCCTGACTAATCTCGACAACCCCCGCCCCCGCATCTATCGCCCGCGCACCAGTTCAGGAGCCATCAATGTCCGAAACACCGCGCGCCAGTAGCGTCCTCGACCGCGTCCTCGTCCTCGAAATGGTCCGAGTGACCGAAGCCGCCGCGATCGCCGCGGCCCGGCTGGTCGGCCGCGGCGACGAGAAGGCCGCCGATGCCGCCGCCGTCGAAGCGATGCGCGCCGCACTCAACGAACTCCCGATGGACGGCACCGTCGTCATCGGCGAGGGCGAGCGCGACGAGGCGCCGATGCTTTATATCGGCGAGAAAGTCGGCTCGGCGCAGGGCACTGGCCCCAGGATCGACATTGCGCTCGACCCGCTCGAAGGGACGACGATCACCGCCAAGGCCGGGCCCAACGCGCTTGCCGTGCTCGCCATCGCCGAGCAGGGCCACCTCCTCAACGCCCCCGACACCTATATGGACAAGATCGCGATCGGCCCCGGCTATGAGCCCGGCCTCGTCAGCCTGACCCGCTCGCCGACGCAGAATGTCACCGCGCTGGCCAAGGCCAAGGGGGTCGAGGTCGGCGAGATCATGGCCTGCGTGCTCGATCGCCCGCGCCACTCGGCGATCATTGCAGAGCTTCGCGCGCTGGGCTGCGGGATCATGCTCATCCCCGATGGCGACGTCGCCGGGATCATCGCCACGACCGATCCCGACACCGGGGTCGACATTTATCTGGGCCAAGGCGGCGCGCCCGAGGGCGTGCTAGCCGCCGCCGCGCTGCGTTGCATCGGCGGGCAGATGGAAGGCCGGCTGTTCTTCCGCAACGACGACGAGCGCGCCCGCGCCCGCCGCTGGGGGATCGAGGATCTCGACCGCATTTACCAGCTTGAAGAAATGGCCAGCGGCGACTGCATCTTCGCCGCCACCGGGGTAACCGACGGATCGTTGCTGTCGGGCGTCAAACGTCTTCGCGGCGGACTGCTCAAGACTGAAAGCATCGTCATGCGCGCCAGTTCGGGCACGGTGCGGCGAATCACTGGTGAGCATTACAAGGGCATGGTCTGAACTGATACAGTTTAAGCCAGGAATTTCATGTATGCTAAAACTCTTTCCGGCAGCCTATTTCGGCATCGCACGGTAGTCGCCCCATATTGTCTTGCTGTATTAACTTGCAGCACATTCAGACTATTAACTCTTAGCGTGCAACTTGCGGTTCAAGCCTGTAGGCTGTCGCCAAGTTGGGGGACGGTTCATGGCAACTGCGGCTTCGTCGCTGAGGGAGTTTAACGCGATGGACCATCCGGATATCCGGCCGGTCGACCGCTTGACCAAGGGGCAGGCGGATTGCCTGCGCCTTGTCGCCCAGCATCTGTCGTCAAAGGAAATCGCGCTCCAGCATGGCATTTCGCCGCACACCGTCGACCAGCGCATCCGCGGCGCGCTACAGGTGCTGGGGGTCGAACGGCGCAGCCAGGCGGCGCGAATGCTGATCGAGGGCGACCAGCGGTCGGGCGCCCTTCAGCCCCAGCCCCCGTCACGGCCCCCGGCCGCATATCAGCCATTGATACATCAACCGCCGTACATCGCCGAACCAGATAATATTGCGCATCAAAGCGGGGCGATCAGTTATCAGATTCGGCACGCTGATCGTGCAGAGGGGGCCGGGGATACCGGCTTCGAAACCGAGCAGAAGACGCTTTCCCGGTCCCCTTTGGTTTTGCCGTTCGCAACGAGGAGCCATCCCAGCAATGAGATGAGCGTCGCTCAGAAACTGACCTGGATAGTCGGCATCGCGATTGGCACGACCTTTTCGGCGGGAATGTATCTCGCCGGTCTGGAAAGCCTCTCCCGGTTGATGGGTCACTGATACGGCGCTGATCCCTGATGCTGGCCCAGCCATCCCGCACTTCGAGCCGGGGCAAAGGAACAGCCATGCGCAAACAGATGATCGAGAACGCCGCCTTCGATGTCGCCGAGCAGGTCCGCACGGTCGAGGATACGATCGACAACGCCCTTTCCGAGATCGCCGAGCTTCAGGGCCGCATGATGCGCGCGCGCAGTGTCGCCGGCGTCGGCGTCCGCACCGGGCATGACGCCCTCGAGCATCTTGCCACCACGCTTCATTCGCTGGTCGTCGCCCGTGGCGGGATGGGCAATTGCCACGCCGCCCTGCTCGACGCCAAGTCGGTCGTCCCGGGCCTTCGCACGGTCAGCTTCGGCGACGCCGAATGTCCCCCCAAAACCGCCGTCGCGCCGCTGCGCGTCGTTGCCTGAGATGATGCTGGCCGGGTCGCTTTGCTGCGGTCCGGCCGCTTCGCCATGACCAGGCTCCTCTTCTTCGCCGTGCTGCTGGCCGCGACCGCAGCCTATTCCTTCTGGCGCGGCGATCGCGAAAGTCGGCTGGCGGCAGCGCTGTGCGTCGGCGCGGTGGTGATGACACAACTCTTGCTGCAGCCGGTCACGCACCGCTTCGCCTCGGTCGAAACCGGGGTGTTCGCGGTCGATCTCGCCACCTTCGCCGGCTTTACCGCAATCGCGCTGGGCAGCTCGCGCTTCTGGCCCTTGTGGATTGCCGGCCTTCAGCTGACCACCCTGATCGGTCATGTGCTCAAGGCGATCGACTGGTCGCTCCTGCCGCGGGCCTATGGCGCGGCGACCGTGTTCTGGAGCTACCCCATCCTCCTCATCCTCGTCATCGGCGCGTGGCGCGCGCATCGCCGCCGGCGCGCCTCTGATTGCCCCACCGCCTGATCGGCTCAGGGGAGCCCGATTACCGCACCGCCTGATCGGCTCAGGGGAGACTGGCCACCCCACCGCCTGACCGGCTAAGGGGGGGCATGGCACTCCCGACCCTCTCGATTGCCCTGCTCGACGCGATCGAGGAACCCGCCCTCGTCGTCGAGAATGAGCGGGTCGCCGCCGCCAACGTCCCGGCCCTTGCCCTGCTCGGCGAGCGCATCGTCGGGCGCGACATCCGCTTCGTGCTGCGCCACCCCGATGCGCTCGAGGTCATTCTTCCGGGGCGCGGCGGATCGCGCGAGATCGGTGCTTTGGGCGGGCGCGAGCAGCCGTGGACGATCATCGTCCGCCCGCTGCCCGACGGGGTTCAGCTCGTCCGCCTGATCGACCGCAGCGCGACCCTTTCGGCCGAGCGGATGCGAACCGATTTCGTCGCCAACGCCAGCCATGAACTGCGCACCCCGCTGACCACCATGATCGGCTATGCCGAGACGCTGGCCGAAGAGGGCGCCATCCCCGACGACCTTCGCATCCGCTTCGGCACCACCATCCACGGCGAGGCGCGGCGGATGCTGCGCATCGTCGAGGATCTGATGAGCCTGTCGCGGATCGAGGCCGACCGCTTCGTCCCCCCGACCGATCCGATCATGCTCGACGAGATCGCCCGCATCGCCGCCGTCAACGCCGCCCCACTCGCTGCGCTGCGTCAATGCGAGATCATCCTCGACGTGGCGCCCGCCGGCCCCGTCGCGGGTGATTTCGGCCAATTGCTCCAGCTCACCGACAATCTCGTCGCCAATGCCGTGCGCTATGGCGGCGGCACTCCAGTTCACATTGAAACCAGAACCACCGCTGACCGCGCAACGCTTCGCATCATCGATCAGGGCGAGGGCATATCGCCCGATCACCTCCCTCGCCTGACCGAGCGTTTCTATCGCATCGACGCCGCGCGCAGCCGCGATTCGGGCGGTACCGGGCTGGGCCTGTCGATCGTCAAGCATATCGCCGAACGTCACCGCGCCGCGCTCGATATTCGCTCGGTGGTCGGTAGCGGGACCGAAGTCGCGGTCGCCTTCCCCTTGCTCTGAGCCCGTTCGCGCCGCATGGGGACGCGCATGGCCCGCAAGCGTTCCCACCCCGCCCACAGCAGCAACCGCCCGCGTCTCTGGGGCCGCCACGCGGTCGCCGCCGCGCTCGACAATCCCGATCGCCGCGTGCTTCGCGCCTGGGCGACGCGCGAGGGTGCCGCGCTGATGAACTTCCCCGCCGACATCCCGGTGACCATGGCCGATGTCGCCGACCTTGGCCGCCTCGTCCCCAACGACGCCCCCCACCAGGGCCTCGTCATCGAAGTCGATCCGCTCGAGGATGTGTGGCTCGGTGACGTCCTCGCCGACGCCCCCCCGAAAGGCGTCCTCCTCGTCCTCGACCAGGTCACCGACCCGCATAATGTCGGCGCTATCTTCCGCTCGGCCGCGGCGTTCGGGGCGATCGGCATCGTCACCCAGGACCGCCACTCGCCGACCGAGGGCGGGGTCCTCGCCAAAGCCGCCTCGGGCGCGCTCGAACGGGTGCCGTGGGTTCGCGTCGTCAACCTCGCCCGCGCGCTGGAGGAAATCGCCGAAGCCGACTTCTGGCGCATCGGCCTGACCGGCGACGCCACGACCGACCTCAAGGACGCGCTCGGCCCGCCCCGCGTCGCGCTGATCCTTGGCGCCGAGGGACCCGGCATGCGCGCCAACACCCGCGACCATAGCGACGCGCTCGCCCGCCTGCCGATCTCTGCTGCGGTCGAAAGCCTCAACGTTTCCAACGCCGCCGCCATCGCCCTTTACGCGGCCAGCATCGTCTGATGGTCCACAGCGTGGAAACCCTCCACGCCAGCCTTGACGCGCTCGCCGCGATCGAGCCCGGCTTTGCGAAGGTCCTCGCCAGCCACGGCCACCCCGAACCGCGCCAGTCCGATCGCGGGGTCGCCAGCCTGATGCGGACCATCGTCGGCCAGCAGGTCAGCGTCGCCGCCGCGCGCTCGATGTGGGCCAAATTGGAAGGCGCATTCGGCTCGCCCCCCGATCTCGACGCCATCCTCGCCGCGACCGACGAGGAACTGCGCGCACTCGGCCAGTCGCGCCAGAAGGCGTCCTATCTCAAAAGTCTCGCCGCGCTTGTCCGCTCGGGCGAACTCGACCTCGCCCATTTGCCCGCCGACGACGAGGAAGCGATCGCGCTACTCACCCGGATCAAGGGCATCGGCCGCTGGTCAGCGGAGATTTATCTGCTGTTCGCCGAAGGCCGCCCCGACATCTGGCCCGCCGGCGACCTCGCCGTCCAGATCGAAGTCGGCCGCCTCCTCGGCCTCCCCGACCGCCCCAGCGAAAAACAGCTCCGCGCCCTCGCCGAGAAGTGGAGCCCCCACCGCGGCGCCGCGGCGGTGCTGGCGTGGCACAGCTATAATATGGTCGGCACCGCGATTTAGAAGATGCTAATCTTGATCCGGCATATGGCGGACTGAACTGCTGGAGATCTTCCTTGCGTAAATTATTCGCGCTGGTCGCGCTTTCGCTCTCGGCATGCTCGTCCTTGCCCGATCCCGCCTACGGCCCGCCGACCGAGGTTGAGGCGAAAACTGGCTATATCGCCGGAGAGTTGGCGCTGGCCGACATGTTCGAGGGTCGCCCGGTGGCAAAGGCCAGTGAATTTCCCAACGAGGCGATTGCGACCGTCATTGATCGCACGACGCTGTTAAAAGAGCTTCAGATCGAAGGCGGCATCCTGGCCCTGCGCAACATCGACCCGATCGACAAGGTGACCGTAGCCAATTGCAACTGGGAACGGATCGATCCCGGGAACGTCGATGCCGATGCACGCCCGCTGATCGGCGAGCATCCCCCCGGCGCCTATTTCTGCAAGTCTGACGTCTATGTGACGCAAAATTACGGCATCAAGGCCAAGGCGGCCACCACCGGCTATTTCTTCAAAAATGGCAGCGGCGAATGGACGTTCATCGGCCAGGACGCCCACGGTTTCGACCGCTACTGAATGCGTCGGGTAAATCCGGCCCTGCCACCACCTTCATCACCACCTCCCCGTCGCGGCCTATCACCACCGCACCCGGCGGGGGCGTCGCCGAGGTCATCGCGAAGGTGATCAGCGTGATCAGCGCCGCAATGCCCAGCCCTACCGCCTTGCCCCACGTCAGCGTGAACGCTTTCGATCGCACCCCGGCGCTACTTGGCCCACTCCACCCCGGTCGCGATCGCTGAGGCTTCGATTCGACATCGGCATACCGGGCATAGGCCGACCGCGCGTAGGCCGACCGTGCCCGGGCCGATCGTGCATTCGCCGACCGCGCCCCACGCTGCCAGTCATAGCTCGCCCGCCGTGCCTCGTCGCGCAGGCAGGCATAGGCCTCGTTGATCGCCTTGGCCCGGGCGTCGGCTTCGGCGGTTGCGTTCACGTCGGGGTGGAACCGCCGCATCAAGTCGCGGTACGCCGCCTGGATCACCGCAATTTGCGCGCCCGGAGCGACTCCGAGGATCGCGTAATAATCGTCGCTGGCCATCACCCCGCGATGATACCCAAGATCGAGCCGTCGTCAAAACGCCCGCTCCGCCGAACCGCCGCGGCCCTATCGGCGGTCGAGCACCGGGCGGAGGCGAGCGACGGCATAGTCATTGGCCGCTGCCGCGCCGCGAACGACCGCGCCCATGCCGAAGAATTCATGAGTCACTCCGGGAAAGGTGTGCTGCTCCACACTCACCCCGGCGCGGCGAAGCGCGGTGGTCAGCGTCAGCCCGTCCGACAGCAACGGATCGATTTGCGCGCTGACGATCGTCACCGGCGGAAGCCCGCGCAGGTCTGCCTTGACCAGGTTGATTCGCGGATCCTGCAAATCAGCCGGGGTTCGAGTGTAATAATAGCCGAACCACGGCAGGTCGGGGGTGCTCAGCGGCTTGGCATTGGCCGCCATCCGGCGCGAGGGCAGCATCATGCTCGAATTGGCGATCGGATAGACTGAGACGATGTGGCGCGGCATCGGCAGATGCTGGTCACGTGCGGCAATCGCAGTGGTGATGGCAAGGTTGCCGCCAGCGCTCTCACCGACAAAGGCCAGCCGGCGGACATCCCCGCCCCACTTCGCCGCGTTGGCCAGCGTGTAGCGATAGGCGGTGACGGCATCGTCATGCTGCGCCGGGAATTTAAACTCGGGCGCGTGGCGATATTCGACCGACACGACCATCGCGTTAAGCTTCTTCGCCAGCATTCGCGGGGTCGAGTCATAGACGTCGAGATTGGCGATGACCCACCCGCCACCATGATAATAGACGACCGTCGGCAGCAGTCCGCGCGTGCGTCCGGCAGGGGTGTAGATGCGGACGACCTGTTCCTTGTCGGGGCCATAGGCGAGTTCGCGGGTGACGACCGAGGGATCGGGCGCAGTGCTCATCCCGCGCCGGCGAAGCACGACGGCGACGGCATCGGCGGGCGACGGCTGGGCGCGGGCCCGGGCCGGGGTCAGCGAATGGATCGGGCGGGCACCCAGCTTGGCGAGCCCGTTGAGCACAGCCTGCATGTCGGGCGCCGCGGCCGGGGGAAGCTGGCGCGACTGGGGCCTGAACATCGGTGGCCGGGCATCGGGTGAACCGGTCGGCGAGCTTTGCGCAATGGCCGTGCTGGCAAGCAGCACGAGCGGCGCCGCGAGAACCGCGCGGGCGAAATTGGATGTCATTGCTGCAAAAACTCCTGTCATTCCCCCAATGACTTAACCCGGCGCAGCCGAAGGCGTTCCATGGCCTACATTGCGTCGGGCTCTGGTGGAGTCGCATCTTGCGCGCCGCGCCTGCGGTCACGTCGTTCGCCGACGGTCAGGCGCCAGGCGCCACTTGCGGTCGGAAATAAGGCAGCAGGTGCGGCACGTAATCGGCCTTCCCGAGCGCCACCTTGTGGCTGCGCAGGATCGCATAGGCAGTCATGACGTGGAAATAAAACTGGGCGAGCGTCCAGTCGCGCGCATATTGCTCTGCGGTCAAATCCAGCGTCATGCCGTTCGGAAGCGGGTGGGCAAGGGCGCTGTCCGGCTCCCGGTCGAGCGCATCGGGCGCAAGGCCGTCCAGCAATGCCAGCGTCTCCGCAATCCGGGCCTGGGCATCCGTGATCGAGCCGGGCCGCTCGCCCGCATTGCGCCCTTCATCGAGCAGGGTCGCGACCGCATCGGGGAGATCCTGTCCGGTCAGCCGCGCCACCGCTTCCTGCGCCTGCATGCAGGCAAAGCGGATCTGGGTCGAGAGCGGAAACATGTCCGGCGCCAGTCGCGCGGACAGCAGGGTCTCGGCTTCGTCACCCGGCATTTGCTCCTGCGCCTTGGTCAGCCATCCGGACAGTGTGCCGAGCATCTGCGTGAAAGTCGGCACGAGCAGTTTCGTCAGGGACATGGCCAGCTTTCATCGAGGTGACCGAACCGCGCTATCCGATGGCTGGGCGGGCTGTCCATCGGCTTGAGCAGCGCATCCTCACGAATTTCCTGTCCTACAGCCAACCGATGCGCCTAGCCCGATCCGATGCGTGCCGACTCACCTGCCCTGCCTCACGTCACCCTCCCGCAAGGCGGAGAAACAGGATCCGGAAAACTCGTCATCACCGCGAACATGTGTGAACATTCGCCAGCGAGCGAGCGAGCGGCAGCGAAAGGCGAGCCAACGAAGACTCGCGAGCGGCAGCGACCCGCGAGCGAGCGACAGCGACAGGCGAGCCAACAAACGCACCAAGCCTACCAGTCTCGTAAATGACCAGTCTCGACACCCGCTCGCGCCTGCTCGCCGCCGCCCTGTCCGCGCTCGCCGGGTTCGTCGACGCGATCGGTTTTCTTGGCACGGGTGGCTTCTTCGTCTCGTTCATGAGCGGCAATTCGACCCGTCTTGCCGTCGGGGTTGCGCGCAATGCCGCCTTTGCCGCGACTGCGCTCGCCCTCGTCGCGGCGTTCGTTGCCGGCGTGATGATCGCCGCGCTCATCGGCCAGCGCGCCGGCCCGCGCCGCGCGCCGGTCGTGCTGCTGCTGGTCACCGCGCTGCTTGCGCTCGCCGCGATCCTCGCCCCCCTGGCGCCGCCGCTCGCCACCTTTGCCGTCGTCGCGGTGGCGATGGGCGCCATCAACATGATCCTCGACGGCGCCCTCGACGGCAAGGGAGATGTCCGCCTCGGCGTCACCTACATGACCGGTACATTGGTCCGCATCGGCCAGCGGCTCGCCACCGCTCTCAGCGGCGGCGATCGCTGGGCCTGGGCGCCGTTCCTTCTGCTGTGGCTCGGGCTGGTCGCCGGGGCGATCACGGGCGCGCTGACGTTCGGCTGGCTCGGGCTCGGCACGCTGTGGATCGCGACCGGCGCGGCGGCGCTGATGACCCTGATCGTCCTTCGCCACCCCCTCACCGCCCCCGAAACACGCTGATGCGCCGATCCATGCTATCCTCCCGTTGCCGGACGCGATCACGCGCCGAGTCGGGGAGTGGACCTATGCGCAGCCTGAAGCTTGTCACCGCCACCGCGTTATTGTTCACGCCCTCGTTGGGCCTTGCGCAGGACGGGTCGGCCATGGTCGGCGTCAAGCAGAAAGCGTGGATGGTCTCGAACTTCCGCAGCTTCGATTGTGCGCTGTCCGGTTCGCCGGCTTCCCTCTCCGGCACCGGTACCGTCTCGTTCGACTCTAGCGGCGACGGCGGGATCGAGATTGCGGTTTCGACCGGCCCTGATGGCGCGCCTGTGGTCTCGGCCCACGCCATCAACACCAAGGGCACCGGCGCAAACAACGGCCGCGGCATGAACAACACGTGCGTCATCCGTGCAGCCGACGGCGCTGATCAACCCAAGGGCGCAACTTGCGACCTGTCGGGCGACGCGAGCGCGCCGACCGTCCGGTTCACCGTGCCGCTATCGGCGTTCGGCGACGGCTCGACCGCAAAGAATTACGTCGGCCACGTCACCCTCATCAAGCAGCGCACCGTCTCCCCGCTGATCCACATGTGGCAATCGAAGAAGGGCTATGATTATTACAAGGCGCAGTCCGACATGTCGTCGGCGCACGCCAGTACCAATCCGCTCTACACTCCGGTCGCGACCTGCAGCACCAATGCTCTCGCCGAGAAGACCCCGCCCAAGGGCGGCGGCAAACCGATGACCTCTACCTACGATCTTGTGTTGCTGAAGAAGTAGGGGCGTTCTTGTTTGAAGCGCTGTGCCAGCCCGGTGCCGTTCTTCGCGAACTAGCGTCTCTTGCCCATCGAATGCCGCCGCGCATCAAGCCGGCGGAAGACGCGCGGGCCTAGGTCGAGGCGGAGCGGCGCCATTCGGCGGTCGATGGTCGGCGCCTCGCCCTCGTCACCAGGCACTTCGTCGCTGACCCCGGTGGCGCGGCCAAGCAGGAAGCTGGCCGAGGTCTGGCCCTTGGCGGTGCCCCACTCATAAAGCGCGTTGAACGCCACGATCGGCACGAACAATCTCCGCCCGCCGACCTCGTAAGCCCGAACCTGGGCCAGCGGCAGGCTGACCGCGCTCTTCAGCGTGATCGTCGAGAGCGGCGCGATCGCGTCGATCCGGTCCCCCGCCCCGACCGGCGCGTCGAAGAAGCGCTTGAGCTCGTCGTCCTGCTCCTCGCCGGCATTGATCATGCACGCCTCGACCAGCACCTGGCGGGCCGGGCCGTTGCCGCTGTTGGTGACGACAACGTCGAACTCGACGCTGGCCTGCGCCTCGTCGACGATGGCGCGGCTCGGGACCAGCTCGATCTCGAGCCATGGCCTGAGCCGGGTCGAGACGATTCCCATGGTCTGCAGCGATGGCGTGGTCGATGGGGTTGGCGGAGGCGGCGGCGGCGCAACCGGAGCAAAGCCGTCGGGCCGCTTGACCGTTATCCCGCCGCTGACCGGCGCTCGCAGCAGCGGCGCTGCGGTCGGGGCTCGTTGACGCTCGGGGATGGCTTCAGGCGCTGGCGGCGCCTGCGGCGGGACGTAGCCGACCGGCTCGGGCCGCTCGGGCACAAAAGTCCCCGCACCGTCATACGCCGGCTCGCGCCGCCAGCGGGCCCGCAGCAGCCAGGCCACCACCGCCCCGCCAGCGAGCAGCAGCGCGATCAGCCACGGCAGAAAGCGCGCGCTGCCCTCGCTATCGGGGGACAGCGACCCGGTGGAGCCGATTGGCTGTCCGGCGATCCCCGCGACCCCATTCTCATTGGCCGGCGTGGGGCTGGTGCCCAGCGGATCGGCGGGCGGCAGCGTGACAGTCACCCCGCCGCCGCTCGACGGCTGGTTCGCGACCGGCTGCGGCGGTGCCACCGCGACCGGGCGCGCTGCCGACGGAGTGGTCACCGTGGCGGGCGCTGGCGGCGGCGCAGTCGTCCGGGCCGGGGCAGTGTTCGTCGCCGGCGCCGTTTCCCGCGGCGGGGTGCGCGGGCGGCCCGGCACGGCGCGGGGCGTGATCAGGTCGGGCGGGACGTCGGTCGACGGCGGCACTTGCGCCGCAGGTTTGCTGCCGAGCGAAAAGTCGCGCAGCTGCGCCGGGCCGATCGTGCCCGCGCTATTGCCGCTCGAATTGCCACTGCTATTGGCAGGCGCGGCCTGGCCAAGCGCCGCCACCGGCAACACGCCGGCAACGATCCCCGCCACTCCGCCCAGGAAAGCGCGGCGCATCATCTGCCGTCCGCGCGAGAAGTTCATCATTCAAATGCCTTGTTGCACGGCGCCGACCGCGATCCTCCAGCCCCCGCGGCCTCATGCCGCCAACCGCGCCGCCGGGTCAAGCAGGCAGGTTTCTACCGGGCGTCCACCAGCACCAGTTCGGCGGCCTCGCTCGCCACAATTTCGACCCGCGCCTCGCCCGTGATCGCAATCCCGTCACGCGCCCCCGCCGCCACGCCATTGACGGTCACCGCCGCCGACGGGACAAGGTACAAGTGCCGGCCTGGATCGGCTTCGTAGACCAGCGTCTCGCCCGCCGCGAGCGTCGCCCCCAGCACCCTGGCATCGGCATGGATGGTCAGCGCACCGTCGCTTTCGTCCCCGCTTGCCAGTAGCTGAAACGACCCGTCGCGTGCCGCCTTGGGAAAGGGCATCGCGCCCCAGCCGGGCTTGACCCCGCGGCGATCGCTTTCGATCCAGATCTGGAACAGCGTCGTCTCTTCGTCCTCGAGGTTATATTCGGAGTGGGTGACCCCCGTGCCGGCGCTCATCACCTGCACGTCGCCGGCCCCGGTGCGGCCCTTGTTGCCAAGCGAATCCTGGTGAGTGATCGCGCCTGTCCGCACATAGGTGACGATCTCCATGTCGCGGTGGGGATGCGGCGGGAAGCCCGATTTCGCGGCAATGCGATCGTCGTTCCACACCCGGATCGCGCCCCACCCCATGCGGGCGGGCTCATGATAGCTGGCGAACGAAAAATGGTGGCGGGCGTCAAGCCAGCCATGGTCGGCGTGGCCGAGCGAAGCGAAGGGGCGGATGTCGATCATGCAGCCAAGATGGGACGTCGGCGCGCCGCCGCCAAGTGTCACCGATGTAACCGCAAGCCCGCCGCATAGCGCGCCGCCTTGTCGGCATAATGCACCGCCGATTCCAGCAGCCGCTGCTGCTCCTCCCGGGTCAGCGCCCGCATGGCTCGCGCCGGCGATCCGACGATCAGCATCCCCGCGGCAAAGCTCTTGCCTTCGGTCACCAGCGCCCCTGCCCCGACCAGGCAGCCGGCGCCAATCTCGGCATGGTTGAGCACCCGCGCGCCCATCCCGATCAGGCATCCCGCCCCGACAGTGCAGCCATGAAGGATCGCCTGGTGCCCGACGGTGACCTGTGCGCCCACCGTCAGCGGCGCGCCGGGATCGCTGTGGCAAATGGCGCCATCCTGGACATTGCTCATCGACCCGATCCCGATCGGCGTATTGTCGGCGCGGATCACCGCCCCGAACCACACGCTGGCGTTCGCGCCCAGGATGACTTCGCCGATCAGGTCGGCCGAGGGCGCGACCCATGATCCCGCGCCCAGCAGCGGCACGGCGCCGTCGATTTCATGGATCGCCATGACCACAGCCTAGCGCGACGCCCCCCGCTTTGACAGCGTCCCCGCCACCCGCCACACCGGGACACGCACAGGGGGACTTTATGATCAGCATCGAACTCAGGATACTAGCGTGGGGCTGCCTGCTGGCGCTGATCCACGTCTTCGCCGCAGGGCGGGTCAGGACGAAGCAATATGGTACCAAGTGGAACATGGGCGCACGCGACGAGGCTGTCCCTCCGCCAAGCCCGCTGGTCGGGCGGATGGAACGAGCGCAGGCCAATTTCTTCGAAACCTTCCCGATCGTCGCCGCTGCCATCCTGATGATCGAAGCGACCCACCGGACCAGCGCCCTGACCATGCTCGGTGCCATGCTGTGGCTCGGCGCACGGGTCATCTATCTGCCGCTTTACGCCGCAGGCATCCCCGTCGTCCGCAGCGTCGCGTTCATGGTCAGCATGGTCGGGATCGTCATGCTGCTGTGGCCCCTGCTGCGGTAAGCCGCTATTTTTTGGGCGGCAGCGAATAGGTCATCGACAGGCTCGACGGCGATCCGCTGAAGTCGACGCTCAGCCGGGCAGGCGTAGCGGCCGACGCGTTGCGGATCAGCGCGGTCTCGCCGACCGCAAAGTCATGCGCAAAGGTCCCGCCCGGGGCGACGCTGGCGATGCTGGTTTCGCCCGTCTTGCTGCGCGACAGGATAACCACCCCGGTCTGGCCAACATTTTTGCCCGCGACCGACATCGGCGATGACTGGTCGCCGCCGAGTTCGAACGTGTCCGACGGCGGCACGGTCAGCTCGCTGTGCCCCGCGCACGCCGCCGACGGCAGCACCATCGCGGCCACGGCGACCATGATCTTTGCGAACTTGTTCATCTGCTTGCTCCCGGCTTGTTACGCCGCAGATACGACTTCGCCGCGCGCCCGGATGCGGGCCGGATCGCCCTGAAGTCGACCCGGGAATCAATTTGGAAATGGATCTAGAAATCGACCTTGTCGTAGTGCGCGGGCGGCACGATCACTTCCATCCGCTCGCCCAGCAAAGGGCGGAACGCGGGCCGGCTTTTCATCACCGCATACCAGTCCCTGGTCTGCTTGTGCCCGCGCCAGTCGAGTGCCCCCAGATAGTCGACCACACTCAATTGCGCGGCGGCGGCAAAATCGGCCAGGCTCAGTCCCGGCCCGGCAATCCAGCGGCGGTGGTCGAGCAGATAATCGAGGTAATCGAGATGCCCGTTGGCGACCTTCATCGCCTGGCGAAGCACTCCCGTATCGGGGCTTTCGCGACTGACCAGCCGTTTGCGCATCCGCTCGTGCATCAGCGGCTCGACCACTTCGCGAAACAATTTCTCGTCGAACCACTGGGTCAGCCGGCGGATCTCGGCGCGCATCGCCGAATTGCCGTGGAGCATCGGCGACTTGTCGACCGTCTCGTCGAAATATTCGCAGATCGGCTGGCTCCCGATCAGCGTCAGGCCAAGCTCGGTTTCGACCAGCACCGGGGTCTCGCCCGCCGGGTTGAGGTCCATGAACTCGTCGCGCCGTTCCCACGGGTTTTCGCGGACCAGTTCATGCGGCACGCCCTTCTCGCCAAGGACCAGGCGAACCTTGCGCGAAAAGGGACAGAGCGGGAATTGGAACAGTTGCCACATGTGGCTTGCTTTAACGCAGGCAGCGGGCGCGTCCACCGGCTTGAGGCGATTATCCCTCGGTTGTCGGCTGGGTCGCTTCGATCCGGTCGATCATCCGGTTGCGCAGCCACAGCTCGCAATCGGTCGGCTTGGCCAGCGCCCGCGCCGCCGCGGTCGCCGCCGTGTCATCCTCGGCCTCGACCCACTCGGCGGACGCGATTTTCCCCTGCAGATCAAGGCAATATAGACGGTAACTGGCCATGGGCCCTCCCCATCGCCTAGATTTCACAAAATTATTCGGTGATCGAGTCTGCCACCCGACACTTTGCAAAATAAAGTTTCGGCTAAGCAACGTATCGGGTTGCGGACATGCCTGCCCGATCAGCTTAGCGCCGGGGGTAGTCAGGGCTCGGCAGATTGGCGGTTTCGCGCTCGATCGCCGCAGCCGCCTGCCCCAGCGCCTGCTGGATCGCCGGCATTGCGCGCTGCATGCCGCGCGCCATGTTCTGGACCATGACCGTCTGGTTCGCGACATCGCGCTGGATGTCCTGCGCGACATAGGGGTTGTTCCGCGCCGTCTCGCTGCCCACCGTCCGGCGACGATCCTGCGGCGTGACCGGTCGCCCCTCGACCGCCGCCTGCATCTCGCCGACGGGCAGGTTCATGAACGCATGGGTCAACGCCCCCGCCATCCGAGCCAGCTGTCCCGGAAGCGCCGGGTCCATCACCTGCGGCGGAAGGCTCGGCACGGCCCCGTGAGCGGGCAGTGGCGGGGCATACTGCGCGCCCGCCGGGGTTGTCAGCAGGAGCAGCGGGACAAGGACCAGAAGGCGCATATCGAAATCCTACATTCAGTGAATATTATCGCGACTCGCCAATGCCATAGCATAATATTTGACCGTCTCCGAGCGTCACGCCTCAGATCGTCGTCAACCACGCCAGCGCGGCCCCCCCAGCCAGGATCCGGTACCAGGCAAACGGCCCGAACCCGCGTTTGGTGACGATCGCCAGAAACGCCTTGATCACGACCAGTGCGACCACGAACGAAACCAGCATCCCCAGACCGATCATCGGCAATCCGATCGGCCCGAGGTCGTGGCGGTTCGTGAACAGCTCGAGCACGGTCGCCCCCGCCATGGTCGGCAGCGCGAGGAAAAAGCTGAACTCGGCCGCAGTGCGCCGCTCGACCTTGAGGCACAGCGCGCCAAGGATCGTCGCGCCCGACCGGCTGACCCCCGGGATCATCGCCAGGCACTGGATGAAACCAATCGCCATCGCGGTCTTCCACGGGATTGCCGAGACCGAGGCGATATCGCCCGGCTTGACCACGCGCTCGATGACCAGGATCGCGATCCCGCCGACGATCAGCGCGACCGACACGATCATCGCCGATCCCAGCATCGCCTCGATCTGCTTGTGAATGACAAGCCCGATCACCGCCGCCGGCAAGAAGGCGATGAGGATGTTGCGGACGAACGCAAAGGCCCCGGGCTCGCGCTTGATGAGCCCCATGATCACCGCCACGAAGGTCCGCCAGTAGAGCACCACCACCGCCATCATGGCCCCCAGCTGGATGACGACGTTGAACACTTTCCACGTCTCAGGATGATAGCCGAGCAGCGCGTTGGCGAGGATCAGGTGGCCGGTCGAGGAAACAGGGAGAAACTCGGTAACCCCCTCGACGATGCCGAGCAGGATGACGACGATGATGATCGGCACGGGCGTTCCTTTTACAGGGAAGCGGGGTCGGCAGACGCAATCTTGCGCGGGGCGAAGCGTCCACCACGATGAAAACGGTCGAGCCATGCCGACGCCACGGCGGCAAGCGGGGTGGGGGTGATGTCGAACGCCTCGAGCCCTGGCATCTCGGCCGCCACGACATTGTCCGACTGGAGCATCGCCCACTGGTCACGGGTCAGCGGCGCACCGGGCAAGAAGCCCAGCCGGGCCATTTGCGCCGCAATAAAATCGGGCACCCCGACGACAGCGGGTGACTGGTTGGCCAGCGCGGCAATCGCCTCATTGAGCGAACGCATCGTCATCACCTCGGGTCCGCCAATCTCGTAGGTCTGGCCGCCATGCGACTTGGGATCGAGCGCCGCCGCCGCGATCGCCTGTGCCAGGTCGGCGACATAGACCGGCTGGAAGCGCGTGCCCCCCGCGATCACCGGCAGGATCGGCAACCGCGACATTTGCGCAAAACGGTTGGTCAGCTGGTCCTCGCGCCCGAACACCAGGCTGGGGCGGATGATCGTCGCACCCGGGAAGGCGAGGCGCACTGCGGCCTCGCCCCCGGCCTTCGACCGGCCATAGGCAGACGGGCTGGTGGCCGATGCGCCGATCGCGCTGACCTGGACAAATGCCGACGCCGCCGCCGCCGCCGCGGCCTCGGCGGCATGGCGCGCGCCCTCCACATGGACCGCGTCGAACTTGCCCTTAAGGATGCCGACCAGGTTGATGACAGCCGACGACCCGTGGCAGGCGCGATCAAGGCTTTCACGATTTCCGAGCGACGCTGCGATGAAGCTTGCCTGCCCGACCCCGGCCAGCGGCTGAAGGAAATAGGCGCTACGCGGATCGCGCTGGGCGACGCGCAAGCGGACGCCAACGCGAAGGAGCGCCTCGCAGACATAGCGGCCGATGAAGCCGCCGCCGCCGATGACGGTTACGACTCTGGGCATGAAGTCGGGGGTTTGCGAAGCGTCGGAAGGGCTGGCGATCATGGCATCGCGCTCTAGCCTTGCCCCAAGCCGGTTGACAAGCCGCCGATGCCAACGCTAACCGCCCGCCTCTACCCGATTGACGTTCGATGCACCGTGCCCAGGTGGCGGAATGGTAGACGCACCAGCTTCAGGTGCTGGCGGTCGCAAGGCCGTGGAGGTTCGAGTCCTCTCCTGGGCACCATTTGTTCTTTTCATAACCTCCCAAAACACTCGACAAAACGTTTGAAATATGCCACTTTAGCGTTGGTTTTGTCCCGGAGTGTCCGATCCTGTTTCAGTTCATCCCGTCGAAAATGGGGCCATATAAGGGGTCATGAAAGGGGCCATCGGCCTCCTTCCAAACCCGATGGCCCCATTTCTGAGCCAAAGTGCTGAAAAGGTGAGAGCAAACTGCGCTTCTGGTCGCCTAAGGGTGGGGAGACGGCAAATGTCACTAACTGACGTGAAGATTCGAGCACTCAAGGCGGGCGATCGACCGTACAAATCAACGGACGATCGCGGCCTGTACCTTGAGGTCAGTCCAAATTGCACGAAACTATGGCGCTACAGGTATCGCTACTTGGGAAAGGACAAGCGAATCGCGCTTGGTTGCTATCCTGAAGTTGGCCTGGCGGAGGCCCGCCGAAAGCGTGATGAGGTCAAAGGCAAGCTCTACGAAGGTGTTGATCCCGCCGCGGAGCGTAAGCGCGACAAGCTCCTGGCGATTTACAAGGGCGCCAATACGTTCGGTGACTTGGCTCGGGAATACATCGACAAGATGGTGGCCGAGGGGCTGGCGGCCACGACGACGACCAAGGCGAATTGGCTTCTGGAGCAACTAGCGCCGATCGCAGATCAGCCGATTGCAGACCTTAAACCGATTGACGTCCTCGCTGCCCTGAAACGCCAGGAAGCCAAGGGTAAGCTCGAGACCGCCCGCCGCTGCCGCTCGTTCGCGGGTCGTGTCTTTCGCTACGCTGCGGCTACCGGGCGAGCTGAAACCGATCCGACCTCCCTTCTTCGTGGAGCGCTGATCACGCCGAAGACCAAACACCATAGTGCTATCCTTGATCCATCTGCAGTCGGCGAACTTTTGCGGTCGATTGACGCCTATTCGGGCCATCTCATCACCCGCCTTGCGATGAAGCTGTCTCCCCACGTAATGGCTCGCCCCGGCGAGATCAGGCAGGCCCAATGGTCAGAATTCGACTTTGACAAAACGGTCTGGAAAATCCCGGCAGAACGGATGAAGATGCGCAGGCCTCACGCGGTACCGCTGTCGCGACAGGTTCTCGCCTACCTCAACGAGCTTCACCCGCTGACCGGACCGGACGGTTTTGTGTTTCCGGCCTTTTACACCTCGCGGCGACCACTTTGCGAGAATACGATTAACCAAGCGTTTCGCCGAATGGGCTACGCGGTCGGAGAGATCACGGCTCACGGTCTTCGTACCACCGCATCCACCTTGCTAAACGAGAGCGGGAAGTGGAGCCCGGATGCGATCGAGCGCTCCCTTGCCCATGCCGACGCGGATTCAATTCGGGGCACTTATAACCGCGGGTCCTATTGGGAGGAGCGGGTCGCGATGCATCAGTGGTGGAGCGATTACCTCGATGAACTTCGTGATCAAGCAACGATCAACCTAAAAACTTGAACGTGTCAGCTCGTAAGGCGGACGTCATCGCGCGGTCGGCGGCTGGGTCCTCGACGGAAAAGGTTACCGCCAAGCGATGATGGGATTCTTAATAGGCGTGGCGCCGTGTCGAACGAAAAATTGCGCCAAATGTCAATAAGTCTTCCCCTAGTCGGCGATCTAAGAGCGGCCACTTTACGCAGGAAGCAGAAACCAGAGGTCGCCATAAACTGGGCGGATAAATTATTGAACTGGTCCGGACGGATGAACGGCCAACTTCTGCAATACGGTCATCATCGGCTCCTCGCCCACCATAATGGATCCACCACGAGGTCGATCGAGGTCCAGAATGGTGGCGATCGCAAAGGCAAACAGGCCAAAAACTAGATAGCTAGCGACCCTGTTTCGGGAGGAAGTAGACGCTAAAGCGTAGCCGAACAGTCCGGCAACCACGACGCAATAGATAGAAAGGGCTTCGACAACCCTGTCTGGTAGCCTTGCTTCGGCGGCCGCAGCTCGCTGGTCGGCCAGGTCAACGGCGTGATCGACGCCATCGAGTACGAACGATGCAGTCGATGTCCCACGGATCGGCATGACAGCTGCAAGGGCAGTCTGAATAAGCGGAACGGACAGGTCTTCCGCCTTTCGCTCGAGTTGATGGCGCTGCTCATCAACATCGCTTGTGCCCGCCATAGCGCGCGCTGCGACATAATCATGTAGGCGGCTCGTCAATGCATCGCGAGCAGGGTTATCGAGCAGCTGAATACGTTGTGCCGCTGTGCTCAGCGCACTTGCCTCGGTTATAACAAGTTCTCGCGGTGGTCGAAGCGACTGAGAGACAGGGAGAACGCGAAGCCGATCAACAAGGACAGCAGGCCAAGTGCAACCGACAAGAGCACGTTGGCGTCACCGTTCGTGTCCGGGTTGGCTTCATGACGACGAGCGGCGACGTGACTCGCATAGGCTCCCAGCTCGCGAGCGAGGACCATTGCGATAAACAGCGCCAGTCCCGCGAGGAGAAGCGGCGCATGGGCGAAGAAATGACCGATCACTGAGATGTCAGGCTAAAAATGACCGCAGTTACTCGGAGCGGGCGTGCCTGAGAAGCGCGCAGCCGCCCAGGTCAGGGTCGCCGCTGCAGTATCCTTCGCGCTCGTCTCATGGCCTTGGCCCGAGATCGGCAGATACTGAAGGCGTCCGCCGTTTCGACACACGCGGCTTGCGAACGCCCGGGTGACCTTGGGATCGACAATCTTGTCGTTGGGGTTCTGGGCGATCAGCAGCGGCACGCCCGTCAGTGAGGCCGAAACGCTATTCCGGCGCGCAAAGTCAGACCAAGGCGCGATCGTCCCGAGATCGACGTTTTGAAGGCTCTTCCGCAGCGCGAGAACGCCGAGCATGGTCCCAAGTCGCGGCTTTTTGCCGAGCTCGACACAATTGTTTTGCGCAAGCCGAGTGATGATCCCCTGTGTGGATCGATTACCGAGGTTGGCGAGCGGTGCTCCGTAATGACGAGACCAGCTATAGGCGGTGAATGCGGTGAGGAAGGCACGAACCGAGGGATCGCTTCCTGCACGCAGATTTGCGGCCAGGTCGGTGGGAGGTGCGGCTGCAACGACACCAAGTAGCTGCAGGTCGGGGGCATAAGTTCGTGCCCGCTGCGCAGTCCATAACGCGGCGTGCCCGCCCTGCGACTCTCCCCACACCACGAAGCGAGATCCGCTGGCAGCACCCGCTATCTGTCGCGCCGCACGGACGGCATCGAGAGTGGAGTTGGCGGCTTCGATGCCGCCAAGATAGGCATGAGACGTCGGATTACCGAGCCCGGGGTAGTCGGGGGCGACGATCACGAAGCCGCGCCGCATGGCGTCACTAAGGCCGGGAGTGGCCGCAAAGAAGTTAGCGCTGCGCGACGGAGCGCACTGCTCCGCGACACCCCAAGTGCCGTGAGTCCAGGCTAGCACTGCTCGTGATTTCGCCGGAATTGCTTCGCGGGGGGCAACGACCATCCCGGTCACTTCAATCGGCTGACCTTGATCGCTTGTTGTCCAATAGCGGATCCGCCAAGCCTGAGCGCCGACAGGCGTTTCGACCACTGGATCCGAGTGGCTGAGTGTCCCTGGTGGTGCCGCAGGGGCGGCAACGGCCGTCGCAGTCGATGCGAGCACCAAGATAACACGATTTACGAAACCCATGGCGATTCCCTCTGTACTGCTGGCGCAGAATGCGGTTCTTCCCCCGAGGTGGCAAGCCAGTTCCGCACTTGCAACGACCGCGGAACAAATGCCAAGTGGGAAGCGGGCATGAGGGTCGCTCGGCAAGAACTTGACGTAGGAACGAAGCATGTACAAATACGCGCTTGTTTTGGCACTGGTCTTTGCTTCAAGCCTCGCTGCGTCCACGCCGGAGAGCTGGAAACAGCTTGATCGTAAGTCGGGCCGCACATGCATAGCTATCAGCGGCCTAGCCAGGCCTGAATTGCTAGCATTCAAAAACAGCTTTTCGGACGTTATCGGCATCGATTTGCGGATGATCCGTGGACGCGATGCCAAGGGGCACATGAAACGCTTGCTTTGCGCCTACAACCGCAGCTCGGGGCGTGCCGAAATTCAAGACGGGAAAAACTGGCTGGGACCGACGGTGCAGCCGTGACGCTTCATTTTTCAGGTGCTGGCGTTGTCGGACATTATTTGAGTGACCGAAAAACCGGGTGTCATCCAGTTGTAGCTCTCATTGGCATGCGCCCTGATGTGCGACCCTCTTTTGACGAGCTTGGCATGAAAGGCGGTCGCACGAGAATGTGGAGCTTGTTCTTCAGGCCGGCGAAATTAAAGTCGTAAAAAACGGAAAGCGCTGTCCATGACGACGACCCCAGACGAAGCCGGCCCGGATGCGCTGCATAGCATGATCATCTGGAATAATCACGGCTGCATGCCGTTGCGGCCCGATGATACGAGCTTCTTGCCTAAGCTAGAAGATGTCCGTGCCGCCGGAGTGGATATCCTCAGCCTAAACGTCGGGTTTGGGCCTACGGGGCCGGACGAACACCTGGCCATGTTGCGCAGTTTCACGGACTGGCTGGACTGTCGAACGGACGATTACTTGATCGTCAGATCCTCAAGCGACGTCGCGGCTGCGAGGGCGAGCGGCAAACTTGGAATAATCTTCGACGTCGAGGGAATGGCTCCGCTGAACAATGGGCGGATCGATCTGGTCGAGACGTTTCGAGCGGCCGCTGTCGGTTGGATGCTGATCGCTTATAATCGCGCAAATGATGCCGGCTCCGGTTGCTACGACGAAGTCGATACCGGACTGACTCAGTATGGCCGCGACGTCATCGATGAAATGCGACGGGTGGGCATGATTCTTTGCTGCTCTCACACCGGGCGGCGGACGGCGATCGAGGCGATCGAACATGCTGGAATGCCGGTCATCTTTTCGCACTCAAACGTCCGCGCGCTCGACGATCATGCGCGCAACATTCCGGATGAATTGATCGACGCGTGCGCCGCGAGTGGCGGGGTCGTGGGAATCAACGGTCTCGGCGTCTTCCTCGGCGGGAATGCGACTCCCGAACGCGTCGCCGATCATGTTGAATATGTCGCGACCCGCGTGGGTGACGATCACGTGGGCCTTGCACTAGATTATGTCTTCGATCGCAACGAGCTGGAGGAATATCTGGCGAAGATGCGGCACACCTTCCCCGATGACGATCCGACCGACGCGCTGGCAATGCTCGACGACAGCCATATTGCCCTTGTCGCGCACGAGCTGAAAAGGCGCGGTTTCGGCACCGACTCACTTGCAAAGATCCTCGGCGGGAATTGGCAAAGGGTCGCCGCTCAGGTGTGGCACTAGGCTCCACCATTTCATAGTTGCGATACACCCCTGTATCGGGCATTGTCGGGCAGCCTAATCGTGATGGATTGGTAGGGGGCTCGCCGCATGGACGCTTCGGACTTGGCTGATCAATTGACGCCGCGAACAAGCGCGGCAAACGGCTGGTACGGGCTCGGCATAATTGCACTTGCGTCGATCGTTGGGTCGATCGTTGCCAAGGGGGTCATACCCCTGATCAGCGAGTCCCTTCGGATATCTCTCAGGCTCACGGACCAGCACCTAGGACTCATCAATGGCCTTGCGCTGACCTTCATTACGGCAATCGCGACGATTCCAGTTGGCTGGCTTGCCGACAAGATGGACCGGCGCTGGCTTCTCTCTATCTGTGTCATGATCTGGTCGGCGGGCAGCGTTGCCTTTGGCCTGTCGACCCATTTTCCGGCGCTGTTCGTCGCCGCGATGGCGATCGGTCTGGGCGAAGCCGTACTCGGGCCGGTGACTTATTCAATGATCCCCGACCTGTTTCCGCGGTCGAAATGGGTTGCAGTCAATAGCGTGTTCGTCGCAACCGTTCTCGTGGGTAGCTACGTCGGCATGGGTCTCGCGGGCACCTTGCTCGGCTTCGTGACGAACAACCGCGGGGCGGTTCCGGCGATCGTCGCTGGACTTGAGCCGTGGCGGATCGCGATGCTGGTCGTGGCGACGGGCGGCCCATTGCTGGCGCTAATGCTCCTGTTCCTGAGGCTGGAGCGGATAACACTGCCCGGTGTGCCCATGGCGACGAACAGGGACGTGATCGATCATTTTAAGACGCACGCCCGCGCGCTTACGGGAATCTTCTTCGGGTTCGGCGTTAGCTATGCCGCGTTCGGAGCCAACGGGGTGTGGAGCCCGGTGATCGTTCAACGCGTTTTCGGTGCGGACCCCGCGAATATCGGTCAAGTCCTGGGCTACGGCAGTGCGGTCTGTTCACTAGTTGGCGTATTTATGGGTGTCCTGCTCGCCCGAAGGTTTCGGCCGCGTTACGGCGACCAGACGGCTCTTATGATTGCCCAGTGGGCGCTACTGGGTGGCTTGATCGTCGCTTTGTTTATGCCTTTCGCGCAAACTGTGACGCAATATTATACGATAGTGCTCGTCAAACTTGGCTTGACCTTCATGGCGACCTCGCTTGCACCGACAGTGCTTCAGCTAATCGCCCCGGCGCGAATGCGCGGCCGGGTAATTGCCATCGGTGGGATGGTCACGATCCTCTTCGGCTCGATTATGCCATTGATGGTCGGCACGCTGTCCGCCGCTTTTGCCGGACCGCGCGGAATATTGAACGCTATGTCGGCGGTGGTCATTCCCTCATTTGCGGTCGGTCTGCTCTTCCTTTGGTGGGGGTCGAAGGCGGTGCCCGCGACGCTGCGTGCGGTTGAGGTGGCCGACGCGGGCGAGGTGTCGCCGACTGACGGCGAGCCCCACGAGACGGGTGCCGCCGAAGCTCTTCAGGCGGGGTGAAGTCCGAAGCGCCGCACGAGCGCTGCCGGGTCCGGATCCCGTCCCCGGAAATTCCGGAACGCCTCGGCCGCTGGGCGCATGCTGCCGACACTGAGCAGCTCGTCGTGCCAGCGCATCGCGACCGCCCGGTCATAGATTCCCTCTTCCGCTGTGTCGAAGGCTTCGAGTACTTCCGCAACCATGACGTCGGCCCACAGGTAGGAATACAGGCCAGCGGCATAGGCGTCGGTGAAGCTATGGTGCTGCGCAGGTAATTTGAAGACGGGGTCGATCGCCTGCGGCATTTGGAGCCTGGCATAAACCTGCTGTTCTATCGACAGCGCGTCGACCGGCTCTCCCGAAGCCGCGAGATAGACCTGGAGGTCGACGATTGCCGGAGCCAGATAGGGAAGGGTCACGCTGGTCACTCGCTCATCATCTCGCACCGCGATCAAGGAATCGATCAGCGCAACAGGCATCGGGTCGCCGGTTCGGTAATGGCGCGCATGCCGGCGCAACAGCTCGGCATCGTAAAGCCAACGCTCGTTTAGCTGCGACGGCAATTCGACGAAGTCCCATTCAACGTGGATACTTCCGAGCGACGGATAGGGCGCCCGGCTGAGCAGCATGTGGAGTGCGTGCCCGAACTCGTGAAACAGGACGTTGGCGATCTCCCACCCCATCAGGGCCGGACCGTCGTCGCCCGGTTGCTCGATGTTCGCGCAGATGACGGACAAGGGCGGGAGACGCTCTTCCAGCCCTTCGGCCTGACGTAGCTCCTGCTGCCATGCGCTCGGCATCTTGCCCGGCCGCGCGAACAAATCGAGGTACAGAACTCCGACAAGCTCGCCGGACCGGCTCACCTCATAGACGCGCACCTCAGGATCAAGCACTGGCACCGTGTCGAGCTTCCGGAACAACAATCCATGCAAGCGGTTCGCCACGTCAAACAGCGCGGCAATCACATTGTCCGCTTTCAAATATTCGCGCACCGCCCTGCTGTCGAAGTGGAAACGCCGTTCGCGCAGGCGCTCGGCATAATAGAGATAATCGTGCGGCCCGATCGCTTCGATCAGGCCATCCTCTTTCGCAAGCTCCTGCATTTCCGTGAGCCGTGCCAGCGCGTCCCTGTGCGCCGGTCCCCAAATGGCCTTCAACTGCGCGAGCGCTCGTTCAGGAGTCTGGGCCATGCGCGCCGAAGTCACTAGATGGGCGAAGCTCTGAAAGCCGAGTAGGCGTGCTTTTTCGCCGCGAAGAGTGACGACTTCCGCCACCAGTACTCGATTGTCCAATTGGTCCCCGTGGGCGTTGCGTGCCGCCCACATGTCGCGCATCCGCTCGCGAAGGCCGCGGTGCCGGGAGCTTTGCAAAACCGTCCATACGACCGCACGCCGGTTGGCGAAGGCCCATTCGCCGCCACGGTCGTTGGCCTGCGCCAGTTGCGCGGCGCACTCGACCGTCTCGGTGGGAAGGCCGTTCAGCTCTTCCGCGTCGCTTACCCACAACATTCGCTGACCTTCGCCCAGTTCCCGTTCGTGAAACTGGGATTGCTTGTCTGCAATCAACTGGTTGATTTCGATAAGCCGAGCCCGCCGGTCCGGCGCCAGCCCCGCGCCCTGCCGCCTGAGGCGATCACGCGTTACTTCCACCAGTCGCGCCTGGTTCTCGTCCAGCCGCTCGCCACCGGCGCTCACCGCTTCAATACGTGCGAACAGCACATCGTTGAGAGCGATTTCGTCAGCCAGTTCCGCGACGAGTGAGGACAGGCGCCTGCCGACAGCAGGCATCTCGCCCAGCGCAGCGGTGTTGGTCATCAACGAGCGGATGGCCTCTGCATTTCGCAAGGAACGGCCACTTTCCTCGAGTGCCTGCACCGTGTTGCCGAAAGTCGCCGCGTCGAAACTGGAGCAGATCGCCGAGATCGCGCAGCGCTTTTCCTCGATGGCAGTCATCACGGCTTTTTCGATCAGTTCGGGCGTGACTTGATCGAGCGGAGGAAGGCCTCCAATTGGCCCCGGCCATGGACCAAGCAAATGCCGTATTGCGTCTGGTGAAGTGCTCACGAAATCCACTCTTTCATGCGCTCGTTTGCGGCCAGAAATGCGGCAGCGGAGGAGGGGTCGGCAATGCCATGAGCGCCGTCCGCGACGATCGTCAGATTGGACCCGGGCCACGCCTTGTGCAACGTCCATGCCGCTTCGCAGGGGGTCGTCACGTCGTAGCGCCCCGCAACCAGTTCACAGGGAAGATGAGCAATGCGGTGGAGGTTCATCAAAATCTCGTCAGGCTCGAGGAAGAAGCCGTGAACCGCGTAATGGACGAACAGGCGCGCCAGCGGCAGTGCAACGTCCGGGTCGTCGTAGGAAGCGGCCAGTTCGGACCTCGGCACGATGTTCACCGTACCCGCCGAATAAATGCAAAGGGCTTTCGCGGCGGGGAGATGGACAGCCGGGTTTGGATCGATCAGGAGTTGGTAATAACCGCCAAGCGGATCGCCGCGGAGGTTAAGCGGGAGCGCCTCCATCAGGCCATCGTGCGCCTCGGGAAACAGCATGCCGGCCCCGCGCCACCACCAATCCATCTCGTGCGGCCGCCCAAGTGTGATCCCCGCAAGGGAAAAGCCCAAGCAGCGTCCGGCAAAGCGTTCTCCGTATGCGAGCGCGAGCTTGCTTCCCCAACTGCCCCCGCTCACAAGCCAGCGCTCGACGCCGACAAGTGTCCGCAACAACTCGATGTCTGCGATCAGCGACTGCGTCGTATTGCCGGCCGTTTCCGCCAACGGCCGCGAATTTCCGCAGCCCCGCTGATGCATCACGATCAGACGATAAAAGTCGGGATCATAGAAGCGGCGATGCCAGGGCCTGGCCGGCGCACCGGGACCACCATGCAAGAACAGCACCGGGACGCCGTCGCGTCGGCCGCTCGCCTCCCACCAGATATTGTGCCCGTCGCTCACGTTGAGCATGCCGGAAGCATCGGACTCTACGATCGGGTAGAGGAAATGAAGCGGATCGTTCGAGGGGCTTGTCATGCCAGTGCCTCGTCGAGGAAGGGGCGAAGCAGCGGAATCACCAGTTCGGCATTGATCCCGACTTCGTGCCCCTCGCCCGCGATCTCGCTCACCCGCCAGCCGAGCTGTTCCAGTTCCGAACGAGTTTTGCGGATGGTCGAGGCGATTGACACTGCATGTCCCTCCTCGACCAGATCGCCATTCCCCCCGAAGTAGACGAGCCGCGGACACTTGATCGCCTCGACACTCGCGCGCTCGTCCCAGTGGCCGACAAAGCTGCGGTAGAATGCGTCCCACTGCCGATACTGGTCCGCCGATCGAAGGACCCGCATCGCGCCAGAGTCGACACTGCCGATCCGCTCGCAAACCGCCGCCCAGATTGCCGGATACGGAGCATCGAGTGGCGGCCAGCCGCCAATTGCCAAGGCAGTCAGGCGGGGCGTCCGCGCGGCGAGCTGGAGCCCGGCGGCAGCGCTCCACGAATAGCCGTGATAGGCAAAGCGGTCGAAGCCGGCATGCGACGCGACACTGAGAAGATCCTGCGCGACCCGGTCGGCGGACAGGTCGTCGGGCACGATGTCCCGGCTTTGGCCATTACCGGGATAATCCATGACGAGTATCGCGTAACGGTCGGACAAAGCGGCGAGAAAGGCATCTCGGGCATCTGCCGCTGCGTCACCGAGCATGTCGCGTTGCGATGCAAACCACGGCAGGCCCGTAACTAGCGGAACGCCGCTCCCGTGCACCTCATAATAGACGCCGCTGACGGGATCATGCGGCAAGGGAATTTACTTTCTGCTCTTCGATCCAGTCATCGACGATCATCTCGAGCACCGGCAGGCTGACCGCCCCGCCGCTGATGATGGCGGCATGAAAGTCCCTGACGGAAAAGTGGCTACCTAGCGCCCGTTCCGCTCGCGTGCGCAATTCGCGCATCTTGAGATTGCCGATCTGATAGGCAAGCGCCTGCGCCGGCAAGGCGACATACCGGTCCACTTCCTGCGCGATCGTCTCTTCGGGCAGGGCGACGTGCTTTGCAAAGTAGCCGATTGCCTGTTCACGCGACCAGTTGTGCCAGTGCAGCCCGGTATCGACGACGAGGCGCACGGCGCGCCACATTTCCATCTGCAAGCGGCCAAAGTGCTGATCGAGCGTCTCGTAAAGCCCCATCTCGATACCAAGCGTCTCGCAGTAAAGTGCCCAGCCTTCGACCAGCACCGTATATTTGACCGCGCCGTTGCGTCGGAACGCGGGCAGCTTGTCCGCCTCCTGGAGCATGGCGATGTGCATGAGATGGCCGGGCCATGCCTCATGCAGCGCGAGTGGCAAGTGCATGTAAGTTGGACAGCGCTCGGGTAGCGAGGTGACCCAGAAAATGCCCGCCGTGCTATTATCCGCCGGGCTCGGCTGGGCATAGGCAGGCGGCATGCTTGCGGCGAGCGTAGGGGGCATGCTTTCCACGCCGTAGGTGATCCGTGGCAGGCGCTTGAAGAAAGCCGGAATGCGCCGGTCGATCCGCTTGCACAGTGCCTCCAGTTGCTCACGAAGGCGCTCGGGATCGTCGATGACGAACTCGGGGCTGGTTGACAGATGCTCGCGGTAGGCTTCCATGGATGCAAACCCCGCCTTAACTGAGACGGTGTCCATTTCCCCGGCGATTCGCGCGACTTCGTTCAAGCCCAGTTGATGGATTTCGTCCGGACTCATGTCAGTCGTCGTGAAATAGCGGACGAACGACTGATAATAAGTCCGGCCATTGGGCGCATCGGTGCAGGAAAGCGTCTCGCGGGCAGCGGCCGACATCGGGCCGGCCAGGAAGTCGGAATAGGCGCGCAGTGCCGGCTGGACGACCTCTTCGATCACCGACGCTGCGCGTTCGGCCGCTTCATCGAATTCGCCTCCGTGGATCGCGGCTCGCTTGAACGGTCCGTACCAGGCGGTTTCGCGTGGGTTGCCGCCGCCAAGCGCACGGATCGCGGGGAGCGCGGCCTCCAGCACGGTTCGGGGATAGCGGTGCCCCGCCTCCAGCCCCGCCGCCAGGCTCGCTCGAATGTCACCCAGAAAACCCTCAATGGAACGAAGCCGCTCGACATAAAGCGCGGCATCCTCCGCGCTCGATAGCGCGGTCGAATTCGCGAAGAAGATGGTGTTAAACTCGGGGCCTGCAGGCAGCAGCCAAGGCTTGAGATGAGCCTGAACGGAGAATTGTTCGCGCACAGCGTTCAGTTCGCGGCGAAGGAGGCCATGGGTGATCCGGTCTCCTGGAAGAAGCTCCTGCTGAAAAATCTTGTCGAGTTCCGACAGCATGTCCGCCGCTGCCCGGTCGCGCCGCGCAGCATCCGCTGGCGACGCGCGAAACAGATATGTGGCGTCGCTTGGCTCGCCTGCCAACACCGCGGTAAGCGTCGACTCCTCGCATTCTTGCTTCCAGTAGCGCTCGGCAAGCTCTGCAAGCCGCTGACCCGGGGTGCGTTCAATCAACCTATTTCTCCCTGTTGTTCTGGCCGTGCCGGATCGCTTCCTCGACGACCCCAATGACGAACTCTGGTGTTTCATAGACGAACTGGTGCGTGGTACCGAAAGGGGTCATGATGCGCCGCGCATTGGACGAGATTGCGAGATAGCGCTCACGGCTGCGGGCGAAGAACCGGACCATGCGCTCCTGCTCTTTACCAGCGCCCGCGACCTCCTTTTCCGCTATGACCTCCGATGCATTTCCCGGCGCAACCAGCCAGACCGGCATATCGCCAAGGTCGCCGTCATAGACCATAGTTTCCCACCCACGATCGGCGATCGTGGGACCAGCCAGATCTTGATAGCTCGAATAGTTGGCGAACTGACTGCCCGCGCTGACCTCGACGGCACGGAGCGTGTCGAGCGCTGGCCCAAGCGCCCGCTCGAACCGCTCCGTCGCGGCGGAATGTCCGGCGGCTTGGCTTCGTTTCCGGGAAAGGTCGGCCGGGATGCCGACGAGGCGCAGCAGGCCGCTCAACAACGCGTCGCGACGCATTGCTCGCAAGGCCTCAAGACGCGGTCCGAAAACAATGGTTTCGAGCGGAGTGGCGTCGAGCAGTATCAGGACCGCCACGAGTTCGGGATGCCGGCGCGCGATGTTGGCCGCAAGCAAGCCGCCGAAAGAATATCCGACGAGGACGAACGGACCCGCTTCGCCGGCCTCGCGCAGAGCGTTGGGAATTTCATCGGCCTCCTGCTCCGTGCGCCGAGGAAAGCTGCCTGTGTCGCTCCAGCCGGTGCCCAGCCGATCGACGAGGATCGACCGTGTCTTGCCGCGAAGTGCCCGGTGAAGATGATCCATTGTCAGTCCGGCAGAGTGAGCGCCACCGAACCAGACGACCGGATAGGTCCCGTCCTCCTGTCCCTCGGCGTAGACGTGTACGCGTGCTTTACCTAGTTTAACGAGTGTTCCTGGTGGGGGATGGCGGAGCCGCGCGCGGCCCAATCGAAGCAGGTGGATGCATCCGCCGACGATGAGCAGAAACCCAAGCAGCGCAACGAGGATGCCGAGCGCGAAAGCCGAAGAATGACGGGCGAAAAGCGACAGGCCCGCGCAGGCCAGAACGGCCCCGACCGCCACTGCGAGCCACTCACGGCTCAAGATCAAGAGCAGTCGATCGGACATTCAATCAATACAGCCTTGTATCGCGAAAAGGTCAAGCGCACTGATGCAGCTTGTCAGCGGATGATCCAAGGGCGATGTTTGGGCTGGCTCTAACAAGGCGAACCTGTGGCAACCCCATCCAAACCTGTAGCGGAGGACCAGCCTGCTCCCCTGGAGCATGACTGGCTGATGGCTGCCCTCAAGATGCTCATCGAGGGGGGCGTGGCCTCCCTGCAGATTAACGCCCTCGCCCAACGGCTAGGTGTCACCCGCGGCGGGTTCTACTGGCGATTTCGCAATCGCCAAGACCTGCTCAATCATCTTCTCGACCATTGGGAAAGCACCAATAGCCGCAATTTTCTTGTCGCGCTTGAGCGCTCGGGCACGCCCAAGGAGCGGTACCGGCGGTTGGTCCGCCTTTTCATTGACGAAAAAGACTTCAATCCTGCGCTTGACGGCGCCGTGCGGCAATGGGGAAGCATCGATCAGGCGGTTCGCGCTCGCGTTCGGGAGAATGACGAGCAACGGATCGCAGCCCTGCAAAAGCTGTTTCTCGAGGCAGGGCAGGAAACGGATGAGGCGATGATCCGGGCAAGAATCGTCTACTTTCATCAGGTCGGCTATTACACGCTTGGCCTCGAAGAGACGCGCGCCCGCCGGCTGACCCTTATCCCGCTCTACGACCGCATCCTGACCGGACTTGACTGATCGATTCCCAGCCGACCAGCTTGAATATATTCGATACAAGGGTGTATTGACCTTTTGACGCGAAGGTGACACTTTTGTTCGTGTCATTCGCGCAGGAGGGGGATTCAATGCGACTCAAGGGACCAGGATATAGCGTCGCGATGCTGCTTGCCGGGACTTGCTTCGTCACCCCGGCACTGGCGCAAGACAAAAAGGTGATCCCGCCGTCGAGCCAGATGCCAGCGGCTGCTGACGGCACGACGCAAGACAATGGCGACCGCGCGCCAGGGGATATCGTGGTCACCGCGCAGCGCCGGGCGCAGCGGCTGATCGATGTGCCTATTTCGATTTCAACCTTCACTGCCAAGGATATTGCCAATCGTGGCGTCACGACCTTGAGCGAACTTCAGGCGTCGGTCCCGGGCCTGCGCATCGTCGATATCGGACCCGGATCGCAGCGGATCCAGCTGCGCGGCATTTCTCAATATCTCGGCCTGCCGACGGTGGGGAACTATATCGACGAATTCTCCGTCAATAGTGAGGGAGCGTCCGGCTCGGCCGAAATTCGTCTGCTCGATATGGATCGGGTCGAGGTGCTCCGAGGCCCGCAGCCCGCGCTTTACGGCGAGGGCTCGATGGGCGGAACGATCCGCTACGTTACAGCATCCCCCAAGCTCGACCGGACGTCCGGCGAATTCGTGAATGAAATCTCGTCAGTGAAAGATGGCGAAATCGGCTTCCGCACCGAAGGCGTTTTGAACCTGCCGCTGGTTACCAATGAGGTCGGCCTGCGTATCGCGGCCGCCCGCGAGACCGTGCCAGGCTACGCCGACGCCACTTTTGGCAAGAATGGAAACGACCAGGATACGACCGTCGTCCGCGGCAAATTGCTGATCCGCCCAACCGCCGCCCTATCGATTTCGCTACTCGGTCTGTATCATAAGTCGGATCAGGACGTGAAAAATTACAGCCTAAAAAATCGCACGACTGAGCAAATCGTGCCGTCGCCAATATCTCAACGCTACGCCCTGTCCAATCTAGTCGCTTCCTATGACTTTGGCCCTGTCACGCTCCTCAGCTCGACCGGCTACCTCGATCAAAAGTCGCGTAGCGTCGATGACTCTGGGCGCTTCTTCAATCAGCTGTTCGGCGCGCCGCTGCTTCGCACGGCGGTCACTGATACGCGCGGCCGATTCAAGCGTTTCGCTCAGGAAGTCAGGCTGTCCTCCAACGGGCATGGCCCGCTCCAGTATCTGGTCGGCGCCAGCTATTCCGATGCCAAGACGAGCAGCAAAATCGATGGCAACGGAGAGTCGCTCGTTCCCGGGCTACCGGCCAGCGCGCTTGGCGTGGTGTTCAACCTGAACTCTGCTACACGGTCGAAGGTTTGGGCACTCTTCGGAAACCTAAACTACGACATTACGGACCGTCTCAACATCGGGGTCGGCGGGCGTTTCTTCCGCGACCGGCGCTCGGTCGACAGCGTTTTCACTCTAATTGGCTTTCCCGTTCCGCCGAGCATTGCGCAGGCATCGGGCGCATTCCATAGCTTCAATCCCAGAGCCGACATCACATTCAAAACGTCAAAAAACGGAATTATTTACGCCAATGCCGCCAAGGGTTTCCGCAGCGGCGGTTTTAATCAGGTAGTCGACCCGACGACCCCGGCGACTTTCGGCCCCGAAAAGCTCTGGAGCTACGAGGTAGGAACTCGCCAGGGCCTGATGAATAATCGCATCCTCATTGAGGCTGCAGTTTATTACAACGACTACAAGGGTATTCAGGCAACCATCATCCAGTCGGGCGCCACCCTCGCCGGGACTCGCAATGCCGGTAAGGCCAACGGCTTTGGGTCGGATTTTACGCTAATTGCGAAGCCACGACGCGATCTCAGCCTGAGTGCTACAATTGGCTGGAACGATGTGAAGTACAAGACTCTTTCGCCGGACCGCCGTCCCGGCGATCCGCTGGACCAGGTGCCCCGCTGGACCTGGTCCACATCCATCGATTACACGCCACAGTTGCGCGAAGGGCTTGGCTTGGTTTTCCACGCGGACGCCGGTTACACACGCAAAGCCTCGATCATCCTGCGCAACTTCGAGCCGTTGGGCCTTCAGCCGGTGTTCTTCTCCGAGTCCCGAGTGATTGCGAACGCGCGTGCCGGGATTAATGTGCGCAATGCAGAACTGTATGTTTTCGCGAACAATATTTTTGATGAGAACAAGATCATCAACCCTGCCTTTGGTGCATTCTTCGAACCCATCCGCACTCGCCCGCGAACGCTGGGGTTCGGCATGCGAATCCAGTACTGAACTTCACTGGTAACTCATCGATCGGGACTAAAGTGAAAAATCAGGCCGACGTCATCATCGTTGGCGCGGGGATCGTCGGGCTGAGCATCGCGCACCAGATACTGCGCCGCTCCAGCCTCGATGTTCTGGTGCTCGAGAAGGGAGCGGGGCTCGGCGAGGGATCGACCGGTGCCTCGTCCGCCGTCTGCCGGTTCCGCTATTCGAACGACGAGATGGTGCTGCTGGCACGCGACGGGGTCGCCGCTTATCGCAATTGGAGTGAATTCCTGGGCCTCACCTCACCTGCCGGCACCTATCATCGCCAGGGCAATCTCTGGTTCACTCCATACGGGCGTAGCTGGGCCGAGCCCGAAGCGGCCCGGCTCATGCGGCTTGGCGTAAGCGCGTCGGTACTAGACGATACGGCGCTCGCGAGCCGCTTTCCTCTGATGAGCCGCTGTATCCGTTCCCCGGACCTAGAAACCGGTGCCGACCACTGCTGCGAGGGCGGCGGAGTGCACCTACTTGAAGAAGATGCTGGCTACATGGACCCCATGGCCGCGGCGGCCGATCTGCTCGAAGCAGTTCGTGCGCGCGGCGGGAAAGTGCAGTTTGGTTGCAAGGCCACGCAAGTGCAGAGTGAGGGGGGGCGGGCCACTGGCGTGCTCCTCAAGGACGGAACGACTCTGTGCGCCGGTGTCGTCGTGAATGCCGCTGGGCCGTGGTGCGACGATCTATTCAAGGACCTTGGATTGGCGACTTGGCCGCTCGCTCCTACCCGTATCCAGATCGTCCATATTGACTGCCCGTCTGCCTATCACAATCAGCTACCAATTTGTGCCGACCTAACGAGCGGAATTTACTTTCGCGAACAGTTAGGCAGCCAGCAAATCATTGTCGGTTCGGTGCTTGAAGCCGACGAACAGGACAAGATTGGTGACCCCGACCTGTTCGATCGAGGTGTCGATCAACAGTTTGTGGCTGCGAAACTCCATGCATTGTCCCACCGCTTCCCAGCTCTCCCGATTCGTGGAGTAAAAGGCTACAGCGGGCTCTATACTATCAACGAGACAGACGTTCATCCGATCGTTGGCGAGACGGCCTTGTCGGGCTTCTATGCTGCGAATGGCTGCAGCGGGCATGGATTTAAACTTGCTCCATCAATTGGAAGCCTCATTGCTCGGTCCATCACTGGCAATCAGGATCATTTCGATACGTTCGCCGACCCAGGCTTTCTCAGCGTCAATCGCGCTCCGATAAGTGTACAAACCAAAAGTGCCCTTGCCTAGGCTGGTGTAATCGGTGGAAGAGAGGCGAACAAAGTTCTGCACTTCACTCTACCCTCAGTGCATGCGGCGCAATGGCGCACCTCACGGAAGTTGAGACTACCTGGGAAAGTCTCGCGTATGGCCCTCCGCCTTCGGCCGTCTGTGCCGGCATCGGGTAGCCATCGTCATAATCAGGTCGTTAGTCAGATCGGGTTTTTGTCAAGAAATGAACTTACTTTTTGAACGGTCGATGGTCGCGGGTCGCGTCCGCACCTAAGATCGAATACGAAGCGCGAATCTCCTAACACCTCGCGGCCGAAGCGAGTGGGTGGAGTCCGAGTGGCCCGGAGATACTTTTCAACGCGGTGCAGCAGCATAACAACCTCGACTCGATCAAGCCCTATGATCGTTAGTCAATTCCTACTTGTCTAGGGTAAATGTCCGTCCTATGTTCTGGATATGACAAACGTCGATCAACGAGCCGTGCTTGAGCGCCTGATCCAGGAGCGCCGCGAGGATTATGCCAGCCTGTCGCGGCTGATCGGGCGAAACTCCGCCTATATTCAGCAGTTTATCCGGCGGGGCGTACCCAAGCGGCTGAGCGAGAGCGATCGTCACACCCTCGCTCGCTATTTCGGGATATCGGAAGTCGAACTGGGCGGTCCGGGGCACGATTCAAGTGATGCTTCACGAACCTCTTCGTCCCTCATCCCGGTGCCCCGTCTCAACGTCGACGCTTCTGCGGGGCCTGGCGCGTTCAACGACAGCGAGAGCGAAAACGCTCATATCGGGTTTGACGAGAGGTGGCTTCGACGTGTGTCTCGGAGCAAGTCGAGTGACTTGTCGGTGATCAAAGTTCAGGGCGACTCGATGACACCGACGCTTTCGGACGGAGACGATATTCTCGTCGACGCCGGCGACGGCGTCGAGCGGCTGCGCGATGGGATCTACGTTCTGCGCCGCGACGATGTTCTTCTCGTGAAACGTATTGCTCCTAGTCCGGCATCCCGGCGGATCATCATCCAGAGCGACAATGACAGCTATCCTAGTTGGCCGGACTGCGAGCTGGCTGACGTCGACATCATCGGGCGAGTCGTCTGGGTAGGGCGCCGCCTCCGCTAACGGACCGTATGCCCGCTCATCCCACGCGCATAAATCCGACAAAATGAGCGCATCGTCGTTTTGTTGGATTAAAATAGGAATTACCCTGCAACTTCATTTTTCGTTCTAGTCGGAGTCGATCTTGTTGGTCGCCTCCTGAATTGGAGGAACGAGCGTGTCGTCAGATTTGCGGGTTTCTGTCGCCCACTCCGCCAGTCTGACGTCGAGTTATGGGCATCTGCGTGAACTGGATAGGGCCGGTTGGGCGTGGGAATGGCTTCGCCGCAATCCGGATTTTACGTTCCCTGCACTAACGACAATAGCGCGTACTGCGACCAGCTCAGTCATCGTTATTCACTCTGAGACAGCGATGGAATGTAGCTTGCTGCGCTGGGGACTTCACTATGGCTGAGGCAGCGCCCTCGCACGCGATTTCCAACCATGTCGTCTGGAGCGCCACGGTCGATCATTCTGTTGTTTCCTGTGCTGCCGAGCCGATCGCTCCGGACCATTCCGATGCCTTCCGCATTGATCGACTGACTATTCCCACTACGACGATCGTCGGGACGTCCGGCTCGGAGCATCTGTCGATATCCGACGGAATGAAGCGCATCCGGCTCGATGTCGTGTCGGGGACACTGCTCCAAGGTTCCGTCAAACTTCACTATCGGCTCGCGGGCTTCGAAAACTCCGAAGCGCAGATGTTGACCCTGCAGCGATTGTTGGCGTTGCACCGTCTCGGCCGGTTTTCGCGTCGCCTTCATCCGCGTGAACCCAAGGCCGAGCGGTGGGTAATGATGCTCCGGGCACATGATTTAAGTACCTTGGGCGCCTCGCAACGCGACATCGCCGGGGTGCTGTTCGGTCCCGATGTGGTCGGAGAATGGCGAACACGATCCGACTTTCTCCGACTGCGCGTCCAGCGTCTGCTGCGCGATGCGAATGGGATGATCGGCGGCGGTTATCTCGATTTGCTTCGTGGCTCGCATGACCTGAGGTCCGACGCCTCGCGCTGACGCGCGACCGCGCTCTACCATGCCAGGCCGCGGAGCGTCCCGGCCCTACGGGTGACGATCGCATGGCGCGACGGGACCCTCGGTCCCTGACATGGACGCGCCGCTTGCGCGGCGCGGCGCTATTATTGCCGGACCCGGACAAGCGGGTTGGCCGGCGCTCCCCTCTAGGTCCGCCGCGGCCAGCGGCAACCGGCGCTTCGCGCCAGTCCTCCACTGCGTTGCGGCCGTTCCGGTGCCGCCGTCCGCTCAATGCGGACCTTCCAGGTCGCCAGTCGCCGCCCACCCCGCTTCTCCGGGGTCCGGTGTGAGATTTGAAAGGAAGGACCGATGCGTCACGACGGGACAATGCGCACTTCGCGCGCGGGTGCGGGCAAAGGCCGGGCGCGAGGCGGAAGAGGCGCTCGCGGGGCACGCGCTGAAAGCGAGCAGCCGCGCGTTTCGCTGTATGCCGAGGTCACAGCGCGCATAATTGCCGAGCTGGAGGCGGGACGGTTCCCGTGGGTCCAACCGTGGAGCAGCGCGACCGCCGCGCCGGGCCTGCCGTGCAATGCCGTCACCGGGCGACGCTATTCGGGGATCAATATTCTCTTGCTGTGGGGCGCAGTGATCGAGCGCGGTCATGCCTCGCAAGGCTGGCTGACCTTCGCCCAGGCGCTCGACGCAGGTGGGTGCGTCCGCAAAGGCGAGCGCGGCGTGACGGTCGTTTATGCCGACTGCTTTACCCCCGAGAACGAGCGCGAACGGGCGCGGAGCGAGGGCGACGATCCCCGCACGATCCCTTTCCTCAAGCGCTTCGCCCTGTTCAACATCGACCAGTGCGATGGCTTGCCCGAGCGTCTCGCCATTGCCGCGCCGCCGCTTCCCGAGTGCGAGACGATGCCGATTGCCGAGGCGCTGATAGTCGCTTGCCGAGCGGACTTCCGCATCGGCGGAGCCAAGGCCTATTACGCACCGGGCGCGGATTATGTGCAGGTTCCGCCGCAGCCTGCCTTCCATCACCAGATCGATTATTACCGCACCGCGCTGCACGAGCTTGGCCACTGGACCGGGCATCACTCGCGTCTTGGCCGTGATCAGTCACACCCGTTCGGGTCGGCGGACTATGCCCGCGAAGAACTATGCGCCGAACTGGCCTCCGCCTATCTCTGCGCCGCGCTCGGGATCGTGCCGACCGTTCGCCATGCCGACTATCTGGCCTCGTGGCTTGAGGTGTTGCGCGCCGATCCGCGCGCGATCTTTCGCGCTGCGAGCCACGCCAGCCGCGCCGCCGACTATCTGCTGGCATTCCAGCCCGACGCTCCGCAGGACAATCAGGCCGCAATCGCCGCCCCGGCAGTCGCCGAAGCCGAGCGCATGGAGCTGGCATCGTGACCGCATCGCCCCTTCCAATCGCGTCCGCGCACCTGTCCGAACCGACGCCCGTCGGCGAGCAGCGACTTGTCCCCGGCGTCGTGCCGATCACGATGCGCGACCGGTTGCAGGCGCGGATGGCCGCGCCCTTGCTGCCGACCCGCCCGCAAAAGCCGCTCGACCTTGGCCTGTTCGACATGGCCGCGCGCAACCAGCTCGACCTGTTCGGGATCAGCGGGCGCGCGCAGCGCACTGACCCCGAACGCCAGCCGCCACCCTGAAAACCGGTTTGGGCCGCGCGCCGCGCCTCCCGGCGCTCGGCCCAGTCTTCGAGCGGAGGCAATCCCAAGAAAGGAACTCATCATGCAACTTGCCCACATCGCCCTCGACCATCTGTCGATCTCGCCCGCCAACATGCGCGCCTCAAAAAAGCTGCCCGAGATAAGCGATATCCTCCCCTCCGTCCGCGCGCGTGGCGTGCTTGTGCCGTTGCTCGTTCGCGCCAACGGCTCGCCCGATACCTATGAGATCGTCGCCGGTCGCCGACGCTTCTTCGCCGCCAAGGCGGTTGCCGACGAGGGCGGCAGCGGCGATCCGCTGCCCTGCGCGGTGATGGAGCCGGGCGACGATGCCGCCGCGCTCGAAGCCTCGCTGATCGAGAATGTCGCGCGATTGGACGCCCACGAGGTCGAACAATGGGAGACGTTCACCCGGCTCGTCACCAAGGAAGGACGCCGCCCCGAGCATATCGCCGCGACCTTCGGAATGGAGGAAGTGCAGGTTCGCCGCACGCTGGCGCTCGGCAATCTCCTGCCCAAGATCAGGGAAGCCTATGCCCGCGACGAGATCGATCCGGCTAGCGTCCGCCATCTGACAATGGCGAGCAAGGCGCAGCAGAAGGAGTGGCTGGCGCTGTTGAATGACAAGGACGCCTATGCCCCGACCGGTCATAGTTTGAAGCAATGGCTGTTCGGGGGCCAGCCCATCGCTACCGGCGTCGCGCTGTTCGACCTTGCCTCTTTCACCGGCCAGATCGTCGCTGACCTGTTCGGCGATGCAGGCTATTTTGCCGACGCCAACGCGTTTTGGGAAGCCCAGCGCGCGGCGGTTGAGGCGCGGCGACTGGCCTATCTTGAGGCCGGGTGGAGCGAGGTCGTGATCCTCGGGCCGCACGACTATTTCCAGTCGTGGGAGCATGAGAAGACCGCCAAGTCGAAAGGCGGCAAGGTCTATATTGCCATCTCGCATCGCGGCGAGGTCGCGTTACACGAAGGCTATGTCAGCCGCCGCGAGGCGGAGAAGGCGCGCCGCGCCGCGCGTGGCGAGAGCGAGGTCGAGCTGATCAAGCCCGCCCGCCCCGAGGTCAGCAGCAGCATGCAGACCTATGTCGACTTGCACCGACATGCGGCGGTACGCGCTACGCTGACCGATCATCACGGCGCTGCGCTTCGGCTGATGGTCGCGCATGTCATTGCCGGGTCGCACCTGTTCCGGGTCCAAGCCGAGCCGCAGCGAAGCGGCAATGACATGATCGCCGAAAGCATCGAGAATGCCCCCGCCGAAGCGGCGTTCGATGCTAAGCGGCGCGCTGTACTGGCCATGCTCGACTTCGATCCGGACGCGGCAACGGTGGTCGGGAGGTTCGGCGATGGCTACGCCACGGCGGAGCTGTTCGCCAAGCTGTTGACCCTGACCGAAGCGCAAATCCTCGATGTGATCGCGGTCGCGATGGGCGAGAGCCTTGAGGCGGGCAGCATGGTCGTCGAGGCGGTCGGGCTTCACCTCGGGGTCGATATTGCTGCGCTGTGGCAGCCCGATGCAGCCTTCTTCGAGCTGATCCGCGACAAGGCCATCGTCAATGCGCTGCTCGCCGACATCGGCGGCGAGGCGGTCGCCAGCGCGAACGCTGGCGAGAAGGTAAAGGCGCAAAAGCAGCTGGTCCGTGACTTCATCGATGGGACCAACGGTCGGCCCCAGCGGGCATGGTTGCCGCGCTGGATGGCGTTTCCGCCCGCTGCCTACACCGACCGGGGCGGGTTCCGGACGGTCAGCCATGCCCTCCAGGTTGCACCCTTATTCGAGGCCGCAACATTGCCAGAGGAGGTGCAAGAGGTCGCGGCAGTGATCGAGGCGGAGGCCGATCCCGCTGGCGAGGACGCGCACGAAGAGACGCTTGCAGCCGCATGACGATGCGGGCGGTGGCATGCGCCGCCGCCCGTTTGTCGCTCGAAAAATCGCCGCGCGCCGTCGCCTTCGGGCAACGGCGCGCGGCTTTGATTGTTGAAATTTTGCCGCTTACGCGGCGGATTGATCTGAGGATGAGATGCCCGCGAAATCGATCCGCAGCTTCGGCCGCAGCTCGGCTTGATCGACCAGCGCCTGATACTGATTCGCCAGTTCCTCGTGAATCGCGGCGACATTTTGCTGGCTCGCCGCCAGCGCCAAACGCCGTTCGTCACTCGCACGCTTACGATAATATTCGACATTGTTCGACGACATGGCTGACCCCCCGGTCGTTCGCGGGCATGCGGGATGCCGATTGCCGACTCGCGAGAACAGATCGACAACGAGCCTTGTTACGCCACCGTCTCGTTACACGATCGTGACCGCGCTTTTTCGTGATGACGTCGGTTGGAGATATTCGTGGCTCTCCGAGGCGCTTGAGTTCTTCCGGCGCAGTCCAGCGATAAGCTGAACGCGTGGCGGTTGCCTGCACTTCATTCCTTCTTCATGGCCAGTGCGCTTCGCGTCGAAGGGACAGCCTGGCGTAAAGCGCAAGCAATTTTGACCATGGCGCGGTATCCCGATCAGCGCGGGCTTAGGGTCACTTCACTGCTCACAACCGCCCTCACGGCCTCGTCGATTGGCTGGCCTGGCGCTGCGGTTCGGGCGCTTCGCGCCCCGGCCTCATGCCCGCAACGGCGGCCGACGAGCTTTTTCCCCGCCGCTTTGCGGCTCCTCGCGCAGCAAAAACCCCGTCCGCCGCCGTCCTCCGCTGCGCTTCGGCCCTACGGGTGCGGGCCGACCGCCGCAGCGCCTCAAGGCGCCATCGAGGCCGCATCAGGCGGTCGCGACCAGCACAAGGAATAACATCATGGCACAGATCGGAACCTTCACCAGCGGCGACAATGGCATGCTCGCCGGCACCATCCGCACCCTCACCCTCAACGTCAAAGCGACTATCCGCCCGTCCGAAAAGGAGAATGACAAGGCCCCCGACTACCGCGTGTTCAACGCCGCCGTCGAGTTCGGCGCGGCGTGGAAGAAGACCTCGCGCGAGGGCCGCGACTACCTCTCTCTCAAGCTCGATGACCCCAGCTTCCCGGGTCCGATCTACGCCTCGCTGATCGAAGGCGAGGGCGGCGAGCAGGCGCTGATCTGGTCCCGCTGAGCCTCGGATCACCCCGCCGCGCGATGCGCGGCGGGGCCTTTTCCATCAGGTCAAGTCGACCCGGATCGCAAATCGGGAGGGTCGATTTGCGAGCCTCCCGGCGACCGTCGGGCGCGGCCATTCCCGGCGCAGCGGACGGCGTGGTGCCCTCCGCCAAACACGCCGAGGATCCATGGAAGACGATTTCGACCGCGCCCAGCGCGCCAAGAAGGGCAGCCCGTTTCTTAATACCGAGCAAGCCGCCTTCTATCTGGGGTTAAGCCCCCGCACGCTCCAGATGATGCGCAGCAGCGACGGCGGCCCGCCGTTTCGCCGCCACTGCCGCTTCGTCCGCTACCACATCGACGACCTCGACACCTGGTCGCGCGACGTGCGCGGCGTGGATCAGTCACGTGTTTGAGGCGGCAGAAGAGGGCGGTCTCCCGCCCGCCGAACCGGGCATTCAGATTTTCTCCAGGCATCGCTCTCTGCTTATTCGCGCTTCGCTCATCGGTCTCGGGATCGGCATCCTGCTCGGCACGATTGCTCATCCGCCGAAGGTCCGCTTGCTGTGGAATGCGAGCGCCAGCGCCCCGGTCGGGCTCTACCTGATCACTCCGGGAACGTCGCTGGAGATCGGCGATATGGTCGCCGTGCGGACACCGGCGGGTGTCCGCAAGCTCGCCGCGATGCGCGGTTATCTGCCCTCCGGCGTGCCTCTCGTGAAGCGCATCGCAGCCATGCAAGGGAGCCGGGTGTGCGCGATGCGAACGCGCATTATCGTCAATGGGCTGACCCTTGCGCATCGGCGCAAGCGTGACGCCGAGGGCCGCTTAATGCCTTGGTGGAACGGCTGTCGTCGACTCCGAGCGGGCCAGTTTCTGCTCCTCAATCGCCCGGCCAGGTCATTCGACAGCCGTTATTTCGGGCCGGTCGCGAACGAGGCGATCCATGGCAAGGCGGTGTTGTTATGGCAGCGCTGAGCCTGGCCATGGCCGTCGCGTTGGTCGGTGACGCCCCAGCTGGACCGTCGTCGGTTGGCCGGTGGCAGCCGCTAATCGCCGAGGCGTCGCAACGGTTCGGCGTCTCCCAAAGCATTATCGCGTCGGTCATTCGCGCAGAAAGCGGCGGACGAACGACGCTCAACGGCCGCCCGATCGCCAGCCGGGCGGGCGCGATGGGGCTCATGCAGTTGATGCCCGGGACGTGGGCCGAGCTTCGATCCGAGCTTCGACTTGGGCCCAATCCTCATGACCCACGCGACAATATCCTTGCTGGGACTGCCTACCTGCGCAAGCTCGGGACACGTTTTGGCTACCCTGGCATGATCGCCGCCTACAACGCTGGACCGGCACGCTACGCGGCCTATCTTGCGCGGCGGCAGCGGCTGCCAGCCGAGACGGTAGCCTATCTCAATACGGTCACGGGGCGAGCAACGGCAACCGCAATCACCCCGCAGACCCAGCCGCGCGAACTGATGTTCGTGCTTCGGCGCGACCTAACGAACGCGACACCGACAGGGCGAAATCCAGCTCAGAACAACGGCATATTCGCGATCGAACGGCCCCACCAATGACTGAAAAGCGAAGCGCAGCAACCCCGAATCTGAGGTCTGGCGGCGCCTATTCTATGGGCGAGCGGCAGCGAAAGGGACGTTCGATAGCGCCCCTTTTGGACGGTACTCCGACGGCGAAATGGCGGGGGGAAACTGATGCCAATTCTTGTTTGGTTGGCGAGGATGGGGGAGAAATGGAGGGAGAGAAGGGATTGCCGCTGTATTTGGGCGTGACTTGGCGGACGACCGGGCGGCCCAGTCCAAGCCGAGTGACGCACTGGTTCCTTGCGTCGACTCTACCTCTGGGCCGACGCTTGCGGTGGCAAAACGCAAGCGAAGGAGCCGTCAAATGGAGTATTTTGCAGGCCTCGATGTGTCGATCGACGAGACCGCCATCTGCGTCGTCACCGACGGCGGCGATGTCGTGATGCGCACGTCGGTCACAACCGATCCCGCGATGATCGGTCAGGCCCTGGAGAAGTTCGCCGACCGAATGCGACGCGTCGGCCATGAAGCCGGATCACTGACTCCGTGGCTGCACGCCGAGCTGCTCGCGCTCGGAGTACCAGTTATCTGCATGGAAACGCGCCACGTTCGTGCAGCGATGGCCGCGCAGCGCAACAAGACCGACGCGGCTGACGCGCTCGGAATCGCCCATCTCATGCGCACGGGGTGGTTCCGGGAGGCGCATGTGAAGAGCGCGGCCTGCCACCGGTTACGACTGCTGCTGAGCCAGCGCCGCAACCTCAAACGCAAGTTCCTCGACCTCGAAAACAGCGTCCGTCACTCGCTCAAGGTGTTCGGGATCAAGCTTGGGAAGGTCGGCCGCGGCGGCTTCGAACGCGCCGTCCTGAAGGCGGTCGAGGGCGATCCAATGACGCTGGGACTGATGGAAGCGATGCTCCGCGCCCGGTCGGCACTGTGGGTCGAATACCTCGCGCTGAACAAGCTGGTCGTGCAGATCACGATGCGGGACGAGCTGTGTCGCCGCCTGATGGCAATCCCCGGCGTGGGGCCTGTCACCGCGCTCAGCTTCAGCACCGCGATCGAGGATCCGACACGGTTCCGGCGCTCGCGCGACGTCGCGGCCTACTTCGGCCTGACCTCCAAACGATGGCAGTCGGGCACCTCGATCGACATCAAGGGTCGCATCAGCAAGGCCGGCGATCCAGATGTTCGCCGCGCGTTGTACGAGGCTGCGTCGGCGATGCTGACGCGCTTCAAGGGCAGCGATACGATCAAAAGCTGGGGTCTCAAGCTGGCCCAGACCAAGTGTCATGCCAAGGCTCGCGTCGCGGTTGCGCGCAAGCTGGCGGTCGTGATGCACGCGATGTGGCGCGACGGGACCTTCTATGTCGGCGATCTCGATGCGACCGCAGAGCAGGTAGCAACATGGGTCACCGCCAAGGAAAAGCGCCTGAGTTACGCGCGGTCATGAGGATGATGATCACCTGTTCACGCCGCCGGTGAGCGGTTCAACAAGCTGAGGAGATCCGCGCAAGCGGATGAGCGATGATACAGACCAGGAAGACGGGAAGCACGGTATCTTGCCTGTGGCCGGCCACGCCGGACCACGCCGTATTGCCTGTGATGCTGCCCCGTGACTCCGATAGCGACATGTGCCTCGAGGGTTCGAACGCTGGCTTCGTGCCACCTAAAACTGCCCTCGATGAGCACGGAAGAATGCACGGCGTATCTGATCTCGACGACTGCGAGCGACCTTTGAAGTGGGCGTGGATTACTACGGCCTTGACTGGTAAAAAGGGAGAATGGCGATGGCGAAGACTTGCAGAAAAACGACCCCAAATAAGAATGCAAGATAAAGGCAGTGCCTCGCTGGCCCTGCTAAGTGTCTGTCTGCACATCTTTTTATCGCGAGACAGGGTCTCGCTTGAGGGAGATAGGTCGAATAGGAATGGCAGTAATCCGGCGCTTTCCCGCGCAGATCGCGAGCAACGCCCTAGGTCCTCCTCTTATCGTCGAGCCGCCGCCACGCGAGCGCTCGTTGGCGTGCTCCTGCCATGACGGACGACGAGTTCAAGCCTCGCCTTGGCCGCCTTCGCGCTAGCGGGCCGAGCGGCAAGCGCACTCGGAAATTCCTTGGCCGGATTGTCGCTGCGACAGCGCGGACGGGCGCGTCTACCGGCGTCAGATCACGCCGTTTCGACGGCAGTCGGATTGGGCGAGGCGCGAGCGTCGGCCGAGTGCTGCGCGGCGGCGATCGCCATTCCGGTCTCCGCAGCCGTCGCGTCGTTATCAAGGCGCGGCTAGTCAAGCTAGGCACGAAAGGGGTCTCGGCGAGTCGCGCCCACCTGCGCTATATCCAGCGTGACAGCGCCACACCCGACGGAGCACCTGCCGGCCTCTACTCGGCTGATCGCGACGTCGCCGATGGCGCGGCCTTCGTCGAGCGTGGCAGCGGCGATCGTCACCAGTTCCGTTTCATTGTATCGGCGGAGGACGGCGATGAATATCCCGACCTTAAACCATTCGTGCGGCGGCTAATGACGCAGATGGAAGAGGATCTGGGGACCAAGCTCGATTGGGTTGCCGCCGACCATCGCGACACCGGTCATCCACACTCGCACATCATGCTCCGCGGCAAGGATGATCGCGGCGAAAATCTGATCATCGCCCACGAGTATATTGCCCACGGATTCCGCGAGCGCGCGTGTGCCCTCGTGAGTCTCGACCTCGGACCGCGCACCGACCTCGAGATCGAAGAGCGTTTGCGCCACGATGTTGGCCAGGAACGCCTGACCGCGATCGATCGCCGGCTCGTTCGTGCCATGGATGGTGATAGGATGGTGTCGTCGGCTGACCGCGATCCGCTACAACAATCGCTTCGCGCTGGTCGACTCAAGACCCTCGAACGACTTGGCCTCGCGGATTACCGAGGCGGTGGTCGGTGGCAGCTTGCTGACAGCCTTGAGGATACGCTCCGCCGGATGGGCGAGCGCGGCGACATCATCCGCACGATGCAGCGTGAACTGAGTGCCCGCCTTCCCGAGCGCGCCGCCGCCGACCAGGTCATCGAGGACAGCAGCGAAATGCAGCCGATCGTGGGCCGCGTCGTCGCGCGTGGCCTCGCCGATGAACTTAATGATCGCCATTATCTGGTCGTCGACGGGATCGATGGGCGCAGCCACTACATCGGCATCGGCAAGGGCGATGCGGTCGAACCTCTGCTTCAGGACGCGATTATACGTGTCGTGGGCTCACCGCGAGGTGTGCGTGAGGTTGATCGAACAATTGCTGCGGTCGCAGCGGCGAATGACGGCAACTACACAATCGACGCTCACCTTCGCTTCGACCCTAACGCAAGCGAGGCGTTCGCCGAAACGCATGTCCGCCGACTTGAGGCGTTGCGGCGGATTATGCGCAGCGTCGACCGTGAACCCGACGGACGCTGGGTCATTGGACCGGATCATCTCGAACGCGCGTCCGCATTCGAAGCTAGGCTTACGGTCGATCGGCCCGTGACTGTCGAAGTCCTGTCCAGCGTTCCGCTTGATAGGCTTAGGACCATGAACGCGGCTACTTGGCTCGATCGCGAGTTGACCTCAGCCGAGCCTCTACCGGTTCGCGACGCGGGGTTCGGTCGCGAAATCCGTTCCGCTCAGATGTCCCGGCAGGCGTGGCTGATCGAGCACGAGCTAGCCGAGCAAGTCAGCGGACGAATGACCTATCGCCCCGACATGCTGTCTACGCTCCAGCAACGCGAGCTTTTGATGATGGGGAAGCGGCTCTCGGAAGAGCTTGGCAAGCCGTTCGAGGAAGCGCGGCAGGGTGATCGGATCGACGGTGTATTCAGGCGACGGATAGACCTGGCAAGCGGCCGCTTCGCACTGATCGAAAAGTCTCGCGAGTTCTCGCTGGTTCCGTGGCGGCCCATTCTTGAGCGTCACGTGGGTAAGTCTGTTGCCGGCGTCATTCGAGACGGTGGAGTGAGTTGGGTCATCGGGAAAGGCAGATCCGGGCCTTCCGTTGAGTGACCGTCATCGGTATCGCGGCCCGAGCGCAAGCTCCTGTCGTGGCTCGGCCGGAGTGCGCCCAGTCCCCGTCGTTCCGACATCGACAGTCAATTCCCGAAAGCCGCCGGTCGGCTTTCCGGCTAGATAGTCGAGAGAGGTGGCTCGGTTTGTTTGAACAGGCTCGCGCGTTTGTTAAGTGGAGCGTCTGCCGGTTTCATGCCGCTGCGAGGAGCGGTTGGTTGAAGTAGGCCTGATCGGGTGTCTTGCGGTCAAGTGAAGAATGCGGCCGTCGGGTATTGTAGAACGTCAGATACCGGCCGATCGACGAGCGGGCATCGCTGACCGAGGCATTTAGCCCGCAGATAGACCTCCTCGTATTTGACCGAGCGCCACAGGCGCTCAACAAACACATTGTCCCGCCAGGCGCTCCTGCCGTCCATGCTGATCGCAATCTTCTCGCGTTGGAGGACAGAGGTGAAGCCGATACTCGTGAACTGACTGCCCTGGTCGGTATTGAAGATGTCGGGCTTGCCGAAGCGCGCCAGCGCTTCCTCCAAAGCCTCGATGCAAAAGTCCGTCGTCAGCGTGATCGACAGCCGCCAGGCCAGCACCCGCCGGCTGAACCAGTCAACGATGCGACGAAGTATACGAACCCGCGCGCCATCGGGATATAGGTTATGTCCGTGGCCCAGACCTGGTTGGGCCGCGTCACCGCCAGCTTGCGCAGCAGATACGGATAGATCTTGTGGCCCGGCTCCGGCTTCGACGTGTTCGGCCGCCGGTAGATCGCCGCCACGCCCATCTTCTTCATCAGCGTGGCAACATGCAGGCAGCCGACCTTGACGCCTTCGGCTCCAAGCAGATCGCGCAACATCCGGCTGCCAGCGAACGCAAAGTCCATGTGCAGCTCGTCGATCCGCCGCATGATGGCAAGATCGGACGCCGGCACCGGCCTTGGCATATAATAAACACTGCCGCGGCTGATCCCCAGCTCCCGCGCCTGCGGGGCAATCGGCAGCGCGTGGACACGGTCGATCATCGTTTTGCGCTCGGCAACAGTCCCGCCTTGCCGAGCGCCCCGGACAAAAATCATTCACCAACGTCAACTCGCCGATCTTGGCGTGCAGCGTTTTCACGTCGATCATCGGCTCCGCAGGTCCAGTTCGCACGTCTGATCCGAAAACACCGGCGGCGCCTTCCAGAAGCTGCGAGCGCCAGGTCGTGATCTGGTTCGGGTGAACGTCGAACTGCTGCGCCAACTCGGCCAGCGTCTTCTCGCCCTTCACGGCTGCCAGCGCCACTCTCGCCTTGAATGCCGGACTGTGGTTCCGGCGCGTTCGCTTCGTCATCATCTCTCCTGTTCGACAGCCATCCAGGCCACCTTCAGGCAGACACTCCACTTAACGCACTGTCCAGTTTTGCCGGGCCACCTCTATGATCGAAGCGTGATAGCGATGGAGCGGGTGAAGGGAATCATGCGCTATCAACCGTGGCTCAAAGCGATCGTCTGAATTCTGTTCCGATCAAGACCATTTCTCGATTCCGGCTCAACGGCCGCGTTGCGGGAGTTCCTTGTCTTTTCACGATGCGACCTAGCGGCTTGCGTTGTAAGGTGAATGTGTCTCTAGGCAATACAAAGTCTTCATGGATTATATCATGTCCGCTCAAAACAGCGCTCAGCCAAACCAGAGTTTGATTGATGGCATGGCGACTTTGCAGGCGCTGGCATCCTCGGCCGAGCCCGTAGGATGCCGGGAACTGGCGCGCGCGCTGGCCTTGGATCCATCGAAGGTGAACCGTTTGCTCAAGACGCTCGCTTATCTCGGGATCGCTAGGCAGACGGCTAATCGCAAATATACGGCAGGTCCGGGGATGCATGTCCTTGCGGCGCAAAGCCTCTTCGCATCGGGGCTGGTGCGTCGCGCGCTCCCCGAACTCGAGCAGCTAAGACGATTTGGTCACACCGTCGCAATGGGCGTTCTGTGGAACGACAACGTAAGCTACCTTTTCCATGCGCCGCCGGGCATCGAAGCGTCGCGCGGCCTTGGTCGTATCGGCCTGCTTCCGGCAACGACGAGTGGCATCGGCATCGCACTGCTCGCGGAGCGGGACGACGACGAGATACGCAGCCTTTATGCTGGACGAGACATCCCGCGGTTCCCGGACGGCATTGATGCTTTGCTTGCGCTGTTGGCGACTGTCCGCGCGCAAGGCTTTGCCCGTGTTCACGTCGCGGATGATCGTGATCATCACATCGTTGCCGTAACCACCGGCGATCCTGCCCATGCGGGCGTCGCAATGTCGGGGTGGATACCCGAGTCCGCGACGCAACCCTTGGTAGAAGCGTTGCACAAGGCGACGCAGGACATCCGCGACTGAACCTCCGACACGCATTGCATCGCCTCTCGTTATTGCTATCAGTGCAACAGATGGTTTGGGGAGTGATGGCATGACAATCGTGCTCGGATTGCCGCGGTCGGGGGTTCGATGGGCGATCCTGGCGATGTTGTTCGGCTCGACGGTCCTCAATTACTTGGACCGGCAGGCACTTTCGATCCTCGCTTCGACGGTTCAGCGAGATCTGGGAATCACCGATATCGGATATGCGCACGTCGTCCAGTTGTTCCTGGCGGCTTACACGCTTGCGTATCTCCTTGCGGGACGCATCACCGATCGGCTTGGAAGCCGGCTGGCTTTGGGCCTGTTCGTCGCCTGGTGGTCAATTGCCAACATGTTGACCGGACTGGTGCGAAATGCCGCCGAACTCGGCGCTTCTCGGTTTGCGCTCGGACTGGGCGAGGCGGGCAATTACACCGTCGGACCGAAACTCGTCGCCGAGCTTTTCGAACCAAGGGAACGCGGACTGGCCTTGGGCATCTACACGGCAGGGGCAATGGTGGGTGCAACGCTTGCTCCGCCGCTGATCGGCGGAATTGCGCTGACCTTCGGATGGCGGGCCGCGTTCATGGCGACGGGAGCGGCGGGCCTGGTCTGGCTGCTGGGGTGGATGTTTGTCAGCCGAGGATTATTGAAGGTCGTGCCTGGAGCCGAACGGCTTGAATCCGAGCCGGCGCTGTGGCGCGAGATCTTGACTGATCCGACAATCTGGCTGCTTGCGCTGTCGCGTGCTATCGCGGATCCCGTCTGGTATTTCTACCTGTTCTGGTTCCCCAAATATTTGACCGACGAACGGTCAATGGCGTTATCCGCTGTCGCCGCCTCCGCCTGGCTGGTCTATCTCGCAGCCGACCTCGGAAGTGTCGGGGGCGGAATGATTTCAAGCCGCCTTGTTTCGCGTGGAACCGCCCCCGAGAAGAGCCGGATCATGGCCATGGCGATGGCGGCGGCCATTGCGCCGGTTGGCGCGCTTGCGGCTACCCACCCCGCGCTCCCAACGCTGTACCTAATCGCCTCGACGGTGGCGTTCGCGCACCTCGTGTTTCAGATAAATATCAGTACATTGATCGTCGATATATACCCCCAGCGTCGCGTTGCGACGGTCTTCGGGGTCATCGCTGCCGGAAGCGGCTTGGGTGGACTGCTCTCGACCCAAGCAGTGGGAATGCTGGTAACCTCGGGTAATTTCGACCGGGCTTTCACGTTGATGGCCTTATTACATCCGCTCGCCTGGATCGTCGCCTTCTTCGCGTTCCGGTTGGCGGGACGCAGGGTCACGGCACTGGAAAACTCGTGATGGGTTCGGCGCGACGCCAGAATGCCTCCGCCGGGGTTGCACCCAGCCCCATGCCTTCGGGAAGCAAATAACCCTCAGAGTCCGCAGCCATGCTGGTCTGTAAGTGCTTCAAGTTGCCGTCGAACACCGAGGGCTGCCATTCGTGCCGCCACAGTCCGGAGCTCGTCGCCGAGGCGTGCAGACTGGCTGCCAGGAAGATGCCAGTTCCAATGGTGGCATGGGGCGCGACAGCGATGCCAGCACGCTCGGCTAATCTGAGGATCCGTAAGAATTGCGTGACCCCCGTGTGCGCCATTTCGGGCTGGATGAACGCAAGCCCGCCTCCATTGAGGCGAAGCGCGGCTTCATATTCGGTGCTCCATTCCTCGCCAGCGGCGATCGGGACTTCGCTGTGAGCAATGACGTAGGCTAGGCCGCCTACATCCTCGGGGCTAACTGGGGCCTCAATGAATCGCGGGGTGAAAGGTGCGAGCCGCGAAGAAAGCGCCACTGCGGTTGGAGGGTCAAATTTCCAGTGAAGGTCCGCCATCAGGTCGACGTCGGGACCAAGCGCGCTGCGAAGCGCAGCGAACTCTTCGGCGATGCCGTCGTGGCTGATGACGGCGGCGAATTTGATCGCCCGATGCCCCTTTTCTTTCCACTGGACGGCGAGAGCAACCCGCTGCTGGAGCGACCCTGCGGGTAGCCCCGAAACGTAGCTGGGAATTCGGTCGTGGACGCGCTCGCCGATTACCGCCCACAGAGGCAAGCCGAGTTGGCGTGCCCGTAGGTCCCACAGTGCGATGTCGATGGCAGCAATGCCGTCCACCGTGAAGCCGCTGGAATGACCGCGCACGCGCATCAGTCCGTAAAGCGTGTCCCAGGTGGACTCCACGTCGCCGGGCTCGGTCCCGACTACGACCGGGGCAAACAGGTCATCGATGATTTCGCAAACCGCGCGTGGCGCGCAAATCCCGTAGGTTTCTCCCCACCCGACGGTGCCGTCCCGGGCCGTAATTCGGACCGCCACGGACCGATCCGTCGTTGGGTAGAGGGTCCCGTTGCCCTTCCTGACTACGTATCCCTTGGCGTTGATCGCTTCGCCAGGGCCGAGCGGCCCAAGATAGGGGACGTCGCGGGGCGAGGTGACAATAAATGTCTCGATGGCGACGACGGGGTTCATTGGGCGGCTTCAGCCACGACAGGTGCGATGTGCAGTAGGTCCGCGATCCGTTCGAGCAAGACGCCGAGTTCGCGGTGGTCGAACGGATCGAGTTCGGGGCCGGGCGCGCGCACGAAAGCAGAGCGTATCAAGCCACGCCGGCGGAGCACTTCCTTCGTCAGCCGCCAGCGGAATACCGCCTGCATACTAAGGAGCGGTAAGGTGCGTTCGAACAGCTGGCGAGCGTGATTTTCGTCGCCGCTCTCGAACGCCGCAAGCATGGCGACGTGAACTTCGGTGATCTCGCAGGCCGGCATCGTGCCTTTTGCCCCCCGTCGCAATTCGTCGATGACATAGCGCGCGCCGGCTCCACCGAACACGCCATCAAGCGCCGTCTTATATCGGGCAAGCGCCGTGATTCGTTGGCCTGATGGCATTGCTTCCTCTTTGACAAACCGGATCACATCAACCTTCATGGCCAATTCCCCCACGGTAGATGGGGATAATCCGGCACCCATCGGTGCCGGTGCGTTCTGGAGCATGATCGGCAGCCCGGCCTGCCGACCAAGCGCGTCGTAGAACCCGGTCAACGCCTCGACATCGGACCCCAGTGCTGAAGGTGTAAGAACCATCGCCGCCACCGCCCCCGCCTCCGCACCGGCCCGGGCGTAAGTGATTGCGTCGGCCGGCGTTGCGGCGCTCGCTCCAACGATGAACGTTGCACGACCGGCCAGCCACTCCCCGATAGCCTGCGTAGTGGCGATCCGCTCCTGACGTGTGAGTTGGTCATGTTCGCTCGCAAGACCTGGAAATACGACCCCGGTTGCGCCGCACCGAACGAGGTAATCGACCACGTTGAGCATGCCCTCGCGGTCAAGCTCACCGTGGACGTCGAAGACGGTGGGCATGATGGGGAACACACCGGATAAATCGACCATCACTCGCCCCTGTCAGTTCCGCACTGTTGCTTGTAAAGCAATAGAAGGATCCTCGATGATGAGTCAAATAAGTCTTGCGTAGCTTTCGTTGCTTCCATAGACACATTCGAAGCGCAATTTAAGAAGCAAGTAGACAGGGGGTGTCGAGATGACGAGATCAGCGATCCGGATTTCATGGCCAGCGGTTTTGGCAGTTTCGACAGCACTAGCGTCTCCGGCCATGGCGCAAAAGACGGCGGCCCCCGCGGAAGGTGCTCCTGCTGTTGCAACAGGCCCGAATGATATCGTTGTGACCGGTATCCGACGCAGCCTTGCCGCCGCGCGAGATATCAAGCGAGAATCCACGCAGTTCGTGGATGCCATCGTAGCCGGCGATATCGGCAAATTGCCCGATACCAATGTTGCCGAATCGCTCGCGCGCGTTTCCGGCGTTCAAGTCGACCGCGGAATTGGTGAAGGCACCGACATTTCGATTCGGGGACTGCGCCAGAACGTCATTCTGTTCGATGGCCGTCAGATCTACGATGCGACCGGTCGCGGAGGCAACGGCCTCGACCAGCTCGGCACCTCGACCTACGGGCTGTTGGCGCTGGTTCCGTCGGGGCTGATTTCGCGACTGTCGGTAACCAAGCTGGCCGGTGCCGATCAGATCGCAGGGTCGATCGGCGGAGTCGTTGATATCCAGACGCGCAAGCCGCTTGAAGGCACGCGGAGCCAGATCGCTGCAAGCGCCGCCTTGTCATACGATCAGCTGGCCAAGAAGCCGGGCTTCGAACTGTTCGGAATTGCTAACACGCGCACCGCCGATGGGACGCTCGGGATCTTGGTAACCGCCTCGTATTCGCAGCGCGACCTGTCGCAGCAAAGCCTCGACACCTTCTCGGGCTACAGGCGTTTTTCTGACGCAACCGTGACCCCGGCAGTATTCCGCTTTGGTAACGCCGATGTGCGCGCGCAGGAGATCAACGAGCGTCGTCGCAAGCTAGGACTGTCGGGCACCATTCAATGGCAGCCCAGCACCGATGTCGAAATCATCGCCGACACTTTTTATTCGAAGCTCGATTCCGACCGGAACCGTCACTGGCTTTCCTTCAATCCCACCGCGGGCCTGAGCGGAGCTACCTATTCCCCCAATAATATCCTGTTAAAGGGAGCCGCGACGACGGCCGTTCTCACGAACACCGAATTTGCAACGGTCGGTTCGGATGTCTGGTCGTCCGCTGTGCGCGGCAAGGTTCGTTTGAGCGACGCCATCACGACATCTGCCGAAGTTTCTTACGGTCGCTCAACGTCGAGCTATCGACAGCTCTATTTTCGGCTTCAACCGATCTCGACGATAACGCCAACGGTCGCCTTCGATTTCACGAACACGCCATATGGCAGCTTTGTAATCAACGGGATCAACCTGACAGACCCTGCGCAGCTTCGATTCACGATCCTGTTCGACCAGCTTTTCCGCGCAAAGACGGACAGTCTCGACGCCCGGTCGGATTGGACAGTCGATACTGGAAACGGCTTTCTCGACAATTTGCAATTCGGCGCGCGCTATAGCCGTCTGCACTCGCTGCAGAACCCTTTGCGCGCCGACATTCGGCCCGCTGGCGGTCTCGTGGCAAGTTCGCTTGGCGACTTCGTGACGACCTACGCCAATCCCAACTTTCTGCCGCAGGGGTTCATGGGTCTGCCCCGAACCTTCCTTGCGGCAAATCCCAACACCGTTACCGGTTGCGCTGCCTTTACTTCCATTCCTGCGATATCCCAGAATATTCAGTGCACAAGTCCGGGGACAACCACCAACTCGCTTGCCGGCACCTTTCAGGTTAAGGAGCGGTTCGTAGACGCCTATGGCAAGCTGAACTTCGGGACCGAACTCGCCGCCAGCAAGTTAACCGGAAACGTCGGACTTCGCTATGTCGACCGTGACCTTACGTCGATCGGGAACATCATCAATGCCGCAGGCGGCGCGACGCCTACGGTGTTTCTGCGTCAAGACCGCGAATGGTTGCCCTCGGGTGTTGCGAAACTGGCGGTCGGAAAGGCGTTGGTACTGCGGCTCGGGGCTGCAAAGGTCGTCGCATTCCCCAATACCGAAGACCTGAACAATGGTGTGACGCTCAGCAACAATGCCGTCTTCGTGAATGGGGTTCAGACGTCGCCGGGCACGGGCACGGGTGGTGCACCGGGGCTCAATCCATTCAAGGCGAAACAGCTCGACGGATCAATCGAATATTATTTCGGCAAGCAGGCGCTTGTTTCACTCGGTCTTTTCTACAAGGACATTTCGAGCTTCATCGTCCAGCGGCAAAGTGCGGAGAGCTATGGTGGCGTCAATTACCTGATCAATCGCAACGTCAACGGGGCGGGGGCCAAGGTCAAGGGCGTGGAGATGCTCGCCCAGTTGCCATTCTATTTCCTGCCAGCTCCGTTCGACGGTTTCGGTATCGTGGCGACCTATTCGTTGATCGATTCGAAAACGCCAATCACCGACATCAGCGGCCGCACGCTGCCTTTTCCTGGCCTTTCGAAGAACAACGTCAATCTGATCGGATACTATGAGCGCGGCCCCCTGAGCGTTCGGGTCGCCTATAATTGGCGCGATCAGTATCTGGTCGGGCTTTCCGCAGCCGCGACTGGCATCTACAACGACAAATACACTGATCTTTCCACGACGATCCGCTTTGATTTCGATAAGGCCGTGTCGCTCAGCATCGAAGGAAACAATCTCCTCAACAGCCGGCAGCGGACCTATGATGGCGTTCGGGAGGCGCTGCGGACGAACGCGATCTATGGTCGGCAGTTTAAGGCCAAAATCAGCGTAAAATTCTAACTGCGCTGAAAGCGAGGACGGGCGTGAGGTTTGCCGACGATACGATCGCTCTCGTGACGGGCGGGGCGAGCGGTATCGGCCGCGCGACGGTCCGGCGCTTGCGCGATCACGGTGTTCGCGTTGCCGTCCTCGACCTCACGTTCAGCGAGGAGGGAAACGCAAACATCGTCGCCGATTTGGGGAGTGACGCTTCCGTTGCCGCGGCGATGGAAAAAGTGCGTGCGACGACCGGCCTGCCCGACATCGTCATTCATGCGGCCGCGGCGAGTGTTTCCGGATCGGTGATGACCACCTCGAGCGCCGACTTTGCCAGGCTTTACGACGTCAATGTCATAGGCGCGGCTCGCCTGATCCGGGCTTGTGCCCCAGCCATGATCGAAAAGGGCCGAGGTAGCTTTGTCATGGTTTCTTCGGTCAATGCCCGTTTTGCCACGCCAACTCTTGCCGCTTACGCGGCTTCGAAGGCGGGCCTCGAAAACTTAGTGATGACTGCCGCAGTCGAACTTGCGCCGAGCGGCGTCAGGGTCAACGCCGTTGCTCCTGCATCGATCGACACTCCGTTACTTAGAGCGTCGTTCGCCGATGCCCCCGATCCTCAGCAGGCACTCCGGGAAAATGCGCTTCGTCATCCCTTGGCCCGTCTTGGAGCTCCAGAGGAGGTAGCTCATTTGATCGCATTTTTGTGTTCGATCGAGGCTGACTGGATTACCGGCGGGGTTCATCCGATCGACGGTGGGGCGCATGTCACGCGAAGGTGACGGCGGTCTGATCGCAATCAACTGGGGCAGCAGTGCCTTTCGCGCATGGCTCGTCGGTCCAGACGGGATTGTTAAGGATCAACTTGTTTCGTCGTCGGGCGTGGTAGGCCTCGACCGGCAAGCGATGGCTACTGTCATTGACGAGGTGACGGCTCGTTGGCCCGCCGTTGCCCGAATAATCGCAACTGGCATGATTGGATCAAATATCGGCTGGACGGAGAGACCCTATCTCGAATGCCCAGTCTCGCTGGCCGACCTGGCCGCTGCCTGTGCACCGACCAAGATTGGGCCAACCACCGTGTATTTGGCGCCCGGCCTGGCCTGCGTTCGCCGCGCCGACGGCCGCCCCGACATCCTTCGCGGCGAAGACATGGAAATTTTTGGCGCAATTGCCCTGCGCGGTGCCGAAGCATCGGGCAGGACCATCGTGCTGCCGGGCACCCACACCAAATGGGCCCATATCGAGGATGGTTACCTCGTCGAATTCTTCACCAGCATGGCGGGGGAGATGTTCGACCGCCTCACGGCGGGCGGCCTTTTGGCTTCAATTGTCTCGGACGAGGCCATCCCAGGCAACGCTTTCCAAAAGGGGCTGGCTGAGGGATCGGATGGGCTGGGATTGACGACTGCGCTGTTCGGCGTACGGGCTGGCGTCATCCGCGGGACCGTCGATCGCTCAGATGCCGCATCCTACCTTCGCGGGCTGCTTATCGGGAGCGAGTTTGCCGATGCGGCGCACCTCGGTATCGGGCCGACGGACGACACCATCGTGCTGGTCGGCAATCCAGGACTGTGCCGCCTGTATCAGGCAGCCGCACCCTTCTTCGGATTCGCAGCAGAGATCGTCGACAGCCGCGACGCGACCGTTGCGGGCTTCGTCGCGCTTGATCTTCAAAGCATGAAACTGTGTTGACTGACGTGACCCCCGTTTTTTCCTCCAGTTGGAGCTAGGGTCCGACCCATCGAAGGGACGGACAGATGAAGCGGAAGCAGTTTTCGGAAGAGCAGATCATTGGCATCCTGAAGGAGGCCGAGGCGGGCGCGGTGGTAACGGAGCTGTGCCGCAAGCACGGCCTGTCGAGCGCGACCTACTATGCATGGAAGGCCAAGTTCGGCGGGCTCGAGGTGTCGGACGCGAGGCGGCTTCGGGCGCTCGAGGACGAGAACGCCAAGCTCAAGCGCTTGCTGGCGGAAGCGATCATGGACAACGCTGGTCTGAAGGACCTGCTGTCAAAAAAATGGTAGCGCCCGCCGCGAAGCGGGAAGCTGTTGCCCATCTCCAGGCGACGCTGGGGATGAGCGAGCGGCGGGCGTGTGCTGTCGTCGGGGCTGATCGCAAGAGCATGCGCTATCGCTCGTGCCGGGCAGATGATGGCGACCTTCGGTCGCGCTTGCGTGATCTGGCGCAACAGCGTCGTCGGTTCGGCTACCGGCGATTGCACATCTTGCTTCGCCGCGACGGCATCACGATCAACCGCAAAAAGACCCAGCGGCTGTATCGCGAGGAAGGCTTGACGGTGCGCCGCAGGAAGGGACGGAAGCGCGCCGTCGGCGCGCGGGCGCCTGCCCCGGTGCTGGCGCTTCCCAACCAGCGCTGGAGCTTGGGCTTCGTGCATGACCAGCTGGCGACTGGCCGGCGGTTCCGCGTGCTCAACATCGTCGATGACGTGACGCGCGAGTGCTTGCGGGCGGTGGTCGACACGTCGATCTCCGGACGGCGGGTCGTGCGCGAGCTGACCGATCTGATCGCCGAGCGCGGCAAGCCCAAGATGATCGTCAGCGACAATGGCACCGAACTGACCTCGAACGCGGTGCTCGCCTGGTCAGGCGACGCCGGGGTCGAGTGATTACATCGCGCCGGGCAAGCCGACGCAGAACGGGTTCGTCGAGAGCTTTAATGGTCGCATGCGCGACGAGCTCCTCAATGAGACGCTGTTCTTCACAATCGGCCAGGCGCGCTTGATCCTCGCCCGCTGGATGCACGATTACAACACCGAGCGGACGCACTCCTCGCTCGGCTACGTCACCCCGGCGGCCTTCGCCGCCGAACTCGAACAGCAACGGGCGGATTTAATCCCACCCGTTGCCTCACCCGCGCTCATGCGCGACAACACCGGTCGGTCTCTGGCTGCAGCTGGATGAAAGACGGGGGTCACGTCATGACGACCCGACGCTTCGATGAGGCGCTGCGCCGGACGCGGATTATCGCGATCCTTCGCGGGCTGCCAACCGCCGACGCACTCGATGTCCTGACCACGCTCGTCGACGTCGGGATCGAGTTCGTCGAGGTGCCACTTAGAGTATGGCGAAGACTTCCTCCCGACGCTCTTCGATCCGACGCGAACGTGTGTCCCCGCCCTGAGGCTTCGGCGCAAAATTCCCGGTCATGCGACGCCGCGCTTGCCACCGGATCGCGGTCGAGGGCGCCACGCCAAACCGAACCGCCGCCGACCGGCAACTCATTCCCGCATCAATCGCGGCCAAAAGCCGCGTGCGCAAATCCATCGAGAGAGGCTGACCCATGCATGCTGGCCTCCATATCCCAGCCTGCATTCTGAATCAGACTTTCAGACCCTTGGGAATCCCCCAGCGATTCATGCCGGTCGAAATCCGCTCTAAGCTTCAATGTCGTCTTTCATCAATTTTGTGACCGCCGGCGCGCGTCCGCAATTGGGGCGGTAGCTGATTGGCAGCTTTGCGGAATACTACTGAGCAAAGCTGACATCCGGCCGCGAGTAAGCCAACATCCGCTTTCTAAGAGCCTGACCGAAAAAGAAGTTGGGTGATATCAGTGTGATGTGATTCAATCGGTGTTGCGAAGCATCGACGGAGGATCCCATGTGGACTGACACCACCCGAAGGCAGTTTGCCCGAAGCAGCCTGCGTTTGCCAAGCGATTTGACCGACGCGGAATGGGAGGTTCTGGAGCCGCTGTTTCCGGCTCGTTCGCACCGAGGGCGACCCCCGCTCTGGAGTTACCGGCAGATCGTTGAAGCCCTGCTCTATCTGCTGCGCGGCGGGTTGCCGTGGCGGATGCTGCCGCCCGATCTGTTCCCGCCGATGACCACGGTGCAGCATTACTTCTACCGTTGGCGTGACATGGGATTATGGTCTTCGATCAATCACACGCTGCTGATGGCGGTGCGTGAGGCGGCGGGGCGCGAGGCATCGCCGTCGGCCGGGGTGATCGACAGCCAAAGCGTCAAAACCACGGAGAGCGGCGGCCCGTGCGGCTATGATGCAGGCAAGAAGATCAAGGGCAGGAAGCGGCATATCATCACCGACACGCAAGGCTTCCTGGTCGGCGCCATCGTCCACACCGCCGATGTGCAGGACCGTGATGGCGCGCCCGATGTGCTCGCCAGCATCCGCCACCGCTTCCCCTGGCTGCGCCATGTCTTCGCGGACGGAGGTTATGCCGGCGACAAACTTCGCACGGCGCTCACCAAAATCGGCAAGTGGACAATCGAGATCATCAAGCGTTCCGACCACGCCAAGGGCTTCCAAATCCTGCCCCGGCGCTGGGTCGTCGAACGCACCTTCGCATGGCTGGGGCGCAACCGCCGGCTCGCCAAGGACTTCGAACGAACCATCGAAAGCGCCACCGCGTGGCTCTATCTCGCCTCCATCCAGCTCATCACCCGCAGAATCGCAAGCGCATGAAATCAATGCAAATGATTATGAGTCAGACTCTAAGATTTTGGCTCCAATAACTGACGGTCTCCTAACGGCCCAATTCCTGTCGCTTTGAGGACGCAGCGGTTATGCATCAATCGTTGCGTCTGGCTGACCCGACGTCAGCGCGTTGACCCACGCAAGACATAAATCCCGACTGCGATAATTCCCCCAGCGCCCTATCTCCTCACGCTCGACAATCGGGAAGGTCGAATAGATGTAACGGATATCATCCCGGCCAAGCGATGCATCGGCAGGATCGAAGACTCCGTAGAGGATGAAATATAGGGCATCGAGCTTGGCGCGAAGCTTCAGGCGGCGCTCCTCATCCCACGCAAACGGCGGCAACACATCGCCGGTCGCATCGACATGACCCATGTCCCGCGCGAATGGGGCCAGATCGTGGGCGGTATAGGTGAGTTCGAGAACAGCTTCGCGGACAATGTCGGAGGCGGCTTTAGGGCCGAACATGCGCGCATATGCCGGAGGTGGCACCATCGGTAGTTGTTCGAGCAGATACCATGCGAGATGATTGCCGTGGACCTTTTGCCGCGCCAGATAGTCAAGCACTAGACAGTTGAGGTTCGCAGTGACGAGCGGCGCGGCATCGATGTAGCTGGCGCCTTCGGCGCCTTTTGCCGGAAACAGCACCGGCAACGTGTGGCCAGCCCCGAAACGAGGGATTATCGTCGTGATCGTCGTGCGGGCGTTCGTGACCGACGTCACGTCCTTGAGTGACAAGCACCAATCAGTCGGGGTGTCCCACCCCGAGTCCGAAGACTTCACCCAATAGCGCGGTATCGGCTGACGCGCTGGATCGCGATGATCTTCATCTTTCAAGTCGGCGCCCTGGCCGGACCGGAACACATTGGCTTCCGCTAGCACAATGTCCGACGCACGATGGTCAAACGCCTGCACCATCTTGCCTTCGTAAAGTGGGACCCATTCGCCCGCTGCCGATTCAAACCGATTGCCACCGACCGGCCAAGCATTTTCCGCATTTTCCAATTCGGCGCGGGTGCGAAATTTAGCGCTATCGTTAGCCATGTGGAACATCGTCACATAGCGCAGAGGCCAAACCGGTTGACCATCGCCCGCGGAGCGATCTGTCCAGACCGGCAAGCGCGCGTAAATTTGTGACGTAGTTTCCTTATCGCGGCGTGACCGAAATATCGGAGCGGTGCCGCTGTTCGGGTTGATCCGCGCAATTTCCTCAGCGGTTAACGGGAACACGCGGTCAGGATCGTCTACCTCAGCCAAATCGCGGATGAAAAAGCCGTAGGATGCACCCTCGAACTTACGTTCTGCACCCCCCGCGATGTAGGCGCAGAATTTGAACCGATAATACACGTCGGCAAAGAACAGCGTGCCATCGTAGCGCCGGTTGAAAAAGTCGATGACACGGTGAACCTGCTTATCGCCCGTCACCTTTCTGAAGAATGCCGACGAGCTTTGATCGGAAGCGATACCCGAAGGAATCAACAGCCCCACCATTCCCCCCGGCTTAACAAGCGCATGTGCGCGCTCGACGAACAGGGAGTTGAGGTTCGTGTCTCCGCCCGACAGCAACGGATAGTGACCCGACTTTCGAGCCGCTCGCGCCGTATCGACCGCGCGTTGTTCGGCATGGGCGAAGTCTTCCCAAAGTGGATCGCCATCGGTTTTCAGCTTCGCGATCATACGGGCGCGGTCGGCCGACCGAGCGGCCAGCGCGATTTCGGGACGACGCGCGGCAAACCATTCGACCTGTTGCAGTTTGATCCGGTCCCACGGCGGATTGCCGACCACGGCATCGAATCCGCCTTCGAGACCTTTACTGGCCCAGTTGTCCCAGACGCCGGGGAAGCTAATTTGCCAGTTTAGGAACCGTTCTTCGCTGATCAGCGCACGGGCGCGCTCCCAAATCGACGTGAACGCATCGACTTCCTCGGCCTTTGCCTTGCCGGTTTCAGGTCCTTTCTTGCCGCGTGCAATAGGCACCGGATCGCCGAACCGGCCATCGAGCCAAAGGCGCACCAGTCCCTTATCGGCGGTTTTGAGGTTCAGCCAATCGAGCGCGTGCATGAAATTGACAAACCCATCGAGTTCGCCGGTCATAAGCTCGACATCTTGATACATCGCAGCCGACCGATGCGCCTCTGCTATCTCGACATCCGTCAAGGCTTCGATGGTCTTCATCGCTTCCGCTGAACGCTGCGCGTTGCGTAGGGCTTCGTTCCACAGCAGTTCGCCGCCGAGTTTCCCGGCCTTGTCGATCGCATCGCGCACCCACATCCCGAACAGGCTGTCTCCGGCGTGGAGATGATGGTCGATGAACGAAAGCGGAGCGCCGACGGTGAAGGTGTGAAGCCACAGCGCCACCTTGGCGAGTTCAACTGCCATCGGGTTTTTATCGACGCCATAGACGCAGCGTTTAAGGACCATGCGGCGGACAATATGTCGGTCGTCAAGCTGACCCTCGTCGATGGTCCAGCTCGCGGCGCGCGCGTTCTTCGTGATGGTCGCGCGGATATCTTCGATCTTGGTCGCCAGCGGGGATGCGTACCCGAGATCGGCCCCGAGTGAGGCGGCCTCTGCCATCGCATCGAGGACGTGATCAGCGAGAGTATCGACGAGGCTGACGAGGAAATGACCTGATCCCATCGCTGGGTCGCAGACGCGCAGGTTCAGGATTGATGTCGCCGGGTCAACATCTCGCAACAGATTGCGCTGATAATCTTCGGCGTCCTTGGGATCGAGCGTCTTGAGCGCCGACGAAAAGGCTTCGAGCCGTTCGGATATAAGCGGTTCGAGCGTTTGATCGAGGATTAGTCCGACCAATTCATCAGGAGTGTAATAGCTACCCGAATTCCTCCGCGCGAAAAGGTTCGGGCGCACTTCGAGCGCACCATCGTCGCCGCGGCAAATCTCAAATTCAAGCAGCCGTTCATAGATTGATCCAAGCTGCTGTACTGAAAGATCACGGTAGTTGATGTAGCGTCGTTCGCCTGACGAGCGTTCGTAGGACAGCGCATCGAGCGCGGGAGCCATGACGCTGTCGGGAATGCGGACCGCATCGAGCAACGACGCGCCGCCGCTGGCGAACAAGCCGCCGTTATAGGGCGGGATGCCGACCGATGCATCGCCTTTGTCGATGATGCGCGACAGGTCAGAAATATGGCTCCAGATGCGCGCCGCCGAGGATGACAGTGCATCGCCCTCCGAGACCCGCTTGCCGACATCGAGGCGAAGTGGCCTGAGTGCGTAATCATCATAGCGCTTGTCGTTGACGGGCAGCAGGTCACGGTCTTCGGCATAGAGCAGGAACAGTAGCCGATAGAGCAGCACAAGCGCGGCTTCGCGCACGTGCTGGAGCGGCGCTTGCGGCGAGGCATCGGCGATCGCAGAGGCAAGGCTGGGGAACACCTGTTCGAAGACGAGCTTCGACAGGCTGGCGGCGACGCGCTCTTCATAGAACGCTGCAGTCGCCCGCGCCCGCTCGTGAAATGAGCGATTATCCGCGCCATCCTTGATGAAGGCCTCGCGCGCAAACATGACCGCGAACACGCGCAACCAATGGTCGCGGTCGGCATCGCTGGCGAACAGACCATCGCGACCGTCCAAGCCAAGCACGCGTGCCAGGTCGATTTCCAGAAACTCTTCGGACACCGACCGCGCACCAGCCCAATAGAGCCGCCACTTCATGCCGTTGGTAAGGATGCCCCAGCGCAGCTTGCCAGTCGTCAGGTCGTCGATACGGCGCAAATAGCGGAGCATCTGGGTCGATGGCGCCGTCGCTTCGTCGCGGCCCGACGCCCGGTCCAACGGACGCGCCCAACGCTTGCTCTCGACGACTGCCAGGCCATGCGAATAGCGCCGCCATTGGTCGTCTTGCGCATTCGCTTCGGCCTTCGCAGCGGCATCCTTGAACAGCACACCGTCTGGCACATCGTCTCGTCCCGCGACGGTCAGATTTTGTTGGCGGAGCGATTCCGACCAGCCCAGGGCGGCCAGCACGGGCCAGATGAAGTCGTCTTCAGTCTGGCTTTCGTTCGTCCGGGAGTTTTTGGGAAACCTGGCGGCAATCAGGTCAAGGGTAGCGCGAAGGCCGGCAACGTCCACATCTTGGTAGGCGGGGGTCGCGGCGACTGCCTCCACCAGATAGTCGACCGTCAAAAGCGACCCGGAAATGAACAACGCAGAATCGGACAATGGGAACCCCTTCGCCCGACTTTAGTCGAACCGTGGATGGGAGGCCATAAGACGCAGGAAGGCTGGTGCAGGTGTCGATCGCGAGTGGCTGACCTCACCGGCCAAGTTCAGAAGACCTGTCTTCAAAAAATTACACGAATACGAGCCGACTGCCGCCGCTCGCGCCCTGTTTCGTCGGAACGGCAATGCGAATGCCCGGGAGAATGCCTGATCTAGGCGCCTGATCCGAACCACCATCGTGGTTCGGTCGGAGCCCACGCATGACCCCGACCAAGTTGCTTTTCGGCCAGATCCTGATCGTCTTCGCGATCGTAATCGCCGGGCTGTGGGCGTCGACCCAGTGGATCGCGGCGCAGCTCGCCTATCAGCCGCAGCTTGGCGCACCATGGGCGATCGCCTTTGGGCACCGGGTCTATCACCCATGGGCGCTCTTTGCCTGGTGGTATCACTTCGATGCCTACGCGCCGCACGTCTTCAACAAGGCTGGCCTTCTCGCCGGTGCCAGTGGCTTCATCGGATGCGCCGCCGCCATTGCGGGATCATTGTGGCGTGCACGCCAAGCCCGCCACGTCACAACTTACGGCTCGGCCCGCTGGGCGAACAGTCGCGAGATCGAGCGCGCTGGTCTTCGCGATATTGAGGGCGTTTTCCTGGGCCAGCATGACGGCCGGTATCTGCGCCACGACGGCCCCGAGCATATCATGGCGTTCGCGCCGACCCGCTCGGGCAAGGGCGTCGGCCTCGTCGTTCCGACCCTGCTCGGCTGGACCGGTTCGGCAGTCATCCACGACATCAAGGGCGAGAATTGGCAGCTGACTGCTGGCTGGCGCTCGATGTTCTCGCACTGCCTGCTGTTCAATCCGACCGATGCGCGCTCGGCGCGCTACAACCCGCTGCTCGAAGTACGCCGCGGCGCAAACGAAGTTCGCGACGTCCAGAACATCGCCGACATCCTCGTCGATCCCGAAGGCGCGCTCGAACGCCGCAATCACTGGGAGAAGACCAGCCACTCGCTGCTGGTCGGCGCGATCCTTCACGTCCTCTACGCCGAGGACGAGAAGACCCTCGCCCGCGTTGCGACCTTCCTATCCGATCCACAGCGCAGCTTCGCCAAGACGCTTGAGCGGATGATGACCACCAATCATCTCGGCACGCCCGCGGCGCCGGCGGTGCATCCCGTGGTCGCATCGGCGGCGCGCGAGCTCCTCAACAAGAGCGATAACGAGCGCTCGGGCGTGCTGTCGACCGCCATGTCGTTCCTCGGCCTCTACCGCGACCCGACTGTCGCGGCGGTGACGTCGAGCTGCGACTGGCGCATCGCCGACCTCGTCGAGAGCGGGTCACCGGTGTCGCTCTACCTGGTCGTGCCGCCATCGGACATCAGCCGCACCAAGCCGCTGATTCGCCTCGTGCTCAACCAGATCGGCCGACGGCTGACCGAGCAGCTTCACGCGGAGGGTCAGGGTCGCCGGCACAAACTGCTGATGATGCTCGACGAGTTTCCGGCGCTGGGACGGCTCGATTTCTTCGAGACCAGCTTGGCCTTCCTCGCCGGCTACGGCGTGCGCGCCTTCCTCATCGCGCAAAGCCTCAACCAGATCGAGAAGGCGTACGGCGATCACAACGCCATCCTCGACAATTGCCATGTGCGGGTCGCGTTCGCGACCAACGACGAGCGCACCGCCAAGCGCATCTCCGACGCGCTTGGCACGGCGACCGAGCAGCGCGCAATGCGCAACTATGCCGGGCACCGGCTGGCGCCGTGGCTCGCCCACGTCATGGTCAGCCGCCAGGAGACCGCGCGTGCCCTGCTGACCCCAGGCGAGGTGATGCAACTGCCCGCCACAGACGAGCTGATCCTCGTCTCGGGCCTGTCGCCGATCCGCGCCAAGAAGCTGCGCTATTACGAAGACCCGACCTTCAAGGCGCGCGCGTTACCCGCGCCCGCGCTGACCGATGGCCCGTATCGCGACCGCCCGACGCCGCGTCCCGACGACTGGAGCGGGCTCGTGCGCCAGCACGACGCGCGGCTCGACCAGAAGGCCGATGCCGAACGCGACGAAGACGGCGGGCTTCAGCAGCAGCGCGCGCCTGACCTCGCCGAGGACAGCGCTCCCCCCTCCGTCGAACCCGAGAAGCCCGACCTCGGAGTCGATGACGATGGCGATATCGCTGCCGACACGCGCGCCATGGCCGCGGCGCAGGCTGCAAACACGGTCGTCCGCGCGCACGCCATCAACGAAGGGAGCGACCATGATGAGTTGCTCCCCAGCTTCTGAGGAGCGGCCCCATGGATCGCATCCGTCACCAGCTGTTCCTGACGAAGGAGTTAAGCGAACGCCTCGAGGTGCTGGCCAGCAAACCCGGCGCGACCAAGTCGGCTATCCTCGTCGACGCGCTGACCGCCTGGCTTAATCGCCGTGCAGCGAGCGAGCTCGAGGACAAGTTCGGGACCCGGCTCGATCGTATGACCAATGCGGTGGGGCGAATCGAGCGCGACGGTCACGTCCTGCTCGAGACGCTGGCGCTGTTCGTGCTGATCGAGCTTACGGTCAACGCGCCATTGCCCAAGGGCGACGACGCTGCGCGCGCGGTCGGTCGCGCCCGGTTCGAGGAGTTCGTTGCCCGCGTCGGCGAGCGGCTGGCGAGTGGTCGACGGACGCTGGCGCCCGACCCACTCTCGGCAATCGGCAAGGATCAGGCGCGATGAGCGCCGCTGCATTTCCCGGCGGCGCCGACGATCGTCGTCGCGCGATGCTCCGCACGGCGATGGGTCCGGCGATCGCCGCCGCGCTCGCGAACCCACGCGTCATCGAGATCATGGTCAACCCTGACGGCGCGCTTCGGCTCGACATTCTCGGCCAGGGCCGGGTCGACACGGGCGATCGGCTTGATGCGTCGCAAGTCGAGCGGATCATCCGCCTCGTCGCCAGTCACGCGCGCGCCGAGGTCCATGGCGACGCACCGATCGTTTCGGCAGAGCTTCCGGCCAGCATTGATGGCCGCGCTGGGGAGCGGTTCGAAGGAGTGCTGCCACCGGTGGCGACAGGTCCATGCTTCTCGATCCGGAAGCCCGCGACCCGGCTTTACACGCTCGCCGATTACGTGACCGACGGCATCATCGCGCCGGCAGCGGCGGAGCAGCTCCGCGCCGCCGTCATCCGCCGCGACAACATCCTGATTGCCGGAGGTACGAGCACCGGCAAGACCACGCTCGCCAATGCCCTGCTCGCCGAGATGGCCTCGCTCGACGAGCGGGTCATCCTCATCGAGGACACACGCGAGCTGCAATGCCCGGCGCCCGATACGGTCGCGCTCCGAACGCGCCCTGGGAACTCGAGCGGCGCGGGCAGCGTCACCATGGCCGACCTCGTCCGCTCGACGCTCCGCCTTCGCCCCGACCGGATCATCGTCGGCGAGGTCCGTGGGCCCGAGGCGCTCGACATGCTCAAGGCATGGAACACCGGCCACCCCGGCGGCATCGCAACGGTCCACGCCAACAGTGCCCTGCGCGCGCTCCATCGCATCGAACAGCTCGTTCAAGAGGCCGTCGTTACCGTCCCGCGCGAACTGATCGCCGGCGCGATCGATCTCGTCGTGTTCATCGCCGGTCGCGGGCTCGACCGCCGCGTCACCACCATTGCCCGCGTCGACGGGCTCGATGCCCGCGGCGGCTACGCGCTCACCGACCTCATCACCCCAGCCCAACCTCAAGGAGATAATTAATGGCCAAGTTGCGCATTCGTTCGATCGCCGCTGCAGCGACCGCACTCGCCTCGACCTCGTTCGCCACCGCCGCGCAGGCGGCGGGCACCGGCATGCCGTGGGAGCAGCCGCTCCAGCAAGTGCTCGGCTCAGTCCAGGGACCGGTCGCCAAGATCCTCGCGGTCATCGTCATCATCGTCACCGGTCTCACGCTGGCGTTCGGCGAGAGTGCGGGCGGGTTCCGGCGGCTGATCCAGATCGTGTTCGGCCTGTCGATCGCGTTCGCGGCATCGAGCTTTTTCCTCAGCTTCTTCAGTTTCGGCGGCGGGGCGCTGATCGCATGAGCGGGCCCTTCCATCACTCAGGGGCCGAGCACATCGCCGGCTTCGAAGTGCCGATCCACGGCTCGCTGGGAACGCCGATCCTGCTGGGCGGTGCGCCGCGCGGCCTCGCCATCGTCAACGGCACGATCGCCGCAGCGGTCGGGCTCGGGCTCCAGCAATGGATCGCAGGGATCGTCCTGTGGGCGGTGGGGCACAGCCTCGCCGTCTTCGCCGCCCGCCGCGATCCGCACTTCGCGCCGGTTCTGCTCCGTCATCTCCGTCAGAAAGGCCATTATTCGTGCTGAACCTTGCTGAGTATCGTCACCATAGCGACCGGCTTGCGGACCATCTGCCGTGGGCGGCGCTGGTCGCCGACGGCGTCATCCTCAACAAGGACGGCAGCTTCCAGCGCACGCTTCGCTTTCGCGGCCCCGATCTTGAGTCCGCAACCGAGGCCGAGCTGGTCTCTGCCTCGGCCCGCGCCAACAATGTATTGAAGCGCTTCGGCACGGGCTGGGCTTTGTTCTTCGAGGCCGAACGCCGCGAGGCGATCGCCTATCCCGACAGCGATTTCCCCGACGCCGCCTCCTGGCTGGTCGATCGGGAACGCCGTGCCGGGTTCGTCGCCGAGGGTGGCCATTACGAGAGCGTCTATCACCTCACGCTGACCTTCCTGCCGACTGCCGACAGCAGCGACGCGGCAGGCCGCTCACTGGTCGATCGTCCCGAGGGCAACAGCACGCGCGACTGGCGCGCGGCGCTGGCGACCTTCATCGCCGAGACCGACCGCGCGTTCGACCTGTTCGCGGCCTTTATGCCCGAGACCCAGGCGCTCGGCTCGGCCGAGACGCTGACCTATCTTCACGGTCGCATCTCGTCCCGCCGTCACCCGGTCGCGGTGCCGTCGACCCCGATGTGTCTCGACGGGCTGCTCGCCGACACGCCGCTGGTCGGCGGGCTCGAGCCGATGCTTGGCGAACAGCATCTCCGCACGCTGACTATCCTCGGCTTTCCGAATGTGAGCCGGCCCGGACTGCTCGACGCGCTCAACCATCTCGACTTCGGCTATCGTTGGGTGACCCGCTTCATCGCGCTCGACAAGAGCGATGCGACCAAGGCGCTGACCAGCCTTCGACGCCAATGGTTCAACAAGCGCAAGTCGATCACCGCGCTGCTGCGCGAGATCATGTACAATCAGCCGACCCAGCTGCTCGACAGCGATGCCGACAACAAGGTCGTGGACGCCGACCTCGCGCTTCAGGCGCTCGGCGCCGACCATGTCGCGTTCGGCTATCTCACCACCACGATCACGCTGGCCGACACTGACCGCACCCGGGTCGAGGAGCAGGTCCGCCGCATCGAGCGGGTCGTCAACGGCCTTGGGTTCACGACGATCCGCGAAGGCGTCAACGCGGTCGAGGCATGGCTGTCGAGCCTGCCCGGCCAAGTCTATGCCAACGTTCGACAACCGCTGGTTCACACCCTCAATCTTGCCCACTTGATGCCGCTGTCGAGCGTCTGGGCGGGCCCGGCGTACAACGCGCACCTCAGCGGTCCGCCGTTGCTTTATGCGCAGGCCGCTGGCTCGACCCCGTTCCGCCTCTCGACCCATGTCGGCGATGTCGGCCATATGATGGTGGTCGGCCCGACCGGAGCCGGCAAGTCGGTTCTGCTCGCGCTGATCGCGCTTCAGTTCCGCCGCTATCCAGGCGCGCAGGTCTTCATCTTCGACAAGGGCTATTCCGCGCGCACCGCCGTGCTTGCCATGGGCGGCGAGCATCATGCGCTCGGACTTGGCGGTGGGCAGGGGACGGGCGAGACTCTTGCCTTCCAGCCTCTGCGCCACATCGACGGCTTAAGCGAACGCGCCTGGGCGGCCGATTGGATCGCAGCGCTGCTCACCCACGAGAAGGTCAGCGTCACGCCGGACGTCAAGGAAAGCGTCTGGTCGGCACTCGGCAGTCTCGCCTCGGCCCCGACTGAAGAGCGCACATTGACCGGGCTCGCCCTGCTGCTCCAGTCGAACGCTCTGCGCTCGGCGCTCGCTGCTTACACGCTCGACGGGCCCTATGGTCGGCTGCTCGACGCTGCGGAACCCGACGCGGCGTTCGCCGATGTCCAGTGCTTCGAGACCGAGGCGCTGATGGGCCATTCGGGCGTCGTCGCGCCGGTGCTGACCTATCTGTTTCACCGGCTCGAAGAGCGGTTCGATGGGCGGCCGACGCTGCTTATCCTCGACGAGGCGTGGGTCTTCCTCGACCACCCGCTGTTCGCTGCGCGCATCCGCGAGTGGCTCAAGGTGCTGCGCAAGAAGAATGTCGCGGTGCTGTTCGCGACCCAAAGCCTGGCCGACATCGCCGCCAGCAGTATCGCACCGGCGATCATCGAGAGCTGCCCGCAGCGGATCCTGCTGCCCAACGACCGGGCGATCGAGCCGCAAAGCCGAGAAGCCTACGAGCGGTTCGGGCTCAACGAGCGCCAGATCGAGCTCATCAGCAGAGCCACGCCCAAGCGCCATTATTATCTCCAGTCCGCGCGCGGCAATCGACTCTTCGAGCTTGGCCTCGGGCCGATCGCGCTCGCACTTTGCGGTGCGTCCGACCCGGCAAGCCAGCAGCGGATCGACACGCTGCTCGCCGAGCATGGCGATGCCGACTTCGCCGCCCGCTTCCTTGCCGATGCCGGTCTCGCCTGGGCCGCGCTTCTGCTCGCCGACTTTCCTGCCTGATCGCCAACCCCTGACCCCCTGCCCCCAAGGAGAATTACCATGATTCACAATCTTCATCTCAAGACCCGTTTCGCGCACTTGATCGTCGCGCTCGGCACCGCCTGCTCGGTCATTGCCGTTACGACAGTGGCGGCGACCCCGGCGCAGGCGGTCATCGTCTTCGATCCGAGCAACTACAGTCAGAACATCCTCACCGCCGCGCGCACGCTCGAGCAGATCAACAATCAGATCCGCATGCTCCAGAACCAGGCGACGAGCCTGACCAACCAGGCCAAGAATCTGACGACCGTCAGCTTCCCCGAGCTGCAGGCGATCACCCAGACTATCCAGCAGATCAACCAGCTGATGGGCCAGGCGCAGGGCATCAGGTTCCGTGTTGCCGGATTGGACCAGCAGTTCCGGCAGATGTTTCCGCAAAGCTTCAACCAGGCGCTGACGGTCAACGCCCGGGTGGTCGCAGCACGGACCCGGCTAGATACCAGCATGGCCGCCTACAAGCAGACCATGATGGTCCAGTCGCGGGTCGCCGAGAATGTCGAGGCCGACGCGCAGGCGCTAACCGGCATCGTCGCGCGCAGCCAGGGGGCGGAGGGCGCGCTGCAGGTGGCCCAAGCCACCAACCAGCTGCTCGCGCTCACTGCCAAGCAGCAGTTCCAGATCCAGCAGCTGATGGCGGCGCAGTATCGCGCCGAAGCGATCGAGCAGGCGCGCAAAGTCCAGGCCGAAGCAGAGGCGAAGGCGGCGACCGCCAAGTTCCTCGGCACGGGCTCGGCCTACACCCCGCACTGACGGTTCGGAGGGCCGAGGCCCGCCGACCTGACTGTCTGATCATCATCCCGCCGTCACCCTTTCAATAGGACGAACGCCCAGTGACCGACCTCAACGTCATCGACGGCTTCATGGCGGACTTCATCCGCTACATCGACAGCGGGTTCGGGCTGCTCGGTCCCGACGTCGGGTTCCTGACCTCGACCCTGATCGGGATCGACATCACCCTCGCCGGCCTGTTCTGGGCGATGGGCGGCGAGCAGGATGTCATCGGCCGTTTCCTCAAGAAGATCCTCTACGTCGGCGCGTTCGCATTCATCCTCAATCGCTTCTCGAGCTTGGCCGATATCATCTTCCGCTCGTTTGCGCAGGCTGGGCTCACGGCAGGCGGGGGCACGCTGACCGCCGCCGACCTGCTCAAGCCCGGCCATCTCGCCGGCACCGGGTTTGCCGCCGCCTGGCCATTGCTTGACCAAGCCTCGAAGTTGATGGGGTTCACCAGCTTCTTCGACAATTTCCTGACGATCGCGGTGCTGCTGTTTGCGTGGGCCATCGTCATCGTCGCCTTCTTCGTGCTCGCCGTGCAGCTGTTCGTCACGATCATCGAGTTCAAGCTGACCACGCTCGCCGGGTTCATCCTCGTGCCGTTCGCGCTGTGGAACCGTACCGGCTTCCTCGCCGAGCGCGTGCTCGGCAATGTCGTTAGCTCGGGCATCAAGGTGATGGTGCTCGCCGTTATCGTCGGCATCGGCTCGAACTATTTTGGGCAGTTCACCGCCGCGCTGAATGGGCAGCAGCCCGAAATCGGCCAAGCGATGAGCTTGGTGCTGGCCAGTCTCGCGCTGTTCGGACTTGGCATTTTCGGTCCCGGCATCGCGTCGGGATTGGTTGCCGGAGCGCCGCAGCTCGGCGCTGGTGCGGTCGCGGGCACGGTGATCGGCGCCGCTGGCGTGACGATGCTTGGCGCTGGCGCTACCAGCGCCGCCGGCGGCGCTGTGCTTGGCGCAGTTCGGGCGGGCACTGCGATGGGGTCCGCCGCATCGACCTCTTACCAGCTTGGGCAGGAAGCTGCAGGCACATCATCGGTAAGTGCTGGCCTTGGGGGCGTCGCCAAGGCTGCTGGCAATGCGGCCCGCAGCGGCGCTTCCAACGCGCTCGGACTTTCGGACGCCGCCGCCAGTGGCCGCGACGCGGCATGGAATGCGCTCAAGGGCAGCGGGGCCGGCGGATCAAGTCCTTCGCCCGATGCGCAAGGCGCGTCGGGCGACGCCCCCGGTTGGGCCCGCGATCTGAAGTCGCAGCAGTCCGCGCGCCACCACCGTCACGTTGCTCTGCAGACCCTCAAGGAAGGCGACCGAGGCGGCGCCTCCGCCACCCCCGATATTAAGGAAAGGGAAGACTGATGCAGTTCAAACGATCGATCCAGCGCTACGGGCGGACGCCCGAACCGGAAACACCATTCCAACGTGCGGGCCAGCTGTGGGACGAGCGCATCGGCTCGGCCCGCGTCCAGGCGCGCAACTGGCGGCTGATGGCGTTCGGCGGGCTTGTCCTCTCGACGGGTCTCTCCGGCGCGCTCGTCTGGCAGTCGCTGCAAAGCCGGGTCGTCCCCTATGTCGTCGCGGTCGACCGGCTTGGCGAGCCGCGCGCGATCAGCGAGGCCGAGGCGAGCTATCGACCGACCGATCCGCAGATTGCGTGGGCGCTCGGCCATTTCATTGGCAATGTCCGCTCGGTCTCGCTCGACCCGGTGCTGATGCGCGCCAGCTGGCTCGAAGCTTATGATTTCGCGACGGGGCACGGCGCGCAGTTCCTCGGCGATTATGCCCGGTCGGCCGATCCGTTCGCCAACATCGGCGAGCGCACCGTGTCGGTCCAGGTCACCAGCGTGGTCCGGGCGTCTGATCGCTCGTTCCAGGTCAAATGGACCGAGACGGCTTATGAACGTGGCAGCCAGGCGGGGACGTCGCACTGGACTGCCATGGTGACGGTCATCGTCAAGCCGCCGACCTCGGCCGAAACGCTGCGCAAGAACCCGCTCGGCCTCTACGTCGATGCGATCGACTGGAGCCGCGAGCTCGAGCCGCCAACGCCGCCTACAGCGACGACGCCCCCTTCGCCACCGGCATCCACGCCAAGTCCGACCGAACAGACCGCGCCGGCCCTGGATGCCGTGCCCATTCCCAACCCGGACGCCACCCCGGCGTCGAACCAGGAGGCCCAGTGATGAACGCGAAGTATTGTCTTGTCCTGAGCGGCGCAGCGTTGCTGCTTTGCGCAGCGGCGCCCGCGCCACGATCCGCCATCGTGGCCAAGTCCCTCGTCATGCCGAAGCCACTTCCGAAAGTGCCGGTCGTGCATAAGGTGATACCCAAGGCGCGGGTACGTCATGCAGCCATGCGCCACGCTCGCTGGACGCATGCGTCGCGCGTTGCGGCGGCAACGCGCGCCGCGACCGAAGAGCCGACCGGGTTCGTCAATGCCTCGTCGGTCTATCCCTACGCCGAGGGCTCGGTGTATCACGTCTATACCGCGCCCGGCCGTATCACCGATATCGCCCTTCAGCCCGGCGAAACGCTTGGCGCGGTCGCGGCGGGCGACACGGTGCGCTGGATCATCGGCGACACCGCGAGTGGCGCTGGCGAGACGCGGCGCAGCCATGTGCTGGTCAAACCGTCGGTCGTCGGGCTTTCGACTAACCTCGTCATCACCACCGACCGGCACGTCTATCATCTGTCGCTGACCAGCACGACGCGCACGGCGCTGACTGCCCTGTCGTGGACCTATCCGCAGGATCAGCTGATCGCGCTTCAGAAGCGGGCGGAAGCCGCCGAAGCCGCGGCGCCGGTGGCGTCAGGGCTGGCGATCGACCAGCTTCACTTCGGCTATGCGGTCAGCGGCGACAAGCCTGACTGGCGTCCGGTTCGCGCATTCGATGACGGGCGGCAGACCTTCATCGAGTTCCCGGCGCAGATCGCGACCGGCGTTGCCCCGCCGTTGTTCATGGTCGGCGCCAATGGCAGCGCTGAGCTCGTCAACTATCGCATGCGCGGACACTATTACGTGGTCGATCGCCTGTTCGACGTTGTCGAACTGCGCTTCGGCCTGAAGCGTCAGCAGATCGTTCGGATCACTCGATTGCGCGACGGCTCGGCCGCGCGGAGGGCGTCATGAGCGAGCGCGTCACCACGTCGCAAGCGCCGACGCCCCGTGAGCTCAATCCGGACTTGTTCTCGGCACCCCGACCCATCCCACCTCAAGCTGCTCCGGACGAGGGAGCACCGCCGATGGCGCCGAAGGTCGATCCCGAGACGCTCGTCATTCGGGCGTCCCCGCTCCGAGCGATCCGGTTCAAGCGAAAAGTCGTTATCGGCATCACCACTGTCGGGGTCATCGCGCTCGTGGGCGTCACAGGCATCGCGTTGAAGCCGTCGGTATTCAAAGTGATCGCGAACGGCGAAGACAAAGCCGACCTCGGCGCGCGGGCACCGGCGGATGCCCTCAGCGCGTTGCCCAAGACCTACGGCGACGTGCCGCGGCTTGGCCCGCCGCTCCCCGGTGACCTCGGCGGACCGATCCTCGAACGACAACAGCAACTATTGACCGACGGGTCAGGGGTCTCGCCACCGCTATCGGACGCGAAGGCGCAGGCCGAGCAGGCGGCCCAGGCGGAACGTGAGCGCCAGCTCGCCGATCTCAAGGCCGCCCGCCGATCGGCGCTGCTGGTCCAGTCTGGCGGACGCATTGAGACTGCGGCGTCCCCAGCGTCCGCCTCGACTGACCTTACGGCAGCAACAGACGCGGGCGAGGTCGCGCTCGATCCTGAGCGCGATCCGAACGGCCAGCAGCGCAAGTCCGACTTCCTCGCGCGATCTGTCAAGGAGGATAGCGTCGATCCGCACATGCTGACGCGGCTGGTGTCGCCATACCTGCTCAGCGCCGGCACGGTCATTGCCGGAAGCCTGATCACGGGCATCCGTTCGGACCTGCCCGGACTGGTCACGGCGCAGGTTATCGAGAATGTGTTCGACAGCGCCACGGGACGCATCCTCCTCGTCCCCCAGGGCGCGCGGTTGATCGGCAAATACGATAGCGTGGTCGCCTACGGCCAGAAACGCGCACTGGTCGTTTGGCAGCGGATCGTCTTGCCAGACGGAAGCTCGCTCGGCCTCGACAACGTGCCAGCGAGCGACGCCTCGGGTTATGCCGGTCTTGCCGACAAGGTCGACGGGCACAGCTGGGCGCTGCTCAAGGGAGTCGTCATCTCGACACTGTTGGGGGTCGGCTCCGAGCTTCAGTTCTCGGGAGGCAGTGGACTTGTTCAAGCCATCCGCCAGTCCGGTCAGCAGAACGTCGCCCATGCCGGCGATCAGCTGACGTCGAAGACTCTCAACGTCCAGCCGACCATCACCATCCGGTCTGGAACGCCAGTTCGACTGGTAGTGCAGAAAGACTTGATCCTCGCGCCATGGCGCGGATGAAGGAGGAGATACGCATGATTGATCTCAAGCTGGGGAGGTTGCCCGACCGCACGCCGGTCAAACTCACCATCACCTTGCCGCCTGACCTGCATCACGCGCTTGCCAGATATGCGGCTTTGTACGCCGAAAACTATGGACACGAGGAGCCGGTGACTGAGCTGATCCCTGCAATGTTGAGTGGCTTCCTCGAAAGCGATCGTGCCTTTCAACGGCGTCGGCAGACGGCCGTCAAGGCGTAAGATGTCGGTGGCCATCTCATCGGCCGACACCGACGGACGCAATCCAGCGCAGTTCGAACGCAGGCCGATCCCGACCGTCTTGCAAGGTTGGATTCCAAGAGCTTCCTGAGGCGAGCCAAGTTGACCCAAGGAGATCACGATGACGTTCCAACCAGAATGCTTCCTGCGCATCAAAACTGTGCTCGCCAGGACAGGCCTCAGCCGCTCCACCCTGTATCGGAAGATTGAGAGCGGCACATTTCCAAGCCAGATTAAAATAAGCGACCGCTGCTGCGCGTGGCGTCAGTCCGCAGTCGATGCCTGGATTAAGGATTGTGGGAACACACCTGCTGATCATTGACCCGGGTACAGTACATTCTTGCGCCAGTGATGCTCCGGCTTGCCGATATTCTTGACGGGCTCCTTAACTCCTCGCCAACGGCGTCAAAGTTGCCTTGATCTGGTACACACAGAGGGTGGCGGTGATGTCAGCAAGCTACGCCGAGCAGATAAAAAAATTGCGAATTTGTTGTAATGGAGATCAAGTTGTTCAAGATGACAGGTTGACGGTCCGCCCAGCTTTGATTGTTCCATAAGCAAAGCTGGTGTCGAGCGCCGCGACGCCTGCAATCTGATGGACTTTTTGCCGAATGAAAGCCTCATAGCTTTCGAGATCTCTGACAATGACACGGAGGAGATAATCTGCTGCACCAGTCATGAGGTAACAGTCCGTCACTTCCTCAAGCCTCTCGATTTGGGCCTCGAAATCGCGGACTTCCTCCGCGCTATGTCGAGTCAGGCGGACGGTCAGGAAAGCGGTAACAGGCAGGCCGCAGGCTTTCTGATTAACGATCGCGCTATAGCCTTGAATGATGCCACACTCCTCTAGGCGCCGCACCCTTCGCAGGCACGGGGAAGGCGACAGACTGACACGCTCGGACAATGCCTGATTCGAAAGGCGACCGTCGTCCTGAAGCGCCCGTAAAATTTGTCGATCTTTCTCATCCATTTGAAGCTCCTGCTTGGCATATTCTGCCAATATCGACGTGGCAAACAACAAAATTAGACCGATTTCCGATCAGTAATTAGGCTAAATCATTGTTTGAGATACTGCAAAGCCCGGCAATGCAGGTTCTCTCTGCCAAGCTCACAATCCCTTCGCAGGATCGAGCAACTACGAAGGGAATGACCATGAGCCGCACCCGCACCTTGATCGGTGATCACCGCTTGAGCCCGTCGACGTTGATGATGAGCTACGGCTTCGATCCGAAATTGTCTGAAGGAGCGATCAAGTGCCCGATCTTCCAGACGTCGACTTTCGCATTCGAAAGCGCGGCGGCGGGCAAAAGCGCAATGCAGCTTGCCTATGGATTACGGGAGCGAAAGCCGGCGGAAGACCCCAGCCTGATTTACTCGCGGATCAATAATCCAACGCTTGAGATACTCGAAGATCGGCTGACGCTGTGGGACGGCGCCGAAGAAGCACTGGTGTTCGCCAGTGGCATGGCGGCCATCTCGACCACCATATTAAGCTTTGCCCGTCCGGGCGACGTAATTGCCTATGGTCGCCCGGTTTATGGCGGTACGGATTATCTGTTCGAGAAATTGCTGCCTCTTTTTGGCATCCGCGCGATTAGCTTTCAGGCCGAAGCGAGCGAGGCGGAGGTGCAGGACGTTCTGCGCAGTGGTGTTGAGCGTTACGCAGGCAACGGACGCGTCCCCATCATCTTTGCTGAAACGCCCGCTAACCCGACCAACAAACTCGTAGATCTCGCCATGCTTGCGCGGGTGGCCAACGACCTTGCTGACCAACCCGGCGGGCGGCCCAAACTGATCGTCGACAATACGATGATGGGGCCATTGTGGCAGCGCCCGCTCGATCATGGCGTCGACGTTTCCGTTTATTCCCTCACCAAATATGTCGGTGGCCACAGCGATCTGGTCGCCGGCTCATGCCTTGGCAAAAAGGAAGACTTGGCCAGTATTCGCGGATTTCGCACCATACTCGGCAGCATGCTCGATCCGCATACTGCGTGGCTACTGCTGCGCAGCCTGGAGACGCTGTCGCTGCGGATGCGTAAGGCGGAAGCAAGCGCGCGCGACGTTGCTGCTTTTCTGCGTGACCATCCCAAGGTCGAAAGCGTCAGCTACCTCGGCTTCCTCGATCCGGACAGTGAACAGGGGCGAATTTTTGCACGGCAGTGCCTGGGCTCAGGTTCCACCTTCTCAATCATTCTCAAGGGGGGCGAGCCGGAGTCCTTCCGACTATTAGACGCGCTCAAGCTCGTGAAGCTCGCGGTTAGCCTGGGCGGGACCGAAAGTCTGGCGTCGTACCCGTTCGGCATGACCCACGTAGACGTCGATGAGGCGACCAAGCTGGCAACCGGCATCCTTCCAAGCTTGGTACGACTGTCGATCGGCGTTGAGGAGCCCGAAGATCTGATCGCTGACTTTGCTCAGGCACTTGATCAAGTCTAGTCGCTAGTCCCAGCGGTCGCCATGCGGGCCGGTTTTGTCAGAGCAACTCTATCCACGGGTTCGTACCCAGATCAGCCGCACGGTAAGTTGATCAGCTTCCCCGGGAGGCGTCGGCTATGCAGACTGAAAGCATAGAGCGGGCCTGGGCATGGGCTCATCGCGTGAACGAATATAAATTCGGCAGACCGTCCATTCGCAGCAGAGCAGCCGGCTCGCTGCCCCAAGATCGGTAAAATGGCGCACAGAGCCCTTATAAGTGACCTACCCTATGTCCGCGCGGTCGATGCCTCGGCTATCCGAAGGGAAGTACCTTGTCAGGCTTTCGGCGCGTCTACGTGAGCTCCATTCTGCGCAATCCGAAAAGGTAAAATTAGCGCGGATCGTCTGAAGAAAATATGAGACATTTTTGAGAGTGAGTCCTCGTTTCTGACTCGAACCACCAAATCGCGATCATTCAGGGGCCATCAAGCGGGCCACGGAAAAAGTCAATTAAGCTTTTTCGTTAATTATTATATACTTAGCTGCCAACTTCGAGTCCTCTCCTGGCACCATTTTCCTTTTTGCTGATGCTCGCGAGATCCGACGAAGCGACGGCGTCACCTCACCGCACGCGGAGGTCGCCTGATGCCGAGCGATATCATCGTCTTTCACAATCCCGAGTGCGGAACCTCGCGCACCGTGCTCGAACTGATCCGCGCAGGCGGCATGGAGCCGTTTCTGCGGCACCGGCGACAGCGCAAACCTTGCCCGGTCCGTCGGCTCCAAAGAAGAGCGAGCCCCCGCGGATCCAACAGACCTCGCGCCGCACACCGCCCAGAGCTTATCGGTTAATCCCAATGCCGAGTTGGTCTATCAGTCGGGAGAATTTGCGCACCGCCTGCGGCTATGCCGAGCGCGCGATCGGCAACAGGCCGTGCGCGCGGGTGTCAATTACAACCTCCTCTACACCAATAAGATCGCCAACCTCCACGTGGAATATGCCCACAACGCCCTTTCGGGGCCGGGGCGATCGTCACCGACCGCGACTCCGGCGACGAGTTCGGGATGGTGTTGCGGAGGAGCCTCCTTCACTACATTCGATACTAACGGCTAGGCCGCAGGTTCAGCCTGCTCATAGCTCGTATCGGTCCCGCCTGAGCCGGTGTGTCCCAACTATAGCTGGTCGCAGCCAGTTTCCTTTTGCCGAGAGGCAGGAAAAACCGCCGTCACAGCGCCGCTTAGAGGCACGAATTGCAGACCCCGGGCCGCGACGTGTCACAGCCCGGGGAAGCTGTCGTCGTTCATCCCGCGCGCAGGTCTTCGCTGCATTGGTCGAGCGAGCGGCGGATAATGGCGATCATCTCGTCAATCTGGGCGTGGCTGATGATCAGCGGCGGGCACATCACGATCGTGTCGCGGATTCCGCGCACCATCAGGCCGTTGGCAATGCAGGCGTCGCGGACCATCGGCCCGGCGGTTCCCTCCGCCCCGCCGAAGCGAGCGCCGGTTGCCTTGTCGGACGTGATCTCGACCGCGCCGATCAGCCCTGCGCTGCGCACTTCGCCGACCAAGGGATGCTCGGCGAGGGCGGCCAGAGCCTTCGCGAAATAGGGTCCTGTATCGTCGCGGGTTCTCTCGACGAGGCCCTCACGTTCAATGATCTCGATATTTCGTAGCGCCACTGCGGCGCACACCGGGTGGCCCGAGTAGGTGAAGCCGTGGACGAAATCACCGCCGGTCTTGAGGACGTCGACAATCTCCCTCGATACCGCCACCGCGCTGATCGGAAGGTAGCCCGACGACAGACCCTTCGCCATCGCGATCATGTCGGGCTTCACCCCGACAGTCTCGTGGCCCCACCAGTTGCCGGTTCGCCCGAACCCGTTGATGACCTCGTCGCACACCAGCAAGATGCCGTATTTGCGGCAAATTCGCTCGACTTCGGGCCAATAACTCGCGGGCGGGATGATTACCCCGCCGGCGCCCTGGATCGGCTCGCCAATGAATGCCGCGACCTTGTCGGCGCCGACCTCGAGGATCTTGTCCTCGATCGCCTTGGCGCAGAGCAGCCCGAACGCCTCGGGGTCCATGTCGCGGCCTTCGTTGTACCAATAAGGCTGGCGAACATGCTCGATCCCTGGGATCGGCAAATCGCCTTGCGCGTGCATGCCCTTCATCCCACCCAGGCTAACCCCCGCGACGGTCGATCCGTGATAGGCATTGTGGCGGCTGATGAAGACCGTCCGCTCGGGCTCGCCCCTGGTCTTCCAATAATGGCGGACCATGCGGAAGATGGTGTCATTGGCTTCGGAGCCTGAGGTGTTGAAGAAGACGTGCGGCAGGCGATTGCCGGTCAGGCTGGCGATCTTGGCGGCGAGCATGACGGCTGGCGGGGTGACCGTCTTGAAAAAGGTGTTGTAGAACGGCAGCTCGCGCATCTGCTCGGCCGCTACCTCCGCCAACTCGTCCCGACCATAGCCGATATTGACACACCACAGTCCCGCCATCCCATCGAGGATCCGGTTTCCCTCTCCATCGACGATCGTGCAGCCGTCGGCACTGGTGATGATGCGGCTGCCGCCCATCTGCTCGATCAGCGCATAGTCCTGCTGGGCGGGGAGATGGTGGGCGACGTCGAGGCGGCGGAGTTCGGCGATGTCATAATTGCGCGGCATGCTAAATCCTTAGGAATTCAGGGTTTCACCGCGCAACGCACGGCCGAGGAGACGGAAGAAAGTCTGGCTGTCGGGGTCGGAATCGGTGTCCCACTCGGGGTGCCACTGGACCGCCAGCAGGGGCGCGCCATTGATCGTGGCGGAGTAGGCTTCGACCAATCCGTCGGGCGCAACGGCCTCGATCCTGACCTGGGATGCGAGGGTCGAAATGCCCTGAAAGTGCACCGAAGTGACGTTAAGTTGATGCTTGCCATAGACCGCCGATAGCATCCCCCCGGGGGTCAGCGCGACGGGATGGCGATGGTCGAACATGGCGTCGTAGCTGGCACCGTCTGGGGCGTGGTGGCGGATGAGGTCGTCGCTGGCGCTGGTGTCGCGGCGCAAGGTTCCGCCAAGCGCGACGTTGATTTCCTGGAAACCGCGGCACACGCCGAACACCGGGCGACCCCTGCCCGTCACCGCGTCGATCAACTCCATCGCGAGTTCGTCGCGCGCCGGGTCGAACGGGCCCGCGCCATCGTCGCCATCGCCATAGCGTGACGGTTCGACATTGGACGGGCTGCCGGTCAGGAGCACCCCATCGAGCCGCCCGGCGACCTCGGCGGCGCGCATCAGGTCGGGCAGCGACGGGATGAGCAGCGCCGCGACGTCGCCATAGTGGATCGCGGCGCGGACATAGCGGTCGAGCACGATCTGCGCCGGCCGACCGCCAACATCACGATTATCGCAGATGATCCCGAGGACGGGGCGCGCGCTCATGATCGCCTCAATGCCTGAACATGATGTGGCGCACGGTCGTATAATGTTCGAGGCAATAGATTGAGAGGTCCGAACCATAGCCCGACGACTTGACCCCGCCATGGGGCATTTCGGTGACGTTGACGCTGTGGGTGTTGACCCAGGTCACGCCATATTGGAGCTTCGCCGCGATCGCCGAGGCGTGGCCGACATCGCGGGTCCAGATCGACGAGGCGAGACCGTAATCGCTGTCATTGGCCCAATCGATGACCTGCGGGATGTCGTCGAAGCGCGTGACCGAAACGACCGGACCGAATACTTCGCGCTGGACGATCTCGTCATTGTGCCGGGCGCCCGCGATGAGCGTGGGTTCGAAGAAAAAGCCGTCGCCCGGGCCGAACTTGCCGCCGGTGACGAGATCGGCCTTGTTATGTTCGACCGCGCGGCGGACGAAGCCCTCGACCCGGTCGCGCTGGCGCTGGGAGATCAGCGGGCCGAGGTTGGTGTTTGCGTCGCGCGGATTGCCCATGCGCAGCGCCTTGACCCTCTGTTCGATCGCCGCGACGAGCTTTTCCTCGATCCCGGCCTGGGCATAGACCCGGCTGGCGGCGGTGCAATCCTGCCCGGCGTTGTAATAGCCGGCGTCGACAATCCCTTCGGCAGCGGCATCGATATCGGCATCGTCGAGGACGATAACCGGGGCCTTGCCGCCAAGTTCGAAATGGGTTCGCTTGATGGTTGGCGCGATCGCTTCGAGGATCTTGCGCCCGGTGGCGATGTCGCCGGTCAGCGAGACCATCCGAACCTTGCGATGCGCGACCAGCGTCGCGCCGACATCGGCGCCATTGCCGCTGACGACGTTGAACACCCCCGGCGGAAGAAACTCGGCGCATACTTCAGCGAGGCGGAGCGCGGTCAGCGGGGTATGTTCGGACGGCTTCAGCACGACCGTGTTGCCCGCGGCAATCGCCGGAGCGACTTTCCACGCGGCCATCATCAGCGGATAATTCCACGGCGCGATCCCGGCGACGACGCCCAGCGGATCGCGGCGAAGCATCGAGGTGAAGCCCGAACGATATTCGCCGGCGGGGATTCCCCCGGTGGTGCGAAGCGCGCCGGCGAAGAAGCGGAACACGTCGACGGTATTGCCGACATCGACCGCCCGCGCGGTGCCGCGCGGCTTGCCACAGTTGCGCATCTCAAGCTCGGCAAACTCGTCGCCGAGCGATTCGATGCGGTCGGCAATGCGCAGCAGCGCGAGCGAGCGCTCCTTGGGCGAAAAGCCCGACCAGATCGGAAAGGCGCGATCGGCGGCGTCGACGGCTTCATCGACCTGTGCCCGGCTGGCCCCGGCCAGCGCGACAATTTCCGACCCGTCGCTGGGATCATAGACCTGGTCCGCCTCGCCGTCGCCGGTGCGCAACGCGCCGTCAACCAGCAGCCCGGGAAGGTCGCTCATGCTCTTCTCTCCAGCGTGCGGGTCGGCATTCGTCGGCATCAGGCGGCCACGAACGGCAGGTCGAGGGCTTCGGCGACGGCCTGGTGGCGGATCTTGCCGTCGGAAACGTTGAGGCCGTTGGCGAGGTGGGGATCGGCGGCCATGGCCGCGTCGGCGCCGAGGTTGGCGAGCTTGAGCGCGAACGGCAGGGTCGCATTGTTGAGCGCAAAGGCCGAGGTGCGCGCCACCGCGCCGGGCATGTTGGCGACGCAATAATGGATCACGCCGTCGATCGTGTAGACCGGGTCGGCATGGGTCGTGGCGTGACTTGTCTCGAAGCAGCCACCCTGGTCGATGGCGATGTCGACGAGGACCGATCCGCGCTTCATCGTCTTGAGCATCGCCCTGGTCACCAGCTTGGGCGCCGCTGCTCCGGGGACCAGCACCGCGCCGATCACCAGTTCGGCCTCCTTGACCGCCTGGGCAATCGCGGCCTTCGACGCGAAGGCCGTCTTGATGGTCGATCCGAAGTGCATATCGAGTTCGGCCAGACGGTCATTGTTGATGTCGTAGATGGTCACGTCGGCGCGCTGGCCGGTGGCGATCTGCGCGGCGTTGATGCCGGCTACCCCGCCGCCGAGAATTGCGACCTTGGCCGGGGCAACCCCGGGCACGCCGCCGAGCAGCACGCCGCGGCCGCCCTGCTCCTTTTCCAGATAATGGGCGCCGACCTGGATCGACATGCGGCCGGCGACTTCGCTCATCGGCTTCAGCAGGGGCAGCGCGCCCGAGCGGCTGGTGACGGTCTCATAGGCGATGCAGGTCGCACCCGACGCCATCAGCCCCTCGGCCTGCGGCTTGTCGGCGGCGAGATGGAGGTAGGTGAACAGGATGTGGCGCGGTTCGAGCATCGCGATCTCGGCGGGCTGGGGCTCCTTGACCTTGACGATCATGTCGGCGGCCCTGAACACCGCCGCGGCGTCGGGAAGGATCGAGGCACCGGCCTGCTCATAGGCGTTGTCGGGAAAGTCGATGCCCATGCCAGCACTGGTCTCGATCACCACTTCATGCCCTGCTGCGACCAGTTCAGCCACCGACGCCGGGGTCAGACCGACGCGATATTCGTGATTCTTGATTTCCTTGGGGACACCGACGCGCATGGGGTTGTTCCTTATCCGATGGTCTTGAGGGGCCGTTGTGCCACCTTGAGTCGCCACGCTTAGCCTCTAGAGCGCAGCACGACTGCTACAATCCGCAATCACATCCCGGCTTCATATCGGTTTTCCCGATACTAGTCCTAGGCAGATTTGGACTGGCCTTTCGCGCCTAGCTGTGGCCCCATGGGGGCTCAAGGCGGCAACGACCGTCATCTCGATGACATCAAGGGGGCTTTCACATGGTCAAGACGGACAAGGGATATCTGCTGCTCGCGGCTGCAGCGTTCTTCGCATCTCCCGCGGCAGCACAGGATGTGCCGCCAGCGGCGACATCGGGCACCGCCGCCAAGGTCGATGCCGGCCAGGCCGCCGCCGAACCCGCCAAGGCCGAAGCGCCCGCGGCAGACTTCTCGCTCAACCTGACGATTGGCGGGGTGTCGGATTACCGCTTTCGCGGGATCTCGCTGAGCGACAAGAAGGCCGCTTTCCAGCCGAGCTTCACCGTGACCCATAAGTCCGGATTTCACGTCGGCGCGTGGGGATCGAACATCACCCCCAACGATGGCGACAATAACGAGCTCGACCTGATCGGCGGCTGGGGCGGTACGGTCGGCCCGCTGACGGTCGATATCGGCGCAACCGGCTATGTCTATCCGGGCACCCACGGGCTCAACTATGTCGAGTTCATCGGCACCGCGAGCCATGCCTTCGGCAATCTGACCATCGGCACAACGCTGGCCTACACCCCCAAGCAGGGTACGGCGGCGCCGACGCGCGGGCTCTATGGCGCGGTCAACGCCGCCTATGCCATCCCCCACACCCCGCTTTCGGTGACCGGATCGGTCGGGCTTGAGGACAATGCTTTCTATTCGAACAAGCGCGACTATTCGGTTGGGCTGTCGGCCGATGTCGGCGGGTTCATCGTCGGGGGCGCCTATGTTCGCGCAGGGCACACCTTTGGCGATCCCAACGGTGTGCCTCGGCTGGTGCTGTCGCTGAGCCGCAGCTTTTCGACCGACATTCGTTGATCGTGGGCGATTGATCATGGCACGGGGACGATCTTCGGACGAGCGAAAGGCGAGCGATACATCGACCAGACTGGCCGAGTGGATCGCCGAGCATGACATCGCCGAGGTCGAATGCATCGTCCCCGACATGAACGGAGTGCAGCGCGGCAAGGTGTTGCCTGCTGGCAAATTTCTGTCGGGGGTCATGGACGGCACGCTGCGAATCCCGGGCAGCGTGTTTTCGGTCAGCATTACCGGCGAATATCCCGACGGGATCGGCCATATCGTGCCGGTCACCGATCCCGACCAGATGATGGTCCCCGACGCCTCGACGATCTGCGAGGCGCCGGGGTTTAAGACGCGCACCGCTTATGTCATCGCCGACGCGTTCGACCGCAACGGCGCGGCGGTGGCGATCGCGCCGCGGATGATCCTCAAGCGCGTGTTGCAGCTTTACGCCGACAAGGGGTGGAAGCCGGTGATCGCCCCCGAGGTCGAATTCTACCTCGTCTCGCGCAACCTCGATCCCGATTTCCCGCTGGTCCCGCCGGTCGGGCGATCGGGGCGGCCCGAAACCGCGAGCCAGCCCTATGGCCTGGAAGCGCTCAACGAATTCGAGGAGATCATCGAGCATATCTACGAGAATTGCGAAAAGGCCGGGCTCGACATCGACACGATGATCCATGAGTCGGGGGCGGCCCAGCTCGAGGTCAATTTCCTTCACGGCGACCCGCTGCGGCTGGCCGACGAGGTGCTGCTGTTCAAGCGGATCGTGCGCCAGGTCGCACTGGAGCATGACGTCTATGCAACGTTTCTGGCCAAGCCGATGAGCGGACAGCCGGGATCGGCAATGCATATCCACCAGTCGGTGCTGGAGATTTCTTCGGGCCGGAATATCTTCAGCCGCGCCGACGGCCGCGACAGTTCGGCCTTCCGCAGCTATATTGCGGGACTGGCCCGCTTGCTTCCCCATGTCGCGCCGATGTTCGCGCCCAACGTCAACAGCTTTCGCCGGATGCGCCCCGACAGCGACGCGCCGATCAATGTCCAGTGGGGCAGCGACAATCGCAGCTGTGGGCTGCGCATCCCCGTTTCCGACTCGGCCAACCGGCGGATCGAGAACCGCCTGCCGGGGGCGGACTCGAACCCCTATCTGGCGATCGCATCGTCACTGGTGTGCGGCTATATCGGGATGATCGAGCGGATGATCGCGCCCAAGGCGATGGAGGGCAATGCCTATGCCCGGGCGCGCACCCTGCCCCGCAACCTGGAGGTCGCGCTCGACCGCTTTCGCGCCTGCCGCCCGGTGCGCGCGCTGCTCGGCGACGAGTTTTTCGAGCTATTTTACGCGATCAAGGAAAGCGAGCTCGAGAATTACCAGTCGGTGATCAGCTCGTGGGAGCGCGAGCATCTGCTGCTGCGCGTCTGACGCGTGGAGAACGAGAGCAATTATTATCGCGCGACGGCGAATGGCTGGGTGGCGCAGCCGGCGCTGGCGGGGGAGGCAAGCGCCGACCTGATCGTCGTCGGTGGCGGCTTTACCGGGATGGCGGCGGCGCTCAGCGCGGCCGAGCGCGGGCGGCGGGTCGTGCTGGTCGAGGCCGGGCAGATCGGCGACGGCGCGTCGGGGCGTAATGGCGGGCAGCTGATCCCCGGGCTGCGCTGGAGCGCGGGCGAGCTGGTCGCCGAATTCGGGATTGCCCAAGCCAAGGCGATCCATGCCGTGGCGATGATGGCAGTCGAGCGGGTCGCAGCGCGGATCGAGCGGCATGGCATCGCCTGCGACTACAAGAGCGGACATCTGGAGGCAGCGTGGAGGCCGGCGCACCTGGCGGCGATGGCGCGCGAGGCCGACCTGCTGGCGCGCGATTTCGGGCGGGATGATCTGGAGCTGGTCGCGCCCGGCGAGATGGAACGGCATATCCGCACGCGCCTCTATCATGGCGGGGTTTATGACCGTCGCGGCGGGCATTTTCATCCGCTAAATTATCTGATTGGGCTGGCGCGGGCGGCACTGGCGGCGGGGGTCGTGATTTGCGAGGACAGCCGGGTGATCGAGCTTCGCCAAGGGGGCCAGGTAACCGTGGTCACGGCCGGCGGATCGGTGATCGCACCGCAAGCGATCGTCGCGGCCGATGCGTGGACCGACACGCTGTTGCCCGAAGCGCGCGGGATGACGGTGCCGATCATCAACTACAACATTGCCACGGCGCCGCTCGGTGTGCTCGCGGACACGCTGCTACCGAGCGACGCGGCGGTCGCCGACAGCCGCTTCGTGCTCAACTATTTCCGGTTAAGCGCGGACAAGCGAATGATTTTTGGAGGGGGCGAGAAATATCGTCAAACCCCGCCCGCCAGCATCGCCGATTTCGTCCGCCCGCACATGGCCGGGGTGTTTCCCGAGCTTGCTGACGTACCGATCGATTATGGCTGGGGCGGCGTGGTGAGCGTGACGATGAACCGCCTGCCCCACCTTGGCCGCGAGCGCGCAATCTGGTTCGCGCACGGCTTTTCGGGACATGGCGCGCTGCTGACTACGCTGGCGGGCGAGCTGCTCGCCGAGGCGATTGACGGGGACTGCGCCGATTATGATAGGCTCGCTGCCCTGCCCCACCGCCGCTTTCCCGGGGGCCGACATTTTGCCAAGCCGCTCGCGACGCTCGGCCTGCTCTATTATGCGCTGAAGGACAGATTATGACCGCTCCCGTTTCCGCCATCGACGAAGCCCGCGCCTTTTTTGCGGCGCATCCGCACATCGACGCGATCGACATGATCTTCACCAACATGTGCGGCGTGCCGCGCGGCAAGCGGTTGCGCCAGCATGAGGTATTGGCAGTCTATGAGAGCGGGCGCTTCCTGCCGATTTCGGTCACTTTCGCCGATATTACCGGGCGCGATGTCGAGGAGACCGGGCTGTTGTGGGAAACGGGCGATGCCGATTGCCATTGCTGGCCAGTGCCGGGGACGCTGGTGCCGACGCCGTGGGGCGGGCCCAATGCGGCGCAGTTCCTCGCCAGTTTCCACGAACTTGACGGGCGCGCGCACGACCTCGACCCGCGGATGGTGTTGCAGGGGGTGATCGACAAGTTGACCGCGATCGGGCTGACGCCGGTGGTCGCGGTCGAGTTGGAATTCTACTTGCTCGAGGCGAAGCATGGTCGTGACGGGCTTCCGCGCATCGCCCGGTCGCGGGGCGTCGCGCGGAGGGATATCCAGGTTTACGGGCTGGCCGAGCTCGACGACCAGAGGCCGTTCCTCGACACGCTTTATGCCGGGGCCGACGCGCAGGGCATCCCGCTGGAAAGCGCGATCTCGGAATATGCCGCGGGGCAATTCGAGCTGACGCTGCGGCACAAACCCGACGCGATGCGCGCCTGCGACGATGCGCTGATGTACAAAAGGCTGGTCAAGGCGAGCGCCAACCAACACGAGCTGGAAGCGACCTTCATGGCCAAGCCGTTCGCCGACAGCGCGGGCAATGGCATGCATCTGCACGTGTCGATGCTCGACGAGAGCGGCAAGAATGCGTTCGCGTCGGACGACCCCGAAGGCGCGCCGATCCTGAAGCAGGCGATTGCGGGGATGAAGGCGCTACTCGCCGACAGTTTCGCGATCTTCGCCCCCAACGCCAACAGCTATCGCCGGTTCAAGGCCAACAGCTATGCCCCGGTCGCGCCGACCTGGGGGGTCAATAATCGCACCGTGTCGTTCCGCGTTCCCGCTGGATCGCCCGCCAGCCGCCATGTCGAGCATCGCGCGTGCGGGGCCGACGCCAATCCCTATTTGGCGGTCGCGGCGCTATTGGCGGCGATGCACCATGGCATCACGGGCAAGCTCGACCCGGGGCCGGCGGTGACCGGTAATGGCTATGAAGCCCCCGCTGACCCCAGTGCCGAGGCAATGCCGTCGAACTGGTTCAGCGCGGTCGACCGCTTTGCCGCATCGGCGCTGATGAAGGAGTATCTGGGCGAGCGGTTCGTCGACATTTATTCGATCGTCAAGCGACAGGAACAGGACCGCTATTTCGGCGAAGTCCCGGCGCTGGATTATGAATGGTATCTGCGGCCGGCGTGACGCCCGTCAGCGAGCCGCGACGGGCTCAGCGCTGGTGCGGGGCTGGAAAAAGCAGCTTGATGATCGACAGCAGGGCGAACGCGGGCATGAATATTCTCAACTGGATGTGACGTCGGACACCATCGCCCGACCGGCAACATTTATGCTGCACTGCACAAAAAGTCAATGATGAGGCTGCTCAACCCTGTTTCCCGCGCATCGTTCGCTTGCCCCGCGCGGCCTCCATGAACAGCTCGGCGGCCTCGCTGTGGCGGCTCAGGCGGCGCCAGACGAGACCGATGTCGACCGTCGGTAGCGGATCGCGGCTGCGCTTGGCCAGGATGCGGTCGCCGTCGAGCGACCATGGCCGGTAGAGCAGGTCGGGCAGGATCGCGAGCCCGGCATTGGTCCCGACAAGGCCACGGATCGCTTCGACCGAGGCGCTGCGATAGGCCGGGCGGCGATGAACCGGCTGGCGTGCCCAGACCGCGTTGGAGACGAGCTGCAACTCCTCGCGGTTGATGTCGATCAGCGGTTCGTCGGCGAGTTCGGCCAGGCTGAAACTGTCCTGGTTCGACAGGCGGTGCGCCGGCGCCATCCACACCCGCATTTCGGACCGCAGCAGCACGTCATGGTCGAGCGCCTCGGGGCGGGTCAGCCCGGGGACGACGAGGATGGCGAGGTCGAGCTCGCCGTTGACCAGCAGATGTTCGACATAATCGCTCTTTTCCTCGACGATCACGACCTGGACGTCGGGCAGCGCCTGGCGGTAGCGGGCAAGCAAGTCGGGCAGGAAATAGCCGGTCACGGTCGGGGTGGCGCCGACCATCAGCCGCCCGCCGACACTGGCCGACTCGTGGCCGACGCCACCGCGGATATCGTTCATCGCCTCGACGATCTTGCGCGCGTGGCGAAGAAATTGCTGCCCTTCGCGGGTCAGCACGACGCCGCGGGCATGGCGTGCGAACATTTCGCAATCAAGTTCGGCCTCGATGAAGCGGATCGCGTCGGTCACGGCGCTTTGCGAGATGCCGACACTGGCCGCACCCCCGGAAATAGAGCGTATTTCGGCCACAGCGATAAAGTAACGCATCTGTCTGAAGGTGATATTCATTGTGCTATCGGTTTCCCAGATGCCCGCCTTGTTGCAGAACAGGCTGGCTTAGGGAAGCAAGACGGGGCTTGCTGTGGTTATTGTCGCCAGCCGGCGGCGCGGCGCTTGCGCGCGGTTCGTCGGCGAGACACAAGACGGGCTCAAATTTCGGTAAGGGGTGGCATCAATGGATACGCGCATCACGCTGGGTGAACTCAAGGCCAATCGCCGGTCGATCCTCCAAGGACTTGGCGTCGCCGCGATCGGGCTGAGCTTCGGCGGGCTGGCGGCGTGCGGCAAGGGCAGTGGCGGCAACGAGGCAGCAGCTGGCTCCAAGGCCAAGATCGCCGCGACCGGCGAGGAAAAGAAGCTCAACTTCTACAACTGGGACACGTATATCGGCGAAACCACGCTGGCCGATTTCAAGGCGGCAAGCGACATTCCCGTCAACATGTCGCTGTTCGCGACCAACGACGAGCTGTTCGCCAAGCTGCGCGCGGGCAACCCCGGCTTCGACGTGATCGTGCCGTCGAACGATTTCGTCGAGCGAATGGTCGAATCAAAAATGATTGTGCCGCTCGATCACAGTCTGATTCCCAACATCAAGAATATCGACCCCAGCTTCATCGACGTGCCCTATGATCCGGGCCGCAAATATTCGATGCCCTATACCTGGCTGGTGCTGGGCATCGGTTATCGCAAGTCCAAAGTGAAGACGCCGCCCGACAGCTGGAAAGTCCTGTTCGATTCGAATGAGTATGCCGGCAAGATCGGGCTGCTGAGCGAGGCCGGCGACTTGTTCCGCCTCTATGGCAAATATCTCGGCAAGTCGGTCAACGCGCTGACCGCGGCGGACATTGCGGTGATCGAGAAGATGATGATCAAGCAAAAGCCGTTCGTGAAGGTGTTCCACGAGGACAATGGCCAGGATCTGCTGGTCAAGGGCGAGATCGACCTGGTCCTGGAGTATAATGGCGACATTGCGCAAAAGATGGTCGAGGACGACGACATCGACTTCGTCCTGCCCAAGGAAGGCAGCCAGCTCAATTCGGACACGCTGTGCATCCCGGTCGGCGCGCCGCACCCCAAGAACGCCCACGCCTTCATCAACTATCTGCTCGACGCCGAGGTCGGCAAGGGGATCACCAGCACGATCCTTTATCCGACCCCGAACGCCGCGGCCAAGGCGCTGATGCCCGACACGTACAAGAATAATCCGGTCGTCTTCCCGCCTGCGGCCGAACTCGCCAAGTGCGAGTATGCGCGTTTCCGTCCCGACGTTCAGCCGCTGTACGAGGAAGCCTTCACCCGCGTTCGCGCGGCCTGACGAGCGTGCAGGACTGGTCCTGGCATCGGCGCGCCTTCGCCTCGGTCGCGGGCGCGCCGATCGGATGGCTGTTGCTGTTCTTCATCGTGCCGCTGGCGATCGTATGGGCCTATAGTTTTGGCCAGAACGACGGGCTGACCAATATCCGCATCAGCGGGACCTTTGCCAACTACGCCCATGCGATCGAGCCGCTCTACCTCGGCATTTTCCTGAAATCGGTGGCAGTGGCAGCGCTGACGACCGCCATCTGCCTCGCCGTCGGCTTCCCGGTGGCGATGGCGATCGCGTTTGCGCAACCGAAGTGGAAGCCATGGCTACTGCTGCTGGTGATGCTGCCCTTCTGGACCAATTTGCTCATTCGCACTTATGCCCTGCTGTCGCTGATGGGGACGCGCGGGATTGCCAATGGAGGCCTTGAGAAATTGTGGAACGGGTCGAGCCATGTCTCGGCGCTGCTCGGCTTCGGGGCATTTCACGCGTTCGAGCCGGTGCCGCTGCTCTACAATAATTTCGCGGTGATCTTTGGGCTGGTCTATGTCCATCTGCCCTTCATGGTGCTGCCACTCTACGCCGCGCTCGACCGGCTCGACAAAAGCCTGATTGAGGCCAGCCTCGACCTTGGCGCGGGGCATTTCCGGACGATCACGCGGATCGTCGCGCCGCTCGCCGCGCCGGGGATCATCTCGGGACTGATCATCACTTTCGTCCCCGCGCTGGGGGCGTATCTGACCCCCGATTTGATGGGCGGGACCGACAGCCAGATGATCGCCAACGTCATCGAGCGCCAATTCAAGCGCGCCAACGACTGGCCGTTCGGGGCGGCGCTGTCGTTCCTGCTGATGTACGCGACCTTCATTCTGATCGCGCTTCAGGCGATGCGCAACAAGAAGGCCGAGGCGCGGTCGTGAGCGCCCGCGTGCCGATTGCCCCGCTCGAATATGGGCGGCGGCTGTGGCTGCGTTCCTGGGTCGGGGCGGTGGCGGTATTCCTGTACGCGCCGCTCGTCTTCCTGATCGTGTTCAGCTTCAACGACAGCAAGGCCAACCTCGTCTGGAAGGGGTTCACGCTCAAATATTATGGCAAGGTGTTCGCCGACGACACGCTGATGGTGGCGCTCGGCAATTCGCTGACGATCGCGTTCCTCGCGACCCTGGCCAGTGTCGTGCTCGGCGCGCTGGCGGCAGTGATGCTGTGGCGTTTCCGCTTCCCGTTCAAGGCGAGCGTCGAGGGCGCGATGTCATTGCCGATCGTGGTCCCCGAAATCTGCATGGGGGTCGCCATGCTGGTGTTCTTCGCGGCGATCGGCTGGCCCAACGATCTGCCGTGGCCGTTCAGCCTCGGCGCGATCACCATTGCCCATATCACCTTCTGCTTCCCGTTCGTGGCGCTGGTGGTGCGAGCGCGCCTCGCCAGCTTCAACCGCGAGCAGGAGGAAGCGGCGAAAGACCTTGGCGCGACCGAGTGGCAGACATTTCGCGACGTGTTGCTGCCGCACATGAAGCCCGGGCTGATCGCTGGCGCCTTGCTCAGCTTCACGCTCAGTCTCGACGATTTCGTCATCACCTTTTTCACCAGTGGACCCAACACCATCACCTTCCCGGTGAAAGTCTATTCGATGGTCCGCTTTTCGGTCACGCCCGCGGTCAACGCGGTGTCGGCGCTGCTGATCCTGCTGACCGTCGTCCTCACCACCATCGCGCTCAAGATGCAGGACATCTCGGGCGAAAGCGGAGCCCCTTGATGGCCGACCCGATCATCCAGATCAAGAATGTCACCAAGCGTTTCGGCAACCTTGCCGCGGTCGACAATATCAGCCTCGACATCAAGGCCGGCGAGTTTTTCGTGCTGCTCGGGCCCTCGGGCTGCGGCAAGACGACGCTGCTGCGGATGATCGCCGGGTTCGAAGTACCGACCGAAGGCCAGATATTGATCGACGGGCAGGACATGGCGAGCGTCCCGCCCAACAAGCGCCCGGTCAACATGGTGTTCCAAAGCTACGCGGTGTTCCCGCACATGTCGGTGACCGACAATGTCGGATACGGCCTGAAGATCGCGCGGACGCCCAAAAACGAGATCCGCGAGCGGGTCGAGGAAGCGCTGTCGCTGGTCCAGCTCCACGGGCTGGGCGAGCGGATGCCCGATCAGTTGTCGGGCGGGCAGCGCCAGCGGGTCGCACTAGCGCGGAGCCTGGTGATGAAGCCCAAGGTGCTGCTGCTCGACGAACCGCTGTCCGCGCTTGACGCGAAATTGCGCGCGCAGATGCAGTTCGAGCTCGCCGACATCCAGGAAAAGGTCGGGATCACCTTCGTCACCGTCACCCATGACCAGGACGAGGCGCTGTCGCTGGCGACACGGATCGCGGTCATCAACAAGGGGCAAATTGCGCAGCTTGCAGGCTGTTCGGACCTCTATGAATATCCCGCCAACCGCTTCGTCGCCGACTTCATTGGATCGGTGAACATCTTCGACGGGCGGATGCTGATCGACGAGCCCGAACAGGCAATGATCGACTGCCCCGAGATTGGCCGCATCTACCTCAACCATGGCGTCACCGGTTCCCACAGCGCCGACCTGTGGGTCGCGATCCGGCCCGAGAAGATCCACATGAAGCGCCCCGGCGAACGTGATGGCGACGATGCTCCCGACGGCGCCAATCATGCGCAAGGGGTGATCAAGGGAATGTCCTATCTGGGCGACATCACCATCTACGAAGTCGAGCTGACGACCGGGCGCAAGGTTCGCGTGTCGCGCCCCAACCTGTCGCGCACCGACCAGCTGCAATTCACCTGGGAAGACAAGGTAGCGCTGAGCTGGCACCCTTCCAGCCCGGTCGTGCTGCTGTCCTGATGGGTGAGATGCTCGGTGGAATAATGATCGACCGGCTGCGCGCCTGTCGCGGCGATCAGGAGCTGATGTACCGTGCGTCGCGCCCGGTTTCGGCGCGGCTCGCCCGCGACGCGCGTGACGGCTGGGTCAATGGCGTGCCGATGCAGTGGATGACCGACTGGCCGCTGCCTTATCCCTTGTTCATCGAGTCTGGCGCGGGCAGCCGGTTGACCGATGTCGACGGGCATGACTATGCCGACTTCTGCCTGGGCGATACTGGCGCAATGTTCGGCCACGCCAGCCCGCCGGTGGTCGCAGCGGCGAGCGCACAGGCGGCGCGCGGCTTCACCCACATGTTGCCGACCCAGGATGCGGCGGTCGTCGGCGGGTTGTTGCGCGCGGCGTTCGGACTACCGGTGTGGCAGGTCGCGCTGTCGGCGACCGACGCCAATCGCTTTGCCCTGAGGGTCGCGCGCGCGGTCACCGGTCGGCCGCGGATCCTGGTCTTCAACGGCTGCTATCATGGCACGGTCGACGAATGCATGGTCGAGCTCCACGATGGCCACCCGCGCACCCGCGTCGGCCTGCTCGGCGAGTATCGCGACCTGACGGCGGGAACGGCAGTGGTCGAGTTCAACGACCTGCCCGCGTTGGAGGCGGCGCTTGCCTCCGGGGACATCGCCTGCGTCATTACCGAGCCGGTGCTGACCAATTCGTCGATGGTCCTGCCCGACCCCGGTTTCCACGCCGCACTTCGCAGGTTGACGCGGGCGGCGGGGACGCTGCTGCTGATCGACGAGACCCATACGATCTCGTCGGGCTACGGAGGCTATACGCTCGGACACGGTCTAGATCCGGATTTATGGGTTTGCGGCAAGGCGATAGCAGGGGGTGTCCCGACCGCAGTGTGGGGCATGACCGACGCCGTCGCGCGGGGGTATGAGGCGGCGCTTGGCGCCAAGCCGCCGGGGCATAGCGGGATCGGCACGACGCTCGCCGCCAATGCCCTGTCGATGGCCGCACTTCGCGCCAATCTGGAGCAGGTGATGACGCCCGCCAACTACGCTGCGATGGAGGCGCGCGCCGAGCGGCTGGCCGACGGGCTGGCCGAGGCGATTGCCGGGCTCCCATGGCACGTCGCACGGGTCGGGGCGCGGATCGAGTTTATCTTCGCCGCAAAGCCGCTGCGCAACGGGACAGAGGCCAAAGCGGCGCATCTCGTCGAGCTGGAGCAGGCGGTCCACATCGGGCTGCTCAACCAGGGGGTACTGATCGCCCCGTTCCACAACATGATGCTGGTCTCGCCCGCGACGAGCGATGACGATATCGCTCAGCTGGTCGCGGCGACCCGCGCGGTGGTGGCGGGGATCGCGGGGTGACTAGGGTCGGTTCCGGACTGGCCGCGACCGATAATTTTCCAGTCGCGACAATTTTTTCATTCTGTTTTCTTCTTACCTGACGCCAAGGTCCTGACCGATGAGACTCGAAAATGATCCGCTCGCCGCGCTGTGGATGCCGTTCACGGCCAACCGCGCCTTCAAGGCGACCCCGCGCCTGCTGACCAGTGCCAGGGACATGCATTACACCAGCAGCGACGGGCGGCAGGTGCTCGACGGGACCGCCGGCCTGTGGTGCGTCAACGCCGGCCATTGCCGCGCGCCGATCGTCGAGGCGATCCGCAAGACCGCCGGCGAGCTTGATTTCGGCCCGACCTTCCAAATTGGCCATCCGCTGGTGTTCGAACTGGCGTCGCGGCTGGCGGCGATCATGCCCGAGCCGCTCGACCGGATCTTCTTCACCAATTCGGGATCGGAAGCGGTCGACACCGCTTTGAAGATCGCGATCGCCTATCAGCGCGCGCGCGGCGAGGGCACGCGGACCCGCCTGATCGGGCGCGAGCGCGGCTATCACGGGGTCGGCTTCGGCGGAATTTCGGTCGGCGGGATCGTCAGCAACCGGCGCCAGTTCGGCACGCTGCTGACCGGGGTCGATCACCTGCCCCACACTCACAGCCTGGCGCACAACGCCTTTACGCGCGGCCAGCCGGCGTGGGGCGGACACCTCGCCGAGGAGCTCGAGCGGATCGTTGCGCTGCATGGCGCCGAGACTATTGCTGCGGTAATCGTCGAGCCGATGGCGGGGTCGACCGGGGTGCTTGTCCCACCCGTCGGCTACCTGCAGAAATTGCGCGAGATCTGCACGAAGCACGGCATCGTGCTGATCTTCGACGAGGTCATCACCGCCTTCGGGCGCATCGGCGGGGCGACCGCGGCCGAGACGCTGGGGGTCATTCCCGACATGATCACCATGGCCAAGGGACTGACCAACGCCGCCGTGCCGATGGGGGCGGTAGCGATTGCCCGCGCGATACACGACACCGTCGTCGAGGGCGGACCCGACGGGATCGAGCTTTTCCATGGCTTCACCTATTCGGGGCACCCGCTCGCCGCCGCCGCCGGGATCGCCACGCTCGACCTCTATCGCGACGAGGCGATTTTCGAGCATGCGGCTGGGCTTCACGACTATTGGGCGGACGCGGTTCACAGCCTGAAGGGCAAGCGCCACGTCATCGACATCCGGACCATGGGGATCGTTGCCGGGATCGAACTCGAACCCCGCGCCGGAGCGCCGGGCAAGCGCGCGATGGAGCTGTTCCATGCCTGTTTCGACCATGGTTTGCTGGTCCGCGCGACCGGCGACATCATCGCGCTGTCGCCGCCGCTGATCCTCCACAAAGAGCATATCGACGAAATCGTCGGGCGGATCGCCGAGCTGGTCGAAACGATCGACTAAGCGACGCGTCAGAGCGTCAGCACGATCTTGCCGACGTGGCGCTTGGTCAGGAAGGCCTGCTGCGCCGCGACGATGTCGGCTAGCGGATAGGTGGTGGCGACCAGCGGCCTGATTTCGCCGCGTTCGATGTAACCGACCAGATTGGCGAACACGCCCTCGTCGAGGATGGTGCAGCCGAGCAGGCGCAGGTCCTTGAGGTAAAGGGTCCTCAGATCGAGATCGACCACCGGGCCCGAGATGGCCCCCGCCACGCCATAGCGACCGCCGCGCTTGAGACAGGCGAGGATTGCGGCGAATTGCGCGCCCCCGACGATATCGACGGCGGCGTCGAACACCTCGTCCCCGAACAGCGCGGCGAGATCGGCGTCGCGCGGGATGACCCGGTCGGCGCCGAGCGCGCGGACTGCTTCCGCCTTGTCGGCCCCGGCAATCGCGGTCACCTGCGCGCCGCGGCGCTTGGCGAGCTGGACGGCAGCCGACCCGACCCCGCCCGAGGCGCCGGTGATGAGGACATGCTTGCCTGCGGTCAGCCCGATGCGCGTCAGCATGTTTTCGGCGGCGGAATAGGCGCACGGGAAGCTCGCCAGTTCGACGTCGGTCAGGGTGCACTCGATGCGGTGGGCGTGGGGCGAGGGCACGCGCGCGTATTCGGCAAAGGCGCCGTCGACCTCGGACCCGAAATAGCGCCCGTCGAACCGGGACGATCCGTGAAACACCGGCTCGACCAGTACGCGCTCGCCGATCCGCACAGGGTCGATTCCCGCGCCCACCGCGACGATCCGCCCGCACGCGTCGGCCCCCTGGATTCGCGGAAAGCTGAACGCCGCCCCCGACCAGCCGTCATCCTCGGCCCCGACGATTCCGGTCGTCCCGCCGACCTCGGTCGCATCCGCTACGGCCTTGGAATACCAGCCGATGCGGGTGTTGATATCGGTGTTGTTGACCCCCGCCGCGCCGACCCTGACCAGCACCTCGCCCGGCCCGGGGTACGGGACGGGGATGTCGTCGCGTAGCTGAAGCCGGTCGAACCCGCCGTTGCCGGTCAGCAGCACCGCGCGCATGGTTGCGGGCAGGCTCATCCCCCGGGGGCCAGCCCATATTGCGCCAGATACCAGGCCTGGAATTTGATCACGCTGCCTTCCTGGTCGGAATAGCGGCCGGGGCGGTAGCGCGACGACATGATCCCCGCCTGGTTATCCTCGGTGATCTTTTTGTCCTGCGTCGTGGTCGCGTGATAGCCCCAGATCATCTTGTCGATGTCGACCTCGGCCTCGCCCGCGCGGCCATCGACCAGCCAGATCATCTCGACGTCCGAGGCCAGCGGTCCGCGCGGAGTGAACAGGAACAGGATCGCGAAATGGTCGTCGGCGACGATCTGGCTGAACGGGCTGAAACTCAGGTGCATTCGCCCGCCGTCGGGCGCTGTGCGCTTGCCCATCAGCGGCGCGGGCGGCGTTCCGTCCTGCGTCTCCGCCGACCAACCGTCCTTGTTCATCCGTTGCATCAGCAGGCGCAAATGGCTGCTGTCCGCGGCATCATCGATATTGCCGATCGGGCGTCCGAGCGCCGCCGCGCTTTCTTCCCAGGCGTGAAGTTTGGGCATGAAGCCGGCGACGGCATCGGCCGGTCCCGAGCTTGGCCCCGCCCCCACCGCGACGATCGATTCGGCCGCGTGCATCGAACAGAATTCGGGGTGCGACGGGACGCAGTGATAGCATTCGAAAAAATTCTCGACGACTAGCTTCCAGTTGGCGGTGGTCGGGTAGCTGCCGCGATGGGCGATGCGGGCGTCGGCAAGCCCGTGATAATCGAGGATCGGCTCCATGTCGCCGAAGGTCGTATCGAAATCGACCGGCTCGCCGTCGCTCAGGTTGAGGAAGACCAGCCCGTGGAAGACGCGGATGTGGCAGGCCAGCAGGCCGTTGTCGGCCTTGTCGAAATCGTCGGGCATCAGCCGCGCAGCGATCAGCCGACCGTCGAGGCCATAGGTCCAGGCGTGATAGGGGCACACCAGCCGCGGGGCATTGCCGCTGTCGGCCGAGCAGATGATCGATCCACGATGGCGGCAGACGTTGAAGAAGGCGCGCACGCTGGTGGCGCTCTCGCGAATGACGATGATCTGCTCGACACCGATGCGGAACAGGAAATAGTCGCCCTTCTTCGGGACCTGGCTGACATGCCCGGCGAGGATCCATTTCTGGCCGATGACCCGGTCCATGTCGGCCTGGAACACCGAGTCGCTGGCATAAAATTCCTGCGGCAGGCTGTAGCCGGCGCGGGTGGCGGCGGCGAGGCGCTGCATCATGTCGGTCGGGGCTTCGCTCATCACAACTTGATCCGCGCACTGGTGGGGTCGAACATCGGCCTTAGCGAGGCGGTCGCGGGATGGCGTACCCCGGCGATCTCGATCTCGTAATCGTCGGCGCCGATCGGTCCGACCACGCCGCCATCGGCTGCATCGACATAACCCAGCCCGCACGCCGCGCCGAGCGTATGGGCGTACATCCCCGAGCGGATATAGCCGGCGATGCGCGTTCCCTGCCAGATCGGCTCGTTATGATAGAGCAAGGGTCCGGGCGACTTGAGCAGGAACTGGACGAGGCGTTGCTTCAGGCCGCTCTCCTTTTGACGAACGAGCGCCTCACGCCCGATGAAGCCGCCGCGCTTGTCCATCTTGACCGCAAAGCCGAGCCCGGCCTCGAGCGGCGTGTCCTCGTCGGTGATATCATGGCTCCAGTGACGATAGCCCTTCTCCATCCGCAGCGAGTTGAGCGCGTGATAGCCGCAATGCTTGAGGCCGAACGCCGCCCCCGCCGCAACGATCGCGTCGTACACGCCGAGCATGAATTCGGTCGGGATATAGAGCTCCCATCCGAGCTCGCCGACAAAGGTGATGCGTGAGGCGCGAACGATGGCGTAGCCCAGCTCGATCTCGCGGCTGGTCGCAAACGGGAAGGCGGCGTTCGACAGATCGTCGGGGGTGAGCGACTGGAGCAGGTCGCGCGCGCGCGGACCCATGATCGAGATCACCCCGAGCCCTGAGGTGACATTGGTCAGCACGGCGTGGGCGTCGGGCGCGATGTGGCGCTTGAGCCAGTCGAAATCGCGCACTTCGGTCTCGGCGGCGGTGACGATCAGGAACGCGGTTTCGCTCAACCGCGTCACGGTCAGATCGGCCTCGATCCCGCCCTTGTCGTTGAGCCACTGGGTATAGACCAGCTTGCCCGGGGCGACATCGACGTCGTTGGCGCAGACATGGTTGAGCGCCGCGCAGGCGTCACGGCCTTCGAGGCGGAACTTGGCGAACGAGGATTGGTCGAACAGCCCGACGCCTTCGCGAACGGCGCGGCACTCGGCAGCGCTTGCCTCGAACCAGTTCTGGCGGCCATAGCTGTAAGCATAGTCGGGCGTGCTGCCCGGATCGCCGTACCAGTTGGGCCGTTCCCAGCCATAGGCCTCGCCATGACAGGCGCCCGCCGCCTTGACCCGGTCGTGGATCGCCGACTTTCGCACCCCCCGCGCGGTCGCATATTGCTTGTACGGGTAGTGCGTTGCGTAGAGCAGGCCGAGGCTTTCGGTGACCCGCTCGCGCAGATAGTTGCGGTTGCTCTGGAAGGGCATGTTGCGGCGGATGTCGACCGACCACAGGTCGGCGGGGGGAATGCCGTCGCGGATCCATTCAGCCATCACCTTGCCGACCCCGCCCGCCGACTGGAGCCCGATCGAATTAAGCCCGGCGGCGACGAAGCAGCCCTTCAGCTCGGGCGCCTGGCCAAGGTGATAGCGGACATCAGGCGTGAAGCTTTCAGGCCCGCAGAAAAATTTCTGGATGCCTGCCTGCTCGAGCGCGGGCACGCGCCGCATCGCGTCCAGCAGCAGCGGCTCGAAATGCTCGAAGCTGCCGGCGATCTCGTCGAAGCAGAAATCTTCCGAAATGCCGTCCATGCCCCACGGCCGGGCATTTGGCTCGAACGCCCCGACCAGCAATTTGCCCGCGTCATATTTATAATAGCCGCAATAATCATAGTCGCGCAGCACCGGCAGGGTGGGGTCGATCCCCTTCACGCCCTCAAACAGCACATAATAATGTTCGCAGGCGTGGAGCGGCGCGGCGACGCCGATGCTGGCGGCAAGGTCGCGGGTCCACATGCCGCCGCAGATCACGACATAGTCGGCGTCGATCGAACCTTCGGCGGTGTCGACCCCGGTCACCCGTTCGCCGTCATGGCGGATTTTCGTAACCTTGCAATTTTCAAAGATCCGCGCCCCCCCGGCCCGCGCCCCCTTGGCCAGCGCCTGGGTGATGTCGACCGCATTGGCATAGCCGTCGCTGGGAATATGGATGCCGCCGACGACGTCGTCGACATTGACGATCGGCGCCCGTTCGCGGATTTCTTGCGGGGTAATGACGTGAACCGGCAGGTCGAACACCTTGGCCATCGAAGCGCTGCGCTTGAGCTCCTCGAACCGTTCCATGGTGGTCGCCATCGAGATCGACCCGCACTGGCGATAGCCGGTCGCCTGGCCCGTCTCCGCCTCCAGCCCGCGGTAGAGTTCTCCGGTATATTTGGCGAGCTTGGTCATGTTGATGCTGGGGCGCAATTGCCCGACCAGCCCGGCGGCGTGCCAGGTCGTGCCGCTGGTCAGCTGCTTGCGTTCGATCAGGACGACATCGTCCCAGCCGATCTTGGTCAGATGATAGGCGATCGAGCAACCGATGACGCCGCCGCCGATGACCACGACGCGCGCCTTGCCCGGGAGTTCGGCCATCGCGGTCAGGCCTTCATCTTGGCGTTGTCGGGGTCATAGGCGGGATCGGCCAATACGGTGGCGGCGCGCATTTCGCCCTGCAGGTAAATGTCGAAGCGTGCGCCCGGGTCGGCATAGGCCGGGGGAACACAGGCGAAGAACAGGCTCTTGCCCGTCCGATGACCAAAGCCGCCCGAGGTTGTCAGGCCGATGCACGTGTCGCCGACCATCACCGGCTCGGCCCCGCGCACGTCGACATCCGCCGCATCCACCTCGCCGTAGACGATCCGCAGCGGCCGTTCGGGCGCCTCCAGCGTCGCCTGCTTGCCGACGAAATCATCTTTCTTGAAGTTGATGAAGCGACCCATGTCGGCCTCGATCATGGTGAGTTCGTTGGTAAGCTCCGACCCCCACGCCTTGTAGCCCTTTTCCATCCGCATCGCATTGACCGCGTAGAGCCCGTAATTGACGATCCCGAATGGCTGTCCCGCCGCCCAGATCGCGTCATAGAGGTCGGCGACATCGACCATCAGTGGGTGCAATTCCCACCCCAGCTCGCCGACATAGGACACCCGCAGCGCGCGGACCCGTAAACCGGCGACGACGATTTCCTGCCCGCGCAGCCAACCGAAACCGTCGTTGCTCAAATCGGCATCGGTCAGCGTCGCGAGGAGGTCGCGCGAGCGCGGGCCGCTCAGCACGATCACGCCGCGATCCTCGGTCACGTTTGTGATGGTGACCTGCTCGTGCGGCAATCTGGCTTGCATCATCAGGTCGAGGTCGCGCTGCTCTGCCGCTGCTGCGGAGAGGCAATAATAATGATCGTCGGCCAGCCGCGTGACGGTCATCTCGCCATGGATGCGACCCTGGCGCGAAAGTGAATGGACCAGCCCGATCCCGCCCGGCTTGCGCGGCATACGGTTGGCACAGATGCGGTGGAGGAATGCCTCGGCGTCGGGACCGGTAACGTCATATTTGGCGAAACCGGTGAGGTCGAGCACGCCAACGCGCTCGGCGACGGCACGCACTTCGGTCGCCACGACCTCGAACACATTGGTGCGCGCATAGCCCGACTCTTCCGCGCGTCCGTCGAGCGAAAACCATTTCGGCCGCTCCCAGCCGTAGGTCTCACTGTGCACCGCCCCCGCCGCGAGCAGGCGGTCATGGATCGGTGACACCTTGCGCGGGCGCCCGTCGGGCTCCTCCTCGCCCGGGAGCCGAGTGGTGAAGGTCAAGCGATAGTCGAGGAACACTTTCGCCCGGCTGTAATCCTCGTCGGCGAAGGGGCCATAACGACGCGGATCAAACTCGGTCATGTTGATGTCGGCATCGCCATAGACGATCGACTGGGCGAGATATTTGCCCGAGCCACCGCCCTGCGCAATCCCGAACGAGGTCCCGCAACAATGCCAGAAATTGCGCAGTCCCGCCGCCGGGCCGAGCAAGGGTCCGCCGTCGGGGGTGTGGGGAATGGCGCCGTTGACGATTCGCCGGATGCCGACCTCGCCAAACACCGGCATCCGTTCGATCGCCCGCTCCAGCCATTTCGAAATCCGGTCGAGATCGTCGATGAACAGCTCGCTGGTCGAGGCCCATTGAGGCTGTCCCCCCGGCGCCCACGCTTCGGCCAACCCGATGTCTTCGTAGATGCCGATCAGGCCACTTTTCTGCTCTTGGCGAAAATAGCCCGACACATAGGGGCAGCGCATCACCGGTATCTCGCCCTCGCGGTCGATGAACGCCTGGATCGGGTCGGTGACGATGTAATGATGTTCCATGTTGGTGACGGGAATGTCGATGCCCGCCATCTGCGCGACTTGCCGCGCGTAGCAGCCCGCCGCGTTGACGACGATTTCGGCGCGGACAATGCCCTTGTCGGTGATGACGTCCCACTCGCCGGTGGGAAGCTGGGTCAGCCCGGTGACCAAGGTCTTGCGGACGATCGTCGCGCCGAGATTCTTCGCGCCGATCGCCATCGCGTTGCACAGGCCCGACGGGTCGGCGTGGCCGTCGCTGGTCGTGTAGGCGCCGGCAATCACGCCGTCGGTGGCCATGAACGGGTTGATGCGGCGGATCTCCTCGGGGGAGATGATCTCCATGTCGAAGCCGATATTCTTCGAATAGCCATGGATATATTTCATCCACGACAGTTCGCGCTCGTTGGTTGCCAGGCGGATGCCGCCCGATCTGTGCCAGCTGACATATTGGCCGGTCAGCTCCTCCAGCCGCGGGTAGAGGTCGTTGCTGTAGGCGTGGATCTTGGCGAGATTATAGCTGCCGGTGATGCTCGGGCACTGCCCCGCGGCGTGCCATGTCGAGCCCGAGGTCAATTCGTCCTTTTCGATCAGCAGGCAATCGGTCCAGCCCAGTTCGGCCAGATGATAGAGCAGCGAGGCACCCATGATGCCCCCGCCGATGATCACGACCCGTGCGCTTGTCTGCATCATCGCCCTGTTCTTGGATGCCAATGTTCCGGCGACGCTAGGGCTACAGGGGCGCGCTGCACAAATTAGCATTTCGCGCCGATTGGCTCAAAAAATTTCACGATACGGGTCAAAATTTTCAATTGTGGCGATTTCGCGCGGGCGATTTAGTCAGCGCCATGAAAATCGGATTTATTGGGCTCGGCAACGTCGGCGGGAAGCTGGCGGGGAGCCTCATTCGCAACGGCCATGACATCACCGTGCGCGACCTCGATGACGCCTTGGTCGCGGCCTATGTCGCGCGGGGCGCGGTCGCCGCCGCCACCCCGGCCGAGCTTGGCGGCGCGGTCGACCTGATCATCACTTGCCTGCCCTCCCCCGCGGCCAGCAGCGCCGTCGCCGAAGGACCCGATGGTTTCCTCGGCGTGATGCGCCCGGGGCAGGTCTGGCTCGAAATGAGCACGACCGATTACAGCGAGATCATCCGGCTGGGTGCGCTGGTCGAGGCGCGCGGCGGAATGATGCTGGAATGCCCCGTGTCGGGTGGCTGCCACCGCGCCGATACCGGCAATATCGCGATCTTTGCCGGTGGGCCGCGCGCGGCGTTCGATACGGTGTTGCCGATCCTGACGACGATGGGCCGCCGGATCCTCCATACCGGCGCGCTCGGCACCGCGTCGCAACTGAAGGTGATGACCAACTTCCTGTGCACCGCGCACCTGGTCGCGCTCGCCGAAGCGCTGACCGTGTGCAAGGCCGCGGGGATGGACATGAACACGACCTATGAAGCGATCCGCATCTCGTCGGGCAACAGCTTTGTCCATGAAACCGAAAGCCAGGTCATCCTCAACGGCAGCCGCGACATCAACTTCACCATGGACCTGGTGTCGAAGGACGTCGGCCTGTTCGACGCCATTGCCCGCGAGCATCATGTGCCGGTTGAGCTGTCGCCGCTGATCGTTGGCATCTTCAAGGATGGCGAAAAAAGGTTCGGCCCGCGCGAACATTCGCCCAACATCATCCGCCGCTATGAAGAGCCGCTCGGGATCAAGGTGCTGGGCACGGGCTTTCCGGCGCAGATGTGCGACGATGAGCCCGAAGCGCCGGGTTATGAGGTGGTGCCCAAGCGCTAGGCGGAGTGGGCTGAAACCCAGTCCATGAACGCCCGCACGCGGACATTCTCCTTCATGTCCTTGCGGCAGATCAGGCCCCATTCGCCGGGGCAGATGGTGCGGTGATCGACCGGTTTGACCAGTCGCCCGCTGGCCAGGTCAGCATCGACGAACGGGCCGTTGACCAGCGCGATCGCCTCGCCGTCGAGCGCCAGTTCCAGCGCCACTGCCAGCGTATCGACCACCATGTGCGGCGATGACGGGTCGAATTCCTGCCCGGCAGAGGCGAACCATGACTGCCAGTTGCGCACTTCGGTCGAGATGGTGGCGAGCGGCAGGCTGAGCAGGTCGGCCGGGGTTGGAGTCGGCCCCATCCGCGCCGCCAGTGCCGGGCTGCATACCGGGAACAGGCTATATTCGAACAGCGGCATCCAGTGATATTTGTTCGGGTCGGGGACCGTCTCGCAATAGACCATGCCGACATCGGCGTGGACCTCGTCGAATTCCCACTCGACCGCGCAGGTGCTCAGCGACAGCTTCACCTTGGGATTCTCGGTCAGGAACTGCGGCACCCGCCGCGCCATCCAGCGGATCGATGCCGTGACATAGGTCTGCACCCGCAGCGGCTTGTCGAGCGTGTGGCGATGGACCGCTTCGACCCCTTCAATCAGCGATTCGAATGCCGCACGGACATAAGGGTAGAGGACCCGGCCTTCCTCGGTCGAAATAATGTGACGGCCGACTTGCGCGAACAGTTGCACGCCCAGCGCATCTTCGATCAGCTGGACCTGGTGGCTGACGGCGGGGTGGGTGAGGCACAGTTCGTCGGCGGCGTCGCGGATGCTCTGGCGGCGGGTTGCGGCCTCGAACCCCTTGAGAGCCTTCAGCGGCGGCAGTTGCCGCAGGTCGATCTTCGTCTGGCTCGACATGGCGCGCTCCCCTTGGGGCCCGACTGTATGCACTGCGAGGCCGAGTGCAACCGGTAAGATAAATTTACCTGTTGTCCTCGAGAATCATGGTCGCGCCCTTTTCGGCGACCATCACCGTCGGCGCGTTGATATTGCCCGATGTGATCGTTGGAAAAATCGAGGCGTCGACCACGCGCAGTCCGTCGATCCCATGGACCCGCAGGCGGGCGTCGACCACCGAGGTCGCCGGGTTCGCGCCCATCGTGCAGGTCGAGCTGGGGTGATAGACAGTGTCGGCGCGGGCGCGGAAATCGACGAGCAATTCGTCATCGGTATGGACGTGGCTGCCCGGGACCAGTTCGTCGACGATGATGTCGCAAAGCGGTGCGGTCGCCGCCAAGGTGCGCAGCAGTCGGCAACCGGCGCGGGCCTCGGCGAGGTCGTGCTCGGTCGAGAGATAGTTGGGCTGGATGACGGGGTGCGCGAACGGATCTGGCGAGGTGATGTAGAGATGCCCGCGGCTGGTCGGGCGGCAGCTGTTGAACGACAGCAGGAAGGCCGAAAAGGGGTCGGGATTGAGCAGCTTGCGCTCCGACAGCGGGCTTTTGGTGTAGCTTACCGGACTGAAATAGAGCTGCAGGTTGACGCGCGGATCGTCGGGGCGCGCGCGAACGAACCCGCCGCCTTGATTGACGCTCATCGACAGCGGGCCGCCGCGGTTGAGAAGATAGTGGAGCCCGGCGCGGATTTTGCCCGATAGGGGGCTGAGGATGTCGTTAAGCGTCGGCACCGAACTCTTGTAGAAATAGCTCACCGCGAGATGGTCCTGAAGGTTCTGGCCGACCGCAGGGGCGTAGAGCAGGGGCGCGATGCCAAGCGACTGGAGCAAGGGCGCCGGGCCGATGCCCGACAGTTGAAGCAGTTGCGGCGAGTTGATCGCGCCCCCGCTAAGGATGACCTCGCGCGTGGCACGAACTTGTTCGATCCGGCCCTCGCGACGATATTCCACTCCGACCGCTCGCCGCCCCTCGAACAGGATACGCGTCGCGTGGGCTTTCGTCCGCAATGTGAGGTTGCGACGCCTGAGCGCGGGACGGAGATATTCGTTGGCGGTCGAGGCGCGGCGGCCGTTGCGGGTGTTGAAGTGGAACACCCCAACGCCTTCGCTGCGTTCGCCGTTGAAGTCAGCCGACGCAGCAAAACCGAGCGCCTCACCCGCTGCGATGAAGGTTCGGCACAGGGGGTGGGCGAGGTCAGCGATGTCGCTGACCCGTTGCGGCCCGCCCGCGCCGTGCCAGTCGCTGGCGCCGTGATGATGGTCTTCGGACTTGATGAAATAGGGCAGCACGTCGTGCCAGCTCCAGCCGGAATTCCCGGCCGCCGCCCAGTCATCAAAGTCGTGCGGCTGGCCGCGGACGTGGACCATCGCATTGATCGATCCCGATCCGCCAATGACCTTTCCGCGCGGCCAGTAGCTGGTGCGGTCATTGAGCCCGGCTACCGGATCGGTATCGTACATCCAGTTGACGCGCGGATCGAAGAAGGTCCGGCCATAGCCGATCGGCAGCTGGATCCAGATCGTCCGGTCGGATCCCCCCGCCTCGATCAGCAGGACGCGCGCCTTGCCGTCCGCCGACAGCCGGTTGGCCAGCACGCAGCCCGCCGTTCCTGCGCCGACGATGACATAGTCGTATGCATCGTCCATCAGACGGGGCGCTGGGTCATTTCGAGGTGAAGCATGGTGCCGGTATAGGGGTTGGCCGCAGCCACCGCCTCGTCGAGCTCGACCCCCAGCCCGGGCGCGGTCGGGGGGATGACATGGCCTTCCTCGATCCGGATCGAGGTCTTCAATATCTCGCTGTGGAAACCGCCCCAATTTTCGATGCTCTCGAGGATCAGGAAATTGGGCGAGCAGGTCGCGATCTGGATGTTGGCGGCGCCGACCACCGGGCCGCAATAAAGGTGGGGCGCGATCTGGACGTGGTCGACTTCGGCCATGCCGGCGATCTTCTTCGCCTCGAGGATTCCGCCGACGCGGCCGAGGTTCATCTGAAGAATCGCAGCGGCGCCGGCCTTCAACAGGCGGGCGAAATCATATTTGGTGGTCAGCCGCTCGCCGGTCGCGATCGGGATGGTGGTGGCGCGGGCGACCTTGGCCATTTCCTCGGGCGCGTCGGGCGGGACGGGTTCCTCGAGCCACAGCGGGTCATAGGGTTCGAGCCGCTTGGCCAGCCGGATCGCGCCTGCTGCGGTCATTTGCCCATGGGTGCCGAACAGCAGGTCGGCCCGATTGCCGACTGCCTCGCGCAGCTTTGCCGCAAACCGCTCGCACAAATCGAGCGCATCGAGCGACAATTGCCGCCCGTCGAACGCCGAATAGGGGCCCGCCGGATCAAACTTCAGTGCGGTAAAGCCCTGCGCCAGATACTCGCTCGCCCGCTCGGCTGCGAGATCGGGATCGTGATAGACGTCGCTTGTGTCGCCCGGCCGGGGGTAGATGTAGGTATAGGCGCGCAGCCGTTCATGGACCTTCCCGCCGAGCAACTTGTAAACCGGCTGGTTGGCTTCCTTGCCGATAATGTCCCAGCACGCCATTTCGATCGCGCTGAGCACCCCCATCAGGGTGAGGTCGGGGTGCTGGGTAAAACCGCTCGAATAGATCCGCCGCCACAGCGTCTCGATATCGTGCGGATCATTGCCCGCGGCGTAACGCGCGAACACATCCTCGATCATTTTTGCGACGAGGTGCGGGTCGAACGGGACGCAATAGGCCTCGCCGATGCCGGACACGCCATTGTCGGTCGTCAGCTTGACGAATACGAAATAGCGACCGCCGAAATGGGGCGGGGGATTGCCGACGACGAACGTCTTGATATCGGTTAGCTTCATCCCGGGTAGAAGCCGTTGACCACCTTGACCTCAAGGAAGTCGTGCAGGCCAAACGCGCCCCATTCGCGGCCATTGCCCGACTGCTTGTAACCGCCGAAGGGGGAGCCATAATCCTGGCCGGCACCGTTGATATGGACGCTGCCGGCGCGGATTTTCGACGCAACCCGGCGGGCGCGGTTGATGTCGCCGCTCTGGACATAGCCAGCCAAGCCGTAGGGCGAATCATTGGCAATGCGGATGGCGTCGGCTTCGTCGGCGAACGGGATCATCACCAGCACCGGACCGAACACTTCCTCCTGCGCGATGGCCATGCCGTTATGAACTCCGGCGAAGACCGTCGGGCGGACGTAATAGCCGCGATCGAAGCCCTCGGCGCGCCCGACGCCGCCCGCGACCGGCTTTGCGCCTTCGTCGATGCCGACCTGGATCAGCCGCTGAATCTTGTCATATTGCAGCTTGCTGACGACCGGGCCGAGGTGAGAGCCTTTGGCCGTCGGATCGCCAAGCTTGATCCCGGAAGCGACGCGCGCAGCGATCGCGACGGCTTCGTCATAGGCCGACGCTTCGATCAGCATCCGGGTCGGGGCGTTGCACGACTGGCCGGCGTTTTCGAAGCAATGGCGAACCCCGCGCGTGACCGCGGCTTCGAGGTCGGCATCGGCGAAGACTATATTGGCCGACTTGCCGCCAAGTTCCTGTGAGACTCGCTTGACGGTGTCGGCGGCGGACTTGGCGACCTGGATGCCAGCGCGGGTCGACCCGGTGAACGAGACCATGTCGACCTCAGCGTGGCTGGTCAGCGCATCGCCAATCGCGGCGCCGGTGCCATAGACCATGTTGAACACGCCGGGCGGGAAGCCCGCCTGATCGATGAACTCGGCGAACAGTTGGGCCGAAAGCGGGGCGACCTCGCTTGGTTTCAGCACCATCGTGCAGCCAACGACGAGGGCGGGGCCGACCTTGGCGGCGAGCTGGTTGATCGGCCAGTTCCATGGTGTGATCAGGACGCACACCCCGATCGGTTCGTGGACCAGGCTGGCATGGTCGCCGATGCGGCTGTCCCACGCCATGGCGCGCGCCGCCTTGATGGTTTCCTTCAGGTGGCCGGGGCCGCATTCGGCCTGGGCGTTGAACGACAGGTCGTAAGGCGCGCCCATCTCGGTCGAAATGGCGGTGACCATCTCGCCGTAACGCGCTTCGAACACCGCGATCAATTTTTCGACCAGCGCGATGCGGTCGTCGAGGGTCAATGCCGCATAGCCGTCGAACGCCCCGCGCGCGGCCCGAACCGCGGCATCGACATCGTCGGGCCCGCAGAGCGCGACCCGCGCGGCGATTTCCTCGGTCGCGGGATTGATTGCGTCGGCGACTGCGGTCGAGGTCAGTGGCAGGCGCCATTCACCGCCGATATAGGATTTCAACAGGTCCATGTCACAGCGCTCCTGCCGCGCGTTTTTGATCCTCGACGATCGTCCGGCCGGCCATCCAGTAATGCCACGCCGCCCAGAAACCGGTCGGGGCAAGGATCAGCAGCGCCATGCGCAGCGACGCCGCCGTCGGGCCGCCGGGCCCTGCGAAATAGTCGCTTAGCCAACCCACCCCCTGCGGCGCAACAATCAGGTTGAGGACATTGGCCGAAAGCAGTGAAACGGCGATGAACATCGCGCGCATCTTGCACGGGGCAAGGTTCTGAATCAGCGCCATCGCCGGGCCGATGTAGAAATAAATCGCCGGGATGAAGATCCACAGCATGATCGTCGCGGTCTGTAGCGAGTGGGTGTAGTAAACGATGAACGAAGGGATGGTCGCGGCGGCGGTGACCCCCGCGAGCAGCCACAGGATGCGGCGCGGATCAACAAACGAAGGACGGGCCAGCAACCAGGCGGTAAACAACGACGCGGCAATTCCGGCAATCAGGTGGATCGGACCGACAACCGCGCCCGCAGCGCCGACACTGAGGTCGAAACTGCGCTGGAGGAAGGTCGGGGTGAACCACATCAGGCCCCAGCCCCAGAAAGCCGAGACGCCGCCGCCCATGACAAGGTGGAACGCCGCCTTCTGTTTCCACAGGAAGCGCAGCGTGTCGGCCATCGTCGGGGTGGCATCATCCTTGTGCGCGTCAAGCCGGCCGCGGACGGGTTCGCGAACGGTGAAATAGACGAGTGCACCGACGATCACCCCAGGGACACCAAGCGCCAGGAACGCCGCGCGCCAGCCATAGGCGTTGGCGACCGCGCCCGCCATGTCGGCTCCCATCCACGCCCCGATCGGCGCGCCTAGTGCGAACACCGTCATCGCCATCGGGCGGCGGCTGGCAGGGAAATAATCGGCGACGATCGAGTTGCACGCAGGCGTACCCCCCGCCTCGCCGACCCCGACGCCGATCCGTGCGAGGAGCAGCTGGGTATAGCCGCGCGACAAGCCGCACAGCGCGGTCATCGCCGACCAAGCGACAAGCGACCCGGCGAGCAGGTTGCGCCGGTTATATCGGTCAGCAACCCACGACAGCGGGATACCGAGCGTCACGTAAAACAACGCGAGCGACACCCCGGTGAGGAAAGCGATACCGCCGTCGGTCAGGTGAAGTTCGACCCGGATCGGCTCCAGCACGGTCGACATGACATAGCGGTCGGCGATGTTGATGGCGTAGACCATCATCATGATGATCAGGACATACCAGCGCTGGCCGATCGAATGGTCATCGGTGGTCGGGATCGTCGCCGTCGTCGTCGCCATGTCCGCGCCCTTTTTAAGGAGTATGTGCTTCCGCTTGGGGCCCCAGCGCGGCACGCAGCGGCGCCAGCCAGGGGTCGTAATGTTGCCATTGGTCTAGCCCACTGGTGAAGATCGGCTGGCGGACCTGTTCGGAGCTTGGCGTGCGCACCGCGCGCTCGCTTTGATGAAAGTCGAGGCAGGCCTGCTCGAACGGCAAGCCGACATGATCGAGGATCCGGCGGACCTGCGTTTCGAGGTCGCCGACGACGTCGGCATAGTCGACGCGGAGCACCCGGCCGGGGAGCACGTCGTTCCAATGCGCCATCAGGTCAACATAGCCGCGATAGTAATGGCCAATTTCCTCGAGACCGTAGGTGAACTCCTGCCCCTCGGCGAACAACTGCTTGAAGCCGCTGAAGCAGCAGCTCATCGGATCGCGCCGCGCGTCGATGATTTTCGCGTTGGGCAGGATCAGGCTGATCAACCCGATGTGGCGAAAATTGTTGGGCATCTTGTCGATGAAATGGGGCGTGCCGAGTTTGCGGTGGATCGCGGTGTCGCGGACATAGGCCTCGCCGAAGCCGGTCAGCTCGTCGGCGGTCAGCTCAGCCAGATTGGCTGGATAGCGCGCCTCCTCGCCAATCCGGCGGCGGCCGTCGATGCGGTGGGCCAGCGCCAGGATATTGGGCAACTCCATCGTACCCTCGACCATCGAATGCGAGGCGAGGATCTGTTCGAGCAGGGTCGATCCGGCGCGCGGCAGGCCGACGATGAAGATGGGGTCTGGCGCGCGGCAGCCCGACCCCTGGTTGGCTGCAAACAAGGCCGGAGTGCAATGTTCGATCTGAAGCTTCATTTCCTTGTCGATCCGCGTCCAGTCGTAGCGGACTTCTTCCCGCTTCAGCCGGTTGCCGCGTTCGTAGTAATCGAACGATTCCGCATATTGACCCCGATCTTCCAATGCCTTGCCCAGCGCAAAGCACAGGTGGTAGCGATCGACGAGCTTGGTCGTGCTGGCAGCTTCATACTCCCGCATGCCCTCGATCTCGGCTTCTTCGAAGCGGTAAGTCTTGAGGTTGGCGAGACTCCAGTAAGCGTCACCGAAATCTGGCGCGACGCGGTAGGCACCGCGATAGGCGTCGATCGCCTCGGCCTGCTTGCCAACCGTCTTGAGCGCGTGACCGATTGACAGGTGCAGCGTCGGATTATTCGGCATCTCGCCGAGCTGCGTACGATAAATCCCCACAGCCTCATCGAATTCACCGACCGCAAGGCTCTGGTTGGCATAAAGCAGGTCGAACTGCGGTTTGCCCGGAGCCTTGCGCCGCAGCACCTGCGCCTGCTCCAGCGCTTCACCGAATTTCTGTCGTTTGTGCAGCACGTTGACGTAGTCAACGTGGGCGTTGGTATTATCCGGCTCAAGCACAATGCACGATTCGAGCAGGAATTCGGCCTCGTCATAGGAATTGAATTTGGTGCCGATTTCGGCGAGCAGGCGCATCGCCTCAGTGTGGTGGCCATGCTGCTGAAGGTAAGCGCGGCACAGGTTTTCTGCCTTGCGAAGACGATTTTCCTGGATCAGCCGGATCACTGCCTGAAGTTCGTCGGGCAGGCTTTCCAGAAAGGCGCACTGCTGCCGGGCAAAGCCCGCGGCTTCCTTGCGGTCGGCGCGCTCGTGCATATCCGCCAAGACCCGCCAGCTCGCGAGCAATCCGCTATTGTAGGCAACCGCATCCTGAAACGCGGCCAGGGCGTCATCGGTCCGCCCGAGTGCACGCAGGCAATGCCCGCGTTCCTGATAGGCGCGTCCGTTGCCGGGATCGGCATCGATCAACCTGGCAATGTTCGCCAGGGATTCGAGCGGCCGCTTGGAAAAGCGCTGGATCACCGCCAGCAGGTAAAGCGCTTCATGGTGATCGGGCATCTGGCGCAGCGCGTCGAGGCACTTGCCTTCGGCATCGCCCAGTTTGCCGCGCTGCAGATCGGACCGAGCAGCTTCGACCAGTCGTTCCGCTTCGTCTGGCGCGCCTGATGGCGTGCGATACGTTGTCTTGTCGGTTTCCATTCGGTCAATCTGGCCGGACTGCGCCAATTATCCAATCCCCAAGTTGGGCCGGTTGCGACAGAGGGCAGCGCAATTACGCGCTGCCCTCGCCCGACCCGAAGGTCTCTGCCCGTGAGTTTTTGAGACCGGGCGAGCCTTCGTCACATCTTGTATGACACACGCAGCCCGATCGTGCGCGGGCGCGAGGTCGTGACGCGCTTTTCACCGTCATTCGCGCTGGTGAACAGCTGCGGCCGCGCGTCGCTCAGGTTTTCACCGTAAACCGTCAGCGACCAATTGTCCTTGCTGACCCCGACCGAGGCTTCGAAGGTGGTATAGGAAGGCTGGGTGAACAGGTTCTGCAAGTTCGTGATCGAATCCCCCGGATGCACAGTGACACCGTTGATGGTCGAATTCACCCCGCAGTTCGTATAGGGCGAGGCGCAACCATACAGAATGTTGGCGTTGACAAGGTCAGAGGTGATCGTGCTGCCAACATAGTGAACCCCGCCGGCAATGAACGGCTTGAGCCCCGAACCCGTCTCCCATTCATAACGGACGCGGATATTGCCTTGGAATTTGGGGCTGAGCGCGAGCGCGGTTCCCACCGGAGCGATCACACCCTGCGCGCACAATGTCTGGGCGACCGCGCCCGAGGAGCAACCGGTCAGTTTGCTATCATTATACGAGAAGCCGGAGCCGATCGTCAGGCCCGAAATGGGCCGCGCGGTAATATCCCCCTCGATCCCGTGGATTCGGGCATTGGCCGCATTGCTCACAAAGGTCTGGTTCGATATGTTCTGGTCGAACGCCGCGATCTGGATATCGCGCCAGTCGATGACATATGCGGCAAGATTGATCTGAAGCCGCCGATCGAACAGCCCCAACTTGACGCCGATTTCGTAGTTCTTGACGTGATCGGGAGCATAGGAACGATTGGCCGAGCAGGCGGCCGCAGTTAGACCGCCCGACCCACTCGCACTGTTACAGCCTTTGCGGTTGAAGCCGCCGGGGCGGAACCCTTCCGAAAAAGTAGCGTAGACCAGTGAACTCGGATTGATCTTGTAGGTCAGGTTAGCCTTCAACAGCACTCCCGTGTACGTCGTCGGGTTGATCCCGGCGAGCCGGCTGGAGAGCACCGAACTGGCACCAAGAACAGTCGGCGGTGTGGCAAGAGGTGTGTAAACACAGCTCGTCAGACCGGTCGCGGGATCGGTCGTGACCGCGCTGCAGTTCTGGCGAATTCCGCCGACGAAGCTTGTACTGGACCCGCCATACATGCCCGCCTTTTCGTTGTAGTATCGTGCTCCACCCGTCACGATCAGCTTGTCAGGAACGATGTCGAACGAAGCTTCGCCATAGACGGCGTACTGGCGGTCGCGCCGCAAGATTGTGTTGACGAAGCCCGCGCCGGGCAGAACGCCTGCCTTAATCTCTTGATTGACCGCAGGGTTTGGCGCGAGGTTGTAAACGAACCCGGCATCTGGAAGGACGTAGTTCCACTGGGTCACGTCGTAAATGCGGTTGACGTCATAGAATAAACCAAACGTCCCACGCACACGCTTGTCGGCAGGGGTGTTGACGCGGAATTCCTGGGTCCAGCGGCGGTTGCGATCGTTGACCTTGTAGCTGTTGGCCGGTGAATAGCAGGTCTGGCCGTTGGAGGCCGAGTTGGCGTAACCCGCGTAGTACACACCGCGATCGCAGTTGTAGTAGGGCATGAACAGGCCAATGTTGGCATATTTCGCATAGTCGGCCTGCTGCACCGAATGGTGATCCTGGTAGGACGAGGTATAGATCATATCCAGAATGCCTAACCGACCCTTGAGGGTCAGCGTGGACAGGCTGATCGTGTCTTTCAGGGTGTTCGGGCCATATTGCTGGACCTTCAGGTCGCCGACCCCCGGTGCATAGTCGAACACGCCGTTGGTCTTGAGCTCCTGATACATCGACATCGCTTCGAGCGACCAGTCATCGTTTACCTTGTAGGTTATCGCGCCGCGTCCACCGTTGTAATTGGCGTCGTTGTAATTGTCTTCGATGAACGCATTGTTGCTGATCGACCGGCGCAGCGGCACCTTGAAGCCGCCACTGGTGCCGGTGGCCGTCGCCACGCAATTGAGCACGCCGACGCACGACTGGATTGCCTGCTGAACCAGCAGCGGATTGCCGGTTGGCAAGCGGCCCGCGCCACCCGGATCCCACGGCATCCGGTACGTTCCGGCAACATTGTCGATGTAGCCGCCTTGATGATCGCTGTAGAACGTCAGGCGGACCCCCAGCTTGTCCTTGACGATCGGGACGTTGATAAACCCTTCGGCTCCGAAACTGGCAGCACCGCCCTTGGTGGCGGCGGCATTGCCGGAAGCTCCGGCATGGAAATCGGCGAGGTCGGGTTTGTTGGTGATGTAGCGCACCACGCCGCCCATCGCATTTGCCCCGAACAGGGTGCCTTGCGGACCGGCCAGGACTTCGATCCGGTTGAGGTCGGTCGCGTGGATATCGAGGTTGCGGCCCGGAGTAGAAGCCGGCGCATCGTTGAGGTAGAGCCCGACGCTGGGCTGGACCCCGGCAACGCCAAGGATCTGGGCACCGGCAGTATCGGTGGCCAGACCGCGGATATAGATTGATGAGATCCCCGGCCCGCGTGACGCCGTGCGCACATTGGGCAGGTATTCGACCAGCTTTTCAAAGTTGGTGACGTTGAGCTTGCCCAGCGAGTCACCGCTCAGCGCCTGGATGGCGATCGGCACCCGGTTGGCCGACTCTTCGCGGCGGGTCGCGGTCACGATGATTTCAGGAATGCCATTGTCGGCCGCAGGGGTAGGAGCCGGAGGTGGCGCCGCCTGCTGGGCCAGCGCAGGTGAACCGGCGGCTTCCATCGCGAGCAGCGCAAGGATCGCTGTGGATAGTTTCCAACTGTTCTTCATGACTTTCCCCCCGGAATTCGCCTGGCCTTGAAGGCCAATATATTTGTTGCCGTAATCGATCGAGACTGTTGAGATCGCCTCATGGAAGCAAATGACCAATTTTCAGCGATTGGTAAGAAAATTTACCGTCGCCACGACTGGTAGAGAACAGGAGCTAAGCATTATCTTGGCGCCCAGCATCATATCAAAATGCCCCCGGGATATCGCTTTTATGCATGCAGCGATGGCACTGGGAGATGTCACTCCCTTGGTCGAGGCCAGGGCAGAATAGCGACCGCCCGATCCACGCGGTGGCTTGGCCTCGCACTGTTTGCGTTCCACGAATAACTGATCTTTTTCTGTACTCAGTGACCGCAAGAGAGAGCGACCTTGGCCGACCGTAACTTCATCCTGACCCTGGCGTGCGAAGATCGACCGGGGATCGTCTCGCGCGTGTCGACGCTGATCTTCGAGGCTGGCGGCAATATCCGCGATTCCAACCAATATCATGATCCCGAAACCAACCGCTTCTTCATGCGCGTAGCGTTCGGGCTTCCTGCCGATGCGAACGAGGTCGGGTTCGACGCGCTCGCCGCCGAATATGACATGAAGTGGCTCGTCCGCGAGACCAGCCAGCGCCGCAAGGTCCTGATCCTCGTCTCGAAATTCGACCACTGCTTGGTCGATCTGCTCTACCGCCTGCGGATCGGCGAGATGGAGATGGACGTCACCGCGATCATCTCCAATCATGCACGCGAAAGCTTCGGCGGCCTGGACCTCGGCGACATCCCGTTCCACCATTTGCCCGTCACCAAGGGCGACAAGGCCGCGCAGGAAGCCCGCATCTGGGAGATTTTTACCCAGACGGGGTCGGAACTGGCGATCCTGGCGCGCTACATGCAGGTGTTGTCGGACGACATGTCAGCCAGATTTGACGGCCGCTGCATCAACATCCACCACAGCTTCCTGCCCGGCTTCAAGGGCGCCAAGCCCTATCATCAGGCGCATGCGCGTGGGGTCAAGGTGATCGGCGCCACCGCCCATTATGTCACCGCCGACCTCGATGAGGGCCCGATCATCGAACAGGATGTCGAGCGGATCAGCCATTCGGACAGCGCCGAGGACCTGGTCCGCAAAGGCCGCGATATCGAGCGGCGGGTATTGTCGCGCGCGGTCGGGCTCCACCTCGACGGTCGAGTGATCCTGAATGGCGACAAGACCGTCGTCTTCCGCGACTGAACAAGGGGCGCACGCGGTGAGGATTACCTTTAGTTTCCTGGCGCTGCTTGCGGTTGCTGGCCCCGCCATGGCCCAGCCGAATTCATCGGCCCGACCGCCGAGCGTGCCGGGTGTCGATGCGCCCCAGCTCGCGGCGATGGGGCCGAGCGGCGTCGCGTTTCGGACCCTGACCCTGGTCCACCGCGCCCAGCCGATGCTCGAGGCGGGCGATCCAAAGGCAGCCATCCCGCTTCATGACCGCAAGCTGGTCGTCGATATCTGGTATCCCGCGACGCTATCTCGCGGGGCCAGGCCCGTGACCTATCACGGCACGCTGTTCGGCGAGCCGCCGCGCCCGCCGGTCGGCTTCACCCAGGTCGGGTTGGCGGTGCTGGGCGCAACGCCGGTCGGCCGCGGCCATCCGCTGGTGATCCTCAGCCACGGTTATAGCAATGCACCCGCGGTGATGATCTGGCTGACTGAAAACCTGGCATCGAAGGGCTATGTTGTCGCGGGGATCCATCATCAGGATCCCGACCCCTATATCGTCCCGGCGGGCGTTCGCGCGGCGCCCAACTATAACCGGCCCCGGGACATCGCCTTCGTTGCGGCGCGGCTGCGCGCGATGCTCGGCAGCCAGATCGATCCGGCGCAGGTCGCGCTGATCGGCTATTCTCAGGGCGGCTATGGCGTGCTGACCGCTGGCGGGGCGAGCCTCGATCCCACCGGCCCCAACATGCCGCTGGTCGCTGGCGGCTGGCTCAGCAAAGTGGCGCGCGGACAGCCGGGCGCGGGCGAGATCGTGGTGCCCGGGGTCAAGGCGATCGTCGCGCTCGCCCCGGCTGGCGGCTTGCCGACCAGTGCGTGGGGCGCGGCGGGCCTCGCCGCGATCAGGGCGCCGCTGCTGCTAATTCAGGGCGATGCCGACCCCGTCGTCGATTACCGGACCGGCGCGCTGGCAGTGTTCGCGGGCGCGGTGCATTCGGACCGCTATTTGTTGACCTATCGCCAGGCGGGCCACGCCATCGCGCTCAATCCCGCTCCGACCGAAATGCACGGCAGCGTTTGGGACATGGACTGGTTCGAGGATCCGATCTGGCGGCAGGACCGCATCAACGCGATCAACCTCCACTTCATCACCGCCTTCCTCGACCTCCACCTGCGTGCCAAGGCCGACATGGCGACCTATCTCGATGTGCCCGTCGCGAACAGCGACGACGGCGTGTGGAATGCGCCTGCCATGACCGCGTGGAGCGCTTTCAGCCCTGGCGGTGCTGGCGTGACGCTGTGGAAAGGTTTCCAGCGGCGCCACGCCCGCGGGATGATATTGCGCCACGCGGGCGTCATGCTCGACGATTAGGCGACTAGCGTCGCGGCGGCCTGCTGCCAGAAGTGGATCAGCCCCGCGCTGAAGCTGGCGGGCACATAGGCGTCGCACGCCTCGTCGCTGACGACATACAGCCGCACCGCCACATGGTCGATGATCGTCGCGGCGCTGCAGCCCGGCGCAAATGCGGGCGATTCGGCGTCGAACATGCCGCCTTCCATCAGGAGCGTACGCCAGCCGGGGCCTGACAGGCGAACGCGGACGATACCGCCGCCGATCGCAGTCACCGCGCCATCCTCGCCGAGGATCCGGGCAAGCCCGCTCGCATTGCCTTCGACCAGCCAGACGGTTGGCTCGAAGCGGATCAGGCACAGCGCATCGGACCCGCCCGACGTGCCGAGGCGCGGCAGGGCAAAACCGGTTGCGGCCTCGAATCGCCTGGCGACGGCCGGCGCATTGCTCCAGATTTCGAGCGCGTGGAGCGGGGCTGCGGGCAGCGCGGTGATCGTCACCTCAGTCACGATAGCGCTCCCCGGCGGGATCGTAGAAATGCGGCGCGACGACGCGCACCCGCGCTTCCTGCCCGCGCGTTGGAGATGTCGCGACCAGCTCCTCGCCGGTTCTGGCGAACCCGCCTTCGAGCAGACCGAGCGCGAGCGAACCGCCGCCAAGGACGTCCCGCCCCGCGGCGCTGACATGGCCCTGCGGCTTATCGCCGGTGCGCGTAATGAGCATCGCGCCCTCGGGTATCCAGCCCGCGACCGCTTCCAGCCCGACAAGCTGGCGGCGGCCGGATGACGCCAGCGCCGGCCGCTGGAGCCCGGCCGCTCCGATAAAACCACCCGCCTTGTTGAGCATCTTGTCGAGCGCGAGGTCATGCGGGGTGAGCCGCCCGTCAATCTCGCCGCCGACCACCAGATGGCCCTTCTCGATGCGCAGAAATTCCATCGCTTCCATGCCGTAGAGGCAGCCGCCTTGCGCGGTCACCGCCGCCTCCAATGCAGTCCAGACCGTACCGGCGCAGGTCGCCTCGACATAGATTTCGAACGCGCGTTCGCCACTGTAGCTGGCCGCGAGGACGAGCACCGGAAGCCCCGCAATCGTCGCGGCAATCGTCGACATGTGACGCGGCGGATCTTCCCCGATCAGGCCCGCCAGCACCGCTTTCGCACTCGGGCCGGCGACCGCGATCCCGGCATGATGTTCCTGCACATTGACCACAGAAACACGCAGCCGCGGGCAGAGATATTGGCGCACATAGGAAATCAGCGTCGCCATGCGGTCGGCGCCGCCAGTCGAGCTGGTCAGCAGGTAGCGCTGCTCGCCCAGCCGCCATACCGTGCCGTCGTCGAACACGAACCCGTCTTCGCGCAGCATGAAGGTGTAGCGCCCGCGCCCGACCGCCAGTTTCGAGACGTTCGTCGCGCAGACGATCTCCAGGAATGCGGCGGCGTCGGGGCCGGTCACTTCGAACTTGGCGAGGGTCGAGACATCGGTCACGCCGACATTGGTGCGCACCGTCTTCGCCTCCCGAAGCGCGGCTTGCGCCAGGGTTTCCCCGCCACGCGGATGGGCGCGCGGGCGATACCAATAGCCGAGTGGCTGCCACAGCGGCGCATGCGCCTGGTGCAGGTCGTGGAGGGCGAGCCGCCGCACCGGCGCACCACCGTCCTTCGCTCCTGCCCCGGCGAGCAGCCCCATCGTCACCGGCGTATAGGGCGGCCGGAAAGTCGTTAGCCCCGCCTCCGGGATCGCCACGCCCTGGCGCTCCGCAAGCCGGCCAAGCGCGGCCATGTTGCCAAGCTTGCCCTGGTCGGTCGCCATGCCCAGCGTCGTGTAGCGCTTGAGATGCTCGACCGAACGATAGCCCTCGGCCCAGGCAAGGTCGACGTCGGCCAAGGTCACATCATTCTGGAAATCGACGAACGACTTGCGCGGGTCGCCTGCGGGCGCGGTGGTGAAGACCGGGGCGGGTGAGGCCGCGCCGCCGATGGTGCGGACGTTCTGCGGCGATGCCCCTGCCACAAACGCCTGTGCGGCGTCGTTCCAGTCGAGCTTGCCGCCGGCCTGCATGTGGAGGTGGACGACCGGGGTGAAGCCGCCCGACACGGCGAGCAGGTCGATGTCGAAGCTGTGTTGTACACCACCAACGCGGGCAGTGACCCTCGAGCAATGATGGCGCGTGCCCTTGGTCGAGACCGGCACCGCGTCGTGATAGACAGGGAATTGCGATTGCTCGCCACCCTCGCCGGCCGGGCGTGCATCAAGGATGGCAATCACCTTTCCGCCCGCATTGGTGACAGCATCCGCGGTGGCATAGCCGTCGTCATTGTTGGTCGCGATCACCACGCGCTTGCCCGGCAGCACCCCGAAGCGCGCGATGTAGGTGCGAACCGCCTGCGACAGCATCACGCCGGGCGCGTCATTCTGGGCGAAAGCGACCGGACGCTCGATGCTTCCGGTGGCGAGGATGACCTCTCCGGTCCGGACATGCCACATCCGCTGCGCAACCCCATTCGGCGGGACTTGCCCCGGCTCGGCGAGCCGCTCGCTCAGCGTGAGGAAGCCATGGTCCCAAAAGCCCGACGCGGTTGTCCGGGTAAGAATTCGCCCACCCGCCGCGCGAATGCGTTCTGCGGTCGCGTCGATCCACGCAGTGTCGAGGGCTTGCGGATCGCGGATCAGTGAGGCGCCGAGGATGCGGTCCTGCTCGACGAGGATGACCCGCTTGCCCGCCTCAGCGGCGTCGAGTGCGGCCGCGAGCCCGGCTGGCCCAGCTCCCACAACCAGCACATCGCAAAACGCCGCCCGCTGCGTAAAGCGATCGGGGTCGGCCTCGTTCGGTGCCGGGCCCAGACCCGCCGCCTTGCGGATGAAATGCTCATAGACCATCCACCGCTTGGCCGAGCCGAAGAAGGTCTTGTAATAAAATCCCGCAGGCAGAAATCGCGACACTAGCCCGATCACCGCCGCGGCATCGAAGCGCAGGCTCGGCCATCTATTCTGGCTCTTCGCGACCAGCCGGTCATACACAAACACGTCGGTCGCGCGGGTGTTGGGCTCGGTCCGTCCGCCTTCGCCGACGGTGACCAGCGCATTGGGTTCCTCGACCCCTGCGGTCATGATCCCGCGCGGCCGATGATATTTGAAGCTGCGCCCGACAAGGCCGATGCCGTTGGCCAGCAGCGCCGCCGCGAGCGTGTCGCCAAGGCGCGCGCGATACGGCTTCCCGTCGAAGGTGAAGGACAAAGTCTCGTCACCGGAGACGCGCGATGGCCCGCTCATGGCAGCGCCTCGGGCCCGACCGCGCGGACCGCCTCGATCACATGGCTCACCCGATGACGGGTCAGCACGAGCCATGCGCGGCAGCCAAAGGTGTGGCGCCATATCTCCTCGTCAAGCCCGCGCGGATTGGCGCGGGTGAACAGGCTCTCCATCGCCGCATCGGGCGAAGCGTCGAGCGACACGACCGAATCGACTGTGCGCTCGTAGGTAAACTCACCTTGCGCGCGCTTTCCGCAATGGGGGCAGTCGATCTGCATCATCGGCTGTTCGGCATCGGGCCGGTCCCGGTCTCGTCGATGGTGTCGCCGCGGCGGAAACGGTCGAGCGCAAATGGCGCGTTGAGCGCATGCGGCTTGCCGGTCGCGAGCGTGTGGGCATAGGTCCAGCCCGATGCCGGGGTCGCCTTGAACCCGCCATAGCACCAGCCGCCGTTGAGGAAGAGGTTCTTGACCGGGGTCTCGCCGATGATCGGCGCGCCGTCGAAGCTCATGTCGGTGACGCCGGACCAGGTCCGCACCATCCGCAGCCGCGACAGTGCGGGCATCAGCGCGATCCCCTGTGCGATCGCGCCGTCCATCACCATCGGGATGCCCCGCTGGGCATAGCTTGGCCAATTGTCGGGATCGCCGCCGAACACGATCCCGCCCTTGTCCGACTGGCTGATGTAGCAATGCATCGACTGCGACATGATGACGCTGTTGACCATCGGCTTGACGCCTTCGGTGACCATTGCCTGTAAGGTCTGCGATTCGATTGGCAGCCTGAGCCCGGCGAGCCCGGCGACATGGCCGCTGTTGCCCGCCACACAGATCCCAACCCGCCCCGCGCCGATCCGTCCGCGTGTGGTCTCGACCCCCACGACCGCATCGCCATCGCGCACGAAGCCGGTGACTTCGCACTTCTGGATGATGTCGACGCCCAGACCGTCAGCCGCACGGGCATAGCCCCAGGCGACGGCATCGTGCCGCGCCGTGCCCCCGCGCCGCTGGATCAGTGCGCCCTCGATCGGAAAGCGGGCGCTGCGCGACAGGTCGAGCAGGGGCTCGAATTTGGCCAGTTTGTCCCGCGTCATCAGCTCGGCGTCGATCCCGCTGCAGCGCATCGCGTCACCGCGCTCGGCAAGCCGCGTCATGTCGGCATCCGAGTGGCCCAGGAACATCGCCCCGCGCGGGCTGAACATCACATTATAGTTGAGCTCATCGCTTAGATGCTCCCACATCTTGAGCCCAAATTCGAACAAATCATGGAGCGGCGCGAGGCGATAATTGGAGCGCACGATGGTCGTGTTGCGGCCGGTATTGCCGCCGCCGATCCAGCCCTTTTCGAGCACCGCGATATTGCGGATGCCGTGGACCTTGGCGAGGTAATAGGCGGTCGCCAGCCCATGCCCGCCGCCGCCGATGATGATGATGTCATAGCTCGGCTTGGGTTCGGCATCGCGCCACGCGGGTTGCCAATGCTTGTGGCCCCCCAGCGCACCGCGAACCAGACCAAGCGCCGAATATCGGTTCATGTGATCGGCAGCCACCCACGCTCCTGGCGCCAGTCGGCGGGAAGGTCGGCAAAGCGCGAAAGGCCGAGGATGCCAATATCGGCGAACGAGCAGACGCCGTCGATCACCAGGTCGCGAATCGCGTGGCCCGATGCCGGCGACAGGCCGAAACCGACCCCCGACATGGTCGCGACGACGACATTGTCGGAACCGGGCAGTCGGTCGATGATCGGGCGCCCGTCGGGGGTATTCTCGATCACCCCCGCCCAGCTGCGGATGACATTGAGATGCGCCGCCTTGGGCAGCAGTTCGGCCAGGCGCGAGGCGAGGTTGCGCATCAGCGGGGTCGACGGACGCGCCACCGGACCGCCCTCCTCGATATCGACCCATTCGTGCGGGCCGCCGCCATAGGCAAGGTTTCCGCGCATCGTCTGGCGGCCGTACAGCTTGTGCCCGTCGACCCCGCCGATCTTCATCATCGGCGCCGGCTCGGTGATGATCATCTCGGCGCGGGCGGCGGCGAGCGGGATCTCGACCCCCAGCTGCGCGGTCAGCCGGTCGGTTTGCGGGCCCGCCGCGATGACCAGCGAATCGCAGCCATGGGTTTCGTTGGCGGTCCTGACCCCGGTCACTTTCCCCCCGGCCGTGTCGAACCCCGTCACCGCGCAATGCTGGACGATCGTTCCGCCGAGGTCCTGCAGCGCCCAGGCATAGGCCTGTACCGTGCGCTGCGGATTGGCATGGCCGCCGAAGCGATAATGGACTCCCCCGAAACTCTTCTCCCCGGCCAGCGGCACCGCCTCCTGGACCTGCTTGCTATCGAGCAGGTCGACCGGGTGGCCAAGGCGATGGTGGCGCGCGGCGACGAAGCGATATTGCTCCCACTGGCGCTCGGTCATGGCAATGATGATCCGTTCGCGCTGGTGTTCGGTCGGATAACCGAGCAGCTCGTCCATCTGTGGCCACAGCCGATGCTCTTCGTCGAATAGCGGGCTTTGGTAATGCGATGCGCCGCCGCCGTTGCGGCCCGACGCTTCCCAGCCGACGATGCCCTTGTCGATCACGGTCACCTTGACCCCTGACCGCGCCAGCCACCAACCAGCGCTGAGCCCGGTCACGCCGCCGCCGACGATGACGACCTCCGACCCGCTCATTCGTACATTCCGGTGTAGAGCATCTGGCGATGTTCTTCCTCGTGGACCGTGCCAAGGTCCTGGACCGGAACCCATTGCGTCGGGATGCCGAACCACACGTCCCACGCGGCGGTCATCGCCTCGGTCTCATGCCAGTCGGCGATGATCTTGAGCGGCAGCGGACGAACCGGGGCGCGGTGCGAGGCGAGCGGGATGGTGCCGAACGGCTTGTCGGCCTCGATCGCCAGCAGCATCGCGACCTGGTCGCGGCAGCGGCGGCCCTGGCACACGCCCATGCCGGCGCGGGTCAGCCGCTTGACCTGGTCGGGATGCGGCGGGCCGTCGGCGATCAGTGTTTCGAGCGAGCGCGCGCACATTGCCGGCGGTCGGGTGAGATAGTTGGGCGGCTGGACTCCGATCAGGTCGGCCCGCGTGACCTCCTCGCATTGGCAGATGATCGTGTCGGGCGCGCTGACCGCCGACAGGCCGCGCATCCACTCCATCCGATAGGCAATATGGTCGAAGCCGATGTCGGCTAGCCCCGCGCAATCGCCGACGGCCGAGACAGTCGGCTCGCTAGAGGGAATATAGCCGCCGCGCGTGACACTGAGTGCGCGCGCGCCGTGCATCGCGTCGACCAGTTCAATCGATGGGATTAGCCCGATCGCGACGCAGATCGTGTCGCATACGACCTCTTCGCCGCCGGACAGCGTGGCGCCCGAGACGCCGTCGACCCCACCCCTGGCAAGGGTAATTACCTGCCCGCATCGGATCGCGATCCCGGCGGCTTCGACCCTGGCAAGCAACTCGGCACTGCCCTGCGGCGCATCGCGCACCTCGACCAGCGCTGCGATCTCGATCCCCCGCTCGTGCGCCAGCAGCGCCGTTTCGAGCGCCAGATCATGCGACCCCAGCACCAGCACTCGCCGCCCGGCAAAGGCGTCATAGCGGCTCAGCAGCATCTGCAACGCCGCCGCGCCCATTACGCCGGGCTGGTTCCACCCGGGAAACGCCATCGCCAGGTCGCGCGCGCCGGTTGCCAGCACGATCCCGCCGAACGAGACCATCCACGATCGCTCGCCGTCGGCCAGCCCGACCAGCTGCTCGGGCAGGCTCGCGACCCCAGGGCCGTTGCGATAGACCCCCCACGCGGTCGTCCCGAGCAAAACCTCAACCCCCGCGTCCATCGCGGTCTCAATCGCGGGCATCGACATGAAGATCGCCTCGAGCATGCGGTCGCTGTTCTGCGTCGCCGCAGTCATTCGTCCGCCGAAATAAAGCGGCACGTCATTGCCCATCAGCGCGCCCGAGACCGGATTTTCGTCGACCAACAGGACCGACGCCCCGCTCTCAGCGGCCTCGATCGCGGCGGCAATTCCACTCGGCCCGGCGCCGACCACGACGATGTCGTAATGCGCCTCGGCCGGGCTGCGCGTGCCGTTGATCGCGCAAATGTCGGTGCCGTTGAAATTGAGCTCCATCATACCGCATCCAATGCTTGGCCAAGATCTGCGATCAGATCGTCGACATGCTCGATCCCCACCGACAGGCGGATCGTGCCGTCGGTAATGCCCCCCGCCAGCCGCTGCTCGGGAGCGACGGCATAATGGGTGGTGCTCGCCGAATGGCAGATCAGCGTCTCCGATCCGCCCAGGCTCACCGCCATCTTCATCAGGCGGAGGCAGTCGAGCATCCGAAACGCCTCGTCCTCGCCGCCATGGAGGTGAAAGGAGAAGGTCGATCCCGCCGCCTTGCACTGCCGGTCATAAACCGCGCGCTGCCGCGATCCCTCGGCGAGATGGCCAAGATAGGTAACCCCCGCGACCTTGGGGTGATCGCGCAGATAATCAGCCACTGCGCGGGCATTGCTCATCGCCCGCTCTGTGCGAACATGAACCGACTCGAGCGATCGCATCAGCAGCCACGACGTGTGCGGATCGAGGTGATTGCCGAGCGTCGTGCGCAGCTGGCGCAGCGGATCGACCAGTGTCTTGGCACCCGTGATCCCGCCCGCCAGCAAATCGCTGTGCCCGCCGCAATATTTGGTCAGCGAGGTCATGCACAAATCGACGTCATGTTCGATCGGCCGCTGCGCAAACGGCCCGAGCAGCGTATTGTCGACCACCACCAGCGGCCGCCGCCCCGTCCTGCTGCCAACCTCGTCGGCAATTCGCACCATCAACGCCAGATCGACGATCGCGGCGGTCGGATTGGCCGGGCTCTCGGCGATGATCAGCGCCAGCGGACCCTTGGCCAGCGCTGCCTCGGCGGCGGACCGTACCCCTGCGTCATCGGTCCCGTCGAGATAGGCCACCGCATGCGCGCCGAATTGCGGCAGAAACCTGTTGTAGAGCATATCCACGCCGCCATAGATTGGCCGCCCGTGAAGCACGCTGTCCCCGGGCCGGACGTGGGCGAGGGCAATTGTCGAATGCGCGGCCATGCCGCTGCAAAACGCCGCCGCCGCCTCGGCCCCGTCGATTGCCGCCAGCCGCGCCTCGAGCATGTCGAGCCCCGGATGGCCGAGCCGTGCGTAGATGTGGTTGGTCGCTCCGACTGCCGGGCCGGTGCCCTCGAAAAACGCCTCGTGAACATCCTTGGCCGCCTGCGCCGAAGGATAGACGAAGGTCGAGGTCATGAAGATCGGCGGCTTGACCGCGCCCATTCCCATGGCGGGATCATAGCCGTGGCTGACCGCGAGCGTTTCGGGACGAAGCCCCTGCGGCGGATCAGCCGGCATGGGCGTCAAGATATGCCATGGCCTTGTCGCAATACCAGTCGACGAACCGCTGTGCGAGCATCTCCGCCTCCTGCGAATAAGGCCCCGGCGTATAGCCCAGGCTGTTGACGCCGAGCTGGTTATTCTCGGCCAGCGCCTTGTCCTGCAAATTCGTCCGCGTCCATAGTTCGGTCAACCGGTCGAGGTCATAATCGACCCCTTCGACCGCGTCCTTGTGGACCAGCCATTTGCCGAGGACGTGCGTTTCATTGGGGCCGATCGGCATGGCGCTGAACATGAACACATGGTCGCCCGTGGCGTGCGCGAAACAATGCGGATCGAGCGCCCATCGCATCGAACCGATGTCGCCGCCATTGGCTTCGCACATCAGCTTGCCGACCACTGGCTTCCCATCCATCGAAATCGTCAGGCTTCCGTCGTTCAAGCGGAACCGGGCGAGTTGCCACCAATCGCCCTCAACCGGACCAAGGTCGAAACCATGCTTCCCCATCGCGGCTTCGAATTGCTTGGCAAGGCCTTCCTCGCCAAAATCGAAATGTTTCGACATGCCGACCGGGAAGGTAGCGGCGAGCTCCGGGTGTCCCGTGCCGCAATGATAGCATTCGCGGGCATTCTCCATGACCAGCTTCCAATTGGCATGTTCGACCAGCACGCTTTCGAACGCGACCTTGGCGTCCTTCAAATTGTGGGGCTCGGCAAAGGCCGTCATCCGGGTCCTGAACTCGTCAAAGGCGGGCGGCTCGTCGGCCAGGCAGATGAACATCACGCCCGCGACAATCTCTAGGCCGATCGGCTTGAGCCCATGATCGGCTTTCTCGAAATCGTCAGGCATCCGCCCCGCCGAAAACAGCGACCCGTCAAGGTTGTAGGTCCAGCGATGATAGGGGCAGACCAGCTTGGGAACCGATCCCGATCCCGCCGCGCACAGCATCGATCCGCGGTGGCGACAGCTGTTGTGAAAGGCCCGAATCTCCCCAGCCTTGTCGCGGATGATGATCACCGGCCATTGGCCGATCATCAGCGCCAGATAGCCTGCCGGCTTGGGCAGTTCGACTTCGAACCCGGCCATCAGCCAGCTGGTGGCATAGATTGCCGTCATGTCGAACGCGAACACCGCTGGATCATTATACAGCGCCTGGGGCAGGCTGTGGCCGACCTGACGAGCCTCAAAACTGCCGCGAATCTGGCCAAGATCCATCAAGGCGCCCCTCCTGGTGAACAGCCTCACTGATAGGACGAGGATCGCCGCTGCCGATAATCCCATTATTTGATACGCCCATGTCAAATTGGGCGATAGCGAATTGGCGCTGCCAAATCGGGCGATGGACACGGATAGTCGCTTGCATCCTGTGCCGGTGGCGCGGATCATGCACGCCGCGTACCGGGGAAAGGGGCCGTGCTATCTCAAATCGTGGCTCGATCAATCGTCGCTGGCTCCCGCTCAACGCCCTGCGCGCGTTCGACGCGGTTGGGCAGCACCTCAGTTTCACCGGCGGGGCGGCCGCGCTGTCGGTGTCGCAAAGCGCGATGAGCCGCCATGTCATCGGGCTCGAGGAATTGCTCGGCAAGCAGCTGTTTCACCGCGACACGCCCAAGCTGACCCTGACTGCGGCGGGCGAGGAACTGCTTCCGGTCGTCCGGAAATGCCTCGATCGGCTCGAGCAGACGATGAACGGGATCCGCGACGACGATACCGCCAAACGGGCGCTCCGGATCCACATCCCGCCTTCGCTGCTCCAGCAACTTGCGCTGCCGATGCTTCGTGATTTCAAAAGCGAGCATCCCGACATCCGCATCGACGTGTCGAGCGCGCATGTCACCGGACTTCCCGCGACCAACCTCGACATGGCGATCGTGTTCGACCGGCCCAATGTCGACGATCGAGTCACCGACCTGTTGTGGAATGTCCGCGTCGCGCCTCTATGCTCGCCCCAGACTGCACGCGACTGCGCGGGCTCGTCGCTTGCCGACTTCCTCGCCGGGCAAGAATTGCTTCACGTCAAGCTCGATGACGAACCGCGCGACCTGTTGTGGGCGACCTTTGCCCGCCAGTGCACGCTCGCCATTCCGACCGAGGGCGGGCTGGCGTTCGACACCGCCATCGCCGCGGCGCAATATGCGATGGCGGCCAATGGCGTCTTCCTTGGCGACTACGACATGTTCGCGCAGGAACTGGCCGACGGACGACTGGTCATGCCGTTCGTCATGTCGATCGACGATGGCTATGGCTATTATCTTAAACTCCACGCCGACGACCTCGCCGATCCCGCCATCTCGGTGTTCCGCACCTGGCTGATCAACCGCTTCGCCGACCATCCGCGCCGGGCGTCCGTCCCGGCCTGACCGGGCGCACCCTGTCAGGCCGCGTCGGCCCGCTTCGCCGCAACCAGATAATTGAGCCGCAGATCTTCGCTCAGATGTAGACCGCGGGTCGGCGAGAAAGCGATCCCCTTGACGTCGCAGCAGATCATTCCCGCCGCCTTGAGCAGCTCGCCCAGCCGATCGGGACCGATGAATTTGTCATAATCATGAGTGCCGCGTGGGATCCGCCCGAACCCCTCCGCCAGTGTGATCGTCAGCAGCTTCGACAGGCCAGTGCGGTTGGGGGTCGACATCACCAACAGCCCGCCCGGCGCGACCCGCGCCGCCAGCGCGTGCACGAATGCCGCCGGGTCGGCGACATGCTCGATCACTTCCATCGAGGTAACGAGGTCGAACACCCCCTCGACCGCCTCGACCCCGACGGATCGATAATTGATTGCCAGTCCCGACGCCTCCGCATGGGCCGCCGCCACCGCGATTAGCTCGGGCGCTGCATCGACCCCGGTCACCTGCGCCCCCAGTCTCGCCAGCGGTTCGCACAGCAGCCCCGCCCCGCACCCGACATCGAGCGCGCGCTTGCCTGCCAATGGCTTGAGCTTGCATTCATCAAGTGACCAGTGCTGGTCGATCCGGTCGCGCACATAGGCCAGCCGCACCGGGTTCAACTTGTGCAGCATCGCCGACGCGCCGTCCGGATCCCACCAGTCGCCCGCCATCGATCCGAAGTGCGCCGCTTCTCGCGCTACGATACTTGTCTCGCTCATCCGCCCCTCCTAACAGGGCGCCGCCGACAACCCAAGGACCGCTCGCCCCCTATGCCCCGCATCGTGATGAAATTCGGCGGCACGTCGATGGCCGGGATCGAGCGGATCCGCCACGTTGCCGACCGCGTCAGGCGCGAGGTCGCCAATGGCAATCAGGTTGCGGTTGTCGTGTCGGCAATGGCCGGGGAGACCGATCGGCTGGTGCAACTGTGCAAGGAAGCCGCCCCGCTTTACGACCCGCGCGAATATGACGTCGTCGTGGCCTCGGGTGAGCAGGTCACCGCCGGCCTCCTCGCCATGACGCTTCAGGGAATGAAGCTCAACGCCCGCAGCTACATGGGCTGGCAGTTGCCGATCCGCGCCTCGGGCCACGCCTCGGCGCTGATCGACGGGATCGACGTCGCCGTCCTCGACCGCGTGTTCGACGATAACGGCATTGCGGTCATCCCCGGGTTCCAGGGTGTCACTTCCGACGGTGCGCTCGCAACGCTTGGCCGTGGCGGGTCGGATACTTCGGCCGTGGCGCTGGCGATCGCGGCGAAGGCCGACCGCTGTGACATCTACACCGACGTCGACGGGGTCTACACCACCGACCCGCGCATCGTGCCGCGCGCGAAAAAACTCGACGTCGTCACCTATGAGGAAATGCTCGAACTCGCCTCGGTCGGCGCCAAGGTCCTGCAGACCCGCTCGGTCGGGCTGGCGATGCGCTTCGGCATGCCGCTTCAAGTCCTTTCCTCATTCGAAGATTTGCCGGGCACAATGATTGTCGCGGACGAAGGAAGCCTCATGGAACGCAATATCATCACCGGCATCGCGCATGACCGAAACGAGGCGTTCATCACGCTGATCGGGCTTCCTGATCGCCCCGGGACCGTGGCGGCGATTTTTCGTGCCTTGGCCGACGCCAACATCAACGTCGACATGATTGTCCAGTCCGCCCCGCGCGCCGGCCTCAAGAGCGAAGTCACCTTCACCGTCCCCAAGGCCAGCCTGGCGCACAGCGTCGACGCGCTCGCCCGGGTCAGGGAGACCGGCGGGTTCGAGGAAATCCTGACCAACACCGACATCGTGAAGGTCAGCGTGGTCGGGGTCGGCATGCGCTCCAACGCCGGGATCGCCGCCAGGATGTTCGACACGCTGGCCGAACGCCAGATCAACATCGTCGCCATCTCGACCAGCGAGATCAAGGTCTCCGTGCTGATCAGCGAGGATTACACCGAGCTCGCCGTCCGCGTCCTCCACACCGCTTTCGGGCTCGATGCCCCCGCCGCCATCGCCGGAGCCGCAGCATGAGCGGAGAGGGTTTGATCGCCGAACCGCGCGCCATGCACGCATCCGGGAAAGGCACCACCCGCCTGGCCGAACTGATGAAGCGCGGCACTGATTTCCTCGGCTGCGAGGTCGCGATCATGTGCGGCGCGATGAGCTGGGTCAGCGAACGCAACCTCGTCTCGGCCATCTCCAACACCGGCGGTTTCGGCGTGATCGCCTGCGGGGCGATGACCCCCGACCTGCTTGACCGCGAGATCGAGGCGACCAAAGCCCTCACCGCCAAGCCGTTCGGGGTCAACCTCATCACCATGCACCCGATGCTGAGCGAGCTAATCGACGTCTGCGCCAGGCACCAGGTGACCCACGTCGTCCTCGCCGGCGGCCTCCCCCCCGGCGGCGCGATCGACCGGATCAAGGCCTCGGGCGCCAAGCTCATCGCCTTCGCCCCGGCCCTGTCGCTCGCCAAGAAACTGCGCCGTTCCGGTGCCGACGCCCTCGTCATTGAAGGCATGGAGGCCGGCGGCCATATCGGCCCCGTCTCGACCTCGGTCCTCGCCCAGGAAATCCTCCCCGAAATCGCCGCCGATGTGCCGGTGTTCGTCGCCGGCGGAATTGGCCGCGGCGAGGCGATCGCCGCCTATCTCGAAATGGGCGCGGTCGGGGTCCAGCTCGGCACCCGCTTCGTCTGCGCGACCGAAAGCATCGCCCACGCCAATTTCAAGAAGGCGTTCCTGCGCGCCTCGGCCCGCGACGCCGTTCCCTCGGTCCAGCTCGACCCGCGCCTGCCCGTCATCCCGGTCCGCGCGCTCAAGAATCGCGAGACCGAGAATTTCGCCGCGAAACAGCGTGAAATCGCCAACGCGCTCGACGACGGCGCGCTCGACATGACCGAAGCCCAGCTCCAGATCGAACATTATTGGGCAGGAGCGCTGCGCCGCGCGGTGATCGACGGCGATATCGAAAGCGGTTCGGTCATGGCCGGGCAATCGGTCGGCATGGTCAAACGCGAAGAACCCGTCGCCGCGATCATTGCCGAACTGGTCAACGAAGCGGCGAGCGCATTGGGTAGCCGGAGCTAGCTCAGCCAGCAGGTGCTCCCGCGGCCGCGCTTTGCAGCAACTCCCCTACTTGCCTACCTAGGCGATCTGGTCCTCGACCCCCGCCAGCAACGCCAGCGCCTCGCGCCTGAAATCGGCGAAAGCGCCGGCGGTGGGCGCCGAGTCTGCCCACCGCCGGGCATCCGCCTCCAGCCCTTCGGCCAGGGTGCGGATCTGGGTCAGGAAGGCGCGCGCACCTGCCGCTGCCTCCGTGTTGCTGGTGTCGGCCAGCGCGGGCAGCAGGCTTTCCGCGCCGCCCTGGCTGAAGTGCCGCCGAAGCAGCGCGGTCAGCCGCGACAGCTCGCGCCGGATCGTCTCCGCCGCCTCAGCCTGCAGTTCCTCAAGCGAATCAGCCCGATGCAAATCGGACCTTTCGGGGGCAGCCATGACGCCCGTCGCGGCCCCAGCCGTCGTGGCACACTCGGGCGGGGATGATAAGGAACGCGTCACGGCTGCCCTTTGCGGCTTGATATCGACCCGGTGCCCTTATGCGCGGGTCACGCCGCCGATGCGCGCGCTACCATGTCCAAAGCGGAGGCGAGATCCGCCGAAATGCGCGCTATCTTCACCTCGACTTGGCCCCTGCCCTTGCGCCTGCTAGCGAAGTGCCATGCCTACGCCCGCCGTTGCCGCCGCACGCGAAATCCTGACCGGACTCCACGCGTTGATGGCCCGCCGCGGATCGCCGCAGGCCAAGCTCGACCATGTCGTCGACCTGATCGCCGGGGCGCTGCAGAGCGAGGTCTGCTCCATCTACCTGATGAGCGACAATCTGCTCGAGCTTTACGCCACCCACGGCCTGCGCAAGGAAGCCGTCCATGTCACCCGCCTCGCGCTCGGCGAGGGGCTGGTCGGGACGATCGCTCGCGAGGCGCGCATCCTCAACCTCGCCGAAGCCGCCGAACATCCCGAATTCGTCTACCGGCCCGAAACCGGCGAGGAGCATTTCCACAGCTTCGCCGGGGTGCCCATCATCCAGCGCGAAAACGTCATCGGCGTGCTGTCGGTCCAGCACAGCGACCCGCGCGGCTATGAGGATGTCGAGATCGAAGCGCTGCAGACCGTCGCCATGGTCCTGTCGGAGCTGATTGCATCGGCCCGTCTCGTCGACCTCACCCGCCGCGGCGCCAACAGCGACACCGGCGCGGTTCGCGTTGCGGGCCTCAAGCTGGTCAGCGGCATGGCGCGCGGCATCGCCGTCTTCCACCAGCCGCGAGTGATCGTTCACCAGACCGTCGCCGAGGATACCGAGGCTGAGCGCACCCGCGTCTATGCCGCTTTCCGCAAGATGCGCGAGCAGATCGAGAACATGACCCGCGAGGCCGAGTTCGGCACGATCGGCGAGCATCAGGAGATTCTCGAGACCTACAAGATGTTCGCCTATGACGAGGGCTGGAGCCGCCGCATCAACGAGGCGATCGACAGCGGGCTGACCGCCGAGGCCGCAATTGAGCGGGTTCAGCAACGCACCCGTGCGCGCATGCGCGACATCGACGATCCCTTGCTGAAGGAGCGGATGCACGACCTCGACGACCTCGCCAACCGGTTGCTCCGCATCGTTTCGGGCCGGATGGGCACCGCTGCCCAGACCGGGCTGGCCAAGGATACCGTGCTTATCGCGCGCAACCTCGGCCCGGCCGAACTGCTCGAATATGACCGCCGCCGGCTGAAGGCAGTGATCCTCGAGGAAGGCAGCCTCACCGCCCATGTCACCATCGTCGCGCGCGCCATGGGCGTCCCCGTCGTCGGCCGATTGAGCGATATTCGCCACGTCGCCAGCGAAGGCGACACCGTGCTAGTCGACGGCGACCTCGGCACCGTCGTCGTCCGCCCGACGCGAAGCCTGACCAACCAGTTTGAAAACCGCATGGCGACCAGCCAGCGCCGCCGTGCCGAGTTCGCCGCAATCCGCAATTTGCCGCCTCTGACAAAGGACGGCACGCGGATCACCCTGATGGTCAATGCCGGGCTCGCTGACGACGCAGCGCAAATCGCCATCACAGGCGCAGACGGGATCGGCCTGTTCCGCACCGAATTCCAGTTCCTCATCGCCGCCACCCTGCCCGGGCGCGAAAGCCAGCAGCGGCTCTACAAGAGCGTGCTCGATGGCGCCGGGGACAAGCCGGTCGTGTTCCGCACGCTCGACATCGGCGGCGACAAGGCGCTGCCCTATCTTCAGGACCATCGCGACGAGAGCGAGAATCCGGCGATGGGCTGGCGCGCGCTCCGCCTCAGCCTCGAACGATCGACCCTGATGAAGGCCCAGGCCCGCGCGCTGATCGAGGCTGCCGGGGGTCGTACTCTGCGCGTAATGTTCCCGATGGTCTCCGAACCATGGGAATATGAGGAAGCCCGCGCGCTGTTCGAAGCGCAGCTCGCCTGGGCGCGCGATGCCAAGCGTCGCTTGCCCGACAAGATCGAATATGGCGCGATGCTCGAAGTGCCCAGCCTCGCCGAAATGCTCGACATCCTCCTGCCCCGGCTCGACTTCCTGTCGATCGGGACCAACGATCTCACCCAGTTCCTGTTCGCCGCCGACCGCGCCGACCCGCGCCTCGCTGCGCGCTACGACTGGCTTAGCCCGGCGATCCTGCGCTTCCTCGCCCGCGTCGCGGCGCAGTGCAATGCAGCCGGAGTGACTGTCCGGCTGTGCGGCGAAATGGGTGGCCGTCCGTTGGAAGCACTTGCCCTGATCGGCATCGGCATCGAGCATTTCTCGATCACCCCCGCGGCGGTAGGCCCGGTAAAGGCGATGGTCCGGTCGATCGACGCCCCGGCCATTCGCGCCAAGATGACCGAACTTCTCGCCCGCCCGCCGCGCAACATGCGGAAGTCGATCGGTGACTGGGCCAAGAAACATCAAGTTGCCATCGATTGAGCGCCTTACCCATGTTGACACTGCCTTCCGGCCCTAAGACAAGCGGCGGCTAAGGGGACAGGCATTGGACGACGTCGAGGAAAATGCAGCCATCGTGACCGCAGGAGAACAGCTTCGTGCGGCGCGCGAGGCGCAGGGCATGACCCTCGATACCGTCGCCGCGACCACCCGCATTCCGACCCGCCACTTGCTCGCGCTCGAAAACGGCGAGTGGAGCACGTTGCCCGCACCGACCTACACCATCGGCTTTGCCAAGAATTACGCGACCGTCGTCGGGCTCGACCGCGCCGCCATCGCCGACCAGCTCAGGATGGAGATGGGTGGCACCCGCCCGCAGTCGATTCAGCCCGAAGTGTTCCAGCCGGCCGACCCCAAGCGATCGATGCCCAAATGGCTGCTCGTCGGTGCGGTCATCGCCGTGCTGATCGTGCTCGCCGTGCTCAGTTTCCTTCGCAATCGCGAACTCGATCCCACCGTAACCACGACCCCCGCCGCGGCGCAGGCCACGGACTCCGGCGCGACCCCGGCCGCAATGACCGTTCCCACCCCCGCCGCGGTCCCGACCAGCGGACAGGTCACGCTCGCCGCGACCACGTCCCCCGTCTGGATCCGCGTCCGCGACAATGGCAGGACGATCAAGGAGACCACCCTCCAGCCGGGCGAGCGGTTCGACATTCCCGCCACCGCCACCGCACCGATCCTCGACGCCGGCCGGCCCGAGGGGCTCAGCGTCACCGTCGCCGGGCAGGGCGTGCCGCCGATCGGCAAGCCCGGGCGTCCGGTATCAAAGGTCAGCCTCCTCCCCGCCGACCTCGCCAAGGGTAGTGCGACTTTGGCAACCGGCGCGGCGCCCTCCGCAAACCCGACCCCGCCCGTCGCGAACAGTGCTGGCACACCCGCGATCCGCTAGATATGATCCGCTAGATACTCATGAGCCCGACAAGCCGCCCCGGCGATCGGGGCGGCGCCCGTTCACGACCGGAACTCTCGACCATGACCATGCCCAAGACGCTCCTCGCCCTGCTCCTCGCTGCTACCCCGATCGTCGCCGCACAGGCGCGCGAGCCGGTCACTCCCGAACAGCGCATCCGCCGGGTCGAGCTCCAGGTCCGCGAGATCCAGCGCACCGTCTATCCCAAGGGCCAGCCTGCCGACACCGCCGGCTTCTCCGACGATCCCGCCGCCAGCAAGGAAGTGACCGACACCCTCGCTGCGCGGCTCGACACGGTCGAACGCCAACTGACCGACCTCGTCCGCACTTCGGAGGAAAACACCCACCGGCTGAGCGTGATCGAGGCTGACTTGGCCCGCATGCGCGCCGACAATGACGGCCGCTTCAAGGCGATCGAGGCTGGCCCCGGCGCCGTGCCCACCGGCGACCTGCCCCAACCCGTCACCGATGTGCCCGCGCCCATCCCGACCCCGCGTCCCAACCCGCGCCCCACCGCGTCCGCCCCGGTCAGCTTCGATGCCGCCGGGGAGGCCGCCTACACCGCCGGTTTCGACCTGTGGAGCGCGAAGAAATACGAATCGGCAATCACCCAGCTGCGCGCCATGGCATCGAGCTTCCCCGGCCACCGCCGCGTCAGCTGGGCGAACAACCTCGTTGGCCGCGCGCTGCTCGACAAGGGCGAAACGCGCGCCGCCGCCGCCGCCTTCCTGGCCAATTACCGTGGCAATCCGAAGGGCGAGCGCGCCGCCGACAGCCTCTATTACCTCGGCCAGTCGACGATGAAGCTCGGCCAGCCGCAACAGGCGTGCAAGGCCTATGAGGAACTAGGCGCAGTCTATGGCGCGACACTCCGTCCCCAGCTCGCCGCAATGCTCCCCGCCGCCCGCGCCCAGGCTGGGTGCAACTAAGCCGATGACGCAAGCCGAGGTCGAGCGCTTCGCGACCGACCTCGCCGCCCTCAGTGCTCCCCAGTACGGGGAGGGGGGCCGTCTCGGCCTAGCCATCTCCGGCGGTCCCGACAGCCTCGCCCTGCTCCTGCTCGCCCACGCCGCGCGCCCCGAAAAGATCGAGGCCGCGACCGTCGACCACCGCCTCCGCCCCGCCGCCCGCGCCGAGTGCGAGGCCGTCGCCGACATTTGCGCCACCCTCGGCATCCCCCACGCCATCCTCACCGCTCGCTGGACCACTCCCCCCACTGCCAACCTCCAGGCCGAGGCCCGCGCCGAACGCTATGCCCTTCTCGGCCAGTGGGCGACCTCCCGCACCCTGACCGCTGTCGCCACCGCCCACCACGCCGACGACCAGGCCGAGACCCTGCTGATGCGTCTTGCCCGCGGCAGCGGGGTCGGCGGTCTTGCCGGCACTCGCCCGTCGCGCCCGCTAACCGCCACAATCCCGCTCATCCGCCCCCTGCTCGGCTGGCGCAAAACCGAACTCGAAGCGATTGTCGTCGCCGACGGCCTCGTCCCCGCCGACGACCCCGCCAACCACGACCCGCGCCACGACCGCACCCGCGTCCGCGCCATGCTGGCCGATCTCGCGCCCGATGCCGCCCCCCGCCTCGCCGCCAGCGCCGCCTGGCTGCGCGAAGCTGACGAGGCGCTCGACTGGTCGCTCGACCGTCTCGACCGCATCCGCCGCGACGGCGACTCGCTCCGCCTCGACCCGACCGACCTCCCGCGCGAGCTCCAGCGCCGCTTGCTCCTCGCCGCCTTTGCCATGCTCGCCGCCCCTGCCCCGCGCGGTCCAGACCTCGCCCGCGCGATCGCCGCCCTTACCCTGGGCGACACCGTCACGCTGGGCCCGCTCAAGCTGTCGGGCGGCGCGCAGTGGCACATTAGCCTCGCCCCGCCCCGCACGCCGCGCTAGGCCCGGCGCCATGTTCCAACCCACGCCCCGCCTCATCCTGCGCACCGCCGCCTTCCTCGGCGCCACCGCCGTCATCTTCGGCGCGTTCGCCGCCCACGCCCTGCGCGCGCGCCTCGCCCCCGAACAGCTCGGCTGGTGGCAGACCGGGGTCCACTACCAACTCGCGCACGCCCTTGCCCTGCTCACCATCCCCGCGCTCCCGCTGCGCCGCCCCGCCATCCCCGCCGCGCTGTTTACCGCTGGCACCATCATCTTTTCGGGCACCCTGTACGCAATGGCGCTCGGCCTCCCCCGCTGGCTTGGCGCGATCACCCCCATCGGCGGGCTACTGCTCATCGGCGGCTGGATCGCCCTCGCCCTCCTCGCGACCGATCGCTGACCGCCAGATCATTGTCATTGGGGCATATCGGCTTATCTTAGCGTCTCGGCGACTATTGCCGACGCCAAGGACGAGCCAGAGATGAACGAGAAGAAGCCCAACGCGTGGACCAGGTCGCTGCTGATCTGGGTCGGCATCCTGTTCGCGCTGGTGCTGTTCGTGCAGATGATCGACGGCGGCGGCCGCGCTTCGGCGAGCGACACCATCCCCTATTCCGATTTCGTCCGCCAGGTCGACGAGGGCAATATCCGCGCCGTCACCATGACCTCGGCCGGGGTCGGGTCGGGCGCGGTCATCAACGGCAAGATCGCCGGGGGCAAGGACTTCCGCACCATCGCCCCGTCCGACGCCAACGTCTCGGACCGGTTGATCGCCAAGGGCGTCGCGGTCCAGGTCAAGGCCGAGGAGCAATCCTCGCTGCTGATGCTGATGATCTATAATTCGCTGCCCTTCCTGCTCATCCTGGGGGTCAGCTTCTTCGTCTTCCGCCAGATGCAGAAGGGCTCGGGCTCGGGCGCGATGGGCTTTGGCAAGTCGCGCGCGCGGATGCTCAATCAAAAGGACGGCCGAGTAACGTTCGCCGACGTCGCCGGGATCGACGAAGCCCGCGAGGAGCTGGAGGAAATCGTCGAATATCTGAAGGATCCGGGCAAGTTCGCCCGCCTCGGCGGCAAGATCCCCAAGGGCGCACTGCTGATTGGCTCGCCCGGCACCGGCAAGACCCTCCTCGCCCGCGCCATTGCGGGCGAAGCGGGCGTGCCCTTCTTCACCATCTCGGGTTCGGACTTCGTCGAAATGTTCGTCGGCGTCGGCGCCAGCCGGGTCCGCGACATGTTCGCCGAGGCCAAGAAATCCGCGCCCTGCATCGTTTTCATCGACGAGATCGACGCCGTCGGCCGCCATCGCGGCGCCGGCCTCGGCAACGGAAACGACGAGCGCGAGCAAACCCTCAACCAGCTCTTGGTCGAGATGGACGGGTTCGAAGCCAATGAAGGCATCATCATCATCGCCGCGACCAACCGCCCCGACGTGCTCGACCCGGCGCTGCTCCGTCCCGGCCGCTTCGATCGCCAGGTGATGGTCCCGCGCCCCGACATCGACGGGCGCGAGCAGATCCTCGCCGTCCACATGAAGAAGGTCCCGCTTGCCCCCGATGTCGAGCCCCGCACGATCGCGCGCGGTACGCCGGGCTTCTCGGGCGCCGATCTCGCCAACCTCGTCAACGAAGCCGCATTGCTCGCCGCCCGCCGCGGCAAGCGCCTCGTCGCCGCGCAGGAATTCGACGACGCCCGCGACAAGGTGATGATGGGCGCCGAACGCCGCTCGATGGCGATGACCGACGACGAAAAGCGGATGACCGCCTTCCACGAGGCCGGCCACGCACTCGTCTTCGCGCACGAGCCCACCGCCGACCCGATCCACAAGGCGACGATCATCCCGCGCGGCTTTGCGCTCGGCATGGTCCAGCCGCTGCCCGAACGCGACAGCTACAGCTATCACCGCGACAAGATGCACGCCGACATTGCCGTCGCCTTCGGCGGCCGCGCCGCCGAGGAAATCGTCTTCGGGCACGAGAAAGTCTCGTCGGGTGCGTCAAGCGACATCCAGCAGGCGACCCGCCTCGCGCGCGCCATGGTCACCAAATGGGGCATGTCCGATGCGCTCGGCCCGCTCGATTTCTCCGAAGGCGAGGAAACCCCGACCGGCTATTTCGCGCCCCAGCAAAAGCGCATGTCGGGCGACACGATCAAGCTGATCGACAGCGAGGTCCGCCGCTTCGTCGAACAGGGACTGGAACGCGCCCGATCGATTTTGACCGAGCATCGCGACCAGCTCGACCTCATTGCCAACGCGCTGCTCGAGCTCGAGACACTGACCGGCGAGGAAATCAAGACGCTCATCGCCGGAGGCAAGATCGACCGCACCGGCCCGGCCGCGCCGCTGCTCCCGACCGGCGGCACGTCAATCCCCAAAAGTCGCCGCCCGACCGCGATTGGTGGTGCCGCGCCCGCCGGGGCATAGCACGCTGGGCCTTAACCGGCTCATCGGACGTTCATTGCCCGGCCCCCATTCGCTCATCGGGGGCCGGACGATGGAGAATTGCTTGAAATCGAGATTCGCTCTGGGACTGTTGCTGGTCGTCGCCCCGCTGACCGCTGCCAGCGCGCAGGACGTCGCCCACTTCCTCGTCCGCGTCGACACGCTCATCGCACGCGGCCCGTTCGCTTTGCTCTCGCCCGACTTTTACCGCCTCAAGCGGCTGGTCGAGGCCAATGGCGACGAGCTGAAACTCGAATTTGCCCGCGAAAAGGCACTCGGTCACCGCACTGCCTTCTGCCCCCCGGTTGCCGACAAGCCGCGCGTGTCGAAGACCGAATATCTCTCCGCCCTGCGCGCCGTCCCCGTCGCCCATCGCCGCTCAACCGATACCAAGGACGTGCTGCGCTCGCTGCTGGAAAAGAAATACCCCTGCCGCGGCCCGTTGCAAAAATCCGCCGCCTGACGAACAAGCAGCGCGGGGCGGGGGGAAATGCTGTGTGGTGGATGTGGACAGGACTTGCGGCTGCGGCAATCGTCGGCTCGCCTTCTCAAGCTGCGGCGCGAATGCCGGCCAGCCTGTTCCTCAAGAAAGCCGACGCCCTCCGCGCGCGCGGCCCACTCGCCCTGTTATCGGCCGACCTGAAGACCCTCCAGTTCGAGGCGGAGGCCGCCGGCGACGAGCTTCATGTCGAACATGCCGAGCGCATGTCGTCACACCAGCCGACCGACTGGTGCGCTCCCGCCGCCAAATATCTCGGGCCGCGCGAACTGATCGAAGGGATGCACGCCCTCCCCCCCGCCGATCTCGATCGGATGGATATCAAGCAGGCAATGCGCGCCGTCTTCGCGCGTGATTATCCCTGCCCGCGCTAGTCGAGCACCCCCACCGCGACCATCGCCATGGCGAACAAGGTCAGCGCAAGGACCGCCGCGAACAACAGCGCCAGCGTCCGCACCAGCGCCCCCGCCGTCGACAGCGAATAAGCGCCTTTCAGCTGGCGATACATGTGGACCGGCGGGATCAGGAACAGCGCGATCGGCGCCGCCGACAGTGCGGCCTTGGACACAAGTGCGACCGCGACGACCAGCAGCGTCATGAAGCTGAGCGAATAGGTCACGAACACTGTGTGGTCGTACAGTCGGAACCGCCGCGAAAAGGGAAACAGCAGCCACAGGAACGGCACCGACAGCGGAATGAGTGCCCAGCTCCATTTATACGCCCCGCTCTTGAGCTTGTAGAGCAGCAGGTCGGGATTGGCCGACGCGTGGCGGATCGGTTCACGCAACCACGCCGGCACATCGTCCGATACCGTCACCGCGCCGCCCTTGATCACGCCGTCCTTGGCCATCGACTGCATGAACGTCGTCTGCTGGGTTGCTTCGACGATCTGCGCGTCGATCGCCGTGGTCGGCTGATGCCTGGTTCTCATCACCGCTCGCTGCTGCTTGAGCCTGGCAAGGTTGGCCGCCGATCCGTCGGCTTCACTGCGCATCGCATCCTGCGCCTTGGGGTCGGCCATGACCGTCACCGGCACCATCTTGCTGACCACCGCGAACATCAGGAACACGCTGAACAGGAACAGCGCCATCGGCGAGACGAACTTCACCCGCTCGCCCTCGATATAGCGCCGCGTCAGCTCACCCGGGCGCCACGCCAGCAGCGGCAGCGTCCGCCACGTCCGTCCCTCGACATGAAACACCCCATGCGCCAGGTCGTGGAAAAACGCCCCGAGCGTCCGGTGGACATGGGCATGCTGGCCGCACGCATTGCAGAATGGCCCGGTCAGCGGCGTGGCGCAGTTGAGACAGCCATGCTCATGGGTATGCCCGTCGCGACCCGGCGCGCGCTCGGCCTCGATCGTGCCGGCGAGTACCGCCCCACTCATCATCGTCCCGATTGAATCCAGATCGTCCATCATAGCCCCCCTGGGCGTTTCCTACCGGCGCCGCGCGGACCCCGCCAGCCCCCGCGCCCGCTGCCGCCACTCCTGGGCCAGCAGCGGATGCCCGGCCAACTCGGCCAGCGCCTCCGCCTCGCCACGATGCTTGCCCCCGATCAGCAGACCAAACAGGCGCGCCACGGGCCACTCGGGGCACGGCCGATCCTCCAGCACCAGCGCATCCCCCGCCGCCACCGCCCCCTCCTCGATCACTCGATAATACCAGCCCGTCCGCCCGCTCGCGACCATCAGCGCAACCATCCTCGGCACGCCCAGATAATGCGCTTGCTTCCAGCATGGCTGCCGCCCCTGCGCGACCTCGACCAGCGCGCTGCCCATCCGGTAGCGGTCGCCAAGGCACACCGCCTCCTCCGTCATCCCCGTCGTCGAGATATTTTCCCCGAACGCCCCCGCTTGCCGAAGCAGCGCATGGTCGCCAATCAGGGTTGCCCAGCCGGCATAATGATCGCGCGGATAATGGTGGATCGCCTTGTCGCGCCCGCCGTGGACAGTGAGATCGGCTTGCGCATCGCCCTCGATCCCGAGCAGGCCGACCCGCCGCGACCCCGTCACCGCGCGCTTGGCGATTGCACTGTCACCGCGCCCCGGCGCAAAGTCGGGGTCGATCATACCGGTCAGCAGGGCGTCGATCAGGAACGGGATGTTGCGCAGCATCGGGACAATCTAGCCCGGCTGCGACCTCACGCCACCATAATGTGCAAAACTACGCCAGCTTCTCGGCGTAGATCATCCGCCCGCCCGCCAGCCGGCTCATCACCTGGTGCTGGCTGGTCTTGCTGAACGCGAAACAGCCTTCCGAGCGGCCCAGCTTTCCGAAATCGCGAGCGACCTCGTCCTCGGCGTACCAGGCATTGTGAATCACGATCGCCCGGCTCTCGGCATTATTGTTCGACCAGTCGAGCCCGCGGACCTTCATCGAGGTGCCATATTTGCCCTCGTAATAATCGGCGGTGACATAGGCCCCGTTCGAGCTCGCCTCCGACCCGAAGCTGTTCGAGAAACGCTCAAGATAGCCCGAATGATCGGGGTCCGATCCGCGACCATGCGCCACGCGATGGCTGTCGACCGTACCGTTGAACAGGTCGACCAGGTGAAAGCGCGGGTCGGCCGAGGGTGACGAGAAGTCGACCACGCCGATGACGTCGCGGCGCGCGATCCACGGGCGCGAATCGAGCGCGGCCTTGGCCTTGGCAAACAGCTTGGGATTGATCCCGATCGGCGAAACCGGCGACGCGGTCAGCGGCGACAGCGGATCGGCCTTGGGCAGCGGCACATTGAACACCAGCGACGGAAGGCCGACACTGCTTGCCGCCGATGAAAGCAGCAAGCCGCCCGCACCCACTGCACCCAGTCGCAACATTTCACGCCGATTCAATGACATATTCGCCCTCCGGTGAGCGTCTCTAATAGCATGGAAAAGATTAAGCGCCGATAACCGGGCGCCCCGTTTCGGCGGGTTCGTCGCGCTACACCCACGATTCGTCGCGATCGAAGGATCGAAATGAACGCGGTTCCCGATTCGCATCGGCCGTGCGCTAACCCCTTCCCAGCCTTGAACATGCCATCCGACACTGCTAGGGGCGCGCGTCCATCGAGGGGCTTTGCTCCCGGTGATCAATGTTCATGGGCATCGCCATTTGCTCTCCGCACGGCGCGGGGCGAGATGGTGTTGCTGCCCGGCGCCTCGACTGATTCGAGGCGGCGGGTTCAAGGAGTGAAGCGGCTTTTATGCAAATCATCGTTCGCGACAATAATGTCGACCAGGCGCTGCGTGCGCTCAAGAAGAAGCTGCAGCGCGAAGGCGTTTACCGCGAGATGAAGCTTCGTCGTCATTACGAGAAGCCGTCGGAGCGCCGTGCTCGTGAACGCGCCGCCGCGATCCGTCGCGCCCGCAAGCTCGAGCGCAAGCGCGCCGAGCGTGAAGGCGTCAAGTAAGCCTCTCCTGAACTGAGGCTCGCTCTCATGTCGACCGTCACCGCCGTCCCGATCCAGCCGCTTAAGCGCGGCAGCCTTGCCAAGCTGTTGCTCGGCATTGGCCTGCTCGTCGCCGCCGGCTTGCTGCTGGCCTGGGCCGGCGCTGGACGGATGCGCGGCAGCGACGTCGGCGAGGGCCTGATCGTCCGCACCGTTCGCCCCGGCCACGGCCCCAAGGTCACGATGAACGACGGCGTCATGGTCAACTATACCGGGCGCCTGACCGACGGTACGACCTTCGACAGCAATAGCGGGCGCGAGCCCGTGCCGATGCTTCCCGGGCAGGTCATCCCCGGCTTCGGCAAGGCGCTGACCGAAATGCAGAAGGGCGGCAAATACCGCATCCGCATCCCCGGCAAGTTGGCCTATGGCGCCACCCCGCCGCGCGGCGCCCCGATCCCCCCCAACGCCGACCTTGATTTCGATGTCGAGATCGTCGAGCTCGTTCCCAACGCCGCGCAGATGGCCGCCCAGCAGGCCCAGCAGCAGGCGCAGATGCAACAAATGCAGCAGGGCGCCGGCGAACAGCCCGCCCCCGAGCCGACGCGCTAATTACTCCACGACTTCCCCGGCTCGCATCCGGCTCAGTTCCTCCAGTGTTACCTTGAGCCCCGCCAGCACCGGGTCGGCCAGCAGCAGCCCCAGAATCCCGAACAGCGCCCCCATGATCAGCTGCGCCGCCAGCACCAGCGCCGGGGCCAGGTCAACCGTCCGCCGCGCGATGTACGGCACTACCAGATAGCCATCGACATGCTGCACGAAGAAATAGACGAACAGCGCCCACAGCCCCTCGCCGTTGCCCGCGCTGAACCCGACCGCGACCATCAGCACGCCCGACACGATCGCGCCAATGTTGGGCAGGAAGGCCAGCAAGCCCGTGATCAGCCCGAGCAGCGCCGCCATCGGCACCCCGCCGAGCGACAACATGACGAAGGTGAACACCCCTTCGAACGCCATCCCCACCAGCCGTCCCGACAGCAATCGCCGAAGCGTCGCCCCGACCCGGCTTGAAATCACATAGAAGGGCTGGCGGTGGCGCAGCGGCAGCATCCACGCGACACCGCGGTCGTACAGCCGCGGCTCGACCGCGATGAAAATGCCGATGACGATGATCAGGATCGCGCTCGTCACCGCCCCCAATGCCGTCCCGACTGCACTCGTCAGCCGCCCCACCGACCCCGCAATCTGCGCGCCAACGTCGAAACGTTCGCCCTTGGGCAGCAGCCCCATCCCGCTCGCCCAACCCATCAGCCGCTCGACCTGGAACGCGACCACGCTGCGCAACGCCTCGGCCTGCGCCGCCAGCGTCGTGCCCGCGAACCAGCCGACCCAGCCGATGAACGCCACTGCGCTCAGGATCACGATCGTCAGCCGCCACCCGCGCCGTATCGGCAGCACGCGCCCGAGCAACCGCGTGCCCCCGTCGAGCAACACCGAAAACACCAGCCCGCCGACGATCAGCATCAGCGGCTGGGCCAGCGTGATCACCCCGACGACCAGCAGGGCCATTGAAATCCACACCGTCGCGCGCTTGATCTCGGTGTGGGTGACCGGGTCGCGGAAGTCGGCCGGCCCCGGTTTTTCTACGTGCGGCGTTAAAGGGGGCTCGACGACCACCCGGTCCCCCTCTTGCCCCACCTAGCCGCGGCTCGCGCGCAGGCTGTGCCCGGCGCGTCCCGATCGCAGCGACTGGAACCAGCTGATCGGGTTATACCAGCTCGCCGACCCGTCGAGCGAGAAGGTCAGGAATTCCGCCCGCCCGCCGATATTCTCCCACGGCACCGGCCCGCCAAGCCCATCATCGGCCAGGCTGAAGCGGCTGTCGGCGCTGCGGTCGCGATTGTCGCCCATCAGGAAGACATGGTCGGCGGGGACCGTCACCGGGCCATATTCGTCGCCGGGACTCTGGCCAAGCTCGACCGTGTCATAGCTCGGCCCGTTCGGAAGCGTCTCGCGGACGATCGGCAGCCGGCAATATTGGCGCCCGTCCCCGGCCTCGACCAGATTTCCCTGGAACTGGGTCGGCGCGCATGGCGCATTATCGTCGATCGCGATCATCGCCGCCGGGCGGACCTCGGCCTTGACGGGCACATTGTTCAGGATCAGCCGCCCGCCGCGCACTTCGATCGTGTCGCCGGGAAGCCCGATCACGCGCTTGATATAATCGTCGCTCCGCCCCGGCGGGGTGACAATCACCACATCGCCGCGCTCGGGCATCTTGCCGAATAATCGCCCGCTCCAGTGCGGAAACACGTGGAAGCTGGCCGACACCCACGACCAGCCATAGGGATATTTGCTGACCACCAGCCGGTCACCCTTGAGCAGCCCCGGCATCATCGATTCCGACGGGATGTAAAATGGCTTGGCGATGAAGCTGTGCACCGCCAGCACCGCCAGCAGCACCCAGAAGATGCCCTTGATCTCGCGCCACACCGCGCTGCCCTCGGGCTTGGCGTCTGGTTTAACCGCATTCGATTCAGGCGGCACTTCTGGCCCCGCTTCGGGCGTCGCCTCGGACGGGATATCGACGCTGTCGCTCATCAGGACTCCAGTTTTCGCGCGTATAAAATAACGAACGCCTGCGCCCAGGGATGATCGTCGGTCATCGTCAAATGGACATCGATGGCGTGCCCCGGCGGGGTCAACGCGTCAAGCCGCGCGCGGGCCCCACCGGTCAGCGCCAGCGTCGGCGCGCCCGACGGTGCGTTCACCACGCCGATGTCCTTCATATACACCCCGCGCTTGAACCCCGTCCCGACCGCTTTCGAAAAAGCCTCCTTGGCGGCAAAGCGCTTGGCCAGCGTCCCCGCCCGCGTAAACGGCCGCCGCTCGGCCTTGGCGCGCTCGACGGGAGTGAACACCCGATTGAGAAACCGCTCCCCGAACCGGTCGAGCGAAGACTGGATCCGCTCGATATTGCACAGGTCCGACCCGATGCCGACAATCATAAATCCCTCTCCCGCTGGGAGAGGGAAGGGGCCCGCGCCAACGGCGTGGGAAGGGTGAGGGTGACCAAGCGACGATCGTCACCCTCACCTTCCCACCGCTGCGCGGCGGGCCCCTTCCTCTCCCAGGGGGAGAGGATCTTCACCGCGCCCCGTCCATCAGCGCCCGCATCCGCGCGACACTCGCCTCCAGCCCGGTAAAAATCGCCTCGCCGATCAGGAAATGTCCGATATTCAGCTCGGCCACCTGCGGGATCGCCGCCACCGGCACGACATTGTCGAAGGTCAGTCCATGCCCGGCATGCGCCTCGATCCCGTTTTTCGCGGCCAGCGCCACGGCGTCAGTAATCCGGCGCAACTCGGCCACGGCATCCTCTCCCGGAACGTCTGCGAAAAGACTGGCAAAGCGCCCGGTATGAAACTCGACCACCGGCACGCCCAGGCGCAAGGCCGCATCGACCTGCCGCTCGCTGGGCTCGATGAACAGGCTGACCCTGATCCCCGCCGCCCCCAACTGGTCGACGATCGGCACCAGCGCGTCAAACTGCCCGGCGGCGTCGAGTCCGCCCTCGGTCGTCCGCTCCTCGCGCTTTTCGGGAACGATGCACGCCGCATGCGGCTGATGAGCAAGCGCGATCCGCAGCATCTCCTGTGTCGCCGCCATCTCCAAATTGAGCGGCAGCGAAATTCCCTTCATCAGCCGGTCGATATCGCCATCGGTGATATGCCGCCGGTCCTCGCGCAGATGCGCCGTGATCCCGTCCGCCCCCGCCCGCTCGGCCGCCTGCGCCGCACGCAGCGGATCGGGATGCTCGCCCCCGCGCGCATTCCTGATCGTCGCGACATGGTCGATATTGACCCCCAGGCGAAGCTTGCCGGTCATGAGCACGCCACCGCCGACAGCAGGTCATAGGCAAAGCCCTTGCCCTGCCAGATTTCGCCGATCGCGAAATCGTCGGGCCCGCGATTGGTGAACACCACCACCGCCAGATCGTCGTCAGGCAGGATATAGTTGCGCGTCTGCACCCCGCCGATCTCGCCATCGCGCTGGACGATCCGCTTGGGGGATGCGCAACCATTGACCTGGCCCGGAAACACCCACTGGCCCAGCGCCTGGTAACTCCGCCCACCCTCCGGCTTCCACAATTCGGCCCGAGCGGCGGGCGACAGCAGCTTGCCGGTCATCAACTTGCGGTCGAAATTGAAGACCGCGCGGGCGCTGCCCATCAGCCCGCCCGCCGCACCAAAACTCGCGAGCTCATAATGCGGCTCGGGCTTGCCCGCGACAAATCCCGCAACCCCCATCTCCCCGCCACGCGCCATCCGCATCCCGGCGGGCCACTCAAGCATTCCTTCAAAGGCGAAGTCAGCGACCAGATAGTCGCAATTATTGTAACTGAACTCGCTCCCCGGTTTCGCAAGCTTCGATAAACAAAAACCATAATCCGGCGGCGTCTGTCGATAGAAGGCGGGCACCCCATCTGCACCTGCCGGCGTCGTGTCTGGGTTTGCCAAGCCACTGTGATGAGTCAACAATTGCCGTAGTGTAAGATTCGGCGCTGGCGGGATCATCGGCTTGTCGAGGTCGGTGGCGTGAGTGCGCAATAGCAGTGTCGCCGTTACTTGCTTGGTGATCGACGCCAGTCGCCACGTCGCACCCGCACGATGCCGACGCCCCCCCGCGATGGGGGCCACCGTCCCATAGCCCCGGTCGAGGATGACCCGGTCCCCCCGCCCGACCAATATCTCCCCGGCGAAGCCAGCCTTGGCGGCGACCTCTGCGACCCGCGCCGGGACGCTCGCACCAGCGATGGCGAGCGTGAATGCGAGCACGATCACGCTGCGCGGCTCCCCGGCTTCACCGCAGGCAACGCCGACAGTGACGGCGGCAGATCATCCGCCGCGAACGTCGGCACGTCGAGCGCGACCAGCGCCACATAGGGCACCCCCAGCTCGACCGCTCCCCCCGACCGGTCGACCAGGCTCGCCGCCGCCACGACCACTCCCCCCGCCGCCCCGATCGCCTTTATCGCTTCCTTCGACGACAGCCCGGTGGTGACCACATCCTCAACCATCAGCACCCGCGCCCCCGCCTGCAGCGCAAACCCGCGGCGCAAGTGGAACTCGCCATCGGGCCGTTCGACGAACATCGCCGGCACGCCCAGCGCGCGGCCCATCTCGTGGCCGATGATCACGCCCCCCATCGCCGGCGACACCACGACGTCGATCTGCCCCCGCAGCGCCCCCAACTTCTCGGCCAGCGCCGTCGCCAACCGCTCGGCCCGCCTGGCGTCCATCAACACTCGCGCGCACTGCAGGTAACGTGGGCTGTGCAGCCCCGACGACAGGATGAAATGCCCCTCGAGCAGCGCGCCCGCAGCGCGAAATTCGCCCAGCACTTCATTCTCGGTCATTAACCCGTCCCCGCCAAACTTTCGCAAGCGCCTTACGGCCCGCGCCCGCGCCCTTCAACACCCCGTCCCAAAAGCCTGCAAAAGAGGCTGGCACAGTTGCTTGAGCCGGTCTAAGGGGCCGCCTACAAAGCCGCCGATTTCTTTTAGGGTCCGCCGCACCGTGCGGGCTTCTGCCACGCCGGAGTGATGATGAAGATTCTGGGTTTCGTGATTGCGCTTGCTGCCGCCGGGCTTAGCCCGCTTGCCGCGCAAACTACCGCTGCAACCGCCCCTGCCGTAACGGCAACCGGGACGCCGACCACTGTTGCCGCCACCAAACCTGACGCCGCTCCTGCCTCTTCAGTGAAACCTGCCGCGCCCGCCGAAGTCGTCCCGACTCCGGGAATCGGCATGCCCGACGGTCGCATGGGTCTTCAGGACCAGGTCACCCCGATCGGCAATGAAGCCGCCAATTTCCACAATCACTGGCTCGTGCCGCTATGCTTTGCGATCAGCATCGTCGTGCTGCTGCTGCTCGCCTACGCGATCTTCAAGTTCCGCCGCGGCAAGAATCCGGTGCCGTCGCGCAACTCGCACAACACTTTCCTCGAAGTCGCCTGGACGGTCATTCCGGTGTTCATCCTGGTCGCGATCGCGATCCCCTCGATCCGGTTGTTGAGCCATCAATATTCGCCGCCCAAGGCCGATGTGACGATCAAGGTCATCGGCAACCAATGGTATTGGAGCTACCAGTACCCCGACAATGGCGGGTTCGAGATTACCTCGAACATGCTCAAGGAGGCCAAGGACGTGAAGCCCGGCGAGCGCGCCCGGACCGACGCCGATGGCCCGCCGATGCTCGCCGTCGACGAGCGGATCGTCATCCCCGTCGGGCGCGTGGTGAAGTTCATCGTCACCGGCGCCGACGTCATCCACTCGTTCGCAGTCCCCGCTTTCTGGACCAAGATGGACGCCGTTCCCGGCCGCCTCAACGAGACGTGGGTCAAGGTCGATCGCCCCGGCGTCTATTTCGGCCAGTGCAGCGAACTGTGCGGCGCGCGCCACGGCTATATGCCGATCGCGGTCGAGGTTGTCAGCGACGCCGACTATGCCAAATGGATCGCGTCGAAGGGCGGCACCATGCCCACGGCGGCCAAACCTGCCACCGGCCCCGACGCCACCGCGGTCTCGCCGCTGTCGCCCGGCGGCACGCCCCCGGCCGCCGCTCCGCAAGTCGCCAGCGCCACGCCGATCCCGGCGGCAACCGCACCGACTTCCAAGCCCGTCACCACCGCGCCCACGCAGGGCGCGACCAACAATATTCGCTAGGTCCCAGTCCCATGAGCACCATCGCCCCCACCGTCGACGGAGCAGCCCTCCCGCTGACCGCGCATGACGACCATGCGCACGACCATCACGACGCCGATCACAAGCCGGCCTTCTTCGCCCGCTGGTTCATGTCGACCAACCACAAGGACATCGGCACCCTCTACCTGATCTTCGCGATCGTCGCGGGGATCATCGGCGGCGCTATTTCGGGCATCATGCGCGCCGAGCTGATGCATCCCGGCATCCAGATCCTCAACCAGGCGTGGCCGCTCGGCTCGGGCACCACCAACTTCGACGAGGCGCTCCACCACTGGAACGTGCTGATCACCGCCCACGGCCTGATCATGGTGTTCTTCATGGTCATGCCGGCGATGATCGGCGGCTTCGGCAACTGGTTCGTGCCGCTGATGATCGGCGCGCCCGACATGGCCTTCCCGCGGATGAACAATATCAGCTTCTGGCTGCTCGTCCCGGCCTTCATCCTCCTGCTCGGGTCCAGCTTCGTCTCGGGCGGCACCGGGCTCGGCGCCGGCACCGGCTGGACGGTCTATGCCCCGCTCTCGACCTCAGGCTCGGTCGGCCCCTCGGTCGACATGGCGATCTTCGCGCTTCACCTTGCGGGCGCCAGCTCGATCCTCGGCGCGATCAACTTCATCACCACCATCTTCAACATGCGCGCGCCGGGGATGACCCTGCACAAGATGCCGCTGTTCGTGTGGTCGGTGCTGGTTACCGCCTTCCTGCTGCTGCTCGCGCTTCCGGTCCTGGCCGGCGCGATCACCATGCTGCTGACCGACCGCAACTTCGGCACCGCCTTCTTCGATGCGGCCGGCGGCGGCAATCCGATCCTCTACCAGCACCTGTTCTGGTTCTTTGGCCACCCCGAGGTCTACATCATGATCCTGCCGGGCTTCGGCATGGTCAGCCAGGTCATCGCGACGTTCAGCCGAAAGCCCGTCTTCGGCTATCTCGGCATGGCCTACGCCATGGTCGCGATCGGGGTCGTCGGGTTCGTCGTGTGGGCGCATCACATGTTCACCACCGGATTGGACGTGAACACCAAGATGTACTTCACCGCCGCGACGATGATCATCGCGGTCCCCACCGGCGTGAAGATCTTCAGCTGGATCGCCACCATGTGGGGCGGTTCGATCAGCTTCGAAACCCCGATGCTGTTCGCGATCGGCTTCATCTTCCTGTTCACCGTCGGCGGCGTGACCGGGGTCGTCCTGTCCAACGGCGGGGTCGATACCTACATGCAGGACACCTATTACGTGGTCGCGCACTTCCATTATGTGCTCAGCCTCGGGGCGGTGTTCACCCTCTTCTCGGGCTTCTATTACTGGTTCCCCAAGATGAGCGGCAAGATGCTCAACGAGCCCCTTGGCAAGCTGCACTTCTTCCTGATGTTCGTCGGCGTGAACATCATCTTCTTCCCGCAGCATTTCCTCGGCCTTGACGGCATGCCGCGCCGCATCCCTGACTACACTCCGGCGTTCGAGAAGTGGAACGTGGTGTCGACCTACGGCTACATGGTCACGGTCGCGGGCATGGCGGTGTTCTTTGTCAACCTGTTCTGGTCCCTGGCCGCGGGCAAGAAGGCCGGCGACAACCCCTGGGGCGAAGGCGCGACAACGCTCGAGTGGACCCTGTCGAGCCCGCCGCCCTATCACCAGTTCGAAACCCTGCCGAAGATCAACTAGGTCTTGAGGCGCCGAGCAGAAGGCCCGGAATCGCAACGCGGTTCCGGGCCTTCTGTCGAAGAGCTGCCGAAAGCCGGCCGACCTGCGCGTAGCGACAGGATCGACGTCACGGGGTTTATCCCCGTGAGGGCGTGGCGTGGGTAGTCATCTGCTCCCCCGTCATTCCCGCGAAAGCGGGAACCGATCTCCCCAAGCCCACCGAAGCAACCCCCACCAGTTGGGTCCCCGCCTGTCCGGGGATGACAAAAGTGCGGGCACTTGCGGGTTGCGTCGCAATCATATTATCTTTTGATAATGAGCTTTCGAAAGCCATTCCGAGCTCAGCCTGTAAAGCTGGGGCCATATGCTCTGGCTGGAGAGGAGCAAAAACGCCGTTCGATCAGAAACAAAACGGTCGGCCTAATCGCTGGCCTTGCAATGGCCGTCTTCGTTGCTGGATTGGCGATCACGAACTGGAATTCAATCCGGCGGCTTTTGCCGACCTACTATCCCAGTTGCTCTTGGGCGCAAATGAATGGTGCCAAGTCGATCAAACGTGGCGAACCGGGTTACCGCGACGGCCTTGATGCCGATCAGGATGGCCTCGCGTGCGAGCCGTTGCCCAAATATCGGCTGCGCTAGCCCCCCTCACTTCACCCTCACCGCCCGCAAAATCTTCACCGCCGGCGCCAGCATCTGCCCCTTCATCGCCCCCACTCCCCTGGTCGGCGACACCGGCGCGTGGAAGATCTTGTCCGCCACATCCATCCCCTCGACCACGCTCCCGAACGCCGCGAAGCCCGGGTCGGCGACATCGTCGTCGAACCCCGGGATATCCTCGGTCAGGATGAAGAAGTCGCTCCGCGCGCTGCCCGGCTCGATCCGCGCCATCGAAATCGTGCCCCGCACATTCCTCAGCCCCGTAACTGACGTCGGCTCATGCGCGATCGGCTTGAACAGCAGCTTGGCATTGCTCGTGATCCCGGCCTGGATCAGCCCGCCCTTGTCATACGGCATCGCCCGGTAAAAACTCTGCCGGTCATAGCGTTTCGTGTCGACATAATGGAGGAAGTTGGCGACCGTGATCGGGGCATGGCCGCGGTCGAGCGCGATCACCATCCGCCCCTTCGACGTTACGATCGCAACCTTGACGATATCGGCCTTGGGGGCCGGGGCGGGCGCGACAGAAACGGGCGCCGCAACCTGCGCCACCCCCGCGCCATTCAGGGAAACAGCGGCCAGCGCCACGGCGACAAGGAATCGACACATCATTACAGCAAGCTAGCGCATCTTGTTCCAAGCGCAACCGCCGCCCGCGAGCGGTTGAACCGAAGCGCATCGCCCCTATCTCCAAACCCTCGCCCCCGCCCGCTTGCCCCATGCGAACAAATATGGAACAGTTCACTTCATGCTTACCCACATTTCCGTAAGGGGTGCCCGCGAGCACAACCTCAAGGGCGTCAACGTCGAAATCCCGCGCGATGCGCTGACGGTCATCACCGGTCTGTCGGGATCGGGCAAGTCCAGCCTCGCCTTCGACACCATCTATGCCGAGGGCCAGCGCCGCTACGTCGAATCGCTTTCGGCCTACGCCCGCCAGTTTCTCGAGATGATGCAGAAGCCCGACGTCGAGCATATCGACGGCCTCTCCCCCGCCATTTCGATCGAGCAGAAGACGACCAGCCGCAACCCGCGCTCGACCGTCGCCACGGTCACCGAAATCTACGACTATATGCGCCTGCTGTGGGCCCGCGTCGGGGTGCCCTATTCCCCCGCGACCGGCCTGCCCATATCGGCGCAGACCGTCAGCCAAATGGTCGATCGCACCATGACGCTGCCCGAAGGCTCGCGCCACTACCTCCTCGCTCCCGTCGTCCGCGGCCGCAAGGGCGAGTATCGTAAGGAACTCGCCGAATGGCAGCGCGCCGGCTTCACCCGCGTCCGCATCGACGGCGAATTTTACGACATCGAAGACGCCCCCGCGCTCGACAAGAAATACAAGCATGACATCGAAGTGGTGGTCGACCGCATCGCGATCCGCGATGGCATCCAGTCGCGGCTGGCCGACAGCTTCGAAACCGCGCTGAAGCTGGCCGAAGGTCTCGCCTTCCTCGACCCCGCCGACCCCAGCGACGCCCCCGAACAGGTCACCGCCTCGGGCATGAAGCTCGACTATGGCGCCCCCGGCCGGATCGTCTTTTCCGAGAAATTCGCCTGCCCCGTCTCGGGCTTCACCATCGCCGAGATCGAGCCCCGCCTGTTCTCCTTCAACGCTCCCCAGGGCGCCTGCCCCGCCTGTGACGGGCTCGGCATGAAGATGCTGTTCGACGAGGATCTGGTCGTCCCCAACCACACCCTCTCGATCGCCAAGGGCGCGGTCGTGCCGTGGGCCAAGTCCAACCCGCCCTCCCCCTATTACATGCAAGTGCTGGGCAGCCTCGCCCGCGCCTATGACTTCGACCTCGCCACCCCGTGGAACGAGCTGCCAGAGGCCGCGCAATACGCCGTCCTGCGCGGCACCGGGGGCAAGGCGATCACCCTGCGCTTCGTCGACGGACGCAAATCCTATGAGGTCAAGAAATCCTTCGAAGGCGTCATCGGCAACCTCGAGCGGCGCATGGCCTCGACCGAGTCCGCCTGGATGCGCGAGGAGCTCTCGCGTTACCAGGCCGCCCAGCCGTGCGAGACCTGCCACGGCGCCCGCCTCAAGCCCGAGGCCCTGTCGGTCAAGATCATCGGCGAGGATATCAGCCTCTCCGCCCGCCGCTCGGTGTCCGACGCCCTCGCCTGGTTCCGCGGCCTCGAGGAACAGCTCGGCCCCCAGCAGCGCGAGATCGCCCGCGCCATCCTCAAGGAGATCAACGAGCGCCTCGGCTTCCTCGACAATGTCGGGCTCGACTATCTCAATCTCGACCGAACCTCCGGCACCCTGTCGGGTGGCGAAAGCCAGCGCATCCGCCTTGCCAGCCAGATCGGCAGTGGCCTGTCGGGCGTCCTCTACGTCCTCGACGAGCCCTCGATCGGCCTCCACCAGAAAGACAATGACCGCCTTCTCGAAACCCTCCAGCGGCTCAAATCGCTCGGCAACACCGTCCTCGTCGTCGAGCATGACGAGGACAGCATCCGCTCGGCTGACCATATCATCGACATGGGCCCCGGCGCAGGGGTGCGCGGCGGCGAAGTCGTGTGCGCGGGCACGCTGGCCGATCTCATGGCCTGCGAGGGCAGCCTGACCGCCGACTATCTCTCGGGCCGCCGTTCGATCCCTCTCCCCGCCAAACGCCGCAAAGGCTCGGGCAAGAAGCTCACCGTCCACGGCGCCACCGCCAACAACCTTCGCAACGTCACCGCCTCGATCCCGCTCGGCACCTTCACCTGCATCACCGGCGTGTCGGGCTCGGGCAAGTCCAGCTTCACCATCGACACGCTCTACGCCGCCGCCGCCCGCGCTCTCAACGGCGCCCGCATCCTCGCCGGCAAGTTCGACCGGATCACCGGGCTCGAACATCTCGACAAGGTCATCGACATCGACCAGTCGCCGATCGGCCGCACCCCGCGCTCCAACCCCGCGACCTACACCGGCGCCTTCACCCAGATCCGCGATTGGTTCGCCGGCCTCCCCGAATCCCAGGCGCGCGGTTACAAGCCCGGCCGCTTTAGTTTCAACGTCAAGGGCGGCCGCTGCGAGGCGTGCACCGGCGACGGCCTGCTCAAGATCGAGATGCACTTCCTCCCCGACGTCTACGTCACCTGCGACGTCTGCCACGGCGAGCGATACAATCGCGAAACATTGGAGGTGAAGTTCAAGGGCAAGAGTATCGCCCAGGTACTCGACATGACCGTCGAGGATGCGGTCGACTTCTTCAAAGCGGTCCCCGGCATCCGCGACAAGATGGCGATGTTGCAGGAAGTCGGCCTCGGCTACGTCAAGGTCGGCCAGCAGGCGACCACGCTCAGCGGCGGCGAGGCCCAGCGCGTCAAGCTCGCCAAGGAACTGTCGCGTAGAGCCACCGGCCAGACCCTCTACATCCTCGACGAGCCGACCACCGGCCTCCATTTCGAAGACGTCCGCAAACTATTGGAAGTCCTCCACGCGCTGGTCGAGCAGGGCAACACCGTCGTCGTCATCGAACACAACCTCGACGTCATCAAGACCGCCGACTGGGTCATCGACCTCGGCCCCGACGGCGGCGTCAAAGGCGGCGACATCGTCGCGGTCGGAACCCCGGAGGCAATTGCGGCGGAGAAAAAGAGCGCAACGGGCTTCTACCTCAAGCCCCTCCTCGAAAAAGAACGCGTCGATATGCCCCTCGTCAAGCACGCCCCCAAACGCTCCAAGCAAGCGGCAACCCTCGACGTCTGAGGCCCGCCCCCGCGGTGGTCGTCTCGACCCCTCGCCCGCTCGCTCCATCGCCAGCAACCCCTCATTCATCGGCCCCAGCCCACGGTGGTTTGCGTCGAAGCCGCCCGCAATCCTTCGGCCGGTTCGACCCGCACCGAAGGAGCTCGCGATGTCGTTTCCGCCCCTCTCACTCATGGCTGCAGCCCTGCTTGCGGCCGCCGCCCCCGCGCTTGCCCACGCGCACGCCCGCGACGGCGCCACCCCGCCCGACATGACCCGCGCGCAAGCCCTTGAGCGCGCCGACAGCCTGTTCGCGCAGTTCGACGCCAATCACGACGGCCTCGTCACGCGCGAGGAAGCGCGCAGCGTCGGCGGGAAACTGCTCCTGCGCCGCGCCGCCCTCCACCGCGACGTCGCGCCCGGTATCGGGGGCCACACGCTCGACTATATGAAGCGCAGCTTCGCCACCGCCCAGTCCGTCACCCGGCCCCAGTTCGAAGCCGCCATGCTCGCCCATTTCGACGAAATGGACGTCAACCACGACGGCATCCTCACCGCCGCCGAGCGCGCCGACGCCTCCCGCCACGCCCCCAGGCCGGCCGAGGGCTAACGGGCGCAAGCCGAGTTTGGTGAGCAGCTGGGTGGATCCGGATAATGCGCCCGATTGGACCACCGAAATGCTCGACCGCGCCGAACTGCGCGTCGGCGGAATGGCCGCCCGCCGCGGCCGTCCGCCGGGTTCGGCCAAGGCGCAAGTCTCGCTCCGCCTAGATCAAGACGTCATCGCCGCCTTCCGCGCCCAGGGCCCCGGCTGGCAATCGCGAATGAACGAGGCGCTGAGGAAAGCGGCGGGGGTCTAGGGGGAGCAAGCTCCCCTCGACCCTCACCCCCTCAACCCTCACCCCCGCCCCTCACCCCCACTCACCAGACAAAATCGCGCCAGATACACATGATAGACCGCCCAACTCACGATCCCCGCGAATTTGGTGCCGTCCTCGGCGATCCGTCGCCAGTCGTCGAGTGCCATCCGCATCGGCTGGAACACGCCCGTCGAGTGGAGGTCGTCGACCGCCGGATTGCGCCCCGCCGACCACGCCGCCAGGTCGAGATGCAACCATGATCGCGCGGCATGGTCGAACCAGGCGGGATGCCCCTCCGCCAGGTCCGCGACCGAATCGATCGCCAGGCTCGTCGCCAGCAACGCCAGTCCGGTGACCAGCAACGCCGGGCCGACCCGGCGATGCAGCGCCCGCTCGCGCCACAGATACAGCGCCGACGCCACGACATAGAAAGGAAAGAAGATCTTCTCCCCGAACGTCTCGTGGAGCATCATCAGGTCGTCGAGGCATAGCACCGCCGACAGGACCCCGCCCACCACCAGCGCGCGCCGATAAGTCGCAACCGGGGTCACCGACGCCGCAATCAGGCAGGCCACCGCCGCCGTCCACCAGCCAACGAAACCAAGATCGGAAATCAGCCCGAGATAGGCCGGCTGCTCGGTAAAGGTCGACGGATCGCCCAATATCATGCGCGGCGGGATGCCCAGCCCGAACACCGGCCACAACACTACCGCCGCAGGCACCGCTATGCACGCGGCAATGACCGCCAGCCCCGGCCGCCGCCTGCGATCCTGCCCCGTCATCGGCCTCTCCTTCGCGGCGGTTTCGACCGCGCTTGCACCGCCATCTTCAGACCAGTGGCGCCCGCCCGGTCAACCCATATCTGTGGGCGCGGGCCTCACCGCGAGCCGGTCCCACCCCCTGCCGTCAATACCCATCTTTAAAACCCTTGCCCCCGCCCCGCCCCTCGACCACACTTCCGCGAGAGGTGCCTGATGCTCGCGACCCTGCTCCTGTTGCTTCAGGCGAGTGCCGGCTCGACCCCGCGCCATGACGCGCCGCCCGCAAACCTCGCCACGCTGACCACCGCCTGCCCCGCCGCCCCGACCGGCGAAATCATCGTCTGCGGGACCCGGCAGGCGGACCGCTATCGCCTCCCCCCGCTCGCCCCCGCCGACACGCCGCGGTTCGGCCCCGCCGAGTTCGGCATCGCCGGCGCCCGCGTCGGGGTCGTGACCGAACAGGGCAGCATCGGCCCCATCCCCACCAACCGCGTCATGGCCCGCATCCGCATCCGATTCTGAGAGGGGAGTCTTCGTGCGCTCGCCTGTCGCTGCCGCTCGCTCGCGGGCTTCCCCTCGCGCGCAACACGCCTACACTGCCCCCCTGCCCGGCCGCGTATCTGGCTCCGTTCCATGGCCTCCCGTCAAAGGACCCGAGCGATGCCCATCGTCACCAAACCCACTCTTTGCACCATCACCCTCGCCGCCGCCGCGACCCTCGCCGCCACCTTCGCCGCCACCCCCGCCAGCGCCGCGCTCAACGCCTTTCTCAAGATCGGCGGCACCCCCGCCCCCACCACTTCCGCCGCCCGCTCCGGGCACAAGGACTGGATTGAGGTCTCGTCCTGGTCGTGGGGCACCAGCAACGGCCGCAAGGGGTGGGATGGCTCGATCAAGGGCCGCAAGGGCTGGGACGGCACCATCAAGGGCCGCGACGCGCCGCCTCCCGGCGCTGGCGAACTCAGGGTCAAGGTCCGCTTCCCGTGGACCGACTGCCGCGTCGGCGCCACCGTCCCCGACGCCACGCTCGACGATGCCGCCGCCAGCTATGCGTTCAGCAGCGTCGTCGTAACCCGCTGTGACCCCGACGCCGTCACGCTCAGCTACGCCAAGGTCACCGTACGCGGCTGGCACCCGGCGAAGAAGGAGGAATAGGGGCCGGTCCCGATAAAGCCGGACTCGATAAAATGCTGTCCTACAGCCACCCGCTTCTGCCATCGTCGTGAATGCGCCCGAGTCGGGCGGCGGCTGACATCATCCGGGGGAATGATCGTCATCATCGTATTGTTGAACGAGGTTTCGGCCAGTTTTCGAGTCAACCGTCGCATACTTGAACGCCCGCGGGCGACAGGCGAGCGAGCGGAAGCGACCGGCGAGCCAACGAAGACTCGCGAGCGGCAGCGACAGGCGAGCCAACAAAGACCCGCGAGCGGCAGCGACCGGCGAGCAAACAAAGACCCGCGAGCGGAAGCGACCGGCGAGCTAACAAAAACGCGTCATCACCGCGAACATGTGTGAACATTCGCCGCGACAGGGCTGGCGCCGCTCCCGCGTTCTTCGCTAGGGCGCTAGCCAGATCGGCAGGAGAGAGCAGTGGCACGCGTCGCATTCATCGGGCTTGGCAACATGGGCGGCGGGATGGCCGCGAACCTCGCGAAGGCCGGGCATGAGGTCCACGCCTTCGACCTCAGCAGCGACGCGATGGAGCGAGCCGCGGCCAAGGGCTGTACCCCCGCCGCCTCGCCGGCCGATGCGTTGGCAGGCGTCGAGGCGGTCGTCACTATGCTCCCCGCCGGGCGCCATGTTGCCGAAGTCTACCGCACCGCCGTACTTCTTTCCGCGCCGAAAAGCGCCATTTTGATGGACTGCTCGACGATCGACGTCGCCACTGCGAAGACCGTCGCGGGCGAGGCCGGTGCGGCCGGCTTCACGATGGTCGACGCCCCTGTGTCGGGCGGGATCGCCGCAGCCGATGCGGGCACGCTGACCTTCATGGTCGGCGGAACGGACGAGGGGTTCGCTGCCGCCCAGCCATTCCTCGACGTGATGGGCAAAACCGTGATCCACGCGGGCGATGCCGGCGCTGGACAGGCCGCCAAGATCTGCAACAACATGCTGCTCGGCGCGACCATGGCGGCGACGTGCGAGGCATTCGTGCTGGCACAAAAGCTCGGCCTCGACCTCCAGACATTCTACGATATTTCATCCAAGGCGTCTGGCCAGAGCTGGTCGATGACTAGCTATTGCCCGGTCCCCGGGGTCGGTCCCGAGACCCCCGCCGACCGTGACTATGAAGGCGGCTTCGCGACCGCGCTGATGCTCAAGGACATGAAGCTGGCGATGGAGGCGGCGCAATCGGTCGGTGCCTATGTCCCGATGGGCGGCGAGGCCGAGGAGCTGTACCAGCGCTTCGCCGACCGTGGCGGCGCGGGCAAGGATTTCTCGGCGCTGATCAAGATGATCGACGACAGCTGGCAGGTCCCGCCGGCGCCCGGCAATGCGAAGTAGGTTGAACGGCGAGCCCATCGCGCCCACATCGCCCTCATGTTGATCGAGACCGAAACCACACCCAATCCGCTGACCCGCAAATATCTTCCGGGCCGCACCGTCATGACCGCCGGCAGCCGCGACTTTCCCAATGCAACTGCCGCCGAGGCAAGCCCGCTCGCTGCCGCGCTGTTCGCCACAGGAGACGTCGACGGAGTCTTCTTCGGGCGCGATTTCGTGTCGGTCAGCGCTAGTCCAGACGCCGCGTGGGAAGCGCTCGAGCCCGACATATTGTCGATCCTGCTCGACCATTTCGTCACCGACGCGCCGCTGTTCGTGGCCGGCAGCGCGAGCGGCATCGCGGTCGACCCGCAGGACGATGGCGCGACCATGGCGGTCGAGGAAGACCCTGCCGACGCCGATATCGTCGAGCAGATCAAGGAGCTGATCGAGACACGCGTGCGCCCGGCAGTGGCGCAGGACGGCGGCGACATCGTCTATCGCGGCTATGCCAAGGGCACGCTTTACCTCGCAATGCAGGGCGCATGCGCCGGCTGCCCGTCGTCGGCGATCACGCTCAAACGCGGGATCGAGGGGCTGATTAAACATTATGTGCCCGAGGTCGAGACGGTCGAAGCAGTGTAAGCGAAGCGGTCTGATAAGTCGGCGATCGTAGGGGCTTGCCTTGGCCCGGGCTTGGGCTCAACTTGGCCCCGTCCGAACGACCAGGAGACAGTGCGCTGATCCTTTGCTTCGACTGTTCGACTGCGGCCTGCACCGCCGCACTGTTCGCTGCCGACGGCACGCTGATCGCCGCGCGTGACGAGCTGATCAGTCGCGGCCATGCCGAACGGCTGGTGCCGATGATCGCCGAATTGCTCGACGGTCGCGTGCCCAGCGAGATCGTCGTCGGGGTCGGGCCAGGCAGTTTCACCGGGCTGCGCGTCGCGATCGCCGCCGCGCATGGCCTGGCGATCGGCTGGGACGCGACGCTTCACGGGCTGCCGAGCCTCGCCCTCCTTGCCGCCTCGGCCCCCGGTAACGAACCCGTCGTTGCGGCGATGAGCGGCGGGCATGGCGAACTGTTCGTCCAGGCATTCGACCGCTCGCCCTTCGCCGCGACCAGCGCGCCGCTCAACCTCACGCCGCGCGACGCCGCTGCGCTGTTCGCCACCGCAACCCCGGTCGGCAGTGGTGCCTTGGCGCTGGCCGAAGCGCGCGGCGGGACGGCGTTGGCTGACCTTGTCCCGACCGCCAGTGCCGCGCTGCGCCTGCCGCCATTACTCCGCAGCCTCGCCCCCGCTCCACTCTACATCCGTGCCCCCGACGCCCGGCCGAAAGCGGCATGAGCAGCGTCGCGCCGCGTCCGCTGTTGTTCACGCGTTGCGAGGCCAGCCACCTCGACGAGGTGATGCCGATCATGGCGAGCGCCTTCTCGCCCAATTTCGGCGAGGCGTGGACCCGTTCGCAATGCGCCGGGATCCTGCCGATGGCGGGAGTCGCGCTGTTCCTGGCGCGCGATGTCGCAAGCGAAGCGGCGCAGGGTTTCTCGCTGCTCCGCACCGTCGCCGACGAGGCCGAACTGCTGCTGGTCGCGGTCGCCCCGCATGCCCAGCGGCGCGGGGTCGGGCGCGCGCTGATCGACCATTTCATCAGTCATTCGCGGCAGCAGGGCGCCAGTCGCCTCCACCTTGAAGTGCGTGACGGCAATGGCGCATTTGGCCTTTACCGCGCCGCCGGGTTTGAAATCGCAGGTCGCCGCCGCGACTATTACCGTGGTTCTACTGGCAACTTCGACGCATTGACACTGGTGCATGCGTCGAACGAAAGTTGATCTGGCGCAAGCCGGGCTGCCGTCTTGCCTAAAGCGACCTTGATTATTACAGCAGCACTTCACCGCGCCATGCCGACGCGGGCGATTAGCTGAACAGATCGGGACACCTCAAATGGATATGGACTCTACCGACGATACGCTGCTGACCCTCACCGCCGACATCGTCGCCGCGCACGTCAGCAACAATAGCGTTGCCGTCAATGACTTGCCGCAATTGATTGCCAACGTTCACAGCGCGCTCGCTGGTCTCGGCGGCGCTTCGTCGGTGCCCGAAGCCAAGCCCGAGCCCAAGGTCCCGGTGCGCTCGTCGATCAAGCCCGACTATATTGTCTGCCTTGAAGACGGGAAGAAGCTCAAGATGCTCAAGCGGCACTTGATGACTCACTATCAAATGACTCCTGACCAGTATCGCCAGAAGTGGGGTCTCAACAGCGACTATCCGATGGTCGCCCCCAACTATGCCGAACAGCGCCGTACGCTGGCCAAGGCAATCGGTCTTGGGACCAAGCGCAAGCGTCCTGTCACTGCGGGCAAGCGCTGAGGTGATCAACTCCCCGGGCGGACACCGTCCGGGGAGGATTGCCTGACCTCGCGCGCTCGCCTACCCATGTGCCAATGCCCCACTCGATCGACATTGAAGCCCTGTGCGCGTCCAAGGGCCTGCGCATTACCGACCAGCGGCGAACCATCGCGCGCATCTTGTCCGAATCGGACGACCATCCCGATGTCGAGACGCTCCACACCCGCGCCGCTGCGGTAGACCCACGCATCTCGATCGCGACTGTCTATCGTACCGTCCGCCTGTTCGAAGAGGCAGGGATTCTCGAGCGGCATGAATTCGGGGACGGCCGCTCGCGTTACGAAGCCGCGTCGGACGCCCACCACGATCATCTGATCGACGTCGAGACCGGCAAGGTCATCGAATTCGTGGACGAGGAACTCGAGGAATTGCAGCGCCGCATCGCCGAAAGGCTCGGCTTCCGCCTCGTCGACCATCGCATGGAACTCTACGGGGTGGCGACCGACCGCAGCCGGTGATTCGTGCGGGCCTGCGCATCGCCGGTCTGCTGGTGCTTCTGGCGATCATGGCGCCGCCGCACTGGCTGTGGAAGCAGGTCGCGCGATCGCCCTTCCCGCGCTGGTTCCTGGGCAGCGCGGGGTGGACCTGCGGAGCGCGGGTAAGCGTCACCGGCGAGCCGATCGCGCCGCACACTTTACTGCTCGCCAATCATGTCAGCTGGCTCGATATCCTCGTCCTGGCCGGGGCGACGGGAACGCGATTCGTTTCCAAGGCCGAGGTCCGCGATCATCCGCTGCTGCGCTGGCTCGCCGACCAGAACCATACCCTCTACATCGAACGGTCCGATCGCAGCGCGGTGCTCGACCAGGCGCGCGCGGTCGCCGACGCTCTCGCCGGCCGCGAGCCACTAGCGCTGTTTCCCGAAGGGACGACGGGCGATGGCGAGTTGCTCCTGCCGTTCCGCCCTTCGCTGCTCGCGGCGATCGCCAAGGCCCCGCCGAGAACGACCGTCCGCCCGGTGGCAATCGACTATGGCGCAATGCGGTCCCTGCTCGGCTGGACCGACGGCGAGAGCGGCAAGGTCAATGCGATGCGGCTGCTCGGTCGCCGCGGCAGCTTCGCGGTGACGGTCCGCCTGCTCGCCCCGCTCGACGCAAGCCTCGACCGCAAGGCGCTGGCGCGCTCGGCGCGCGCGGCGATCGAACAGGCGCTTGAGGACTCGGCTTCAAACGGCGGCGCGCCTGCCCTATAGGCGCCGGACAATGACCGACCTGCCCAAAACCTATCATGTCAAAAGCTTCGGCTGCCAGATGAACGTCTATGACGGCGAGCGGATGGCCGAACTCCTTGGCGCGCAAGGGATGACCGCGACCGCCGATGCCAGCGCCGCCGACCTGGTCGTGCTCAACACCTGCCACATCCGCGAGAAGGCCGCCGATCGCGCCTATTCCGACGTCGGCCGCCTGCGCCGCGACGACGGGTCGAAGCCGCTGATCGCACTGGCCGGCTGCGTCGCGCAGGCCGAGGGCGAGGAGGCCAAGCGCCGATCGAAAATGATCGACATGGTGGTCGGCCCGCAAGCCTATCACCGCCTGCCCGAAATGGTTGCCGCTGCCGCATCGGGCCAGCGCCCGGTCGACACCGACATGCCCGCGATTAGCAAGTTCGACGCGCTGCCCGCCCGCCGCCGCACCGGGCCGAGCGCCTTCCTGACGGTGCAGGAGGGTTGCGACAAATTCTGCACCTATTGCGTCGTCCCCTACACCCGCGGGGCCGAGATCAGCCGCCCGGCGAGCGACATCATCGCCGAGGCCGAGGCGCTGGCGATAAGCGGCGCGCGCGAGATCACGTTGCTCGGCCAGAACGTCAATGCGTGGAGCGACGGCAGTTCGGGGCTCGACACGTTGATCCGCCGCATCGCGCGAATCTCGGGCGTCGAGCGGATCCGCTACATGACCAGTCACCCGACGGACATGACCGAGGCGCTGATCACCGCGCACGGCGAGGTGCCCGAACTGATGCCCTACCTCCATTTGCCGGTGCAAGCGGGGAGCGACCGCATCCTGAAAGCGATGAACCGCAGCCACACCGCCGCCAGTTATGTGAGCATCATTGAGCAGGCCCGACGCGCGCGCGCCGACATCGCCATTTCGGGCGACTTCATCGTCGGCTTCCCTGGCGAGACCGAGGAAGATTTCGAAGCGACGCTCAGTATCATCGACAAGGTTCGCTACGCCGCCGCCTACAGCTTCAAATATTCGCCGCGCCCCGGCACCCCCGCCGCGTCGATGCCCGACCAGGTGCCGCCGCAGGTGATGGACGAGCGGCTCCAGCGGCTCCAGGCACGCCTCGCCGTCCACAGCCTGGCGTTCAACCAGGCCACCGTCGGCAAGGCGACGAGGATCCTGATTGATCGCAAGGGGCGCCTGCCCGGGCAGATGATCGGCAAGACCCCGTGGCTCCAGTCAGTATTCGTCGAAACCAGTGCCGCGATCGGCGAGATGGTAGACGTCGTCACTACCGCCGCGCTGCCCAACAGTCTGGCCGGGGTGCTGGCGACGGCAAAAGCCGCCTGAAAACTTCACGCCCGCTTGCGTCGCTTCGAAGCCGCTCTATCTTGGGCGGACATGGGGCACCGAATCCACTCGATTGAAAGGCATCCGCACTTGGCACCTCCGCAGGTCTCCGCCTGATGCCCCCGCGCAAGCCCGACTTTAACCCCGCAACCAGCCAGTCCGACACCAGCATGGACAATTTCGGCCGCGCCCGGATGGAGCTGGATTTCGACCAGCCGTACTTGCTGGGCCCGCTATTCGGCGATTATGACCGCCACCTGGTGATGATCGAGCAGCGGCTGGGCGTGAACATTTCGGCGCGCGGCAATCGCGTGATGATCGATGGCGAGCCCGATGCCGCCGCTCGCGCCCGCGATGTCCTGCTCGGCCTCTACAACCGGTTGGACCAGGGCCAGGATGTCGACGGCGCCGCGGTCGAGGCGGTCATCGGCATGGCCAACCAGCCGATCCTCGACGGCCTGATCGCGCCCGAAGTCGCCAATGCGCCGGGCGTGATGATCCGCACGCGCAAGAAAACGATCGTGCCGCGCTCGGCGACCCAGACCGCCTATATGCAGTCGCTCGGCCGCGACGACATGATCTTCGCATTGGGGCCGGCGGGCACCGGCAAGACTTATCTCGCGGTCGCGCAGGCGGTGCAGATGCTGATTTCGGGGCAGGTCGATCGCCTGATCCTGTCGCGCCCGGCGGTCGAGGCGGGCGAGCGGCTGGGGTTTCTCCCCGGCGACATGAAGGAGAAGGTCGATCCCTATCTGCGTCCGCTCTACGACGCACTCTACGACATGCTGCCGACCGAGCAGGTCGAACGCCGCATTGCGTCGGGCGAGATCGAGATCGCGCCGATCGCCTTCATGCGCGGACGCACGCTGTCCGACGCGTTCATCATCCTCGACGAGGCGCAGAACACCACCGCGCCGCAGATGAAGATGTTTCTCACCCGCTTCGGCATGCGCAGCCGGATGGTGATCTGCGGCGATCCCAACCAGACCGATCTTCCGCGCGGTGTCCAGTCGGGGCTCAACGATGCCGTCGAAAAGCTGGAGGGGATTGAAAAGCTGTCGATGATCCGCTTCTCGGCCAAGGACGTCGTGCGCCATCCGCTCGTCGGCAAAATCGTCGAAGCCTATGAGGGGCCGGGCCAGTGATGCTCGACGTGCACACCGAAGCCGATGCGGAATGGGACAGTAGCATCGCGTGGGGGCCGCTCGCCGAGCGCGCCGCCCATGCCGCCGTCGCCGAGAGCGCCTTTCCGCAACTTGCCCACAGCCTGCGTGCGGTCGAGATCGCGCTTCGCCTGACCAGTGACGCGGAAGTGCGAGGCCTCAACGCCCAATGGCGCGGCAAGGACAAGCCCACCAACGTGCTGTCCTTTCCTATGGTGGCGACCGACGAGTTCAATGACCTCGGCACGGCGGATGGCCCCGAACTGATGCTCGGCGACATCGTGCTTGCCCACAATGTCTGCGCGACCGAGGCCGCCGAGAAAGCCATCCCGATCGCCGACCATGCCGCGCATCTGATGGTCCACGGCACGCTTCATCTGCTCGGCTATGACCATGGCGACGACGCTGCCGCCGACGATATGGAAGCGCGCGAGACGCGGGCGCTGGCCCGGCTTGGGATCGCCAATCCCTATGAGCCGATCAGCCAAGAGGGCGACCGCTGATGGCGTCGACCCCCGACGAACCTGGATCCCGCCTGTGGCGCGGAATGCGCGCGCTGATTTTCGGCGACGATGGCGAAACCAGCCTTCGCGACCAGATTGAGGACGCCATCGACGCGTCGGAGACGGTGCCGACGCAGCGCGGCGACCTGTCCCCGATCGAACGCCAGATGCTGCGCAACCTGCTCCACTTCGGCGATCGGACTGCGGGTGAAGTGGCGGTCACGCGCGGCGATATCGTCTCGGTCCCGCAGACCTTGAACTTTGCCGAACTGGTCGCCGCCTTTGCCGAGGCCGAGCACAGCCGCCTTCCAGTGACCGGAGCCGACCTCGACGACGTCGTGGGCATGATTCACATCAAGGACGTGTTCGCCGCGCTTGCCAATCCCGGCCGCTCGCGCACCATCGAAGGCCTGCTCCGCACCCCGCTGTTCGTGCCCGAATCAATGGGCGTGCTCGACCTGCTCGCACGGATGCGGACCGAGCGGACCCACCTTGCCATCGTCGTCGACGAATTTGGCGGGACCGAGGGACTGATCACGATTGAGGACGTCGTCGAGGAGATCGTCGGCGATATCGAGGACGAGCATGACGAGGAGGCGACCGGCAACCTCCTCCTGCTCGACGATGGCCTGTGGGAAGCCGATGCGCGCACCGAGCTGGAGGAAGTCGCCGCGACGATTGACCCGCGGCTGGTCGCGGGCGAGGACGATATAGACACGCTTGGCGGGCTCGCCTTCCTGCTTGCCGGACGGATCCTCCCTCCGGGCGAATCGGTCGAGCATCCCTCGGGCTGGCGGTTCGAGTGCATCGAGGCCGACACCCGCCGCATGATCCGCCTCCGCCTCCACGCCCCCGACGAGGCATCGGGCACAGACTAGGTCGCGTCCCCCCAAGCGACAGCATCGGTTTTTCTGCGGAGGTCGCGATCATGGCGGCGCTGAGCGAAATCATTTCCCCGCTGCACGGTTTTGCGTAAGGGCCGCGCCATGTCCAATCGCCCCGCCTCCTTGCCATGAAGTTCCTCATCGCGGTCATCGTCGGCGCGCTGTCGGCCTTTGCCTTCCAGCCGTTCGGGCTGTGGCCGTTGATGCCGGTCGCCTTCGCCATCCTTGCCGGGCTGGTCGCCAGCGCGCCCAGGATGCGCGCCGCACTGGCGCTCGGCTGGGGCTTCGGGCTTGGCCAGTTCTGCGTCGGCCTCAACTGGATCGCGACCAGCTTCACCTATCAGGCAGCGATGCCGGCGTGGCTCGGCTGGCTCGCGGTGGTCCTGCTCTCGCTCTATCTCGCCGTCTATCCGATGCTCGCCACCGGGCTGGCCTGGCGGATCGGGCGGCGCCAGCCGATCGCGCTGGTCTTCGCCCTCGCCGCAGGGTGGATCCTGTGCGAATATCTGCGCGCCGGAATTTTCACCGGTTTCGCCTGGAACCCGGTCGGCGTGACCCTCGTATCCACTCCGCTGCGCCGCGCATCGGGCTTCATCGGCACCTATGGCCTGTCGGGGCTGACCGTCTTGATCGGCGGCGCGCTGTGGCTTGGGATGCGAAGCCTGCGCGATGCCGGGGTGACCCTCACTGTCCCGCTTGCCGCCGGCCTCGCAACCTTCCTCTTGCCCCACGCCCCCGACCGCCAGGGGCCCGCGCTGCGCATCGTCCAGCCTAATATCGGCCAGGACAGCAAGTGGCAGCCCGGCGCCGCCGCGACCGCCGAAGCCCGCCTCCTCTCCCTTTCGGGCACCCCCGGCGTCGAGCCGCGCCTGGTCATGTGGCCCGAAGCCGCAGTCACCGCCCCGCTTGAGGACAATCGCAACGGCGCCGCCCCGTTCGTCGCCCAGCAGCGTGCGGCAATCGTCCGCGCATTGGGCCCCAACGACCTGCTGCTGACCGGCGGGCTCGGGGTCCGCTCGACCGACGGCCAGACCGCCGCCGGGGTCCGCAACAGCCTGTTCGTATTCGCTCCTTCGGGCCAGCTGCTCAGCCGCTACGACAAGGCCCACCTCGTCCCCTACGGCGAATATCTCCCCATGCGCCCGATCCTGTCGCGCCTTGGCCTGTCGCGTCTGGCCCCCGGCGACGTCGACTTCGATCCCGGCCCCGGGCCGCAGACGCTGACCCTGCCGGGCTTTGGCCGGATGGGGCTGCAGATCTGCTACGAGATCATCTTTTCGGGCGAAGTGGTCGACCGCGCCCACCGTCCCGACTTTCTGTTCAACCCGTCGAACGACGCCTGGTTCGGGCGTTGGGGCCCGCCGCAGCACCTCGCCCAGGCGCGGCTTCGCGCCGCCGAGGAGGGTCTTCCCGTGGTCCGCTCGACCCCCACCGGGATCAGCGCGCTGGTCGATGCCGATGGCCGCTTGCTCAAGTCGCTCGAATGGCGTGAACCAGGCCAGATCGACGCTCACCTGCCCGCCGCCCGCGCGCCGACCCCGTTCGCGCGCTTCGGCAACCTCCTGCCCCTGCTGTTCGCCTTCGGACTGCTCTTCGTCGGGCTATGGCGAGGTCGCGAGCCGATTTCCAAATGACCGATCCGCTGACCATCGCCCGGCTTTATGGCCGGTCGAGCGGGCATAAATTGCGCAAGGGCCAAGCCGAACTGGTCGAGACTTTGCTCCCCGCCATTTCGGTCCCCGCCACCGGCGAAGTCTCCGCCGAAACGTTGTTCGGGGATCCGCGCCCGCTCCATTTCGAGATCGGCTTTGGCAGCGGCGAGCATCTCGCCAGCCGCGCCGACATTCTCCCCGACCATGGCTTCATCGGCTGCGAGCCGTTCCTCAACGGGGTCGCCACCGCGCTCGGCCATGTCCGCGATCAACGCCTCGCCAACATCCGCCTCCACATGGGCGACGCGCTCGAAGTCCTTGCCCGGGTGCCCGATGGCGCGCTCAGTTTCGTCTACCTCCTCCATCCCGATCCATGGCCCAAGGCGCGCCATGCCAAGCGGCGGATGATCAACCCCGGCCCGCTCGGCCTCATCGCCGCCAAGCTCAGGCCCGGCGGCGAATTCCGCCTCGCGACCGACCATGCCGTCTATCTCGACTGGTCGCTGATGGTGATGCAGCGGCACGAGGCGAGCTTCGAATGGCTCGGCGAAAAGCCGTCCGATTTCCTTCTGCCCCCCAGCGGCTGGATCGAAACCCGCTATGGCGCGAAATCCCGCCGCGAAGGCCGCCAGCCCTATTATTTCCGCTATCGCCGACGGTAGCTGCGCGGCGGCGTTTTGGACAAGTAGACAGTGTGGCGCGGTTTTGTGACAACCATGTCATCCGCGTCGGTGGTGTCATGCGTGACCCGCGTGTCAACGGGCAAGCGTTGGTCAGGATGGCGCGAAATATCATCGGGCGAGCCAAGCATAAACGGTCGCCTGTAGGACAGGAAAATCGTCGATGGCCGAGATGGGTGGAAGGCGGATGTTGACCCAACGGCGCTGACGGCACACAGTTCATCCAGTAGCTAGGGGGACGGTAACATGCTTTCAAAAACCTCTTATGCTGTGTTAGGCATGACACTGATCAGCGCGCAACTACACGCCGCTCCGACCTACGCGGATGAAAAGAAGACAATCCTTGCGTTGAGAGCAGAGAACAATCGAGCGCTTGCAGCTCACGATCTGGACGGCGCAATGCGCATCGTCGCAGACGATTATGTGATGATTGGTGGCAATAGCAGCATTGAACGCAGCCCGGCTGAAAACCGGATGGGCTGGGCTGAGGAGTTCGCTATCGAGGGACATGATCGCTACGTGCGCACGACCACGCTGGTTGATGTCGGCAAGCGCAAAGGAGTGCTCCGAGCCGCCGAGCTTGGTCGGTGGGAAGGTATCGACCACAAAACTGCCGGAGTGTCCCGGCCTTTTGGCCGCTACTTCGTTCACTGGTCGAAGTCGACGGGCCAGTGGCGAGTCGTGTCCGAAACCTACGTCACCCTCGGTTGTCGTGGACCCGGCTGCTAAGTTTCATACTGTCCAACTAATGTCCGTTTTTGGGTCGGTAGCGGAGTTCACGCGCCGCGCACTATCGGGCCTTGTCCAGCCTCAGTAGCCGCGCTCCGCTCCCATCCTCCAGCACGTAAATCTCCCCTCCCGGCCCTTGTGCCACGCTGCGGATCCGTTCGCCCATGTCCCATTGATCGGCTTTCGTCGCACTTTCGCCTGAGAGATGGACGCGGATAAGGGCGTTGGCGGACAGAGCGGGGATGAAGGCGTCGCCTTTCCATTGTGGCCACTTGCCGCCGCGATAGATGATCAGGCCGCCGGGGGAGATCGACGGGTTCCACCATGTCTTGGGGGCTTCGTAGCCGTCCCCGGGACGGTGATCGGGGATGTCGCTGTCGTCGTAGTTGCTGCCGTTCGAGGCGTTCGGCCAGCCATAGTTGGCGCCGGGCTTGATGAGGTTCAGCTCGTCGCCGCCCTGCGGCCCCATCTCGGTTTCCCACAGTCGACCGGCCTCGTCGAACGCGAGACCGTAGGGGTTGCGGTGGCCGCTCGACCAGGTTTCGGCAGGGGTGCGATTGGCGCCGGGCCAGCTGAAGCCGCGCCCGCGCGCGGTCTTCGCCGCACTGCTATTGGCCGGCGGATCGGTGAGGGTGGTGCTCGCTGCCCCGACCTTGCCCGCCCCGAAATTGCCGGTCGCGAGCTGGCCGTCTAGGGTCAGGTGAAGGATCTTGCCGAGCGGCTGGCTCGCATCCTGCGCGGGGGTGAAGCGCTGTCGCTCGCCCGAGCTTAGGAAGAGCGACCGGCCATCGGGCGCGAAGGCGATGATCCCGCCATATTGCCCGCCCTTGCCGCCCTGCGGATCATGCCAAAGGACACGGACGCCGGTCAGCTGCATGCGCCCGCCGGCCTCCCCCAGCATCCCGCGCGCCATCGCCAGCCCGGCGCCGCCATTGGCCGACGGTTCGGAGTAAGTCAGGTAGACCGTCCGGTCGCTCGTGAAGCCCGGCGACAATGTGACGTGGAGCAGCCCGCCCTGCCCGCCGGCCTTGACCGCCGGGACGCCGGCGACTTCGGCGTTGGGCTGGCCTGAACGCCAATGCTGCAGATGCCCCGCCTTTTCGGTCACCAGCGCCGACCCGTCGGGCAGGAAGGCCATCGCGAACGGCGTATCGAACGTTCCCACCGGAGTCGCGACGAACGGCTTGGTGGGGCCAGTGTTGGCCTTGGCCTTGCTCTCCGCCTCGCTCGCCGGCCCGGCCGAACAGGCGGCAAGCGTGGCGACAAGGAACAATGTTCGTGCCAGCGGGCTTTGCATCAAGTAGCTCATGACGACCGTTACTCCCCCGCACCAGTGAAAGTTTCCCCCTGACCGCTTCCCTCCTTTCGCTCGCGACCGCAAGCCCCCCCTTCCCGATCAGCCAGGACGAGGCGAAGGCGACCGGCCGCGCGCTGTTCGCCGGCCGCAAGGCCTTGTTCGACCGGCTGTCGGGGGTGTTCGACAATGCCGGGATCGACGAGCGCCAGCTGGTCGCGCCGCTTGCCTGGTATGGCGAAAATCACGGCTGGGCCGAGCGCAACAAGGCCTATCTTGCCGCCGCCGACACGTTGTTCGTCGACGCCGCCCGCGCCGCGATCGAACGCGCCGGGCTGAGCCCGACCGATATCGACGGAGTCGTCGCGGTCTCGACCACCGGCATCGCCACGCCGAGCCTCGAGGCACGCAATGCGCAGGCGATCGGTTTCCGCCCCGACATCCGCCGGGTCCCGGTGTTCGGGCTTGGCTGTGCTGGCGGCGTGAGCGGCCTCGCCACCGCCGCACGACTGGCCGCGGCCGAGCCTGGCTCGCGCTGGCTGTTCGTCACGGTCGAGACCTGCTCGATCTCGATCCGCCTCGACAGCGACGACCCTGCCGCGATCGTCGCCACCGCGCTGTTCGGCGATGGCGCCGCTGCGGCGGTGATCTCGACCGAGGGCGACGCGCTCGCCCATGTCGAGGGATCGGGCGAGCGGCTATGGCCCGGAACGCTCGAGATCATGGGCTGGCGGGTCGAGGATCCCGGGCTCGCCGTCGTCTTCGACCGCGCCATCCCGCCGTTCCTCGAAAGCAATTTGCGCGAGGGGCTCGATGCGATTCTCGACGGGCTGGGCCTGAGCTTTGCCGACGTCGACCGGCTGTGCAGCCACCCCGGCGGGGCCAAGGTGCTGACCGCGATGGAGAGCGCGCTGGGCCTGCAGACCGGAACGCTCGACATCGAACGCGCCGTGCTTCGCAAGCATGGCAACATGTCCGCCCCGACGGTGCTGTTCGTGCTGGAGGCGCTGATCGAGCGCGGGCTGCCGTCGCGCACGTTGATGACTGCGCTCGGGCCGGGGTTCACGCTGGCGGCGCTATCGTTGAAACGCCCGGCATGATCCCGTTCGGCCCCGGCCCGCTGTGGCCGGCGATCGCCATATTGAGCTTCGTTACGCTCCAGCGGGTGAGCGAGCTTCCTGTCGCCAGGGCCAATACGAAGCGGCTGGTGGAGCAGGGCGCGCATGAAGTCGCGCCGGGCCATTACCCGCTGATCGTCGCGGTCCACATCGCCTGGCTTGCCGCGCTATGGCTCCAGGCGCCGGGCAGGCCGGTCCATATCGGCTTCCTGATACTGTTCGGGGTGCTGACTGGCCTGCGCATCTGGACGCTGCGAACGCTTGGCCCGCGATGGACGACGCGGATCATCATCCTGCCGGGCGAGACGCTTGTCGCGCGCGGCCCGTATCGCTTCGTCAATCACCCCAATTATTTGATCGTGATCGGCGAGATTCTGGTCCTCCCGCTGGTGTTCGGTCTGGTGCGAACCGCAATCGTCTTCTCGCTCCTCAACGCCGCCGTCCTCGCCATCCGCATCCGCGCCGAGGGGGTCGCACTGAGGGGCTAAGCGGACCGCTTGCGCCGACTCGGCGACGCGCCTATATCATCTGCACTCCTCGACATCGCCGGATGCTGAGGCTGGGTTCCTTCCGGAACCCGGCGCCGAGACTGCTTATTTTGATTCAGGACCCTTGCTTGGCCGATATCGCCACCATCACGTCGCTCATCACGCCTGAGGCCGAAGCCCTCGGGCTCAGCCTCGTGCGCGTGATCATGATCGGCGGGGCATCGGACCCCACGCTTCAGGTGATGGCCGAGAAAGCCTCGACCCGGCAGCTTGAGCTCGCCGATTGCGAGGCCCTGTCGCGGCGGATTTCGGACGTGATCGATGCCGAAGAAGCCGCCGGGCGCGACCCGGTCGAGGGCGCCTATCGGCTCGAAGTCTCGTCCCCCGGGATCGACCGCCCGCTGACCCGTGCGGCGGACTATACCGACTGGGCCGGGCATGAAGTGCGCGTCAAGTTCACCGAACCGCAGGACGGCGCCAAGCAGGTCAGCGGGATCATCGACGGGATCGACGACGGCGGGACTGTCACGATCACCAGTCCCAAGGGGCAACGCTCCTTTCCCTTCTCGTCGATCGCCGCGGCAAAATTGCTGCTGACCGACAAGCTCATCAACGCGACTGCGCCGATCAGCACCGACGGCGCCGATACCATCAAGACGGAGAGTTAAATGGCTACCGCTGCCCCCCAGACCGCCGGTCCGAGCGCCAACAAGGCCGAGCTTCTCGCCATCGCCGACGCGGTCGCCAAGGAGAAACTGATCGATCGCGCGATCGTCATCGAGGCGATGGAGGATGCCATCCAGCGCGCCGCCCGCGCCCGCTACGGCGCCGAGAACGATATTCGCGCCAAGCTCGATCCCGTCACGGGCGACCTTCGCTTGTGGCGCGTCGTCGAAGTCACCGAAGAGGTCGATGATTATTTCAAGCAGGTCGATTTGAAGGGCGCGCAGAAGCTGCAGAAGGACGCCGCGATCGGCGACTTCATCGTCGATCCGCTGCCCCCGATCGAGTTCGGTCGCATCGCCGCCCAGGCCGCCAAGCAGGTCATCTTCCAGAAGGTCCGCGACGCCGAGCGCGACCGGCAATATGAAGAATTCAAGGAACGCGGCGGCGAAGTCATCACCGGCGTCGTCAAGCGGGTCGAGTTCGGCCATGTCGTTGTCGACCTGGGCCGCGCCGAGGGCGTCATCCGCCGCGACCAGCAGATTCCGCGCGAAATGGTCCGCGTTGGCGACCGCATCCGCAGCCTGATCCTGCGCGTGGCCCGTGAGGCGCGCGGTCCGCAAATCTTCCTGTCCCGCGCCCACCCCGATTTCATGAAGAAATTGTTCGCGCAGGAAGTCCCCGAAATCTACGACGGGATCATCGAGATCAAGGCCGCCGCCCGCGACCCGGGCAGCCGCGCCAAGATCGGCGTCATCAGCTATGACAGCAGCATCGACCCGGTCGGCGCCTGCGTCGGCATGAAGGGCAGCCGCGTTCAGGCGGTCGTCCAGGAAATGCAGGGCGAAAAGATCGACATCATCCCGTGGAGCGAGGATCTGGCGACCTTCGTCGTCAACGCGCTCCAGCCCGCGACCGTCGCCCGCGTCGTCATCGACGAGGAAGAGAGCCGGATCGAGGTGGTCGTTCCCGATGACCAGCTTTCGCTCGCCATCGGTCGCCGCGGCCAGAACGTCCGTCTCGCGTCGCAGCTGACCAACAGCCAGATCGACATTCTCACCGAGGCCGATGCCAGCGAGAAGCGCCAGCGCGAATTCATCGAACGCTCGACGATGTTCCAGGAAGAACTCGACGTCGACGAGACGCTTGCCCAATTGCTGGTCGCCGAAGGCTTCACCTCGATGGAGGAAGTCGCGTACGTCGACAGCGACGAAATCGCCTCGATCGAAGGGCTCGACGACGAGATCGCCGGCGAACTCCAGAGCCGCGCCGCCGAAGCGCTCGAACGCCGCGAAGCCGCGTCGCGCGAGCAGCGCCGTACCCTTGGCGTCGACGATGCGCTGGCCGAGCTGCCGCACATGACCGAAGTGATGCTGGTCGTGCTGGGCAAGGCCAATATCCGCACGCTCGACGATCTTGCCGACCTCGCCACTGACGAGCTGATCCAGAAGAAGCGCCAGGAGCCGCGCCGACGGGCCGAAACCGCAGTCAAGCGGCCCGAGGACAAGGGCGGTTTGCTGGCCGATTTCAACCTGACCGAAGAGCAGGGCAATGAGATCATCATGGCCGCCCGCGCGCACTGGTTCGAGGACGAAGACGCTACTGCTGCTCCGACTGGGGAGGACGCGGTTGCGGAACAAGCAGAATGACCCGCTAGGCGATCCATCGACGCTGGACGGCCCCGTCAACGGGCGAGCGGCGCGGGCGGCGGACAATGTCCGCACCTGCGTCCTCAGCCGTGCGCCCGGAACGCGTGATACGCTGATCCGCCTGGCGCTCGGCCCCGACGGCCAGGTCGCGCCCGACGTGCGTGCCCGAGCCCCTGGGCGCGGCGCGTGGATCGGGGTCGGCCGCGCCGCACTCGACGCCGCCAACGCCAAGGGCAAGCTGAAGGGCGCGCTCGCCCGCGCGTTCAAGACCAGTGACCTCGCCATTCCTGCCGACCTTGGCGAGAAGATCGAAGGCGCGCTTCGCCAGCATTTGCTCGACCGGCTGGGGCTTGAAGCGCGCGGCGGCACCCTGCTGTCGGGCTCGGACAAGGTCGAGACGGCGTGCCGGTCTGGCCAGGTCCACCTGCTGATCCACGCCGCCGACGCCAGCATAGACGGCAACAAGAAACTTGACGCCGCGTGGCGAGTCGGCGGTGCCGACCGTCGCGGCCATGACCGGGGTATGGTTTTTCCCGAAACCCGCACCATCTTGTCGATGGCGCTTGGCCGCGAAAATGTGGTACATATCGCGCTGACCGATGCCGCCGCCGCCGCTCGCGTATCCAGCGCGATTGCCCGGTGGCGTGCTTTCAATGATCCCGATGCCGGGCTAGAGGGCGGCCAGCGCGCCGCTCAAGCCGCTGGCTCGACTGACGAAGACGAAGGACAAGAATGACCGACCAGAGCGACAAGCCCAAGCTTGGCACCCGGCCCCCGCTGGGCCTCAAGCGCACGGTCGAGACCGGCAAGGTGAAGCAGAGCTTTAGCCATGGCCGATCGAATACCGTCGTGGTCGAGGTCAAGAAGCGCCGCATTCTCGGCAAGCCCGGTGAAGCTGCGGCCCCTGTGGTCGAGGCGCCCGTTGCGGCTGCGCCCACGCCGCCACCGGCGCCCGTCCGCGCCGCCCCGCCCCCGCCTGCCCCCGTCCAGCGCCGCCCGGCCGACGATATCGGTGCTCGCCGCGAGCTTCAGGCACAGCTGCTGCGCGAGGCCGACGAAGCCCGCATGTCGGCGCTCGAGAACGCCCGTCGCCGCGACGATCGCGCCAAGGTCGAACAGACCGAGGAAGAAAAGCGCCGCGCCGAAGATAATCGCAAGGCCGATGAGGCCGCCGTGGTCGAGGCCGCGCGCGTCGCCGCCTTGCCCCCCGAGGAAGCTCCCGCGCCGTCCGTCGACGCCGCTGCCCCCGACGAGCCCGATGCTGGCGCCAGCGCCGCCCCCGGCGACGACCGCGTCTATCGCAAGCCCGGCCCGGTCCAGGTCGTCAAGCGTCCCGAAATCGTGCGCCCGGCGCGCGGCAAGATGGGTGACGATCGCCGCCACTCGGGCAAGCTGACCGTCACCAAGGCGTTGGCCGGTGAAGACGATAATCGTGCCCGCAGCCTGGCCGCGCTTCGCCGCGAGCGCGAGAAGCAGAAACGCTCGCAACAGTCGGCCGGACCGTCGTCCAAGCAGTTCCGCGAAGTCGTCGTGCCCGAAGGCATCACCGTCCAGGAGCTCGCCAATCGCATGGCCGAGCGCGGATCCGACCTGATCAAGTCGCTGTTCAAGATGGGCCTGCCCTCGACCCAGCAGGACGTCATCGACCAGGATACGGCCGAACTGCTGATCACCGAATATGGCCACACCATCAAACGCGTCAGCGAGAGCGATGTCGACATCGACTCGGCCGCCGACGTCGATGCCGATGCCACGATGGTAACGCGCTCGCCGGTGGTCACGATCATGGGCCATGTCGATCACGGCAAGACCTCGCTGCTCGACGCCATTCGCGGCGCTTCGGTCCAGTCGGGCGAAGCCGGCGGAATTACCCAGCATATCGGCGCCTATCAGGTGACCATCCCCGACGGCTCGAAGATCACCTTCCTCGACACGCCCGGCCATGAAGCCTTTACCGAAATGCGCCAGCGCGGCGCCAACGTCACCGACATCGTCGTGCTGGTCGTGGCCGCCGACGATGGCCTTCGCCCACAGACGATCGAGGCGATCAACCAGACTAAGGCCGCTGGCGTGCCGATGATCGTGGCGATCAACAAGATCGATAAGCCCGAGGCTAAGCCGCAAAAGGTTCGCGAGGAGCTCCTCCAGCACGAGATCGTGGTCGAGGACATGGGCGGCGACGTCCAGGACGTCGAAATCTCGGCGCTCAAGAAGACCGGGCTCGACAAGCTGCTCGCGGCGATCGAAGCCCAGGCCGAACTGCTCGAACTGAAGGCCAACCCAGACCGCGCCGCCGAGGCGACCGTGATCGAGGCCAAGCTCGACAAGGGCCGCGGCCCGCTCGCGACCGTGCTCGTCCAGCGCGGCACATTGAAGGTCGGCGACGTGTTCGTTGCCGGTGCCGTCTCGGGCAAGGTCCGCGCGATGCACGACGACCAGGGCAAGATGGTCAAGACTGCGGGTCCCTCGGTCCCGGTCGAAGTCCTCGGGCTCGGCGCGGTCCCCTCGGCGGGCGATCCGTTCACCGTGGTCGAAAATGAGGCGCGCGCGCGCGAAGTCGCGGCCTATCGCCAGGGCCTGCGCGACACCAAGCGCACGACCACGGCGCCGATGAGCGTCGAAAATATGTTTGCCGACAAGGCCTCGACGATGATCGAGTTCCCGCTGGTCATCAAGGCCGACGTCCAGGGCTCGGCCGAAGCGATCGTCAACGCGCTCAACCGCCTGTCGACCGACGAGATCAAGGTGCGGATCCTCAGCGCCGGGGTCGGCGCGATCACCGAGAGCGACGTTACCCTGGCCTCGGCCTCGGGCGCGCCGATCATCGGCTTCAACGTCCGCCCCAACGCCAAGGCGCGCGAAATCTCGACGCGTCACAAGGTCGAATTGCGCTATTACGACGTCATCTACCACCTCACCGACTGGGCCAAGGGCGCAATGGCCGGCGAGCTTGGTCCCGAGATCATCGAGACCGTCGTCGGCAAGGCCGAAATCCGCGAGGTCTTCTCGGCCGGCAAGCATGGCAAGGCCGCCGGGCTGCTGGTGGTCGAAGGCATCATCCGCAAGGCACTCAAAGCGCGTATCACGCGCGAGGACGTCATCACCTACACCGGCGAGATCGCCTCGCTGCGCCGTTTCAAGGACGATGTTGCAGAGGTGCGTGCGGGTCTGGAGTGCGGCGTGACCTTCACGCAGAATTTCGTCGACCTCAAGGCGGGCGATTACCTCGAGACCTACGAAGTCGAGGAGCGCGCGCGGACGTTGTGAACAATCCCTCTCTCACTGGGAGAGGGAGGGAGCCGCACCGCGGCGGAAGGGTGAGGGCGACGAACGTGCGCCGGTCACCCTCACTTTCCCACCCGGATGGCCGGGCGGGCCCCTTCCTCTCCCAGTGGGAGAGGAAATGGAGACAGAATGCGCACTGCTGAAACCCCCGAAGGACGATCGGTCCGCCTGCTTCGCGTTGGCGAGCAGATGCGTCATGTCCTGTCCGACATCCTGACTCGCGGCGACGTCCATGACGATACGCTCGCGTCGCATCTGGTCAGCGTCACCGAGGTCCGGATGACCCCCGACCTGCGCCACGCGATCGTGTTCGTGAAGCCTTTGCTCGGCCAGGACGAGGAGGTCGTGCTCAAGGCACTGCGCACCAATACCGCTTACCTGCAGCGCGAGGTCGCACGCCGCGTCTCGCTCAAATATGCCGCCAAGCTGCGCTTCCGCGCCGACGAGAGCTTCGACGAGGGCGGCAGGATCGACGCGCTGCTGCGGACCAAACATGTCGCCCAGGATCTCGGCGAGGAATGACCGATCTCGCCGCGCCGATGAGCGGCGAGGGCTGCCGCGCCGAGCCGTTCGCCGAGCACCATCGCGAGGCGCTGCGCGCCGCCTGCGCCGAGGACGGCGACATTTGGGCGATGTACGGCGTCAGCTATGATCCCGACCATTTCGACGCCAGCATCGACCGCCTGATCGCCGACCCTTTCGCGCATTTGTTCATGCTGTTCGACGGCGACGAATTTGCCGGCATGTCGGCCTACCTCAACCGGCTCGACGCCCGCCAGACGATCGAGATCGGCAACACGTTCTACCGCCCGCATCTTCGCGGCACCGGCTTCAACGCCCGGGTGAAAGCGATGATGCTCGAGCGCGCCTTTGCCAGCGGATATCGGCGGGTCCTGTTCTGCGTCGACCGCCGCAACGCCCGCAGCCAGGCGGCGATGCGCAACCTCGGCGCGGTGCGCGAGGGCGTGCTTCGCGCCGACCGCATCACCTGGACGGGCCATGTCCGCGACACCGTGCTGTTCGCAATCCTGCGCGACGAGTGGCCGATCGCGAATTCGCGCTGATGGCCAAGCTCTATTTCTATTATGCGGCGATGAATGCGGGCAAGTCGACGACCCTGCTCCAGGCCGACTTCAACTATCGCGAGCGCGGCATGGAGACGATGCTGTGGACCGCTGCGCATGACGACCGCTCTGGCGCGGGCAAGATCGTCTCGCGCCTCGGAATCGAGACTGATGCCCACGCTTTCTCGCCCGAGATTGACCTGCTCGACGCCATCGTGCGCGAGCTGATCCGGCGCAAGCTCGACTGCATCCTGGTCGACGAGGCGCAATTCCTCACTCCCGATGACGTCCTCCAGCTGTGCCGCGTCGCCGACCAGCTCAAGATCCCCGTGCTCTGCTACGGGCTTCGCACCGACTTCCTCGGGGCGCTGTTCCCCGGCTCGGCATCGCTGCTCGCGCTGGCCGATGCGCTGGTCGAGCTGAAAGCGGTGTGCGAGTGCGGGCGGAAAGCGACGATGAACCTGCGTGTCGACGCCGACGGCCATGCCGTTTCGGCCGGCGCGCAGACCGAGATTGGCGGCAACGACCGCTATATCGCGCTGTGCCGCCGCCATTTCTTCGACCGCCTGCGCGAGAGCGAGGCGCGCCAGCTGAGCCTTGCCATCCCGAGAACATGATCAACGGCTGGCTGATCCTCGACAAGCCGCTCGGGCTGGGTTCGACCCAGGGCGTCTCGGCGGTCAAGCGCGCGCTTCGCGAGGCGGGCGAGCCCAAGCATCGCGTCGGCCATGGCGGGACGCTCGATCCCTTGGCGACGGGCGTGCTCCCGATCGCCATCGGCGAAGCGACCAAGCTTGCCGGGCGGATGCTCGACGCGACCAAAGTCTATGAGTTTACGATCACGTTCGGTTCGCAGACCGACACGCTCGACCTCGAAGGCGCAGTCATCGCCATCAGCGACGTCCGCCCGACGCTGACCGCTATCGAGGCCGTCCTGCCCCGTTTTACCGGCCCGATCGAGCAGGTTCCGCCCAATTACTCGGCGCTGAAAGTCGACGGCAAGCGCGCCTACGACATGGCACGCGCGGGCGAGGAGTTCGCGCTCAAGACCCGTGCGGTGACGGTGCACTTGCTGCAAATCCGCCCCGATCTCGCTCGGGGGGAATTGGAATGCGTCACCCTCTCCGCCACTGTCTCCAAAGGCACCTATATCCGCTCCCTCGCCCGCGACATCGCCATTGCGCTCGGCACCGTCGGTCACGTTACCATGCTCCGCCGTACGAAGGCCGGGCCGTTCGACCTCTCCCACGCGATATCGCTGGACAAATTGACCGATCTTGCTACGGCGCGCTCGCTTGATGGGGCGGTCCTCCCGCTATCCGCGGGGCTGGACGACATCCCGGCCCTCCCCGTCACTCCCGCAGAAGCCACCCTGCTCCGCCACGGACAGAAGCTGACACGGACGCTCGCGACACCGGGCCTTCACCTTGCCACCGACGCTGGTCGTCCGGTGGCCCTGGTCGAAGCCGGCACCGATGGCCTCACGGTCGTCCGCGGGTTCAACATCTAATCAAGGAGTATCCGATGTCGATTACCGCTGAAAACAAGCAGAAGCTGATTACTGAACATGGTCGCACCGAAGGCGACACGGGTTCGCCCGAGGTCCAGATCGCGATCATCACCAGCCGCATCCTTACCCTGACCGAGCATTTCAAGACCCACGCGAAGGACAATCATTCGCGTCGCGGCCTGCTCATGATGGTCAACAAGCGTCGTTCGCTGCTCGATTATCTCAAGCGTGAAGACGCCAGCCGCTACACCGCACTCATCGCGAAGCTTGGTCTTCGCAAGTAACCGCAAGGGCGCCTTCGGGCGCCCTTCGCACATCTGGGGCAGTCGCAATAAGGCGACCGTTTCCGGGAGGGCCAAAGGGCCCGAAACCGCTGCAGGCCGGATTGCCCGCAAATGATGTCCCGGCCGCATTTGGCGCCCGGGTGAAGGAAACAACATGTTCGATATCAAAACCGTAGAAGTCGACCTTGGCGGCAAGACGCTGAAGCTCGAAACCGGGCGCGTCGCCCGTCAGGCCAATGGCTCGGTCCTCGCGACCTTGGGCGAAACCGTCGTCCTGTGCGCCGTCACCGCTGCCAAGTCGGTCAAGCCGGGGCAGGATTTCTTCCCGCTGACCGTCCACTACCAGGAAAAATTCTCGGCCGCCGGGCGCATCCCGGGCGGCTTCTTCAAGCGTGAGCGCGGCGCCACCGAAAAGGAGACTCTCACGAGCCGCCTGATCGATCGCCCGATCCGCCCGCTGTTCCCCGAAGGCTTCTACAATGAAGTCCTCGTGATCGCGCAGGTCCTGTCCTACGACGGCGAGAATGAGCCCGATATCCTCGCGCTCATCGCCGCTTCGGCCGCCCTGACCCTGTCGGGCGTGCCCTTCATGGGCCCGATCGGCGGCGCGCGCGTCGGCTATATCGACGGCGAATATGTCCTCAACCCATCCCCCGACCAGATCAAGGTCAGTGACCTCGACCTCGTCGTCGCGGGCACCCCCAACGCCGTGATGATGGTCGAATCCGAAGCCAAGGAGCTGTCGGAAGAGGTCATGCTCGGCGCCGTGATGTTCGCCCATCGCGCCAGCCAGAAGGTCTGCAACGCGATCATCGACTTGGCCGAAAAGGCTGCCAAGGATCCGTGGGATCTCGCCACCAGCGACGCCAAGACCGCCGCCAAGGCGAAGCTCAAGACCGTCGTCGGCAAGGACATCGAGGCCGCCTATCGCCTGACCGACAAGTCCGAGCGTTCGGCTGCCCTGACCGTGGTCCGCGACAAGGCCAAGGCTGCCTTCGCCGATGCCGACGCGCAGGAGCAGATGTCGGCGTCCAAGGCCGTCAAGAGCCTTGAGGCAGACATCGTCCGCACCGCCATCCTCAAGGAAGGCCGCCGCATCGACGGTCGCGACACCAAGACCGTCCGCCCGATCGAGGCGATGGTCGGCTTCCTGCCGCGCACCCACGGTTCGGCGCTGTTCACGCGCGGCGAGACCCAGTCGATCTGCACCACTACCCTGGGCACCAAGGACTCAGAGCAGATGATCGACGGCCTCGACGGGCTGAGCTACTCGCGCTTCATGCTTCACTATAACTTCCCGCCCTATTCGGTCGGTGAAGTCGGCCGCTTCGGCGCGCCGGGTCGTCGCGAGATCGGCCATGGCAAGCTGGCGTGGCGCGCGCTGCATCCGGTGCTGCCGTCGAACGAGGAATTCCCCTACACCATCCGCGTCCTCAGCGACATCACCGAGAGCAACGGCTCCTCGTCGATGGCGACGGTCTGCGGCGGGTCGCTGTCGATGATGGACGCGGGCGTTCCGCTCAAGCGTCCGGTCGCCGGCATCGCGATGGGGCTGATCCTCGAAGGCAAGGATTTCGCGGTCATCAGCGACATCCTCGGTGACGAGGATCATCTGGGCGACATGGACTTCAAGGTCGCCGGCACCAGCGAGGGCATCACCTCGCTGCAGATGGACATCAAGGTCGCCGGGATCACCGAGGAGATCATGAAGGTCGCCATGGCCCAGGCCAAGGAAGGCCGCGCGCACATCCTCGAGGAGATGGCCAAGGCGCTCGACCATACCCGCACCGAAATGTCGGCCCATGCTCCGCGCATCGAGACGATGTCGGTTGCCAAGGACAAGATCCGCGAGATCATCGGCACCGGCGGCAAGGTCATTCGCGAAATCGTCGCGACAACCGGCGCCAAGGTCGACATTGACGACGAGGGCGTGATCAAGATTTCGTCGAGCGACATCGCCCAGATCGAGGCCGCTCGCGCCTGGATCCACGGCATCGTCGCCGAGCCGGAGATCGGCACCATCTACTCGGGCAAGGTTGCCAACATCGTCGATTTCGGCGCGTTCGTGACGTTCATGCCGGGCAAGGACGGTCTCGTCCACGTCTCGGAAATCAAGAATGAGCGGGTCGAGAATGTTCGCGACGTGCTGAGCGAAGGCCAGGACGTCAAGGTCAAGCTGCTTGAAGTCGACCAGCGCGGCAAGGTCCGCCTGTCGATGCGCGTTGTCGACCAGGAAACCGGTGCCGAGCTGGAGGACACCCGTCCTCCGCGTGAGGCGCGCGAAGGCGGCGACCGTCCGCGTCGCGATGGCGGCGGCGGTGATCGCGATCGCGGCCCGCGCCGTGATGGCGGCGGCGGTCGTGGTCCCGGTGGCGGCGAAGGTCGTGGCCCGGGCGGCGGCGGCGGTGACCGTGGCCCGCGCCGTGACGGCGGCGATCGCGGTCCCCGGGGTGATGGCGGCGGTCGCGGTGGCGATCGCGGCCCGCGCCGTGACGGTGGCGGATCGCGCGAAGACGGCCCCGCGCCCGAATTCGCCCCCGCCTTCCTGACCGGCGGCAACGACGAATAATCCAAGTCCAAAGTAGCAGAAGGGCCTCGCAGCAATGCGGGGCCCTTTTTCGTTGTCGGCCCCGCCCCACCTTGGCGCAGTTGCGATCAGCGGCGCTCCATGCTCTCATCACGCCAGAGGGGGTCTGATGAGACAAGGCATAAGCCAAGCTGCCGATGGCCCTGCGGCGCCGGTTCGCCGCGGGGGCACCCGCCCCGTTCCGCGCAAGCTCCACGGCTATTTTATCGCTTTCACGCTATTATTCGCTGCCATCGTGCTGGTCGGCTTCTCGCGAACTTTCTTCATCCCCATCGCCCACGGCTCACTGTCAAAGCCGCTGGTCGTCCACTTCCATGGTGCCCTGTTTTTCGCGTGGACGGGGCTGCTGGTGATCCAGGCGTTTTTGGCGGCAACGAAGCGGCTCAAAGCACATCGGGCGATCGGGGCGATCGCACGCTGGCTGGTACTGCCCATGCTTATCCTTGGCAGCATCGTGGCGGCGCGCGACACGGTGCATGATTACAAGGCCGGTGACGGTGACGCAGCGCTGTCATTTTTCTACGGCGAACTGGCCGATCTGGCGATGTTCGGCCTCCTCGCGGGCGCCGCGATGCTGCTGACCCACAAGCCCGACTATCACAAACGGTGGGTGATCCTGGGCAGCCTCGGCCTGATCGGCGCCGCAATCGGTCGCATTCCCGAGATCAGCGCGTTTGGCCAGTACATCTTCTTCGGGCTCATCGCATCGCTCGCCGCCTATGACCTGGCCAGCCGACGCACGATCCATCCCGCAACCTTGATCGGCGCCGTCACGCTGTTGCTGCTCGGACTTACCGAAGTGCCGATCGGGAACAGCGCGTGGTGGCTGAGCATCGCCCATCCGCTTCTGGGGGTCTGAGACTTTTTGCGGCCTCCGATTGGGGCAAACTTTAACCTTGTCGATTTTGCTGTCCTACAGGCGGGTGACCGGCCTAGCCGTGACAAATGCATTTCGACTCACCCCGTTCCGGTCATTCGCGTCACGATGCGGCGGGAGTGATGCGCCGCCGCAGGGACGAAAAGCTGGAACGTAAAAATGCTCCACGAGCGCGAACATGTGTGAACATTCGCGACACGACATCCGTCGTATCAGGCCACAGGTACCAGTGATTTCAAGGGGATAGAAGGATCGGCCAGCGCGGCGCGGTCGGGGGACAGGCGCTGGACGACCAGCGCGCGGCCCTGGACATAATCGCGGACCATGTTGACGCAGTCGAGCGCGATCACCTGGCCAGCGCGGAGGTAGACGATCGAGAAGCTCCGCGTTGCCGGATCGCCGCGGAGCACGGCATCGTCGAAACCGGTCGACAGCCCAACGGTCTGCAGCTTGAGGTCATACTGGTTCGACCAGAACCACGGCACCGAGTCATAGTCCTCGACCTCGCCACCGACGATCGCCTTGGCCACCAAAGTCGCCTGGTCATTGGCGTTCTGGACCGACTCGAGCCGGATCGTCGCTCCGCTGGCAAACCCGTTGGGATGCGCCGCGCAGTCGCCGATCGCGAACACATCGGGCAGGCTGGTCCGGCACCGGGCATCGACCGCGACGCCGTTGCCGCCCTCGGCCCCGGCGGCGAGCAGCGGCTCGACCGCAGGAATGATCCCGATCCCGACGATGACCATCTGTGCCGGCAGCACCTCGCCCCCCGCCAGCCGCACCCCGGTGGCGCGGCCATCATCTTCCTCAATACACTCGACCATCGCGCCCGTCCGGACATCGACCCCATGCGCCCGATGCTCGGCCTCGTAGAAGCGCGACAAGGGCTCGCCCGCGACCCGCGCCAGCACCCGGTCGAGCGCTTCGAGCACGGTGACATGCTTGCCCAGCTTGGTCAGCACCGCCGCCGCCTCGAGCCCGATATAGCCACCGCCGATAACGACGACCTCGCGCGTGTCGCCAAGCTCGCCGATCATCCGGTCGACATCGGCGCGGGTCCGCACGCCATGGACCCCGACCAGGTCGTGGCCAGAGCAGGTCAGCCGTCGCGGGCTTCCGCCGGTTGCCCAGATCAGCTTGCCATAGGAGATGACCTCGCCGTCGGACCTAGTGACGGTGTGCGGTTCCGGATCGACCGCAGTGACCCGCTGACCGAGCAACATCGTCACATTGCGCTCTTCCCAGAAGGCGGCGGGACGGATCAGGATCCGGGCAAACTCCTTGTCCCCGGCGAGGTAATCCTTGGACAGTGGTGGTCGCTCGTAGGGAAGCTCGGGCTCATCGCCGAGCATGGCCATGCTGCCCGCGAAGCCATGCTGGCGAAGCGCGATTCCGGCCTGCGCGCCACCGTGCCCGGCGCCGACGATGACCACGTCATATGATCTGCTCATGCAGTCAGTCTTTGCGCGTGCCAGTCGATCTGCTCGGCCATAAAGGTCGAGATGAAGTAATAGCTATGGTCATAGCCCGGATGGATCCTGAGCGTCAGGTCGATCCCGGCGGTCTTGCACGCCGCCGCCAGCAGTTCCGGCCTAAGCTGTTCGACGAGGAAACTGTCGGCCTCGCCCTGATCGACCAGCAGCGCCGGAACTCGCGCTCCGTCCTCGATCAGCGCGACCGCATCATGCTTGCGCCATGCCGCGCGATCCTCGCCCAGATAACCAGCCAGCGCCTTCTGCCCCCAAGGCACCTGCGACGGTGCGACGATCGGCGCAAAGGCCGAGACCGCCTGGTAGCGTTCGGGGTAGGTTAGCCCGATGGTAAGCGCGCCATGCCCGCCCATCGAATGACCCATGATCGACTGGCGCGCCGGGTCGGCCGGAAACTCGGCCGCGACTAACGCGGGAAGCTCGTCGGTGACGTAGCTCCACATCGCGAAATGCCCGGCGAACGGGGCCTCGGTCGCATCGACGTAGAAGCCCGCGCCCTGGCCAAAGTCATAGCCCTCGGCATCGGCGACGCCCTCGCCCCGCGGGCTGGTGTCGGGGGCGACGAAGATCAGGCCATGGCGGGCACAGGCGGCGCGATATTCACCCTTCTCGGTGACGTTTGCGTGCGTGCAGGTCAGCCCCGACAGATACCAGACGACGGGCAGTTTCACGCCTTCGGCATGGTCGGGGACGAACACCGAGAAGACCATCTCGGTCCCGGTCGCCGACGAGGCGTGCTTGTAGACGCCCTGCGTGCCACCGTGAGCGCGGACGGTCGAGACGGTCTCCATCTAGTAGACCACGACCGAGCGGATGCTTTGTCCAGCGTGCATCAGGTCGAACCCCTTGTTGATCTCGTCGAGCGTCAGGACATGGGTGATCATCGGGTCGATCTCGATCTTGCCGTTCATGTACCAGTCGACGATCTTGGGCACGTCGGTGCGGCCCTTGGCCCCGCCGAACGCCGTCCCGCGCCAGTTGCGCCCGGTGACCAGCTGGAACGGGCGGGTCGAGATTTCCTTGCCCGCTTCGGCGACACCGATGATGATCGACGTCCCCCAGCCGCGATGGCAGGCTTCCAGCGCCTGGCGCATCACGGTCGTATTGCCCGTGCAGTCGAAGGTATAGTCCGCCCCGCCGTCGGTCAGCGCCACCAGATGCGCAACAATATCGCCTTCAATGGTCTTCGGGTTGACGAAGTGGGTCATCCCGAACTTCTTGCCCCATTCCTGACGGTCGGGGTTGATATCGACCCCGACGATCATCCCCGCACCGGCCATCCGCGCGCCTTGGAGCACGTTTAGCCCGATCCCGCCGAGACCGAAGACGATGACATTGTCGCCGACCTGAACCTTGGCGGTATTGACCACCGCGCCGACCCCGGTGGTCACGCCGCAGCCGATGTAGCAGCTTGTCTTGAACGGCGCGTCGGTGCGGATCTTCGCCACCGCGATCTCGGGCAGGACGGTGAAGTTCGAAAAGGTGGAACAGCCCATGTAATGGAAGACGCTTTGGCCCTTGTACGAAAAGCGGGACGTCCCGTCGGGCATGACTCCCTTGCCCTGCGTAGCGCGGATCGCGGTGCACAGGTTGGTCTTGCCGCTGAGGCACGACTTACACTGGCGGCATTCGGGGGTGTAAAGCGGGATCCCATGATCGCCGACCGCAACCGAGGTCACCCCCGCGCCGATCTCGCGCACGATGCCCGCGCCTTCATGGCCCAGCACGGAGGGGAAGATCCCCTCGCTGTCGAGCCCGTCGAGCGTGTAGGCATCGGTGTGGCAGATGCCCGTCGCCATGATTTCGACCAGCACTTCGCCGGCGCGTGGGCCATCGAGGTCTAGCTCGACGATCTCGAGCGGCTGCTTGGCCTCGAACGCGACGGCGGCACGAGTTTTCATGGACTTCCCCTTTGCTTGCTGCCGCTATAGCCAATTGAGCTGACGTTAGAAGCAGGTGCGTTAGCGAAAAAAGGGATGCGTGCATGCCGCACTATGGCGATTACCAGAATCTGATCTACGGCCAGGGCCTGCAGGGCATACTGCCCAAAGTGCCGGTCGATTTCGCGACGATGGAGGCCGCGGCGGCGAAGGCCATGCCGCCCTATCTGCTCGACTATGTCCAGGGCGGGTGCGGCGACGAGGCAACCCAGCGCCGCAATGCCAGCGCCTTTGCCGACTGGGGAATGATCCCGCGGATGATGATCGACACGCGCGTCCGCGACCTGTCGGTCGAGCTGTTCGGGATGACCTTTCCCTCGCCGCTGTTCATGGCGCCGATCGGGGTAACCGGGTTGGCGACGAGCGACGGGCATGGCGACATCGCGGCGGCGCGCGCGGCGGCAATGAGCGGAGTGCCGTTGATCGCCTCGACGCTGTCCAACGATCCAGTCGAGGACGTGATCGCAGCCGCAGGTGAGACGCCCTGCTTCTTCCAGCTCTACACCCCCAAGGACGAGGATCTGGCGCAGAGCCTGGTCGCCCGAGCCGAAGCGGTGGGGGCGAAGGCGATCGTCGTGACCCTCGACACATGGGTCACCGGCTGGCGCCCGCGCGACCTCAACAACGGCAGTTTCCCGCAGCTCAAGGGCCATGTGATGGAGAATTATTTCTCCGATCCGGTGTTCCTCAAACTGCTCGGCAAACCGGTCGAGGGCAATCGCCAGGAGGCGGTGACGCTATGGGCCAGCCTGTTCGGGCGGGTGCTGACGTGGGACGACATCGGCTGGCTGAAATCGCTGACCAGCCTGCCGATCCTGCTCAAGGGGATCTGCCACCCAGACGATGCCCGCCGCGCGGTCGAGGCTGGGGCGGACGGCATTTATTGCTCCAATCACGGCGGGCGCCAGGCCAATGGCGGGATCGCCGCGATCGACTGCCTGCCCGGGGTGGTCGCGGCGGCGGGCGAAGTGCCGGTGCTGTTCGACAGCGGGGTGCGGTCGGGCAGCGACGTGGTGAAAGCGCTGGCGCTGGGGGCGCGCATGGTCGGGGTCGGGCGGCCCTATTATTACGGGCTGGTGCTGGGCGGCGCCGAAGGGGCGGCGCATGCGCTGGGCTGCATTCTCGCCGAAGCCGACCTGATGATGGCGGTCAACGGAATGCCCACGATCGCCGACGTGCGGCGGGAGGGCGCGCGACGGCTGGATTGATCAGCAAAGGGCCTAAGCGTCGAAGATCCGCGGTTCGGTCGGAATGAATCGCACCAGCTCGCCATAGGCCACCGGTGCATCGAGCGGCAGGTCGAGTTCGACCGGGCGCGGGAGGCCGTCAACCTCGGCTTCGACCCGCAGCGTTCCGGCACGGGGAAGGATGAGGGTTACACGGCCTTCGAGCGCGCCTTCGCCATTGGTCAGCCGCACTTCGTGCGGGCGGAACCACAGGTCGGCGGGTCCATCGGGCGCGGCCGGCAGGCGTAGCGCCAACGGACGGTTGTGGAAGCTGGGGACGCCCTTGACCATCACCACGGGCAGCTTGTTGCTGTCCCCGACAAAGTCGTAGACGAAGGCATTTTCGGGCCGATCGTAAATCGTTCGCGGCGCGGCGACCTGCTCGATCCGGCCATAATCCATGACGACGACCCGGTCGGCGAGTTCGAGCGCCTCTTCCTGGTCGTGGGTGACGAACACCGACGTTACCCCCATGCTGTCGTGAAGCGTGCGCAGCCAGCGGCGCAGATCCTTGCGGACTTTGGCATCCAGCGCGCCGAACGGCTCGTCGAGCAGCAGCAGGCGCGGTTCGACCGCCAGCGCGCGGGCCAGCGCGATCCGCTGCCGCTGGCCGCCCGACAGCTGCGCCGGATAACGATCGCCGAGGCCACCGAGCTGGACCAGCTCGAGCAATTCGCCGACGCGACGCTTGATCTCGCGGGCGGGCGGACGGTCGCGGCGCTTGCGGACGGCAAGCCCAAAGGCGACATTGTCGGCGACGCTCATGTGGCGAAACAGCGCATAGTGCTGGAAGACGAAACCCACGCGGCGGGCGGCGGCCTTCAGGTCGGTGACATCCTCGTCATCGAAGAAGACCTGCCCGCTATCGGGAAATTCGAGCCCGGCGATGATCCGCAGCAGGGTCGTCTTGCCCGAACCCGAGGGGCCGAGCAGGGCGAGGAACTCGCCGTCGCGCGCATCGAGGCTGACGTCGTGGAGCGCGGCGAAATTGCCGAACGTCTTGCTGATATTGCGGAGCGAGATGCTCAATGCGCCGCTCCCGCAGGGCCGTGGCCATAGCGCCATTCAAGCAGCGTCTTGAGCCCCAGCGTCACGAGCGCGAGCAAGGCGAGCAGCGCGGCGACGGCGAAGGCCGCAACATAATCATATTCATTATAAAGGATCTCGACATGGAGCGGCATGGTGTTGGTCTGGCCGCGGATGTGCCCCGAGACAACCGACACTGCACCGAATTCGCCCATCGCACGGGCGTTGCAGAGGAGGACGCCGTAGAGCAGCCCCCAGCGGATGTTGGGCAGGGTCACACGGAAAAAGGTCTGGAAACCGGTGGCGCCCAGCGACAGCGCGGCTTCCTCGTCGTCGCGGCCCTGGCCCTGCATCAGAGGGATGAGCTCGCGCGCGACGAAGGGGAAGGTGACGAACATCGTGGCTAGCACGATCCCGGGCACCGCGAAGATGATCTGCACGTCATGCTCGGCGAGCCACTCACCGAACCATCCTTGTGCCCCGAACAAAAGGACATAGATCAGTCCCGATACCACCGGCGAGACCGACAGCGGCAGGTCGATGAGGCTGGTCAGCAGACTTTTGCCGGGGAAGTCGAACTTGGTGATCGCCCAGCTCGCGGCGAGCCCAAAGATGACATTGGCAGGGACGGCGATCGCAGCGACGGTGAGGGTCAGGCGCATCGCTGCCAACGCGTCAGGCTGACGGATCGCATCGAGAAAGGCGGGCACGCCATGATCGAGTGCCTGGCCGAACACCGTCGCCAGCGGCAACGCAAGCATCAGCGCCAGGAACGCCAGCGCAATGACAATGAGGACGGTGCTTCCGCGCCGGCCATGCCCGACCGCGCGTCTCATTCGCCGCGCTCCCCGCGCCGTGCGATCCAGCTTTGATAAAGGTTGAGCACGACCAGCACCGAGAAGGAGGCGAGCAGCAGCACGACGGCGATCGCGCTGGCGCCGTTATAGTCATATTGCTCGAGCTGCGTGACAATCAGCAGCGGCGCGATTTCGGTTCTGTAGGGCATGTTGCCGGCGATGAAGATGACCGAGCCATATTCGCCGACCCCGCGCGCGAACGCCATCGCGAAGCCGGTAAGCAGCGCAGGAAAGATAGCCGGGAAAATCACCCGGTTGAAGGTTTGCAGGCGATTGGCGCCAAGCGTGGCGGCGGCTTCCTCGACATCATGGCCAAGGTCGGCGAGCACCGGCTCGATCGCGCGGACAACGAACGGCAGTCCGACGAAGGTCAAGGCGACGGTGATGCCGATCCAGGTAAAGGCGACCTTGACCCCGAGCGGGGCGAGCAGTCCGCCGATCAGGCCGTTCTCGGCATAGAGGGTCGTGAGCGCGATCCCGGCGACCGCAGTCGGCAACGCGAAAGGCAGGTCGACCATCGCCCCAACCAGCCGCCGCCCGGGAAAACGATAGCGCACAAGCACCCACGCAATCAGTGTCCCGAACAAAGCGTTGATCAGCGCGGCCGCCATCGCCGTGCCGAAACTGACCTTGTAGGCGGCGATGGCGCGGGTGCTGAGTGCCGCAGTCGCGAACTCTGCCGGGCCCATCCCCGCCGCCTTGAGCAGCAGCGCCGCCAGCGGCAGAAATACGATCGCCGACAGCCAGGCGATGGTCAGCCCCAGCGTCAGCCCGAAGCCGGGAATGATCGACCGGCGAATGCGCCGGACACGGGGCGTCGGCCGCGGCAGGTGCGGTACAAATCCCGTGTCCGGCGCGGCCGGCAAGGCCATTGCGCTGGTCAGTTGGCCTTCTTCGCCATGATCGTGTCGAACAGTCCGCCGTCAGCGAAATATTTCTTCTGGGCGACCTTCCACCCGCCGAAGTCGCCGATCGTCGCCAGCTTGAGCTGGGGGAAGTCGGCGGCATGTTTGGCGGCGACCACCGGGTCGCGCGGACGATAGAAGTTCTTCGCGATCAGTTCCTGCGCTTCGGGGGTGTAAAGGAACTTGAGGTAGGCGTTGGCGATCTCGGTCGTGCCATGCTTCTTCGCATTTTCGTCAATCACCGCGACCGGGGGCTCGGCGAGGACCGATACCGAGGGCACGATCATCTGAACCTTGTCCTTGCCCAGCTTCTGCTGCGCGAGGAGCGCCTCATTCTCCCACGCAATCAGCACGTCGCCGATACCGCGCTCGACGAAGGTCGTGGTCGCGCCGCGCGCGCCGCTGTCGAGCACCGGGACATGGTTGAACAGCTCGCCAACGAAGGCTTCGGCCTTCTGGTCCGAGCCGAGGGTGGCGCGGCCCCAGGCGAGCGCCGCAAGCACGTTCCAGCGCGCGCCGCCCGATGATTTGGGATTGGGGGTGATCACTTCGACCCCCGGCTTGACTAAGTCACCCCAGTCGCGGATCCCTTTTGGATTGCCCTTGCGCACCAGGAACACGATCGTCGACGTGTAGGGCGCGCTATTGTCGGGCAGAAGCGTCTGCCAGTTAGCGGGCAGCTTGTGGCTCTTTTCGACAATGGCGTCGATATCGCCGGCCAGCGCCAGCGTGACGACGTCGGCGCCAAGCCCGTCGATGACCGCGCGCGACTGCTTGCCCGACCCGCCGTGGCTCATCTCGAAGGCCACGTCCTGTTTGTGGTCCTTCTTCCACGAGGCGGCAAAAGCGGTGTTGATGTCCTTGTACAACTCACGAGTCGGATCGTAGCTGACGTTCAGGAGCTTGGGCGAATTGGCGTCGCCGCCGCTCTTACTGCACCCGGTCAGGACGATGGTCGCGGCGAGCGCCGCGGCAATCCACTTGGCCATGTCAAACTGTCCCTGTTGTGCCGGAGGCGGTGATTCGACCCCGGAGCGATCGTCGTGGCGGCATCCAAGGCGGCAAGCGCGACGCTTTGCAAGAGGGTGGACGAAGGAAGCAGACAAGCGGCTGCTGAACGTCGCCAGAATGAAAGAATCTTGCCCAATTGGCCCTCTTTCTAGTCCATCGCGGCGCATATTGTTCGCGTCGATGGCCTTAATCGGGTCTGGCTTTCGCCCGGGCGCGATATTGGTGGAGCAGCGGTTCGGTGTAGCCATTGGGCTGCTCGACCCCTTCAAACACCAGTGCGCGGGCGGCTTGCCACGCCAGGCTGTCGGGATTGCCAGCCATTGGTAGATAGAGCGGATCGCCCTCATTCTGGCCGTCGACTTTCGCCGCCATGGACACGAATGCGGCGTCGGCCTCGGCGCGGGTGGCGACGCCGTGCAGCAGCCAGTTGGCCATGTGCTGCGACGAAATGCGCAGCGTCGCGCGATCCTCCATCAACCCGACGTCATGAATGTCAGGGACCTTGGAGCAGCCCACACCCTGGTCGATCCAGCGGACGACGTAACCCAGAATGCCCTGCGCATTATTGTCGAGTTCCTCGAGCACCTCCTGGCGCGACCAGTTTTGGCCGTGGGCGACGGGGACATCGAGCAGCGCATCGAGCGAGGCGATCGGTTCGGCCATGCGCTCACGTTGCCGGGCGAACACGTCGACGCGGTGGTAATGCGTCGCGTGGAGCGTGGCGGCGGTCGGGCTTGGCACCCAGGCGGTGTTGGCGCCGGTCAGCGGATGGCCGATCTTCTGGTTAAGCATGTCGGCCATGCAGTCGGGCGCGGCCCACATCCCCTTGCCGATCTGAGCCTTGCCAGACAGGCCGCAGGCGAGCCCGATCTGGACGTTACGGTCCTCATAGGCCTTGATCCATGCGCTGTTCTTCATCTCGCCCTTGCGGATCATCGCTCCCGCCCGCATCGAGGTGTGCATCTCGTCCCCGGTGCGATCGAGGAAGCCGGTGTTGATGAACACGATGCGGTCCTTCACCGCGGCGATACAGGCGGCGAGATTGGCCGAGGTGCGGCGTTCCTCGTCCATCACGCCGACCTTGACCGTGTAGCGCGCGAGCCCGAGCAGGTCCTCGACCGCGTCGAACAAGCGGTTGGTGAAGGCGGCCTCGTCGGGGCCGTGCATTTTGGGCTTGACGATGTAGATCGACCCCGTCCGGCTGTTGGTAAAGGCGCTGCTGCCGGCAAGGTCGTGCATCCCGATCAGGCTGGTGACGATGGCGTCGAGGATCCCCTCGGGCGCTTCACGTCCATCGGCGAGGAGGACTGCGGGATTGGTCATCAGGTGGCCGACGTTGCGGACGAACAGCAGGCTTCGACCGGGGAGCATGATTTGGGACCCGTCGAGCGCGGTGAAATGGCGGTCGGGCTCAAGCGCTCTGGTCAGCGTCTGGCCGCCCTTGGTGAAGCTGGCCGACAGGCTGCCGTCAATTACGCCGAGCCAGTTCGAATAAGCTGCGACCTTGTCCTCGGCATCGACCGCGGCAATCGAATCCTCGAGATCGACGATCGCGGTCAGTGCCGATTCCAGTACTAGGTCGGCCAGACCGGCAGGATCGCCCGCGCCCACGGGGTGCGCCTTGTCGATCACCAGTATGATATGCAGCCCGTTGTGGCGAAGGAGGAAGTTGTCGCCCGCCGTGCCGACCAACTGGGAGGGGTCGGCAAGGTTGAGAGCGCCACCGCAATAGTCGGTCCATGAACCCGCCGCGAGCGGGAACGCCTCGTCGAGAAATGTCTTCGCCCAGGCAATGACCTGCGCGCCGCGGACCGGGTCATAGCCCTTGCCCGACGCCCCGCCGGGCAGCGCATCGGTCCCGTACAGCGCATCGTAGAGGCTGCCCCAACGGGCGTTGGCGGCGTTGAGCAGGAAGCGCGCGTTAAGCACCGGCACGACCAGTTGCGGGCCTGCCATCCGCGCAATCTCGTCGTCGACGTTGATCGTGGTGACGGCGAATGGCGCGGGCTCGGGAACAAGGTAGCCGATCTGGCGAAGAAACGCCTGATAATCGGCCTGGTCGATAGGCCGCCCGGCGCGCTCGCCATGCCATGCATCGATCTTCGCCTGGAGGTTATCACGGACAGCCAGCAGCGCGGCATTCTCAGGGGCGAAACGCGCGAACAGTGCAGCAAACCCAGCCCAGAAGGCGGCAGGATCCAGCCCGGTGCCGGCCAACGCCCGATCGTCGATGAAGGCGGCAAGTTCAGCGGCGACCTTTACGTCACCCTTGTCGACATAGCCCACTTTTGCTTCCCTCGATCTTGCGCTCAGCGCGCGCCATGCCTCGGGCGAACCCGGCGGTCCAGCCCGATCAAGGCTCTGTGCGAATATTTGGGATCCCGTGGAGCGGGTAGCTGGGCGACGGCGGGTGGTGGAGCTGAGCGGGATCGAACCGCTGACCTCTGCAGTGCGATTGCAGCGCTCTCCCATCTGAGCTACAGCCCCGCGCCGTCGGTGACAGGCCCATTAGCGGTGCTCGCGCCCGCTGGCAACGCCCTGTTTTGCCGCCGCCCCTTTCGCTTCGCTTCAGCGCCGTGCCTGCTCAGACTGGCCCGGCGCCACGCGTTTGCGGGAACGCTTGAACGAGGCGCTTCGTTGATCGACCTCAAACAAGAAGTGCGGCGGGGGCCGGTTACTGGGAGAGCATGATCATGGCCAACGACCGTTACGAAAATCCGCGAGACGAGCAGTTCGGCGCTCGCCATCGCTCCGACCGCGAGCGCCAGCCGGAAGGTCACAGCAGCGGCGGACGCGGCTTTTTCGAACGCGCCGGCGAAGAGATTTCAAGCTGGTTCGGTGACGATGACGCCGAGCGTCGGCGTGATCGCGACGATCGTTCGGTTGGATCGCGGCCCAGCGAACCCCCGCGCGGCAATTATGGTGCCTCGTCGTCGACCCGCCAGCCTGAGTGGGATCGCAACGAGCGCGGCCAGTTTGATCGTTCGCAGGAGCGTCCGCGCGACGACTACCGGCCGTTCGCGGGCGATTATGGTCGCGGCGGCGGCAATCCGGGCGAACGGTATCGCGAGGAACGCCAGCGTGGCGGCGGCTTCGGATCAGCGGTCGGCGCGGCAGCCGGCGCCATGTTCGGCGACCGCTCTGGCCGGCCGGCCCCGCGAACCCGCGATCACGACCCGCATTACAGCGAATGGCGCCAGCGCCAGATCGACGCGCTCGACCATGACTATGATGAATATCGCCGGGAGCATCAGTCGAAGTTCGACAATGATTTTTCGTCATGGCGCGGCACTCGCCAGACCAAGCGCCAGATGCTGGCCCAGGTGCGCGAGCACATGGAAGTGGTCGGGTCGGACGAGCAGAGCGTCGGCGTGGTCGACAAGGTGCGCGGCGACAAGATCATCCTGACCAAGGACAGTCAGGGAGGTGTTCACAAGTCGCTCGGCTGTGCGTCGATCGACCGCATCGAGGGCGATCGGCTGTTCCTCACGCAACCCGCCGATGAGGCAAAGCGAGGGCTCACCGAAGAGCGCTCGTTCGACGAACGCAACTCCAGTGACCAGCGCGATCACGGGTTTGGCCACGGAGAGGATCGCCAGCAATCGCAAATGAGCGAAGGTCCGCACAACCTCGAACGCAGCTTCTCGGGCACTTATCCCGACGACAAGCGCTAACCCGCTTCGGCCCGCCTCCACAGGCCGGGCCGCAGAGGAAGCGTCGGTGGAGCCCCCTCCACCGGCGCTTTCTTTTTGCGCCGCGCGGGGGCAAGGCGGGCGTCAACCAACAACCAGACTTCAGGAGACAGATATGGCCCGCGCCTGGCATTTGATGAGCCGCCCGCAAGGAATGCCCACCGCCGAGAATTTCGCCCTCAAGGACATAGCGCCCGAACTTGGCGACGGCATGGTCCGCGTCAAGAACAGCTTCGTGTCGGTCGACCCCTATATGCGCGGGCGGATGAACGACGTGAAATCTTATGTCCCGCCGTTCGCCATCGACGCTCCGATGGAGGGCGGCGCAGTCGGCGAAGTGATCGAAAGCCGCGCTGCAGGCTTCGCGGTCGGTGACAAGGTGATGCACATGCTGGGCTGGCGCGACGAGGCGGTGGTCCCAGCGGCGGCGCTCAACAAGCTGCCTGAACTTGGCGTGCCGATCGAGGATTTCTTGGGTAACCTCGGCCTGACCGGCGGGACCGCCTATTTCGGCCTGTTCGACGCCGCGTCGGCCAAGCCAGGCGATGTCGTGTTCGTATCGGCGGCAGGCGGCGCGGTCGGATCCGCAGTGGTCCAGATTGCCAAGGCCCGCGGCATGACCGTGATCGGCTCCGCCGGCGGGCCCGAGAAATGCGAATTCGTCAAGTCGCTCGGCGCCGACAAGGTGATAGACTACAAGGCAGGCAGCCTCGTCAAGCAGCTTGGTGAAGCCGCGCCGAACGGCATCGACGTCTACTTCGACAATGTCGGGGGCGACCATCTCGATGCCGCCTTTGCCCATGCCAACAAGGATGCGCGCTTCGCGATTTGCGGGATGATCGCCAACTACAACAAGGGCGAGCCCACCTGCTTCCGCTTCATCATGCGGATCATCGCGATGCGGATCCGCGTGCAGGGCTTCATCTACACCGACTATGCGGCACAATTCCCGAAGTTCTACGAGGAAATGGGCGGCTGGATCGCGGCCGGCAAGGTCAAGAGCCGCGACACGATCGTCGACGGGCTAGAGCAGCAGCCGGAGGCATTCATGGGGCTTTTCACCGGCAAGAACACGGGCAAGATGCTGGTCCGGCTATAGGCAAGTTCCTCCCCCGGTCCGCTGGGCCGGGGAGGGAATAATCACATCGCGCACTGGGCGGGGTCGCCCGTTTCATAGCCCTTGCGCAGCGCCGCGACGCGTTGGGCCGAGGAACCGTGGGTGAACTTGTCGGGCATCACCCGGCCTTGGGACTCTCGCTGGAGTGTGTCGTCGCCGATGGCATTAGCGGCCTTGAGTCCTTCCTCGATATCGCCGGCTTCCATGATCGCTTGCCCCTTGGAATCGCGGGCATTCTTGGCCCACACTCCGGCATAGCAATCGGCCTGCAGCTCGACCCCGACTTGGACGGCATTGCCCTGCGTGTCGCCCATTCGCGCCTGGGCGTTGTGCGCCTTGTCGAGCGTGCCTTCGAGGTCCTGGACATGATGGCCGACCTCATGCGCGATGACATATGCCTCCGCGAAATCGCCCGGCGCCTGGAAACGCTGCGACAGCTCGTCGAAGAAGCTGGCGTCGAGGTAGATCTTCTTGTCGGTCGGGCAATAGAAGGGGCCCATCGCCGATTGCGCCGCGCCGCAGCCTGAGGTCGTGCCCGAGCGATAATAATGGATCGGGGTCGGCTCATATTTCTGGCCCGCCGCAGCAAAGATCTTGGCCCACGTATCCTCGGTCGAGCCGAGGATTTTGTTGGCGAAGCGCTCGGTGGTCGGATCGATCACTCCTGAAGCGCCAGCGCCCGCTGGCGACTGGCTGGTCGAAGGCGAGCTGATCATCCCGCCGCCGAGCCCGCCGAGCGAGGTCAGCGCGCAATAGCCGAGTGCGAAGATGATGATGCCGACGATGCCGAAGCGGCTGGCGATCAGGCCGAAAATCATGCCAAGCCCGCCGCCACCGCCGCCAAAGCCCATTCCGCCGCCGCCGCCGCGTCCCGAATCAATTTCGAAATTGCTGCTTTCGCGCTGGTCGTCGAGCCGCATGATCTTCTCCCTGTCGTCCGGCTTAATGCGCGGATGACGTGGCGGTTGCAAAACATTCAATCGGGGGAAGCTCGCGCGGGACTTGGCTTGCTGCGCTGCACAAGCCATCTAGGGGCATGGCCGATGCGGACAACAACCACTCGATGCGCCACGCCGGCGCCCTGCCGCTGCCCGAAACAGTGGCGCTGGTGCTTCAGGGCGGGGGTGCGCTGGGAAGCTATCAGGCGGGCGTCGCCGAGGCGCTGGCCGAAGGCGGGATCGAGATCGACTGGGTGGCAGGTATCTCGATCGGGGCGGTCAATGCCGCGCTGATTGCAGGCAATCCGCCCGACACGCGGGTCGCCGCGCTGCGCGATTTCTGGACGACGGTATCAAGTTCTCTGCCGAGCTTCCCGATCCTTGGCGACGAGCGCGAACGCGAATTCCTCCACGAATGGTCGGCAGGGTTTGTCGCGCTGTCGGGGGTGCCGGGATTCTTCCGTCCGCGGATGCTGTCGCCAACCTTTGCGCCCCCGGGGAGCGCCGCCGCGCTGAGCTATTACGACCCCTCCCCGCTGGTCGCTACGCTCGATCGGCTGGTCGACTGGGATCTGGTCAACAAGGGGCCGATGCGACTGTCGGTCGGCGCGGTCGATGTCGACAGCGGCAATTTCCGCTTCTTCGATACCGAACGCGAAACGATCGATGCGCGCCACATCATGGCGTCGGGCGCGCTGCCGCCGGGCTTTCCGCCGGTCGAGATCGACGGCTGCCACTATTGGGATGGCGGGCTCGTTTCGAACACCCCGCTGACCTATCTGCTTGAGGAGCAGCTCGGCGAGATACTGGTGTTCCAGGTCGACCTGTTTACTGCCACCGCCGCCGAACGCCCGCGTACGATCATGGACGTGATGGCGCGCGAAAAGGAAATCCGCTTCTCCAGCCGGACGCGGCAAGTCTCGACCGAGGCAATGAAGATCCTCGCCGCGCGCGAAGCCGTCCGGGCCCTGCTGGACGAGCTTCCGGCCAAACTTCGCGACACTCCCGCCGCGCGCAAATGCGCCGAACTTGCGACTGATCGCCCGGTCAACCTTGTCCAGCTCATCTATCGCGCCAATGCTTGGGAAGGCGGCTCGCGGGACTATGAATTTTCGGCGCGGACGATGCGCGAACACTGGCAGGCGGGGCAAGCATCGGTGGCGCAGGCGATGGCCAACGCGCGCCTAGTTGCCGAGAATATCGCCACCGGCAAAAGTGCCTCGTTCGATCTTTCCAAGCCAATCCTTTCCACAGGAGTTTCCTGATGCTGCTCAAAGGCAAATCCGCGATCGTCACCGGCTCGACGTCGGGCATTGGCCTGGCCATTGCGAAAGCTTTCGCCGCCGAGGGCGCGAGCGTCACGATCAACGGCTTCGGTGACGCCGCCGCGATCGAGACCGAGCGGGCCGCGCTTGAGGCAACGGCGGGCGCGAACGCATATTACAGCAACGCCGACATGACCGATCCGGCCGCGATCGAGGCGATGGTCAAGGCGTGCCACGAGGCGACCGGCGGCCCCGACATCATCGTCAACAATGCCGGGATGCAGCACGTCGCCCCGATCGAGGATTTTCCGCCCGAGCAATATGAAAAGATCATCGCGCTCAACATGAACGCGGCCTGGTACCTGACGCGCGCCGTCGTGCCGCTGATGAAGGCGAAGAAATGGGGCCGGATCCTGTCGACTGCCTCAGCTCACAGCCTGGTCGCGAGCCCCAACAAGAGCGCCTATGTCATGGCCAAGCATGGCATCGCCGGGCTAACCAAGACCATTGCGCTGGAAGTCGCGACCGACGGGATAACGGTCAATTGCATTTCGCCGGGCTATGTCTGGACGCCCTTGGTCGAAAACCAAATCCCCGACACGATGAAGGCGCGTGGACTAACCCGCGATCAGGTGATGAACGACGTCCTGCTTGCCGCGCAGCCGACCAAGAAATTCGTCACCCCCGAGGAAGTGGCGGCGCTGGCGCTGTTCCTGTGCCGCGACGACGCCCGATCGATCACCGGGGCGAACATGTCGGTCGATGGCGGCTGGACTGCGCAATAGGCGACTTGCCGACGGGGCGGCCTCGTCCTAGCCTTGGCCAATGCGTCATTCCCCGTCCTTTTTCCTTTCAGTTTCCCTGTCCCTCGCCGTCCTCCCGCTGGGCGGCTGCGCTTCCATGGAGCGAACGCTCGACCGCGAAGGGGCATTGGTCGACCAGCCGACGCGCGACTGGCACCTTGTCGCGACGGTGGCGGATCGGGCGCGCTTGCGCGACTGGCGGCCCGCGTTCGTCAATGGCCTGGCCTCGGCGCGACGTTCTGGCGCGGGGCCAAAGATCGATGCCGAGGGCGCGCTGCTTCGCCCCGACGCGGCGCTGCCCGGGCCCGCAATCCCCAACGGCACCTATCGCTGCCGGACGATCAAGCTTGGCGCCAAGTCGGCCGGGATGCTCGACTTCGTCACCTACCCGCCGTTCGTCTGCCGAGTCAGGCAAGAGCGCAACGTGCAGGGTTTTGCCAAGCTGACCGGGTCGCAACGCCAGGTCGGGCTGATTTTCCCCGGCGATGCAATGCGCAACATATTCCTGGGGACGCTCATGCTAGGCGACGAGAATCGCGCGATGCAATATGGCGGCGATCCCGATCGCGACGTGGCGGGTTATATCGAACGGCTGGGGCCGCGCCAGTGGCGCCTGATCATGCCGCACCCGACCTTTGAATCGCAGATCGACGTTATCGAACTGGTGCCGGCGGGTTAAGTACTTGACTGGTCGAGATGTTCGACCTGGCTCGCACTGAGCTCGAGCGTCAGGCCCCGCAACTGCTCGTCGAGCTGCGCAAGGGTCGTCGCACTGGCGATGGGCGCCGTCACGCCCGGCCGATCTCGGGTCCAGGCAATCGCGACGGCTGCCAGCGGAGCCCCGGTCTCGGCCGAAACCGCGTCCAGCGCGGCAAGGACGGCCACGCCCTTGCCCATCAGATAGTTGCGGCTGCGGACCCCGCGGACCGACTTCGCAAGGTCGGCTTCCGAGCGATATTTGCCGGTCAGATAGCCGTTGGCGAGGCTGTAGAAGGGGAACATCGCAAGATCGTTCCGGGTCACGAAGTCCTGCAGCGCCCCTTCATATTTGTCGCGCTCGAGCATGTTGTACCAACCCTGATATGCGCACGGAGCCATCAGCCCATGGTGGTGCGCGGCGGCAAGTGCTTCCTCGATCCGGGGTGGCGCGAAGTTGGACAGGCCGATGGCGCGGATCTTGCCGGCCTTGGCCAGCGCGTCGAACGCGCCAAGGCTGTCGGCAAGCGGAACGCCCTCGTCGTCCTTGTGCTGATAATAGAGGTCGATCATGTCGATCCCCATCCGCTTGAGCGACGCGTCGCAGGCGGCGGTGACGGTGTCGGGAGCGAGCCCCGTCATCATCCCGACCTTGCTGGCGATCACAACCCGATCGCGCTTGCCCGACTGGCGGAGCCACTTGCCGATGACCGTCTCGCTCTCTCCGCCCGTGTGACCGGGCACCCATGCCGAATAGGCGTCGGCGGTGTCGATCATTGTACCTCCGGCATCGACGAAGCGGTCGAGCAGCGCAAAACTGGTCACCTCGTCGGCGGTCCAGCCCAGCACGTTGCCACCTAGCACGAGCGGCGCAACCTCGATCCCGCTCGATCCAACCAACCGTTTGCCCATGCCAATTTCCTTCGCCCGCACCACTGGGATAAAAGAGCGCAGCCGCCAAGCGTTCACCACTTCTTTGTAAATTTTGCCGACAGTGGTGGCATGTCGGGCGATTTGACACCCTTGGCCTCGGCGGCCTTTTGGACCCACGCTCTGGCGGCGGTCGGTTTTGCCGTGCTGTTGCTGTGGCGGCTGCGCGCGGGCGTGACCCGGCGCGACCAGTTTCTGCTGCTTGCCGCTTATGCCATTACCGCCGCCTGGGCGTGGCTGGTCGCGATCGAGGGGCCGACCGCGCCGCTGCCGGTGCTGGCCGAGACCGTCCGCAACCTGTTGTGGGTGGTAATCCTATACAATCTGTCGGGCGCGGCGTCGGCGAAGGGCGAGGCTGCCGCGCGCGGGCTGCGGCTAGTGTTCGGTGCCGAGGCGCTTGTCATCGGGCTCGAGCTGATCCTTGGCCTGTTTGCGCTGACTGCGGCGATGACCCCCGAATTGACCCGGGCGTTCGACGAGACATCGCGCCTGCTGCGGGTGGTGATGGCGGCGGGCGCGCTGATCATCATCCACAATGTCTATGCCCAGGCGGCGCCGTCCAGCCGGGGATCGATCAAGCTGGCGATGTTCGCGCTTGCCGCGACGTGGGGCTATGACCTCAATCTCTACACATTGGCCTATCTGGGGGCGCCGCTTGCCGACGGACTGGTCGTGTGGCGCGGGCTGGTCATCGCCGCGACGGTACCGCTGTTCGCGCTTAGCCGCGATCGCGATTCGGGCTGGCGCATCCGCCTGTCGCACGCCGCCACCTTTCAGTCGCTGTCGCTTCTCGCGATCTGCGCCTATTTCATCATGATGGCCTTCCTGGCGACCGCGCTTCGCGGCAGCGGGTGGGACTGGTCGCGTGGCCTGAGCGTGATCGGGATCGCGATCATGACGCTTGGCGCGGTCGTTCTGCTGCCGTCGTCGCGGGCGCGGGCATGGACCAAGGTCAAGCTGGCCAAGCATTTCTTCGAGCATCGCTATGACTATCGCGCGGAATGGCTGCGCTTCACCGGGACGATCGGACGCAGCGGCGGGAGCGCCGCCCCGCTCGGCGAGCGGGTGATCGAGGCCTTCGCCGACATCCTCGACGTGCCCGGTGGGCTTCTACTTGTCGCCGACGAAAGCGGGGCGATCGATCCGGCGGCGGCGTGGCACTGGACGGGAACGGCGCTGGCGACCGGTGAGCCGCGCCCGGCCGCCGATTTCTGGCGCATCGTCGAGACCGAGGGGCGGATCCTCGATCTCGATTCGGCACGGCGGCAGCATGGCAGCGCCAAGGACCAGCTGCCCATCCCAGACTGGATGCTGGCCGACGAAGCCGCCTGGGTCGGAGTGCCATTGATCCACCACGACCGGCTGGTCGGGCTCGTCCTGCTCGCCGCGCCTGATTATCGCCGCGCGCTCGACTGGGAGGATTTCGACCTGCTGCGCACCGCCGGGCGCCAGGCGGCATCGAGCCTGGCTGAAGCGCATGGCCAAGAAGCGCTCGCCAATGCCCAGCGGTTCGAGGAGTTCAACCGCCGCTTCGCATTCATCCTTCATGACGTGAAGAACCTCGTTAGCCAATTGTCGCTGCTCAGTCGCAATGCCGAACGCCACGCCGACAATCCGGAATTCCGCGCCGACATGGTCGCGACGCTGAAAGGATCGGTCGGCAAGATGAACGACCTGCTCGCGCGGCTGTCGCCGCAGGCCGGGCAGCGCAGCGAGCGCGCCGAGCCGACCCCGCTGCGCGACCTGCTGTCGGCTGCGGTCGCCGCCAAGCGCCGCGACCATGACGTGCGCTTGCTGGGCGATACCTCGCTGTGGGCGCTGGTCGATCCGCTGGGGCTTGAGCAGGCGGTCGGCCACTTGCTTCAAAACGCGATCGACGCCTCGCCCGACGGCGCTGCGGTGGTCGTGCGGGTCAGCCATGATGATAGCAGCGTCCAGGTCGAGATCATCGACGCGGGGTGTGGAATGGACGCCGAGTTCGTTCGCCACCGCCTGTTCCAGCCGTTCGCATCGACCAAGCAGGGCGGCTTTGGGGTCGGCGCATTCGAGGCGCGCAGCCTGGTCAATGCGATGGGCGGGCGCCTCGTCGTCAGCTCGACCCCCGGCAAGGGCAGCAGCTTTGTCATTCACCTCACCGCCGCCACCGCGGCCGAGCCTCTCCAGCGGAAGATCGCATGACCGATTTGAACCTCCCAGTGCTGCTAGTCGTCGAGGATGACGAGGGGCTGCAGCGCCAGTTGAAATGGGCCTACGAGGGGTATCGAGTGGTCATTGCGGGCGACCGCGCCACGGCGATCGAGCAGGTTCGCGCCCATGAGCCGGCCGTGGTCACGCTTGACCTTGGCCTTCCGCCCGATCCCGACGGGACCGCCGAGGGGTTCGCGACGCTGACCGAAATACTGGCGCTGAAACCCGACACCAAGGTGATTGTGGCATCGGGCCATGGCGCGCGCGAAAGTGCGCTTCGGGCGATCGCGTTGGGCGCCTATGATTTCTATCGCAAGCCCATCGACATCGACGAACTCGGGCTGATCGTGGCGCGGGCGTTCCACCTTCATGCGATCGAGGCCGAAAATCGCTTGCTCGAGGACCGGGACTCGGGCGGTGGCACGATCCTGGGCTCGCTGCTGAGCGCGGCGCCCGAGATGACCAAGGTGGCGCGAACGGTCGAGCGGGTCGCGGGGGCCGACGTGTCGGTCATGCTGCTGGGCGCGTCGGGCACCGGCAAGGAGTTACTCGCCCGCGCGGTCCATCAGCTCAGCCCGCGCGCCAATGGCCAGTTCGTCGCGATCAACTGCGCCGCCATTCCCGAAAACCTGCTCGAGGCCGAGCTGTTCGGCTATGAGCGCGGGGCGTTCACCGGGGCGGTCAAGACGACGCCCGGGAAGATTGAGCTGGCGCAGGGCGGCACGCTGTTCCTCGACGAGGTCGGCGACATTCCGCTGCCGCTCCAGGTCAAGCTGTTGCGCTTCCTGCAGGAGCGGGTGATCGAGCGGATCGGCGGGCGCTCGCCGATCGCGGTCGACACGCGGATCGTGTGTGCGACCCACCAGGACCTCGACGCAATGCAGGTAGCCGGAAGCTTCCGCGAGGATCTTTATTACCGGCTGGCAGAAATCGTCGTGAAGATCCCGACGCTGGCCGAGCGACCGGGCGACGCGGTGCTGCTGGCACGGCATTTCGCCAAGCGCTTCTCGCGTGAGCTGAATCCTCAAGTACATGGCCTTGGCGCCGACGCGCTGGCGGTGATCGACGCCTATCCGTGGCCGGGCAACGTCCGCGAGCTGGAGAACCGGCTCAAGCGGGCGGTGATCATGGCCGACGGCAAGCTGGTCGGCGCGGCCGACCTCGACCTGCCCGGAAGCCGCGCTGCGGTCGACGAGGGCGAGGAGCTGGCGCTCAACCTGCGCGCCGCGCGCGAAGTCGCGGACCGCCGCGCGATCCGGTCTGCGCTGGCACGAACGGAGCATAACATCTCGGGCGCAGCCAAGCTGCTCGGGATCTCACGGCCGACGTTGTACGACCTGCTGAAGCAATATCATCTGCAGGCGTAACGACGGTCAGCCGGGAAGCGCCTCAGCCATTTCAGCGACTTCGAGCCAGCGCAATTCTGCGGCTTCCTTGGCCTCGCGCCTCACGTCGATCAGCCGGGTGAGCTCGTCGAACCTCTTGTGGTCGCGGGCGTAGAGCGTGGGGTCGGCAAGCGCTTCCTCGGCGCGGGCGATATCGGCCTCGATCGAGTCGATCTCGCCGGGTAGCCGGTCGAGGTCGCGCTGGTCCTTGTAGCTCAGCTTGCGCGCCGGGGCGGCGGCGGTGCGAGCGGGCGCGGCGGTCGCCTTGGGCGCGGCTTTAGGCGCGGATGCGGCGGCGCGTTGGCGCATCCAGTCCTCATAGCCGCCCGCGACAATGTCGACCTTGCCCGACCCGTCAAGCCCGAGGGTGACGGTAACCGTGCGGTCGAGGAAGTCGCGGTCGTGGCTGACGATAAGGACGGTTCCGTCATAGTCGCCGATCACTTCCTGGAGCAGGTCGAGGGTTTCGAGGTCCAGATCGTTGGTCGGCTCGTCGAGAACCAACAGATTGGATTCGCGCGCAAATTCGCGGGCGAGCAGCAGCCGCGAGCGTTCTCCGCCGGACAGCGATCCAATGGGCGCGTCGATCAGTTCGGGGGCGAACAGGAATTCCTTGAGATAGCCGCGGACATGCTTCTTGACCCCGCGCACCTCGATCCAGTCACCGCCTTCGGCGAGCACGTCACGAACGCGCCGCTGCGGCTCCATCAGCTTGCGCTGCTGATCGATGACGATCCCCGACAGGGTCTTGGCCTGGCGGATCGTGCCGCTGTCGGGCTTGAGTTCGCCGGTCAGGAGCCGAAGCAAAGTGGTCTTGCCGACACCGTTGGAGCCGACCAGCCCGATGCGGTCGCCGCGCTGGATGCGGAGCGAGAAATCCTTGATGATCGTCCGCTCGCCGAAGCTTTTGATGACCTTGTCGGCCTCGATCACGCTCTTGGTCTTCACATCGTCGCGGGCGAGCGCGAGCCCGGCGGTGCCTGGGGGCCCGAGCATTGCCGCCCGGCTGGCGCGCATCTCGTTGAGTTTCGCCAAGCGCCCCTGGTTGCGGCGGCGGCGGCCGGTCACGCCACGCTCGAGCCAGTGAAGTTCGAGCTTGAGCTTGGCGTCGAGCTTGTCGGCGGCGCGCTCCTCCTCGGCATAAACGGCGTCGGTCCACGCATCGAAGCCGCCAAAGCCGATCTCGGCCCGGCGCATCGTGCCGCGATCGAGCCACAGGCAGCTTTTGGTCAGGCGGGTGAGAAAGGTCCGGTCGTGGCTGATGACGATAAACGCGCCCTTGAACCGCCCCAGCCATTGTTCGAGCCAGTCGATCGCCGCGAGGTCGAGGTGGTTAGTCGGCTCGTCAAGCAGCAGGACGTCGGGATCGACGGCAAGAGCGCGGACGATCGCGGCGCGGCGTCGCTCGCCCCCGCTGGCGGTTACGGTCGGGCGATCGAGATCGATTCCGATCTGGTCGGCGATGGCGGCGGCCTCGTGCGGTTCGGGGGCGTCGGCGCCGGCCAGCACCCACTCGCCGAGCGTGGCATGGGCGGTCATCACCGGATCCTGTTCGAGCAGCACGACCCGGCTGCCCGGGACAATCGAACGCTTACCCTCGTCGGTATCGATGACCCCGGCGATGCATTTGAGCAGGGTTGTCTTGCCTGCGCCGTTGCGTCCGATCAGCGCCAGCCGATCACGCGGCCCGACATGGATGTCGAGGTGGCGGAACAGCCAGCCTTCACCCTGGACGAGGCCGAGGTCTTCATAGGAAAGAATTGGGGGAGCCATACGCGCCCTCTAGAGCCTGATCTTCAGTGGTGGAAGCGCGTCGCGCTACCGCCGATGGCTTGAATCAGTCTCTGAACATATCGTTAGATCAGCGGCGTGTGGCTAATCCGTCACGCGGCGAATCATATCGCTTGCTGACAGGGTCATTCATAGGACATTCAATGCCTTGTACCTACCACCGGCTTCGACATGACCAACCTGATCCGCCAGTTCCCGACGATCGTCGCCGCCGCCATCGGTGGAGCGCTGCTGTGCGCGCCGGCCGTCGCCGAGCGCCCGCGCGACCAAGACCGGGCGTTTCGGGCGACCCAGGACGGCCGTGCCATGCCGCTGCCGCGAATCGAGCGCCGCGTGGTGCCGATGATGGGCGGGGCCGACTATCTGGGACCTGAATTCCACGGCGAGACCTATCGCCTGAAGTTCGTCCGCGACGGGCGGGTAATCTGGGTCGATGTCGATGCCGCTACTGGACGGGTCGTCAACCAGGTCGGGCAGTAGAGTCTCTTTCGGCTTCGCTGCTTCTGAATCCAACCGTCTTGACCTTGTCCCCGCCCCGCCCCAACTCGTTGCCGTTGCGCAACCGTTCAGCTTCGCGCGTGTTCATGCCACAACGACCTTATTGGGAAGATCCGAATGCGTGTGCTGATCGTCGAAGATGAACCCAATTTGGGGCGCCAGCTGCGCTCCACGCTCGAGGGTGCAGGCTATGCCATCGACTTGGCCACCGATGGCGAGGACGGGCATTACCTGGGCAGTACGGAAAATTATGATGCGGTGGTGCTCGACTTGGGACTTCCCGAAATCGACGGCCTGACCGTGCTCGACCGCTGGCGCAAGGAGGGCAAGCGGATGCCCGTACTGGTCCTAACCGCGCGCGATTCATGGTCGGACAAGGTTGCTGGGCTCGATGCCGGGGCCGATGACTATCTCGCGAAACCCTTCCAGACCGAGGAGCTGATCGCGCGCCTGAGGGCCCTTATCCGCCGCGCGTCGGGCAATGCGTCGAGCGAGCTGATCTCGGGCGACATTCGCCTCGACACGCGGTCGGGCAAGGTCACCAAGGCCGGCGAGCCGGTCAAGATGACCGCGCAGGAATATAAGTTGCTGAGCTATTTGATGCACCACAAGGGCAAGGTCGTCAGCCGGACCGAGCTGATCGAGCATATCTACGACCAGGACTTCGACCGTGATTCCAACACCATCGAGGTGTTCGTGACGCGCATCCGCAAGAAACTGGGCGCCGACGTGATCACGACTATTCGCGGGCTTGGCTACAGCCTTGAGGACGTGCCGGCTTGAGCGAGGCGGTCGCCGACGTCCCCGTATTGACGAAGGGGCGGGCGGCGAGCGGGGGGAAATTGCCGCGGGGCACTGGATCGCTGACCCGGCGAATGATTGGGGTGGCAGCGCTGTGGATCGGCGTGCTGCTGTTGGGCGGCGGCTTCGCCCTCGATCGCGTACTGTCGCGGTCGATCGTCGATAATTTCGACGCGCAGCTGACCTATGTGCTCAATGCCATGCTGGCGTCGTCGGAGATCGACCCGATCGGCGAAGTGCGCTTCAACCGCCAGCCGGCCGACCAGCGCTTCATCGAGTCCTATTCGGGGCTCTATTTCCAGATCACCGACCTGCCCGGCAACAGCTGTCGGCTGAAGATCGACACGCCGACCTGTTACCCCTCGCGATCGCTGTGGGACCGGCGATTGAAGGTCGAGGCGCATGACGACACCAAGCTGCACCAGTATGATAGCAAGGAATTCGGGCCCGACGAGCCGCTGCGAATCGTGGAACGCGATGTCATCCTGCCGGGATCGCCGATCCGCTGGCGCTTCCAGGTCGCGGAACGGCGAGATGCTATCGACGAGCAGATCGAGGCGCTGCGCACGACTCTGCTGTGGAGCTTTGGTGCGCTTGGTGCGGGGTTGATCGCGCTGGCCGCGCTCCAGGCGCTGTTTGGCTTATGGCCCCTGCGCCGGGTACGGCGCGAGCTGGTGCGGGTGCGCGCCGGGCGCCAGGACCGGATCGGCGAGGATTATCCGCAAGAAATCCACCCGCTGGTTCATGAGTTGAACCTGCTGTTGGCGCACAGCGAGGAGCAGGCCGAGGAAGCGCGGCGCCATGCCGGCAATCTGGCGCACGCGCTCAAGACCCCGCTGACGGTGGTCAACAATGCCGCCACCGGACACGCCCCCGACCTGGCCGAGACCGTAATCCGCGAGGCGTCGGTGATGCGGCGGCAAGTCGACCATCACCTCGCGCGGGCGCGAGCGATCGGGCGGCGCGCATCGAGCCAGGCGCGCGCCACGGTGTGGGACAGCGTGGGACCGGTCGAGCGTGCGGTCAGCAGGCTTTATCCCGACGTCACTGTCGACATCGCCGGGGACCGCAGCGCGAACGTCAGGGTCGAACGTCAAGACCTCGACGAAATGCTCGGCAATCTGGTCGAGAATGCCGCGAAATATGGCGGTGGGCGGGTGTTCGTCACGGTCGAGAAGCCGGCCGACGGAATGGTCGAGATTCTGGTGGAGGATGACGGCGCGGGGATCCCCGAGGGCGAGCGCGACATGCTGTTTACGCGCGGCGCACGGCTGGATACCGACAAGCCGGGCACCGGGCTGGGGCTGGCGATCGTTCGCGATGTCGCGGTCATCTATGGCGGCAAGGTAAGCCTCGACGAGAGCGAGGACCTGGGCGGGTTGCTGGCGCGGCTGACGCTTCCTGCGGCCTGAGCCAAGCGGCTTCCGCCGTTCGCCTAACCCCCTGACCGTTGGTCGAAATATGCGCGGGAACGTTTCAGCGGCGACTATGTCCTTCTCCTCTTGTGTTCATTGTTCGGGATCCCTCGCCCATGTCCGTTCGCGTATTCCTTCTCGCCGCCGCCGCAACGATTGCGCTCGGCACGACCGCCGTTTCGCAGACGAGGCCAGTCTATGGCAGCTGGGGCTATGATGCCGCAGCGATGGACCGTGCGGTCAAGCCGGGCGACGACTTCTGGGCATTCGTCAACGGCAGCTGGGACAAGGCCACCCCGATCGCGCCGGACCGCTCGTCTGCCGGGCCGTTCGTGACGCTGTCCGATCAGTCGGAAAAAGACGTTCGTGCCATTGTCGACAGCCTCGCCAACGCACCCCAGCGGACCGCGCTCGGCGGCCAGGTCGGCGACTATTATGGCAGCTTTATGGACACCGCCGCGATCGACGCCGCCAGTGCTGCGCCGCTCAAGCCCTATCTCGCCCGGATCGGCGCGGTAAAGTCGCGCGCACAACTCGTCGCGCTCTTCGTCCAGCCGGGTTTTGCAAGCCCGATCGACCTTGGCATCACTGCCGATTTCAAGGACCCGGCGAAATATGTCGCCACGACCGGCCAGAAGACGCTGGGCCTGCCTAACCGCGCGTATTATCTGGGCACCGACGCCAAGATGGTCGGCTATCGCGCCGCCTATCGCAATTATATCCAGACAATCCAGCAGCTCGCCGGCCTGCCCGGCGGCCCGGCTTCGGCCGATCGCATCATCGCGCTGGAGACGGCGCTGTCCAGGGCACAGTGGGAACCCGCCGACCGCCGCAACATCGACAAGATCTACAATCCGATGAACCAGGCCCAGCTGATCAAGCTGGCGCCGCAATTCAACTGGAACTCGACGCTCGCCGCTTATGGCCTGCCGGCCGCGCCGACGATCATCGTCACCGAACCTTCCGCCGTCGCGGGCGCGGGATCGCTGCTGTCGTCGGTGCCGCTGTCGACGTGGAAGGAATGGTTGGCCTTCCGCTTCGCATCGGATCACGCCGGCCTGCTTTCAAAGCCGTTCGACGACGCGCGCTTTGCTTTCTATTCCAGAGAGTTGAACGGCGTCCAGGTCCAGCGCGAGCGGTGGAAGCGCGGCGTTCGCGCGGTCAACGGCGCGATGGGCGAGGCGGTCGGCGAGATTTACGTGCGCGACCATTATCCCGCCGCATCCGAGCGCCAGATGACCGAATTGATCGGCAATTTGCGCGATGCCTACCAGGAGCGGATTTCGCATAACAGCTGGATGGACGAGGCGACCCGCAAGGAAGCGTTGCTCAAGCTTGCTGCGTTCGAGCCGCGCATCGGGCACCCCACCAAATATATCGATTATTCGACGCTCAAGGTGATCAAGGGTGACCCGCTCGGCAATGCCCTGCGCGCCGAGGAATTCGGGCATCAGCTCGAGCTGTCGCGCTTTCCCAAGCCGGTCGATCGCAGCCTGTGGGGAATGACCCCGCAGACGATCAACGCCTATTACGACCCGTCGAACAACCAGATCACCTTTCCGGCAGCGATCCTGCAGGCACCGTTCTTCGATCCGGCGGCTGACGCGGCGACCAACTATGGCGCGATCGGCGCGGTCATCGGCCATGAGATGGGCCATGGCTTCGACGACGAAGGGCGCAAGTTCGACTCAAAAGGGTCGCTTCGCGACTGGTGGAGCCCGGCAGCGGTCAAGGCCTATTCGGCGCGCACCGACAAGCTGGTCAGCCAATATAATGCGTTCAGCCCCTACCCCGGGGTCAACGTCAACGGGAAGCTGACGCTGGGCGAGAATCTTGGCGATCTAAGCGGGGTCGAGGCGGCTTATGCGGCTTACCAGAAATATCAGGCCAAGCATGGCGCGGCGCCCGTGATCGACGGGCTGACCGGCGACCAGCGCTTCTTTATCGGCTATGCCCAGGCGTGGCAGGAAAAGGATCGCGAAAATGCCGAGCGGCAGCAAATCCTGACCGACCCCCATTCGCCCGGCAAATATCGGGTCAACGGCATCGTCCGCAATGTCGATGCCTGGTACAAGGCGTTCAACATCCAGTCGGGCGATGCGCTTTACCTCGCGCCTGACCAGCGCGTACACATCTGGTAAGCCTGTGGGGCGTCATTCGCGGCGCCCCCTTTTTTTGCGCCCCTATCCGGAGACAGTCGATGCGCCCCTCTCACCTGTTGCTGCTTGCCGCCGCGAGCCTGTCGCTGGCCGCCCCCGTGATCGCGCAGACGGCGGGCAAGCCGGTTTATGGCAGCTGGGGCTATGACGCTGCGGCGATGGACCGCGCGGTCAAGCCGGGGGACGACTTCTTCGGCTTCGTCAACGGAGCATGGTATAAAAAGACCGATATCGCCCCGGACAAGACGTATGTCGGAATAGATTCAGTGCTCAACGACGAGACCGACCGGAATGTGCGGGCAATCGTCGAGGATATGGCCAAAAACCCGGCGCAATCGGGACGGATCGGGCAACAGGTGGGCGACTTTTACGCCAGCTGGATGGACACGGGCCGGATCGAAGCACGCGGGGGCGCGCCGTTGAAGCCCTACCTGGCGCGCATCGCCGCCGCGAAGTCGCGTACCGACCTGGTGACGCTGTTCGCCGAGCCGGGCTTTCCGGCGCCGATCGGGCTGGGCATCAGCCCCGACCTGAAGGACCCGACGCGCTATACCATCTATACCGGCCAGGGCGGCCTCGGCATGCCCAACCGTGATTATTATCTGCTCTCCGGGGCCAAATATGACGGCTTTCGCGCCGCCTACCGCGCCTATGTGATCAAGCTCCAAGGGCTCGCCGGCATTGCCGATGCCGCGGCCAAGGCCGACCGGATCATCGCGCTGGAGACAGCGATCGCGAAGATCCACTGGACTCCCGAGCGCGAGCGCGACGTCAAGGCCAACTACAAACCGATGACCCGCGTCCAGCTGGCAAAATTGGCGCCGCAGTTCCAGTGGCCGCTGCTGCTCGCCAAGTCGGGCTATGGTTCGCAAGCCAAGGTCGTCGTCGGGCAGGACAGCGCGGTCGCCGCCGAAGGTCGATTGTTCGCCGCGACCCCGCTGTCGACGTGGAAGGATTATACAACGTTCCACTTCATCGACGGCCACGCGCCCTATCTGCCGAGCGCGTTCGACAATGCCCACTTCGGTTTCTACTCGACCACGCTTCGCGACGTGCCAACCCAGCGCGACCGGTGGAAGCGCGGGGTCGACCTGGTCAACGGCTCGCTGGGCGAGGGCGTCGGGCAAATCTACGTGGCGCGCCACTATCCGCCCGCCAGCGATGCCGAAATGGGCGAGCTGATCACCAACATCCGCGCCGCGCTGGGCGACCTCATCGGGCGCAATGCGTGGATGGACCCGTCGACCAAGCGCGAGGCGCTGGCGAAGCTTGCCAGCTTCGATCCGCGCATCGGCCATCCCAAGAAGTATCTCGATTATTCGTCGATGGAGATCCGCCGCGACGACCTGCTCGGCAATGTCATGGCGGCGGAGAAATTTGGCCACGCGCTTGAGCTCAAGCGGCTGCCCAAACCGGTCGACCGTTCGCTGTGGTACATGACCCCGCAGACCAACAATGCCTATTACGACCCGTCGATGAACCAGATCACCTTTCCCGCGGCGATCCTTCAGGCGCCCTATTTCGATCCCAACGCCGACCCCGCGTCAAACTATGGCAGCATCGGCGCGACTATCGGCCACGAGATTGGCCACGGCTTCGACGACCAGGGGCGGCAATATGATGCGACCGGCCGGCTGCGCGACTGGTGGACCCCCGCCGCCGCCAAGGCCTATGAGGCGCGCACCGCTGAACTGGTGAAGCAATATAATGGCTATGAACCCGTGCCCGGGGTGCACATCAAGGGCCAGCTGACGCTGGGCGAGAATATCGGCGATTTGGGCGGGCTCGAAGTCGCTTACGCCGCCTACCGCCGTTATGTCGCGCAGCATGGCGAACCGGCGCTGATCGACGGGCTGACCGGGGACCAGCGCTTTTTCATCGCCTATGGCTATTCATGGCAGACCAAGCAGCGCGAGGGCGCACTTCGGGCGCAATTGCTCACCAACGAACACTCGCCAGCGACTTATCGAGTCAACGGCGTCGTCCGCAACATGGACGAATGGGTTGCCGCGTTCGGGGTAAAGAGCGGGGACAAGCTGTACTTGGCGCCGGCGGAACGGGTGCATATCTGGCGTTAGGCTTTATTGCGATCACCCAAACACTGGCGCAGGTCAGCCCTGCGCGCCTTTCTCATGCCTCAGCGCCGCCACCATCTCCAGCAGCGTGGCATTGCCGAACGGCTTGGCGAGGACCGGGGTGCCCGGGGCGGCGGTGGCGATGGCGTCGCTGTCCGAATAGCCGCTAACGATCAGGAAGGCCGTGTCGGGGCAAAGTATGCGCGCGCGGCGAATGACTTCGGCGCCGTTCATCCCGGGCATGGCGAAATCGACCAGCACCAGGTCGAATTTGCGCTGGCTGATCGCAGTGAGCGCGGTCGGACCGTCGCTGACCGCGTCGACGACATGGCCCGCCTCCTCGAGTGGGCGGACGATTGCCGAACGTACCGCAGCGTCGTCGTCGACCACTAGCAGGCGAAGCGGGGCAAGTTCGGCCGGCTGAGTCGAACGCACGGAGTCGGCCAGTGCCTCGCCCTCCTCGCAGCGGCGAAGGTAGATGGTTACCGTCGTTCCGCTGCCTTCGACCGAGGCGATTTCCAGCCGCCCGCCCGATTGCTCGGCCATGCCGAACGCCTGCGCCAGCCCCAGACCGGTGCCGTGACCTAGCGCCTTGGTGGTAAAAAAGGGCTCCATCGCGCGGCGGCGGGTCGGCTCGTCCATCCCCTCGCCCTCGTCAGTGACGGCGATCGCGACCTCGCCCGTGGCAGGCTCGCCGCTGCCTACGACGCGCACCGTGATAGTCGATCCGGCGGGCGCAGCGTCGCGCGCGTTGATCATGATGTTGAGCACGGCCAGCTCAAGCTGGGTGACGTCGCCGAGCGCGCAAAGCGAGCGGTCGGCAGCGATGATCGCCAGGTGATGCGAGTCGCCGATCGACTGGCGGAACAGGTCGGCAATCTCGTCAAGCATGGTTGCGATGCGGATCGATTCGATGCGCATCTTCTGCTTGCGCGAGAAAGCGAGCAGCTGCGCCGTCAACTTGCCTGCGCGCTGGGCCGAACTCAGCGCGCCGAGCAGCAGTCGCCTGCTGCCCGCATCGGTGGTCGGCTTGTTGGCGACGAAATCAAGCGCGCCGAGCACCGGCGTCAGGAGATTGTTGAAGTCGTGCGCAATCCCTCCGGTCAGCTGGCCGAGCGCTTCCAATTTCTGCGCCTGCTCCATCCGATCGCTGATCCGCCGGCGCTCGGCAATCTGGCGAAGCGCGAACCATAGGAGGATCGCGGCGAGCAGCAGCGACAGCAGCGCGGCAACCCCGAGCGACTGGATAAACCGCCGCGCGCGGTCGTCGACCTGGTAGGATTTGAGCGCGACATGGCTCGACCAGCCGGTCAGCGCCGAGCGGCGATAGGCGGTGAAATTCTCCATCCCCTCAAGCGTGAATCCACGATAGACGCCGGCGAGCGACCGCGCCGACACCGCGCCGCGCAGATATTTCGATCCCGACGTCCCGAAGCGCTGATCGCCATTGACCGTGCGCGCGATAAACCGGCCGGCGGGATCGACCACCGCGCTGACGGCATAATCGCCGCTGGCTGGAGGCAACATCGCGACCAGCTCGCGGTTGCTGACGAACAGGCGGACGGTCGCGGGCCTGCCGGCGACCAGCGCGCCATGGGTGAACACCATGCACGGACAGCCATCGCCGCGAGCATAGCCGGCGAGATAGGGGGCGGCACCAGCGCCCGGGACGGGGCGATCGAGCACGACGCTGCGCTTGCCCGCGCCGACATCAGCGATCGGCTCTCCGGGCGCATCGACCAGGGTGACGGCGACCCAGCCGGGATTGAGCGTAACCAATTCGGCCGCGCGGGCGCGGAAGCCGGGCAGGTCGCCCTTTTTCAGCGCGGTCGTCGTCGCCATCGCGGCCAGCGCGGCGAGATGCCGTTCGACCACGCCGTCTACCCGATATTGCAACGATTCGGCGGTCGACACCGCATTGGCCTCGATCGTGCGGCGTTCCTCGCGCGCCTTGAACCCAGCCTCGATGATCCAGAACATCAGCAACGGCACCAGTGCCGCGGCGGCTATCAGCCACGCCAGTCGCCGCAAATCACCCATGCGCCGCTTCTAAGCGATGCCGACTGGCAGGCAAGTCGTGCCAGACGCAATCCCCACCAAGAATGATCCACTGGCTCAGCGCGTCGGCCGTCCGCTGAAGCCCGATGCAGTACGCAGCGCGTCGCCATCCATCAGCACGCCGTCGAGCACGACCTTGTCGACCTGGCGCAGCGCGCCGAGCCTGGCCTCGACATCGCCATCGACCAGCACGAGGTCGGCGGTCTTGCCCGGGGCAACCGATCCGACCCGCCCGGCCATGCCGACCATCCGCGCCGGAATGATCGTCGCGGTCTGCAACGCCTCCGCATTGGTCAGCCCGGCCTGGTGGTACAGCTCGATCTCGCGGACCAATTCGACCCCCGAGCCGTCGGTCCCCGCGACGATCCGCACGCCTGCCTGGTGAAGCCGCCCGACCAGCCCGGCCATCTTGGCGAAGCTCTTGCGAAAATCGTCTCGGGTCAGCCCGCCGAACAGCGGATAGCCGGCAATCTTCCACCCTCGCGCCACGGCGGGCGGCGAAATGGCGACATAGGGCAAATAGGCGGGCGTCACGGCCGTCCCGTCGGACGCCATCAATTGCTCGAACACCACCAGCGTCGGGTCGACGATCGTCCCGCGCTTCGCGAGTTCGGCGTAAAATGCTTTCATGTCGGGCGAATCGAGGTCGACGTCCTTGGCATATTGCGCCGGCCCCTCGATCCGGGCGGCGGTATTGGCCTTGTCGACGACCGACTGGGGCATCGCCTGCATCATGATGAAATTGATGTGGGTGACTTCGTCATAGCCTGCACGAACCGCGTCGAGCGGGCGCATCCCGGCGGGGACATGGCCATGAACGTGGAGCCCGAGGCGATGCGCCTCGGCCGCACCGGGTGCAATCCACGCCGGATTCATCGAGGTGTAGAATTTGACGCCCCACATGCCCGCCGCCTTGATCTTGTCGACCGCAGCGATGGTCTCGGCCTGTGACGAGACGGTCAGCGCAATTTGCGCGGCGAGCGGGTCTTTGCGATCGATGATCACCGACACTTTGCCTTCGGGGGCGAGCAAATCGCCCGCAGCGCGGCGCCGGAAAATGCTCTGCGCCTCATCGATCATCGACCCGGGGCTGCGGTAATTGGTCATTCCCGTGGCGAGATTCTGGAGCAGGCCCCAGTCGTCCCCGCCGACGTGGAGATGCGAGTCCCACAGCCCCGGAAGCAAGGTCTTGCCGCGCCCGTCGATCCGCCGCGTGCCCGACGCGACCCGCAGCGATCCGCCCTTGCCGACTGCCGCGACCTTGCCATCGGCGACCAGAACTGCGCGGTCGGGCAGGAAGCGCCCGCCGACCGAATCGAACAATTTGACATGGTCGAACAGTGTCGGGCGGCGACCGGCCGCGCTGAGGAAACGGTGCGCGGTGGCGCGGACCATGTCGGCGGTGGCCTTTTCCTGGATCGCCTTCAGGGTTGGCGCGACCGCCTCATAGCCTTCGGGCATCAGCGAAATCGATCCGACTGAGGCGAAGAAACGGTTGTCGCTGGTCAGCCAAACCGGCGACGGCGCAAAGCCCGATCCGCTGGTGAAGGCAAGCTTCACCGTTTCGGGTCCGCGAGGGCCGACGATCCGGGTCGACTGGCCGATGCTGATCGACGCATGGCCCCCGGGCAGCAGGTCGATCCCCCTTGGCCCAGCCGCAACGAGCGCAGCAATGCCTTGCTCGTTCGCCAACCATGGCCCGCCATAGCTTTCGTAGCGCTTGGCCCCGAATGGCGCCGACCCGCTATCGACCGCAGTCGCCCAATTGGCGATGCCGTCTTTCCCGACGCTGAACTTCTCGCTGGCATCACCCGAATCGGTAAATCCGCGCACTTCGCTCGCAATCACGCGGCCGTCGGCACCAGACGTCACGACCTCGTCGGTCTCGGTGATCCAGCCGCGCAGCGACATCGACATTCGATAGGCGACGCGCCCGTCGGGCAGGCGCCATGACCAGACATCGCCATGCTTGGCGGCGGTCGAGCTGATCGTGAAATGGCGAGCGCCGTCGGGCACGACCATCAGCTGCTCTTTGGCCAACGGCGCAGCGGCAGCAGAGGTGGCGAAGCCCGCCAGAAGCATGAAACGAACAGCCGACATCGGTGATTTCCCCCGGATTGATCGCGGACAAGTCTGCGCTGGGGAAATGGGCGCGGCAAGCGCAAACTGGACCCGTCAAGGTCCGGGGGATTCTGTTGCCCGGCTCCCCCGGCGGCCGCTGGAATCCCCTTCTGTTGCCCGGTGGGGTCCAACCGCGCTTTTGTCATTATAACGTCAGGCCGTTAGGCCCTCAGTTACGCGGCAATCGCGAGTGCTACGTTGTCGTTGGCACTTGTGGTTATGAACGGTTTTACGGCGCATTCAGGCCGATCGGCAATCAGGACTTTATTGCACTCGTCGATCCTATTTCGCCCCCATCAGCAACGGCGCTTGGCTTCAAAAAAGCCGCGATCCGCCGCTGGTGGTGGAGGCGCCGGGGTACTGCCCCCCGGGTCCGAAATGCCTATTCCACCTAACATTCTACCGACATAGCCGGTTGCCCGGCGTGGCTGAGATAGGCGCGCGGGCGCGGTTTCGCAATGATTGACATATTGGCCGCCAGCGGGAACTTTGCATGCACAGCCGACGTTGGGACGGTCTGTGTTGCGCCTTGCGACATCGTTCTGCGTGACCATAACAAGGGGTTTATTCCATGAAGAAGTTTTCAATTCTACTGCTCGGTGCCGCGGCGCTGACCATGGCCGCCTGCCAGAAGAGCGAAAACAAGGTTGCGGCCGACAATGTCGAAGCCAATGTCGGCAACATCGCCGACAACCTTGACGCGGCCGCATCGAACACCTCGAACGACGCCGCCGCCGACACGCTATCGAACCAGGCCGACGCGCTCAAGGACAAGGGTGACAAGCTCGCTGACAACGTCGCCGCCGGCAACGTGTCGGAAGCGACCGCCAACAAGTCCGTCAACGCGATGTAATTTCGCTTCCTCGGCGCTTGCGTTGGAAGGACAAGACAGGAGGCCGGCGCCGGAAACGGTGCCGGCCTTTTTGTTGCCGGCCAACGGCGACGTCGGCCTTTTTTGTCGTCAGGCGATGACCTAAGGCAAGCCATGAACGACACGCCCGCCATCCCCGCCGCGACATTGATCCTGGCCCGCGATGTGCCCGGGGGCCCGCCTGAACTGCTGATGGTCGAGCGCGCATCGACCATGGCCTTCGCCCCCGGCGCGATGGTCTTTCCGGGCGGGCGGATCGACCCGGCCGATCATGCGCTGGGTGATGCGCTGGGGGTCAATCATGGCGCCGCGCTGGTGGCGGCAGTGCGCGAGACGATCGAGGAGACCGCGGTCCCGATCGCGCTGTCTCCGCTGCCCGACGCCGCGCTCGCCGCCGAGCTTCAGCGATCGCTGCTGGCCGAGCGGCCGCTGGCCGACGTCATCGCGCAGCACGGCCTGGCGTTCGACGCCAATTTGCTACTGCCATGGGCGCGGTGGCTGCCCAATCTGCACCTGGCGCGCCGCTTCGACACCTTGTTCTTCCTCGCCGAAGCGCCGCCCGGCGAGTGGCATCCGATCGTCGGCGAGGCAGAGAATCGAAGCGCCGAATGGCTTTCCGCGCGCGCCACGCTCGACCGCTGCGCCGCCGGGCGCGCGAGTATCATCTTTCCGACCCGCTGCAATCTGGAGCGGCTTGCCCTCCACGAAAGCGTTGCCGCGATGCGCGCCGACGCACTTGCCCACCCGGTCGAGACGATCACGCCGTGGGTCGAGGAGCGGAACGGGGAGCAGTGGCTGACCATTCCCGACCACCTCGGCTACCCGCTTTGCGCCGAAAGACTCGATCAAAGCCTGCGCGGCTAGAATCTGTTTCAGTCGAACGGAACCGGCCCGTACCCCCACCCGGCCAACCCATAAGATACACTGAGTGGGTTGGCCGGGTGGGGGTGCGGGCTGGTGCCGCACTCAGATTGGCTGAAAAAAACTCGAGTCGGATCGCGCCTGCGCCAATGAAAAAGGGCCCGCGGTTTCCCGCGAGCCCTTCGTCTCCCATGCGGGATACGGCTATGCCTTGAGGTGAGCCGACAGATGCTTGTTCATTTCGAACATGGTGCAGCTGTCCTTGCCAAACACTTTCTTGAGCTTGTCGTCCGCCAAAATCTCGCGCTTGTTGGCGGGATTCTGCAGATTATGCTTGCGAATATGAGCCCATACTTTCGACACCACTTCGCTGCGCGGAAGCGGGTCAGAACCAACCACTGCTGCCAGTTCAGGCGACGGGGTGACCGGACGAGCGAGCCCGCCCCCAGCCTTGCGCGGTGTACCGGTCGTTGCTTTTGCCATTTGGCCCTCCTGTTGTTCGGTGAGGAGATAGAGCGCAATCGCGCCCCCCTTGCAAGAGCGTAGCGCGACGAGGACGATTAACTTGCGGCAAGTGGAAAAGGGACAATGCGGTTACCGGCGTCGTGACCAATGTCTGCCGGTCCGGCAAAGGCGATTCCGGACCGCTCGCACCAGCCCCTAACAATGGCTTCCGCGTCACCGCGCCACGGCGGATCATTGGCGGGAACATCGCTCACACGGCCGAGCCGAAGCGAGTTCACGCGGCGGATTGCGGGGGACGAGGTGAGGTGGAACATCGCCCGGTCGATGCGATAGAGATATTCGGCGACATCCTCGATCATCAGGTCGATCCCGCTGAAATCGGGTTCGAGCGGAGTGCCGAGCAGGTTCGACAGCACGGTCAAGTTATAGGCCATCGCTGGGCCACCGATCCCGGGTTCGAGCGTCGCCGGATCGCGCCTCACCAGCCAGTCGAGCGAGCGCGCCACCGCAACCTCGCCGCCGCTGCGCAGCACGTCCTGGACCATCGGCCCGTGCGCGACCTTTAGTCCCGCCTTGTGAAACCCCGCCAGCAGGAAGCCAGCGTCGCTATAGCCAAGATAGGTCTTGGCCCGCGCCGCATCGGGCAGGTCGGCGAGCGCGCCCTCGGCAATGCGGTTCGATCCATAGCCGCCGCGCGCGAACCACACCGCGTCGATGCGGGGATCGGCCATCACGGTGCGCAGGGCGTTGAGGCGCAGACGATCGCTTCCGGCAAAGTGGCCATCGCGAAGCAGGCATTGCGGGTGGATCACCAGTTCGGCGTCGCCTCGCTTGGCCACCAGCGCCTGGACCCGGTCGGCTGCAACCTCACTCAACGCGCTGCTCGGCGCGACCACCGCAATCCGCATGCCCACTCCCTATGCAATCGGCTCGCCCCGCAATAGGGCAGCGGGCATGAGCAATCACTATCATTTCTGCGGCGTCGGCGGCAGCGGCATGCTTCCCCTCGCGGCCATCGTCCGGGCAGCGGGCTCGAAGGTCACCGGGTCCGACCGGGCGCTCGACGCCGGGCGACTGGGTGCCAAGTTCGACTATCTTGCATCGCTCGGGATCGATCTGTTCGCGCAGGACGGATCGGGATTGAGCGAGGGCACGACGCTGGTCACGTCGGCAGCGGTCGAGGCGACTATCCTGGATGTCGTGCGGGCGAATGAGCTTGGCCTTGCCCATGTCACGCGGCCGCAACTGCTTGCCGAGTTGATGAACGCCGCAGGCCAGTCGGTGGCGATCGGCGGCACCTCGGGCAAGTCGACCGTAACCGGGATGATCGGCTGGATCCTGTCGGCCTGCCACCGCCGCCCGACGGTGATCAACGGCGCGGTGATGAAGAATTTCGTGTCCGCGGCGGCGCCGTTCGCCAGCGCGCTGGTAGGCGATCCAGCGCTGTTCATCGGCGAGGTCGATGAGAGCGACGGATCGATTTCGCTCTATCGCCCGACGGTCGCGGTGCTGACCAATGTCAGCCTCGACCATCATTCGATGGAAGCGTTGCGCGCGCTGTTCGGCGACTTCCTCAAGGTCGCTTGCCGCGCGGTCATCAACCTCGACGATCCCGAAGCGCGGATGCTGGCCGACGAGGTGCCCGCGGGACAACTGCTCGGCTACGGCTTCGACAGCCCGAGCGCGGCGTTCGCGGCACGCAACCTCGAGCTATTACCCGATGGCGTGGCGTTCACCGTCGATCACGCCGGCGAGCAGGCGGCGGTACGGATGAGCGTGCCGGGTCGCCACAATGCCTCGAATGCGCTGGCGGCGCTGGCGGCGGTCAGTGCGCTGGGCGTGCCGCTGGCCGAGGCGGTCGCGGCGCTGGGCTCGTTCGCCGGGCTTCGGCGGCGGCTCGAGACGGTCGGGACGGCGGGCGGGGTAACGGTGATCGACGACTTTGCCCACAATCCTGACAAGATCGCAGCGTCTCTCGCCACGCTGACCGCGCAGCCCGGACGATTGCTGGTGATGTTCCAGCCGCATGGCTTTGGCCCGCTCGCCAAAATGGGCGACGAGTTGGCGCAGACTTTTGCCAATGGGCTTCGCGAGCAGGACGAGCTGTTTCTACCCGATCCGGTCTATCAGGGCGGGACGGTCGATCGCTCGCGGGGATCGGACTGGCTGGCCGAGGCGGTTCGCGCAGCGGGGTTCGGGGCGACCCATTTACCCGAGCGAAGCGCGATCGGCGACGCACTGATTTCCACCGCGCGCGTCGGCGACCGCATCGTCGTGATGGGCGCGCGCGACGACACGCTGAGCGAATTCGCCGCCGAGTTGGTGAAGAGGCTAGCTCCCTAAAATGCGGTGCAAAAAGGCCGCGCTGTCGGCCAGCGCGGGAGTGGTGCCGCGGAACGGTCTTGACAGCGATTTCGCCAGGTCGACATGGCCCTTGCCGGAATAGATTTTCAGCTCGACCGGGACGCCTGCGGCGGCCAGTTTCGCGGCCAGTGCCTGGCTGTTGCGGGGCATGACGATGTCGTCGGCGCTGCCCGTGGCGAGGAGCATCGGCGGGGCCGAACGGGTCACAAAGTTGATCGGCTGGGTCTCCGCCGGGCGGGGCCACGCCCCGAGCGCATCGCGCCCGCGCTGTTCGGTAAAGGGGTAAAAATCGTAGGGGCCGGACAGCAAGGCGGCCGCCTTGATCGTGCCGGCGGGCACCCCGGCATCGGCCAGATAATGCGGGTCGAGCGCCAGCATCGCGGCGTTGTACGAGCCTGCCGAATGCCCGGCGACAGCGATCCGGTCGGGGTCGCCGCCAAGCGCCGCGATATGATCGCGGGTCCATTTGACCGCCAGCGCGCCGTCTTCAATGAACGCCGGGAAGCGCACCGTCGGGACCAGGCGATAATCGGGGACGACGGTGATGAACCCTTGGCCTGCATAGCCGGCTCCGGCGAAGGCATAGCCGCTGCGCGACCCCGCGACCCAGCCGCCGCCATAGAGGAAAATGACCACCGGCAGCTTGTGGTTGGACGCCGCCTTACGGTCTTTGGCGGGTGCCCATACGTCGAGCTTGAGCCCAGTCGCCGGCGCGAAGGTAATCCCCTCGGCGACGCGTCGCGCGCCATGGTCGCCGGGGACGAACCGGTTGATCCCGCTGAGCAGGTTCGGCGGCGAGCAGGCCGAGGCCAAGGCGAAAAATGCCGGAACGGCGAGGCGGCGGAGAATATGGTTCATGGCATCCGTAACGCCGCCCCGATCAATCCGGACGCATTTTACCGCTCGACTCCCTTGATCTGGCCCCAGGTGCGTGCGGCGGTATAGCCGAGGTAGCCGGTGCCGAAGAGGGTGTAGAGTTCATTGGGGATGCCGCGCAGATAGGACGACATGCCGTTGCCGATGGCGCTGGCCATCGACGGCTGGACTGCGGCGATCAGCCCCATCGGGATTGACCACAGGATCAGCGCATACATGATGTAGAGGAACGACGGGCGTGCGCGGCTGGTCCACGGATCGGGCGACTGGGCTTCGGCGACAATCGCCTGCATCTGAGTCGCAAGGCTCGCCATTTCTTGGTCGCCCTGAAGCTTCAATAGTTCCAGCTTGGCACTGTCGCGGGCGCGCGGATCGGGAATGATGCGGTCGAGAAGCTGTGAAATCGGGCCGATGATACTGTCGAGTAAGGCCATGTCCTGTCTCCTTTTAGGGATCGAATGTTCACACATGTTCGCGGTCGTGACGATGCTTTGACGGGCGCCTATGTGCCGACGCGGTTCGCGAGCCAGCCGTAGAGGAAAGCCTCGTTGGCGGGGCGGCGCTCGGCCAGGCGGAGGTAGCGTTCACCCTGGAGCGCATCGAGCGCGCGCAGCAGGATGGTCTCCCCGGCCACCCCCCGAGTTGCGAGAAAGGCGTCGAGCGTGGCCAGCGTGGTGACGCCGATACGGCCGTCGGGGACGAGGTCGCTATAGTCGCGCGCGTTACGGTTAAGCGCGGTCAACGCGCGCTGGAGGAAGGTCGCCGCCACCGCCGGGCCCATGTTGGCGCCGGTGTCGAACAGTTCGGCGGCCAGCCGGGGGGCGCGGATTGCGACCGCATCAAAGCCCGGCCGGAGCCAGTAGAGTCGGCGATAGATAGCGACGGCCTCGGCCCGGGGAAATTCGCTCATTGCGCCACCGAACCCGTGCGCGCGGGCGACGGCTTCGGTGATGCCGAAGCGGGTCGCGCCGCCGCGATCGGCGGAGTTGGCGACATAGCCGCCTTCGCGGTCGATCAGGGCATCGATCAGAGCATCGATGGTAGGGCAGGCCGAATCGGTCATCTCATGTTCCTCGTTGGCGAATTGCATGAACCACATTGGTTATGGTGTAGGACAGTCTTTTTTTGGCGTCGGTGGAATTGCGGGTTTGCCCACGGGCGGCTAGCCTTGGTCGATGAGCAGATTTCCAGGTTCGCCCTTCGTCCATATCGCCGCAGCCGCCGTGGCGCTGCTGATCGCTGTCCCGTCGTCGGCGGCGCCTTCCTCGACCGAACGGCGGATGATCGCGACGGTCGATGCCGAGCAGGGCCGGACGCTCGCCATGCTTGAGCGGTGGGTCAACCAGAACAGCGGGTCGCACAATCTCGCCGGGGTCGAGGCGGTGGGCAAGATGATCCGCGCCGAGCTTGAGCCGCTGGGGTTCGCAGTGCGCTTCCTTCCGCTGCGCCAGACGGGGCGTGCGGGGCATCTGGTCGCGCATCATCAGGGCACCGGCAAGCGATTGCTTCTGATCGGCCATCTCGACACGGTGTTCGAGGCCGACAGCCCGTTTCAGAAGTGGGTCCGCAGTGGCGGTGGCTCCGGTGATCGGGCCAATGGCCCGGGGGCGAGCGACGACAAGGGCGGCGACGCGGTCATGGTCGCGGCCCTGCGCGCGATGCAGGCGGCGGGGACGCTGAAGAATGCCGACATCACGGTCTTCCTGACTGGGGACGAGGAGGATAGCGGATCGCCGATCGAGATCGCCCGGCGCGACCTGATCGCGGCGGGGAAGGCGGCCGATGTCGCGCTCGATTTCGAAGGGCTGATCCGGTTGCCCGACGCCCGGGGCGGGCTGGTCGACATGGGATCGGTCTCTCGGCGCGGTGTGGCGGGGTGGACGGTTACGGTCGCCGGCAAGCCCGGCCACTCGAGCGGCGTTTTCTCCAGCGAGGCTGGTTATGGCGCGATTTATGAACTCTCGCGGATCATCGATGCCTTCCGCACCCAGTTGCGCGATGACAAGCTGACCTTTAATGTCGGGCTGTTCGGCGGCGGGCAGGAGGCGGTCACGGACGCGGCCAAGATCCGGCTGACGGCGGCGGGCAAGACCAATATCATTGCCGCGACCGCCGTCGCACGCGGCGACCTGCGCGCGCTGACCCGTGACCAATATGCCCGCACCGTGGCGAAAATGAAGGCGATCGTCGGGGCACCCCTGCCCGGCGCAACGAGCAGCATCAGCTTCGACGACGACGTCTATCCGCCAATGGCCCCGACCCCGGGCAATCGCGCGCTGCTGGCGCGGCTCAACCGGGTCAATGCCGACATGGGGCTTGCGGCGATGGTCGAACTCGACCCGCTCAAGCGCGGTGCGGGCGACATCAGCTTCGTTGCCGCCGATGTCGACGGGCTGGCCGGGCTCGGGCCCGCGAGCACGGGCGATCATACGCCGGCCGAGACGGTCGATATCCCGTCGATCTTCCGCCAGGCCAAGCGCGCCGCACTATTGATGAGCCGATTGGCAGCGGAGAAACGCTGATCGTGTCGCCTTGGCAGAGCCACGCCTGACGGGGCTGCGCATCGACGTAGCCAAGCTTGACGTAGCGGCAACTGCTTGAAACTTCACGACTGTTGCGCCCGCGCCACTTCCCTGGGCGAACGCGTGGCGTATTAGTCGCGCTGGACAGGCCGGTCACGGCCGCAGGGGAGGATGTTTTCATGACTATTCGTCGTTTCGTAGCGGCATCGCTGCTTGCCGCCACCGCGCTGGTTGCCGCCACGCCCGCATCGGCGCAGCGCGTCACGCGCATCGTCGCCTTTGGTGACAGCTATGCCGACACCGGCAACCTGTTCCGTATCATCGGGCTCAATCCGGTTTCGACGACGGTCTACACCACCGGGCGATTCTCGGGCGGGACCAACTATATCGACACGCTGTCGACCCTGCTGAACGCACCCCAAGTCAACTATGCCATCGGCGGCGCAACCACCGGTTCGGCGAACGTCACGGTCCCGGCGCCGCTCGGCTATTCGACGCAGGTCGGAAGCTTCCTCGCAGGCGGCGGTACGCTGTTCCCGGCGGGCCCGGCCACTTTTGGCCCCAACGATCTGCTGGCGATTTCGGTCGGAGGCAATGACGCGCGCGCATATCAGCAGTCGGGCGGCACCGTCGCCGGCGCAACCGCCGCCGCCAATGTCGCGGTCGCCAACTTCACCGCCAACACCAATGCACTGGTCGCGGCCGGGGCGCGCAACATCAGCTACATCGCGCTCGACGCCTCGACCGCCCCCGAAGTAGCTGGGAACCTGCCGGCGCAGGCCGTTCGCGGCGCCTTCTCGTCGACCTTTAACGCCGGGATCAAGGCCCCTCTGGCGGGCTATGCCGCCAATGGCGCGATCGTGAACTATCTCGACGTCGGGCTGGTCGGCGCGCGCATCACCGCGACGCCTGCGGCCTATGGCATCACCAACCTGGTCTGCCCGGCCTTCCCCAACCCGACCTGCGTCGTCAATGCCTCGGGCTATCTTTTCTATGGCGACCAGCTTCACCTGACCTCGGACGGGTTCCGCATCGTCGCCAAATATATCGCGGCGCAGATGGAAGCCCCGCTGACGCTTCAGGCGACCAGCGACCTGGCGCTCGACACCGCCCGCCAGTTCGGCCGGACGATGATGACGCGCATGGATGCAGGCAGCCCGCGCGATGGCGAACTGCTGTCGGGGGTGCGCCTGTTCGCTTTGGGTGACACGTTCAGCCGCACCGCCGATGCCACCTTCACCAGCGACCAGATCAAGACCACCAGTGTTGGCGCGACGCTGGGGCTCGAGGCCGGCTTTTCGGGCGGGACTGCCGGGATCGCCGCCAACTACTCCAAGCCCAAGGCCAAGGTCGGCGCAGGCGTCGCCGATACCCGCTCGCGCAGCTACCAGATCGGCGCCTTTGCCGGCTTCGGTCTCGCGGGCGGCTTTGCCCAAGGCTATCTCGGCTATGGCAAGGACAAGCATCGCATCAGCCGCATGGGCGTGATCGACGCCATGTCGGCCAAGCCGTCGGGCAGCCATGTGCTGGCGGGCGCGAAGGCGGGCTATCTGATGGGCCTCGGCGGGCTTCGTGCCGGACCGGTCGTGGCGCTCGATTATGCCAAGGCCAAGGTCGATGGCTATACCGAAACGGGCGACGCAGCGCTGACCCTCAACGTCAATTCGCAGCGCTTCTCATCGCTGCGCGGGTCGGCCGGGCTGGAACTTCGCGGGGATATGGACTTGGGCGGCATGCACTTCCGCCCGTTTGCCGCGCTGCTCGCCGAGAAGGATTTCAAGGGCGACGGACGAACCGTCTACTACGCCCAGACCTCGGCCCCGACGATCGTCAACCATTTCGCTTTCGAGAACGCCAGCAAGAAGACCTATGGCCGGTTGAACCTGGGCTTCGGCGCCGGAATCTCGTCGGCGCTGTCGGTCGATGCCGGCGTGTCGGGGACCTTCGGCAAGAAGCAGGGCAACGAGACCTCGGGCCAGATCGGGTTCAACGTCGGCTTCTGATTACCGGATAGACTTTCGTCACGGTAGGAGGGCCGTCCCACATCGGGGCCGCCCTTTTATGTGCGACAGCGCGCGAACGGCTTCAGCGGGATCGGCGAGGGCTTGGTGACCAGCCGCATCGTCCCGGTCAGCGCGATTTCGACCGGGCCTGGGCCGGAAAAGACGCGGGCGACGGCGCTGGTCATGTCCGACGGCGCCTCGCTCGCCAGCCAGCTGCTGGTCATTGCCGCGGTATCACCGACCGCCAATGCCGGGACCGAGGCGGCGCGGGCGTTGCCGGTGAAGCTGATCGTGCCCTTGCCCCCCTCGGGCGCGGCGTCGGCTCGGTGGAACAGCAATTTGCCCCCGCGACAGGCGATCGAGAAAGTGATCGCCCCGGGTCCGCCGCCATAATCGGCCGACCCCGATGCTTCGTTCCAGTGCCAATGCATGCCGTCGGTCGGAAGCGGCATCGACGCCTTGGCGACCGCTTCGGCCACGCCCGAATTTGCGGGTGCGGCAAGCCCGGACGCGGGCGCGTCGCCAACGGCATTGTCGGGCGGGGCGACGGCATTGTTCGCCACCGGAGAGCTGTCGTTGCACGCCCCTAAGGTGGATACGAGCGCGGCAAGGAACAGGTGCGTAACGATCTTGGTCATCAAGCGGCAACGCGCCGCGCCCGGCGGGGTTGCGTTGCGGCTTGACAGTCGGCGACAGTGGGCGCGCAATAGCCGTCGTTGATCAACACCCGGGGGAGGATATGATGGACGAGACGCTGCACACCGCCGATGCGGCACCGATCGGGACGCCAGTTAGCGTCGGACGCACGCCGTGGCATCTATGGGCGGTCGGCCTGCTGTCGCTGGCGTGGAATGCGATCGGCGGGATCGATTACACCATGACCCAGACTCACAATGCCGCCTACCTCGCCGCCGCGACCCCCGCTCAGATCGCCTGGTTCGCGGGCTTCCCGGCATGGGAAGTGGCGGCGTGGGCGCTGGGCGTGTGGGGGGCGATTGCGGGGTCGCTGCTGCTGCTTGCGCGAAGCCGCCACGCGGTCGCGGTGTTCGGCGTGTCGCTGGCCGGGCTGGCCGTGAGCAGCGCCTACCAATGGTTCGTCAACCCGCCGCCGGGGGAGACCCAGACCGGTGGCATGCTGGCCCTCGACTTCGCCATCTGGGGAATCGCGATCGCGCTACTGTTGTATGCGCAGCGGATGAAGGCGCGCGGGGTGTTGCGTTAGGCGGCGCGAGGCCGAATTCTCGCTAATTCAACGCCTTCCGCAAGGCGAACTTCTTCCATGTCGGTTTCCATGTCTGCGAAATTGCGAATCATCGTTGGCGTTTACACAACCGCCACCGGCAAAGGTTGGCCGTTAGCTATCGCCCAGATCCACCCGACTTGAATCGCGACTGCTTTCCGTACCGCCCCTTCCGTGTCCCTGGCTTGCCTTCGTTCGAATTGCCGGCCGGGCGCGGGGCGCGGCGTTGTTGCTGGGGAATGCCGAGGTCGTCTTCCTCCAGCCGTCGGATCTCGTCGCGAAGGCGCCCGGCTTCCTCGAATTCCAGGTCGGCCGCGGCCTTGCGCATCCGCCCTTCGAGGTCGGCGATGTAGGCCTTCAAATTATGCCCGACCAAATGCGGCCGCTCGTCGTCGCCGGTCTCGACCAGCACGCCGTCGCGCAAGCTGACGTCGCTCATGATGTCGTTGATCTGGCTCTTGATCGACGCCGGGGTGATGCCGTGCTCAAGGTTGTAGGCGACCTGCTTTTCGCGGCGGCGATCGGTCTCGTTGAGCGCGCGCTCCATGCTGCCCGTCACTCGGTCGGCGTAAAGGATCACGCGCCCGTCGACGTTGCGCGCGGCGCGGCCGATGGTCTGGATCAGCGACGTTTCGGACCGCAGGAACCCCTCCTTGTCGGCATCGAGGATCGCAACCAGCCCGCATTCGGGAATGTCGAGCCCCTCGCGCAGCAGGTTGATCCCGACGAGCACGTCATAGACGCCGAGGCGCAGATCGCGGATCAGCTCAATCCGCTCCAGCGTCTCGACGTCGCTATGCATATAGCGAACGCGAAGCCCGGCCTCGTGGAGATATTCGGTCAGATCCTCGGCCATGCGCTTGGTCAGCGTCGTGACCAATGTCCGATAGCCCGCCTTGGCGACCTTCTTCGCCTCGTTGACGAGGTCGTCGACCTGGTCCTCGACCGGCTTGATCTCGACCGGCGGATCGATCAGCCCGGTCGGGCGGATGACCTGCTCGGAAAAGACTCCGCCGGTCGCCTCCATCTCCCATGGGCCGGGAGTCGCCGAGACGAACGTCGTCTGCGGCCGCATCGCGTCCCATTCGTTGAAGCGCAGCGGGCGATTGTCGATACAGCTCGGCAGACGAAAACCATATTCGGCGAGCGTGATCTTGCGCCGGTGATCGCCCTTGGCCATCGCCCCGATCTGGGGCACCGTCTGGTGGCTTTCATCGACGAACAACAGCGCGTTGTCGGGCAGATATTCGAACAAGGTCGGCGGCGGCTCGCCCGGCATCCGCCCCGTCAGGAAGCGCGAGTAATTCTCGATCCCGGCGCACGAGCCGGTTGCGGCGATCATTTCGAGGTCGAAATTGGTGCGCTGCTCGATCCGCTGGTGTTCGATCAGCTTGCCCTCGGCCTCAAGCTCTTTCAGACGCTCGGCCAGCTCGTGGCGGATCGCCTCCATCGCCTGCTTGAGCGTGGGCCCCGGAGTCACATAATGCGAGTTGGCATAGACTTTCACGCTGTCGAGCGACGCCACCTTCTTGCCCGTCAGCGGATCAAACTCGACGATGTCCTCAATCTCGTCGCCGAAGAAGGAAATCCGCCACGCGGTGTCCTCATAATGCGACGGGAAAATCTCCAGATTATCGCCCTTGACCCGGAAATTGCCGCGCGCAAAGGCCGCGTCATTGCGCTTATACTGCAGCGCGACGAGCTTGCGGATGATCTCGCGCTGGTCGGCGTGGGCGCCCTTCTTCATCGAGAAGATCATCGCCGAATAAGTCTCGACCGAGCCGATGCCATAGAGACACGACACCGACGCGACGATGATCACATCGTCGCGTTCGAGCAATGACCGGGTGGCGCTGTGCCGCATCCGGTCGATCGCCTCGTTCACCGAGCTTTCCTTCTCGATGTAGGTGTCCGAGCGGGGGACATAGGCTTCGGGCTGGTAATAGTCGTAATAGCTGACGAAAAATTCGACCGCATTGTCCGGGAAATAGCTTTTGAACTCACCGTAAAGCTGCGCCGCAAGGATCTTGTTCGGGGCGAGGATCAGCGCCGGGCGCTGCAATTTCTCGATCATCTTGGCCATGGTGAAGGTCTTGCCCGACCCGGTGACGCCCAGCAGCACCTGATCCTTTTCGCCCTCATCAATGCCTTCGCTCAGCTCCCTGATTGCGGTTGGCTGATCCCCGGCCGGATCATAGGAAGAAGCGAGCACGAACTTGCGCCCACCCTCGGCTTTCTCAGGCCGCTGCGGACGGTGCGGGACGAAGCTGTCGCCCATATCGGGCTCGGCGAGCGAGGTTCGGATTTGTATTGCCATCGCTTGGCGATATGGTGCCGCCAATCGGCCTGCGCAACGCGGGCGTTCCGGGGGGGGGATTTCATGCGTGCTTTATGGCCTTCGCTCTCTTTCCTCTTGGCTTCCTGCGCCAGCGCCCCGCCCCCCGCACGCGCCCCTTCACAGACGGCGCAGCAGTTCGACCTCATCATTCGCGGCGGGACCATCGTCGACGGTAGCGGCGGCCAGCCGTTCACCGGCGACGTCGGCATCAGCGGCGACCGCATCGTTGCCGTCGCGCCGCACCTCGACGGCATGGCCAGTCGGACGATCGACGCCACCGGCCTCGCCGTCGCGCCGGGCTTCGTCAACATGCTCAGCTGGGCCAATGACTCGCTGGTCGAGGATGGCGCGAGCGAAAGCGACATCCGCCAGGGCGTCACGCTCGAAGTGATGGGCGAGGGCGACAGTGAGGGCCCCTACAACGACAAGATGATCGCCAACGCCGAGGCGCAGCAGGTCGACATCAAATATCCGATCAGCTGGCGCAGCCTGCGCGGCTATTGGGACTTCCTCGAGAAAAAGGGCATCGCCCCCAACGTCGCCAGCTTCGTCGGCGCCAGCCAGGTTCGCACCTTTGTGCTGGGTGAAGATGATGTCGACCCGACCCCGGCCCAGCTCGCCGAGATGCAGAACCTCGTCCGCGCGGCGATGAACGAGGGCGCGATGGGGGTCGGATCGTCGCTGATCTATGCCCCCGCGACCTTCGCCGAAACCCCCGAGCTGATCGCGCTCGCCACTGCCTCGGCGCAGTGCGGCGGCATGTACATCAGCCACATGCGCAACGAGAGCGACCATGTCCTCGACGCGACCGACGAGCTGATCGCCATCGCTCGCGCTTCGGGCGGCCCGGCCGAAATCTATCATATGAAGCAGGCCGGCACGGGCAATTGGGACAAGCAAAAGCCGATGATCGACCGGATCGAGGCGGCGCGGGCGCAGGGCATCCGCATCACGGCGGACATGTACACCTACACCGCCGGCGCCACCGGGCTCGACGCGGCGATGCCGCCATGGGTCCGCGCGGGGGGCTATGACCAATGGCGCAAGCGGCTGCTCGACCCGGTGATGCGCAAGAAAGTCATCGCCGAGATGAAGCTTCGCCCGGTCGGCTGGGACAGCCTCTATTTCCAGGCCGGCGGCCCCGACAAGGTCCTGTTCCTGCAGTTCAAGAATCCGGCGCTGAAGAAATATACCGGCATGACCCTTGCCCAGGTGGCGAAGGCGCGGGGGACCAGCCCGGAAGACACTGCGATCGACCTGGTGATCGAGGACGGGACGCGTGTCGGCACCGCCTATTTCCTGATGGGCGAGGAGAATGTCGCGCGCCAGACCGCCCTGCCGTGGATGTCGTTTGGAAGCGACGCCGGCTCGCAAGCACCACGGGGCAAATTTCTGCTGTCGAGCGTCCACCCGCGCACCTACGGCAATTTCTCGCGGCTGCTCGGCAAATATGTCCGCGACGACAAGAAGCTGTCGCTGGCCGAGGCGGTGCGCAAGCTCTCCTACCAGCCGGCGTCGAACCTCGGCATTAAGGATCGCGGGATGATCCGCGCCGGCATGCACGCCGACCTTGCGATCTTTGACGCGGCCAAAATCGCCGACACCGCCACCTTTGACAAGCCGCAGCAATTCGCGGTCGGCATGCGCGACGTGCTGGTCAACGGCCAGCCGGTGTTGCTCGACGGCCAGATGACCCTCGCCCGCCCCGGCCGTGCCGTCACCGGTCCCGGTACGGGGAGGTGTCCGCCAAAATGAAACGCTCGATCAAATCAATGCGCCACCAGAAAACTCCAAGGGGAATAAAATGATGACCGACCTTCGCTGGGCGCTTGCCGCCGCGCCGCTACTGCTCCTCGCCGCCTGTGACGATGCCCCCAAGGTCGACAAGCGCGCCGGCGAGGCCAAGCAGCTGACCGCGGGCGCCTATGAGGTGTCGGCCAAGCTCGACACGCTGGCCAAGGCCGACCGCGAAGCCCCCGCGACCACGGCCAAGGTCGGCGACATGACCACGCTCAAGGGCTGCGTCGCTGCCGACGGGACGCCCGAGGCGACGCTGTTCATCGAACCCGGCGACGTGTGCAGGGCGACCCAAAGCTATTCGAGCGGCGCGATCCTCAACATCCAGTACAACTGCCAGCGCAAGGGCAAGTCGGGGTCGGTCAACTATTCGATCGACGGCCAGTTCACCGCCGACGGCTTCACCGCCAAGGTCACCACGGGCACCAGCTTCATCAGCCCCGATGATTATGTCGCCAATCGCAGCCTGACCGGCAAGCGCGTCGGCAATTGCCCGGCGGCGGCGGCGGGAGCTCCGGCCAAGGCATGAGCGACCTCACCCGCCACGCGCCGGCGGTCGCGCCGCTCTTTACGATCCTGATCGCGGCCTTTTCCGAAATGGCACGGCGCCGGCTAATCGAGCGGTTGACGAGCCATGGGGCAACCGACCGCACAAAGGCGATCTCGCTCGACCGACCGACATTCATGGAGCGGCAATGGCTCCTCCGGCTCGAAGCAATCGACGTGATCAAGGACGTTGGCGGAGGACGCTATTTCTTTGACGAAGCGGTGGTCGAGCGACGGCGCCAGGCGCAATATCGCCAGATTCCGTGGCTCCTGCTGATCCTTGTCGTCGCAGTCGGGCTCGCGACCGCGCTGGTCCTGCTCGGGCACTGATCTGGTCCCGCGCACCCATTGCGCGCCTCGCTGCGTTAAGCCGCCCATGAAAGCAGTCATCCTCATCAACCGCTCGGGCGGGACCGCCAAGGGCGACGACCAGATCGGCCAGAAGGTCGAGGCGGCGATGCGCGCAGCGGGCATCGAGGGCGAGGTCGAGTTGCTCGACGGCGCGGGAGTTGCCAGGCGGGCGCAGGAAGCGGTCGCGGCGGGGGCCGAACTCGTCATCGCCGGCGGCGGCGACGGGTCGATCAGCGCGGCGGCGGGCGCCATCGCCGGGACCGAGACAATCCTCGGCATTCTGCCACTGGGCACGCTCAACCACCTTGCGCGCGACCTCGCCATCCCGTTCGACATCGACAAGGCGGCGGTGATCATCGGCGGCGGGCACGACCGCCGTATCGACGTCGCCGACCTCAACGGGCAGGTGTTTGTCAACAATAGCGCGCTTGGCCTCTACCCGCTGATGGTGGTCGACCGCGACGCCCAGCAGAAACGCCTCGGCCGGTCGAAGAAAACGGCGATGATGATCGCCGCGCTGCGCACGCTGGTCCGCTTTCGCCATGCCCGGATCACGATCTGCGCCGATGGCGACCGGCTGGCGATCGAGACGCCGTTGCTGTTCATCGGCAATAATGACTATGCCGTGGCCTTGCCGACCCCCGGGCAGCGCAAGTCGCTGGTCGACGGCAAATTGTGCGTACTGGTGCTGCGCAAGAAGGGCCGCTGGGGCCTGTTCGCGGTCGCGCTCCGCACCCTGCTCAACCGCGCCCGCGACGATGACATGATCCGCCTCGACGCGGTCGAGACATTGCGTGTCGAAAGCCGCCGAAGCCATTTGACGGTGTCGGTCGACGGCGAGACCGAGCAACTCCAGTCGCCGCTTGAGTATAAGATCCGCAAGGGTGCGCTGCGCGTCATGGGACCGCCACCCGAGCCCGAAGCGACTAAGGGCTGAGCCTTTCGTCGGCGACCGTGAGCACGCTGTATCCGCACCACCAAAGACGGATCGACATCGTCTTGGCGCCGAAGGGGCGACTGTGGCGCGTTTCAGCCATTTCATCGAAAATCGTCCGATTTTTTAACGGATCGTTAAAATCTATCTTGCGTCCGGCGTCACTTTCAAACACTATCCATTGTGTAGCGACGGGGGCTTCACTCAACACCTAGTGGTTGGGACTGGATATACCTATATCCGGTAACGGAGGCGCTGTGCCTGTGGATATCGGGGACAGGCCACAGAAAAAGACCCGCGACGGTGCAAAATACGCTAGGCTCGGGCCATGGTCGCGAGTCGAACAGATATAGAACATGGGAAGCCATTCGCTTCCCCGGAAAAGCAGGAGCCGGTCATGGATTTCGCAAGCAGCAGCACGGTCGACGCCGCCGACGTGGCGCCCGTGCGCGACAGCCACACGATCGATACGCGCGCCTTCAACGTCGTCACCGATTCGAGCCGCGATGCGCTCCTGACCGACTTCGGCAAGGACACGTTGAACGACCGTTACCTGCTCCCGGGCGAATCCTATCAGGACCTGTTCGCGCGCGTCGCCTCGGCCTACGCCGACAACCAGGACCATGCCCAGCGGGTCTATGACTATATCTCGAAGCTGTGGTTCATGCCCGCCACCCCTGTGCTGTCGAACGGCGGCACCGGGCGCGGGCTGCCGATTTCATGCTACCTCAACTCGGTGTCGGACAGCCTGGGCGGCATTGTCGATACGTGGAACGAGAATGTGTGGCTGGCGTCCAAGGGCGGCGGCATCGGCACTTATTGGGGCAATGTCCGCGGCATTGGCGAGCCGGTCGGCCTCAACGGCAAGACCAGCGGGATCATCCCCTTTGTCCGCGTGATGGACAGCCTGACCCTCGCGATCAGCCAGGGTTCGCTGCGCCGTGGCTCGGCCGCCTGCTACCTCGACGTCTCGCACCCCGAGATCGAGGAATTCCTTGAGATCCGCAAACCCTCGGGCGACTTCAACCGCAAGGCATTGAATCTCCACCACGGCGTGCTCGTCACCGACGAGTTCATGGAGGCCGTGCGAAATGGCGACGAGTTCATCCTGCGCAGTCCCCGTGACCAGACCGAGCGGGGCAAGGTCGATGCGCGATCGCTGTTCCAGAAGCTGGTCGAGACCCGCCTCGCCACCGGCGAGCCCTACATCATCTTCATCGACCAGGTGAACCGGTCGATGCCCAAGCATCATCGCGACCTCGGCCTCAAGGTGACGACCTCGAACCTGTGCAGTGAAATCACCTTGCCGACGGGCAAGGACCATCTCGGCGCCGAGCGCACCGCGGTCTGCTGCCTGTCGTCGCTCGGCCTGGAAAAGTGGGACGAGTGGAACGGCGACAAGGATTTCATCGAGGACGTCATGCGCTTCCTCGACAATGTCCTGTCGGACTATATCGCCCGCGCCCCCGACGAGATGGCGCGCGCCAAATATAGCTGCGAGCGCGAACGCTCGGTCGGCCTCGGCGTGATGGGTTTCCACAGCTTCCTCCAGGCGCGTAGCCTGCCGTTTGAGGGCGCCATGGCCAAGTCGTGGAACCTCAAGATCTTCAAGCATATCCGCGCTCAGGTCGACCAGGCGTCGATGATGCTCGCACAAGAGCGTGGCCCCTGCCCCGACGCCGCCGACATGGGCGTGATGGAGCGCTTCAGCTGCAAGATGGCGATCGCGCCGACTGCGTCAATCTCGATCATCTGCGGCGGAACCAGCGCGTGCATCGAGCCGATCCCGGCCAACATCTATACCCACAAGACGCTGTCGGGCAGCTTTTCGATCAAGAATCCGTTCCTCGAGAAGCTGCTGCAGGACAAGTCCAAGGACTCGGCCAACGTGTGGAATTCGATCCTCGAGCAGGGCGGGTCGGTCCAGCACCTCGACTTCCTCACGGCCGAGGAGAAGGACACCTACAAGACCAGCTTCGAGATCGACCAGCGCTGGCTGCTCGAACTGTCGGCCGACCGCACCCCCTACATCGACCAGGCCCAGTCGCTGAACCTGTTCATCCCCGCCGACGTCGACAAGTGGGACCTGATGATGCTTCACTTCCGCGCGTGGGAACTGGGCATCAAGTCGCTCTATTACCTCCGCTCGAAATCGGTCCAGCGCGCCGGGTTCGCCGGCGGGGTCGAAGCCGACAATACGGTCGAAGCGCCGAAATATGAGCTGGCAACGACGGACTATGACGAATGCCTCGCGTGTCAGTGATCACTCCCTCACCCTACCGCGGCGGCGCCGCTCCTTCCCTCTCCCAATGGGAGAGGGATGAGGCGCGCAGCGCCGAAAGGGTGAGGCCGTGAAGACCTACGACACGGCACGAACTGGCGCCGTCCTCCGCGCCCGCCAGCTTCGCCATGACTCGACCAAGCCCGAGCAGCGGTTGTGGAGCGCGCTCCGGGAAAGCTTCCCCGATCGCAAATGGCGCCGACAAATGCCCGTCGGCCCGTTTTTCGTGGACCTTGCCTGCTTTAACGAGCGCCTCGTCATCGAACTCGACGGCGGCCAGCATGCCGAGGCCGGCGAATATGACGCCGCCCGAACACGTTTCATCGAAGCGCAGGGTTATCGAGTCCTTCGCTTCTGGAACAACGACGTGCTGGAAAACCTCGAAGGCGTGGTTACCAGCGTCGCGAACGCTCTAAACCCCTCTCCCTTGGGAGAGGGCGACTCAGCGGAGCTGAGCGGGGTGAGGCCGTGACCTTTCGCCCTCACCCTTCCGCCGCTTCGCGTCTCCCTCCCTCTCCCAAGGGGAGAGGGACATAATGACCACCGCCAACCTCGTCTTCACCCTCGCCGGTGCAACGGCCCTCATCCTCGGACTGGTCACCTTGCTTCGCCCGTCGCTGATCCGCCGGCTGATCGGGGCGAAGGACAGCGAGCCTGCCAAATATGGCCTGCTCATCGCGGGCATGATGCTTGCCGCCTTCGGTCTCCTCCTCGCCGGTTTCGCGATCGGCTTCACCACGGCCAAGCCGCTCGACATGAACCTGGGAGCGTCCCGCTGATGCGCAAGTACCACCGCTGGCTGAGCGTGTTGTTCGGCGTCTTCATCCTGTGGATCGCGGTCACTGGGGTGCTCAGCCAGGTCGGCGAGCTCGTCAACAAGGGCGGGATGGACGACGATGATCGCCCAACCGCCGGAGCTGCCGCCCCCGCAGTCCCCGCCGGCTTCGTCTGCCCCGCAACCATGAACTGCCGTCCTAAGCCCGCGCCCGGCGCCTGGAACGTCGGTTTCCTCCACCACCTCCACTCGGGCGAGCAGTTCGGGCCGGTCGGCGTGGTCATCTCGATCCTGTCGGGGCTCGGCCTGATCTTCTTCGCCATCTCCGGCATGTGGATGTACGTCCAGATGTACCGCCGCCGCGCCCACCGCCACAGCCATCCGCGGCGCCTGTTCTGGTGATCGCCGCCGCCCGCCCCCATATTCACTCGTAGGACCCAGGAGCCACCGCCATGCCCCTTCTCGAAACCCGCAACCAGTATAAGCCGTTCGAATACCCGTGGGCGTTCGATTTCTGGAAGCGTCAGCAGCAGATCCACTGGATGCCCGAGGAAGTACCCTTGGGCGAGGATTGCCGCGACTGGGCGCAGAAGCTCTCCGAGCATGAGCGCAACCTGCTCACCCAGATTTTCCGCTTCTTCACCCAGGCCGATATCGAGGTGCAGGACTGCTATCACGAGAAATACGGCCGCATCTTCAAGCCGGTCGAGATCAAGATGATGCTCGCCGCCTTCTCCAACATGGAGACGGTCCACATCGCCGCCTACAGCCACCTGCTCGACACCATCGGCATGCCCGAGAGCGAATATGGCATGTTCCTCCAGTATAAGGAGATGAAGGACAAGCACGACTATCTGTCGACCTTCGGCGTCGACACCGACGAGGACATTGCCAAGACGCTGGCCATGTTCGGCGGCTTCACCGAGGGGCTGCAGCTGTTCGCCAGCTTTGCCATGCTGATGAACTTCCCGCGCTTCAACAAGATGAAGGGCATGGGCCAGATCGTGTCATGGTCCGTGCGCGACGAGAGCCTTCACTGCGAGGGCATCATCAAGCTGTTCCACGCCTTCACCAAGGAGCGCGACTGCCTCACCCGCGCCGTCCGCGACGACATCACCGACATGTGTTTCAAGACCGTGCGGCTGGAAGACGCGTTCATCGACCTGGCGTTCGAGGCCGGCCCGGTCGAAGGCATGAACGCCGACGATATCAAGCTCTACGTCCGCTACATCGCCGACTGGCGCCTGAGCCAGCTCCACCTGCCGCCGATCTACAAGGTCAAGGAACACCCCCTCCCCTGGCTCGCACCCCTCCTCAACGGGGTCGAGCACGCCAACTTCTTCGAAACGAGGGCGACGGAATATTCCAAGGCGGCGACGCGCGGCAACTGGGGCGAAGTGTGGGACAATTTCGACGTGCGCGCGAAGGCGAAGGCAAGCAACGACGTCGTCGCGATCGAGGACAAGGGCGAGGATATGTTTGCTAGGGCTGGAGTGGCGGCGGAGTAGGGTATGGACCAAGATGAGCCGCCCGAACTAGTTTCTATTGAAGCTTCGCTTACGGAAAGTGGCGTCGCACTAAACGCGCGGAGCCGCTTTGTATCAGCGATCGACCGGCTGTTCGGCGGAATATTCTCGTTGCCTGCGACCCACCTTGAAGCGCGGGTCGCGCGAACTCGTTTGTCAGCCGACTTAGACCGCCAGCGAATGCGGCAAAAAGCTGAACTTCAGCTGGCCGGAGAGCTAAAACTCGCGCAGCTTGGCTTAGCGGCTGCGTACATTTCTCAAGAAAGAGAGACTAAACGGCTCCTAAACTTAGCTAGCGTCGCTGCGTTCGCTCTCGAGGATCTTAGAGAAGGACAGTCCGAATGTGCCTCGGACGAGAACTTCGAAGGTGATATATCTGATGATTGGCTGAATTGGTTTGAGTCTTGCGCGGAAAAAGCCACCGCGGATCACGTGCGTCAACTGTGGGGTAAGATACTCGCAAGCGAGTCGAGGAAGCCGGGCTCTTTTTCCCTTAGTACGCTCCGAGTCGTGAGCGAAACTGATCAGCGACTCGCGGAATTGTTTCAGAAGCACGTTTGCAACGTTTTTGAAGGTAAGTTTCTCCTTAAGGACGATGAGGATACCAAGGGCGAAGAACTTCTTGAATTATCAGCTCTTGAAGACGCCGGTTATCTACGAGAAGTCAGCGGAATGCTGAATTTCACTTGGAATTTCAATGATGAGGGAAACTTCGTCCACCGTGCAGGTAACTTGGTATTTGTTGCCGAGGGTCCTGCGGGGCACCAAATTCAAGTTGGCATCATATTGATTTCCCGAGCTGGCTTGGACCTTCTCACCGTTCTCCCACAGATCCCTCAAGACGGGGCATTCCGACAACTCGCAACCCTTATGCCGCCCGTCACTACCTCAATCACGTTAGGTGTTGTCCTAAGTGAGACAGGCCCGGGCCAGATCAACTGGATGCAAACTGAGGTTTTGAAAGCGCCTCAGCCACCAGCGACCGAGTAAATTAGATTACGGTAACGGTTTACTCAAACCCCTTGAGTAGCCGATTGCAGCATTTGGCCGACCGATCTTTGTCCGCCACCCAACCCTCGTTCGAAGCGCTAAGGCGTCGTAACAACCATGGCGCCGAACATACGAGCGCGCGCGATCTGCAGCAGTAGCTCGGCTACATCCAGTGGTGGCGGTTCCAAGAGGCGGTTGCGTGGTCTTTTCAATTCTCTAGCGACAGGGATCCCGGCATTCGCCAGGACGACGACCGACGTCCGCTTCGCGAATTTACCCTTATCCGAATACCCCCAAAAAGATTTTGCTGTCCTACACGAACCTTTTAGGTTCATAGAGCCGTCCTGACCAACGGGAGGACGGGCATGGCGCGGCGGAAGAACAGGGTGCGGGACATTTCGCCGGAGGAGTTTGATGCCTGGTCCGCCTCGGTCGACAGCTTCAAGGCGTGCAGCAAGGCTGCTGACGAGGAGGGCGGGCCGCGGCTGTCGTTCGTCCCGCAACCGAAGCGGCTCGGCCTCGAGATCTTGCCCGACGAGGTCGACGCGGCGCCGGATCAGCTGACCTCTCCCGCCACGCTTCACGCCGTGCCCTTTGCGCCCGAGCCGAGCCGCAAGGTTGGCGGCTGGTCGGCGTCGCGCCAGCATCTGTTCGTCGGCACGCTTGCGGAAACCGGATCGGTTCATCTGGCGGCGAAGTCGGCCGGGCTGTCGGCGCGCAGTGCCTATGGCCTGAGGATCCGCTCGGCAGCGTTCGCCCGCGCGTGGGACGCCGCCCAGCAGCTGGCCGTTGGGCGATTGTCGGCGCTGGTGTTCGACCGCGCGATCAATGGCCGGGTCGAGCAGATCTGGTGCGGCGACGAACTGATCGGCGAGAAGCGCGTGCCGTCCGATCGGCTGCTGACCTGGCTGCTCGCGCGGCTTGATCCGGCACGCTTTGCCGGGCCGTGGGAGCGCCGCTCGGGCGACCTGTCCGATCCGCAAGCCGACGTCCAGGCCGCCTTCCCCGCGCTGATGGCCGCGCTGACCGATGTGCCGGTGGATTGACCGCGAGCGAGCGGCAGCGAAAGGCAAGCCACAACGACGTCACGAGCGCGAACATGTGTGAACATTCGCCCGCGAGCGAGCGGCAGCGAAAGGCGAGCGCACAAAGACTCCGAGCCAACAAAAACGCTTTAAATCGCCCAGTCGAACTCGCCGAATGCGCCATATTCGCTTGCCCTGCGCGCTTCCGATCGCGCGGCGCGATGTTCGATCATCTGGGCATAGAGCGCGGCGACGGTCTGGCTGCCGGTCCGTTCGAAGGCGAACGGCAGCAGCGCGTGGAGGCAGCAGGCGGCGCCGCCCGCGATCATCCGCGCGCCAAAGCCGAACGCGACGGCGAGATGTTCGCCATAGGTTTCGCCGATCGAGGCAGGATGGCGAGTGAACAGCTTCATGGGGGCGCTCCGCGGTTGGTCGGTCCCGGCCATAGCCCAATTTAGTCCCCGGCGCGCCCGCTTTTTGCCGCGGCGTCAATCGGTTGCATGCCCGGACTTATGTGGCCTATGGCGACCCATCCTTTCATCGAGCATATCCCCAATGAGCGCCGCCGCCCTGCCCGCACCGACCAGTGCCCGCGCCATCGAGTCGCCGGCGGCCGCATGAGCCGGCGTCGGCGCACTGGAATTGGTCGTTTCCTGCCCTGGTCGGGGATCATTGGTGGGTTCGCTGGAATCGCCGTTGTTCACCAATGGGGTTCGACAGGGCTGTTCAACGATTGCGCGCGCTATTCGCCGGCGGTGATGGCGGCAGTGCTTGGGCTCGGGCTGCTGTGCATCGGGATCGGCGCGATGGGCTCGATCGGGGTCGCCTACCACAGCCATGAAACCCCCGAACGGCGCTTCATCGCGCTGGTCTCGCTGGGCTGCGCGATATTGTTCGTGGTGGCGGTGTTGCTGCCGGGAACGGCGGGGAGCATCAACCCGATCTGCGGCGGCTAGCGTCGCGGCAGGGCGCAGCGGCGCGGCTGTGGTTCACTCGGCGTCGGGTGCCGCCCGGAAATGCGCCTCGAATTGTGCATCGCTGACCGTTTCCCGGGCGATCATGACGCTGCACTGGACAGAGTCGATGATGGAACTGCCGGGCGACGTCAACCACCAGCGTTCCAGGAACGTCTGCCGCCGATGGCCGATGATGATGAGGTCGGCGCGCATCCGCACGGCGGTCGTCGCAATCAGCTGGGCAGGGTCACCGCGCCGAATTTCCCCCGTCGCGGCGACGCCCAGGCGGGACAATCGCTCAAGGCCCAGCTTGAGCAGGTCGGGCCCTTCGGACGGTTGGTGCACCATCGAGAGGCCATCGGCGGTCACCCAGCCGGCGGCGGCGCGATCGATGATCAGCAGATGCGCCTTCGCCGCGAAGATCTGCGCGATCAGCGCACCCTCGCGCAACGCAACCAGCGTCTGCCGTGAGCAGTCCGCCGCCAACAGGATTCTCTTGTACATAGCCGTCCGTCACCCACCCGCTCGAGGGATAGGCGGTGCTACATGTCATTGCAATTTCCGGCCATTATTCCTCGGAGCCACCGTCTCGCGCCGGATCGGGAAGCGCGGGCATTGCCCGGACGCGGCCAGCCCGATTAACCGAGCAGCTTCGTCGCCAGCTGATCACCCGGTGGGAATATCCCGGACGCCAAAGTCGAGGGGACAAGGGCTTGCACTCACGGGTTGATGGCCATGGCCGCACGATGCAGCAGGAACATCGCTCCATTGGCGGTGTTGATGCTGTGCCGGTCCAATTGATTGCGTTAAGGTGGAGCATGTTTGGCGTTAGTTCTGACGGCGACCCCTCGCCTACGGGTGGGGTGCGATGGGCGTGAGCGACGCAAAGCGAAGTCGCGTCTTCGGCCTGCCAATCTGTTCTCTCACCCAAGAAGAATTAATCGACGAGATACTAAAGCCTGACCAGTCTGGTCTCGCACGGTTGGTTGCAACGGTTAATGTCGATCATGTTGTGACGCTGCGAACCGATGTCGCCTTTCAGGATGCCTATCGCTCCGCCTGGCGGATCACAGCGGATGGTGCACCGGTCTATCTTTATGCGAAGGTCGTTGGCCTACCTTTGAAGGAACGGATAACGGGCGCTGATCTGTTTGCGGAACTCGTGCTTCGCTGGGACCCGATGGTGCACCGCCTGTTCTTACTGGTCAGCAATGACGAAGTAGCCGACAGGATACGCGAGACCATGGTCGACCGGAAATTCAGCAACGATAACCTAACGATCGAGGTTGCCCCGTTAGGATTTGATAGCGATGAGGCGTTTGGTGACAGACTGGCGGCAAATGTGCGCGACTTTGGCGCGACCCATTTGATCATGGCAGTCGGAGCCCCCAAGTCTGAAATCTGGGCTTATCATCATCGCGATTCGATCGGCAACGCAACGGTCCTGTGCGTAGGCGCGGCAGTGGAATTCGTGACGGGCCTGAAGGTGCGGTCACCGGTGCTCATGCGGCGTTTTGGAATGGAATGGTTCTGGCGCTTCCTGCTTGAGCCGAGACGCTTGTTCAGTCGCTACTTCGTCAGGTCGTTCGGTTTTTTCCTGGCCGTTGCCGACGACCAGCGCCGTGAGCGGACAAGGGGCTGACACGTTGGTTATGCAGCGCGGCAAGCAGGCGAGATCAGCGCGATGAGCGCTCCCCCCGCGGGCGCCGTGTCGCGGTTAAATGGGTCAGATCGTCGTCCAATGCTGCTTTCCCCGCAGGCCGCGGGTCACGCGTCGCCCCGCCAGGACTCGGCCTCGACCTGGTCGCACGGCCTGCTGTGGGCGAGTGTCCTGTTCAACCTGCTGCTGTGCTTCATCGATACGAACATCGTCAGGCTGGGCCAACAGGAGGTCATCCTGGGCGAAGCGCTGATTTTGGCGACCGCGGTTGGCCTGCCATTCCTGAGCCCCGCCCGGCGCCCCGGTCGCTGGGACATACTATTCGCATTCCTGTTGGTAACCTGGCTCGTCTTGTCGATTGTCCGCGGGACCGCCGATCCCAAGCTGTTTCGCGACGTTGCAATCATCCCGATCTTCATCATCGTCGGCATGACGTGCAGGAACAGTCGCCTTCACGTCAGCATATTTCGTCTCCACCTCGTCATCCTCTTTTTCGCCTTGTGGGAGGCGATTGCACCCACGGGTTTCGTGTCGGTCTTTTCGGTCGGCCAGTATTTTGCGCACACTCGGGGGCAGTCGGTCGATGATTGGTGGGTGAACAACGGGCTGTACATCAGTTCCATCCGGCCCGAGGCCCGTTTCCTGTTCAGCAACCTGCCACTCCACAGGTTGTCGTCGGTGTTTCTGGAGCCGGTGTCGCTTGGTAATTATGTGGTGTTGGCGACGGTCTGGCTGGTCGGCTTCTGGCGGCACATGCCGAGGTGGATGGTGATTGTCGCGGCCTTTGCCAATTTATTGTTGCTTGTCGGTTGCGACAGTCGGCTGGCGACAATCGCCTGTGTGATTCTCCTGACCGCAGCGCCGTTCAAGAAGCGACTGCCCGCGGTTGTTCCGCTCGTAATGGCCCCCGCCACAATCGCGGCCACATTCATTGCCGTAGCGATATTGAACCTTCGTGCGGGCAACGATGATTTCCCCGGGCGCGTCGCATATAGCGTGGAGACGCTGCGCAAGTTCACGCTCGACGATCTTGGCGGCATATCGCTCAGCCACATGGCGGCGACCCAAGACGCCGGGTTTGCCTATCTGATCAACTCGCAGTCGCTGGTGGTAGCCATCCTGATCTGGACAATCTTGTTCGCCAAGCCCGCCAAAACGCTCGAAAGTCGCTATGTTCACTTCGGCGTGGCGCTTTATCTATCGCTCAACCTGATCGTCAGCTGGTCTCTATTCTCGATCAAGACCGCGGCTTTGCTGTGGATCCTGCTTGGCCAAACGATTGCCGCCGACGAAGATACGGCGTCGCGCGATGCGGTATTGCCTGATGAGGACGAAGAGACGTCTCCAACAAGCCAAATGCCGTCGACAAGGCGAGGAAGCAGTTATTCGGGCAGGCGCGCTATCGAGCGGACCGAACCAGGCTAAGATAAGATCGGGCCATCCGGTCTGGTAAGTATTTCAGCGCCATCGCGGTCGCAAACTGGTCGCGAACCTGTATCGGGGGCGGCGTGTCGAGCCATTTGCCGATGGCACCGGCCCAGACAGCAGCGTCGGTTGGCGGGAGGAAGGCGACAGGCGAGGCGGCGTCGATCCGGAGCACTTCCTTGAGAACCACAATGTCGCTGACGATCGTCGGAAGCCCCATGATGACGGCTTCGACGGCAGATATTCCGAAGGTTTCGTGAAGCGACGGAAAAGCAAAAATATCAGCAGCGCCATATAGCTGCGCCGTATCGCGGTGGGTCAGCGGCCCAAGCAAATGAAGGCGGTCGTTAACCCCCAGATCACGGGCCAGGCGTTCCAGATGGTGACGAAGATTTCCGTCTCCGGCAATGATCAGGCGCGCATTGGGCAGATCAGGGAGAACCCTGACGAGCAATTGAAGGTTCTTTTGCTCAACTAGTCGGGCGGTAGCAAGAATGATCCTGCGATCATTCGGGACGGCATGTTGCCGCAGCGTCTCTACCCTGGATTGAATGACTGCGGGTTTTGGTACCCCATGTTCGATCAGGATGAGCCGGCGACGATAGGCCGCTGGATAAGCGGCGAACTCGTCGCGCGTAAAACCCGTGTTGACGATATTCGCAGTGTACAAGCCGAGCGTCCCGAAAATCCGGTCGAGCAAGCGGAGCGGGCCGGCGGTAGCCCGCGGCACGGTAGTTTGATGAACAATCCGCCGGATCCCCGGGCGAAATAGTCCTGCGAGGCCGACGATGATCGCAGGTGCGGCCTGATAAGCAATTACCGTGTCGAACCCGCCCCCCAATAGCCGCCGTCCCGCTCTGAAGGCCCCGCGCAACTTAGCAATTTTCGAAACGTCCACTTCTGGGGCGAGGAAGATGGTCGTGACCCGCAGCCCGTCTAAGCGCAGCGCTGACCCGATCTCATTCGCTAGAGCAAGGACACCTCCTGGATCGGGCGAATTGACGATCTGCAATACTCGCACTGAAGCCCCTCTCCTCCTCGGCTGCTTAAACTCAATATGCTCATCCAGATCACTTATTCACTAGATAAAGTTACGGCGGCGAGCATTGGCAGAATATAGCGACGCCCGACGCCGTTCGACGTGCCGCCCGCCCTCGGCAATTTGTAACCGGTGCCGACTGTGGGAGAACTTGTAACGAGGATGTTCGTTTCGACCATATGGCGACAGCGGATCATGATCATTACGAGACCTTGGGCGTAACGTCAGATGCGACACCACAGCAGGTCCATGACGCGTATCGCTCGCTGATCCGCGTCCACCGCGACCGGCCGGGCGAACCCGATCCTGTTCGCATCGAGCGGGCCCGCCGGATCAACATCGCGCACACTATCCTGCAAAACCCCGTCAAGCGGCGGCAATACGACGACTCCATTGCGGGTCCTGCAGGAGCTACCCTGCTCAAGACACCGCAGTCGGCCTTGCCGAACGATGGTTGGAAGGGGGCCGATTTCGGCGACGATAGCGAAGAGCCCATGCGACAGCGGAAGCGCATCTGGTACCCGCTCGGCGTCGCATTGATCGCGCTGGGCGCCACCACCATCATGCTGATGACCTTCTATCCGACCCCGATCGTCGATCATCTGCCGGCTACGGTTAAAGCCGATGTCAATTCGTACTCCGCACGACCCGGCAAACAGGGGTCAAACAGTTTATCCGAAGGCAGTTTTACGCCGTTACCGACGGACAAGACGCCAGCGGCAACCGATCCACAAACAGAGCAGCCTTCCCAGCTGAGCGACCGCGCAGGTGGGGTGCTGAGCGACGGGCAAGTTGCAGGAAAGGGGTCGGCGGTCCCGCCTCCTGGGGACACTGCAGCCGCGCTGGCTCCCTTGGCCACGAAACCGCCAGCCGATAATCAGGGGGTAACGGTTTCCAAGGAGCCTGGCGTGGCGGACAAAACCACTTTGTCGCCCGTCCCGGCCCCGCCGGCCGCTCCGGGCGATCGTTCGGCCAGGACCGTTGACCGAAAGGACGCGCCAGCACGTTGGCTTGGCGGCGGGCTTACCGACGGTGACAATATGGATGGCCAACTGGTCGGAACGGTAGGAATCCGGTTCGTTGTTGAACCTAAGGGATCGATCAGCAACTGCCGCGCCGAACGCAGCAGCGGTGATCCGCGCCTTGACCAACTTACCTGCCAGCTTTTGACGGAACGCTTGCGATTTGATCCGGCCACCAATGCGCAAGGAAAAGCGGTCCCCAGCGAAGTTCGAACGACCACAAGATGGGGCCGACGCGACCAGCGGCGCTAGCGCCTGGTCCGGTCAGTGCCCATTGTTCGCAAACCACGGAAACAGCCGCGCCAAATTCCGTTCGTCAAGTACCCGCCGATTCTGCGTGGCGACCATAAACATCGTCAAACCGAACAATATCGTCTTCCCCAAGATAAGGTCCGCACTGGACTTCGACCAATTCCAGAGCGACCTTGCCGGGATTGGCCAGACGATGCCGCGCGCCGGCCGGAATATAAGTCGACTGATTCTCCTGAAGCAGCTTCACCTCGTCATCGACGGTGACCTCTGCAGTGCCGCTGACCACAATCCAATGTTCGGCCCGGTGGAAATGCATCTGCAACGACAGTTGCTCGCCCGGCGACACGACGATCCGCTTGATCTGGAAGCGGGCACCTTCGCTGATCGTCTCATACGATCCCCACGGCCGTGCCACCCGCGGCGGCAAGTTGACGACCTGGGCTTCGCCGAGTTGATCGACCAGCGCCTTGACACCCGATGCCCGGTCGAGGGGCGCAATGAAGATCGCATCCGACTGGGCAATGACCGCGATATTCTCCAGCCCAAGGCCGGCAATGACTGCCCGCCCATCACTCCTGATCAAGCAATTATGCGTTTGCTGCAGCACGACGTCACCGCTGACCGCATTGCCGTACTCGTCTTTTTCAGCCTTTTCCCAGACGGATTTCCAGGTTCCGACGTCGGACCAGCCCATGCTCGTGGGCAGGACGAATTTCTCGGCGGTCTTTTCCATGATGCCATGATCGATCGAAATATTTTCTGCCGATGCAAACGCATCGCGCTGGGGACGGACAAAAATTCCATCGCGGCTGCTGGACTCGATCGAGCGCGCAACGGCGTCGGCGCTGTGCGGCAGAAACTGGCGAAACATCGCCTGATAATGGCTTGCACGAAACAGGAATATGCCACAATTCCAGAGGTATCGGCCCGAAGAAATAAATTCCGCCGCGCGGGCTTCGTCGGGTTTTTCGACAAAGCTTGCGATAGGCAGGGCGCGGCCCTCATCAAACGGCTCGCCGATTTCAATATATCCATAGTCCGAGCTTGGCGACATCGGCTTGGCGCCGAATGTGACAATGCCTCCATTTATCGCCTGCTCCGTGGCTGCAGCGATGGCTCGCTCGAACGCCGGCTGGTCGTCGATCACATGGTCTGACGGCATCAGCAAAAGCAGTTCGTCATCGCCGCGCGCCAGCACCCACTCAACTGCAAGCGCCGCAGCACTGGCCGTATTGCGTCCAACCGGCTCCAGCAGGATCGCCTCCACCGCTTGGCCAATTTCTTCAAGTTGGCTCTTTAGGAAAAAACGATGATCCTCGCCGCCAATTACGAGCGGGGGCTCGAATGCCTCGCCGCTTACTCGCCGAGCCGTGACCTGAAGCATCGACTCATCACCCACGATGGGCAGGAGCTGCTTGGGAAAGGTTCGGCGCGACAATGGCCACAGCCGCGTTCCGGAGCCCCCGGACAAGATCACCGGACGTATCTTCGTCATAAAATGCAAAGCTCCTGGGTTCGGTCGATCAAAGATGGTCTGATGGCTGGGGCTGATTAAGGGATGAACCGGCCGAACGAGCCGAGGATCGGGATATTGTTGATGTCCTTGAGCAGTCGCCTAGTCGCATTTTCGCCGACGACGACAATGTCATTTGCATAGATTTGCGGATCGGGCATGCGCCCGGCTCGAATTGCCTTAAGGCTGAAGAGCGCGGCCATTTTTTCTCCACCGACCGTGCGAAAAATTGCGACATTATCAAGATTGGCTAGGTCGTCTGCTCCCTTGGCAGAGGCAATAGCCTGTTGCAGGGTCATTCGGCGGACGACGGGGTAAATGCCCGGCTCGCGAACCGAGCCATCGATTGTGACGGTCTGACTGACCGCCTTCTTGATGTTTACGGTGACTTGTGGGTCGTTCACATATCGCCCGCGCAGGCCGTTGGCGATCAGCGTGGCGACCTCCTTGGGCGTCTTGCCACCGGCCGCCACGGTACCGACAAGCGGCACGGCCAGATTTCCGGCCGCATCCACTTCTCCTTCGCGCGTCAGCGTTGGTGCGCCGAAAACCTCAATGCTGACCACGTCGAGCGGCCCCAGCCGATAACTTGTAAAGTCGGACAGCATGATTGGCGCATCGGGCGGCGGTAGCGCCTTGGCGACCGACACCGCACTGCTGCCAGCGCCAAGGGTCTGACCGCCGCATGACGAAAGAGCCACAACAGCGACCATGGCGGATACATGGCTCAATTTCATGAACATGCTGCATAACCTTTTAGAGCAGAACCTGAAATGCAAAATGAACGAGCGAAGCGTAGGTTCATTTCGCAGGCGGATTTGATGAATTATCGAATGTGCGGTTCTTTTGCCGCCAACCGGCTAGCCTGACCAACTTGGTCATGATCGCAGCGATGAATGGCGGCTGGGCCAAGGCTAATCGGTCAGCGCTGGCTATTTCGGAGTGACTGGGATTCAGCCAGATCAGGGCCACGACCAGATAGACGATGCCGCCAAGCGCCATGGCCAGGGGTACAATAAGGATCCCCGCAGCTACAGTGATGAGTGCAAAGGCAGCCGCCCCGCCACATAAGCTCGCCGCGATCAGCGGCACCAGCCATCCCAGTTGCACAATATCCGGAAGGCGCCGTCGCAGGGCAGCGAGATTTAGGAACGCAACCGCCGATTGTGCAAAAATCCTTGCACCAGCAGCGCCCACCAGCCCGAACTGCCAAACCAGCGCGGCCCCGAAAACGATCGTCAGTCCCGCCCCAATTACCCCGTTACGGGCCAAGGGTGCATTGGCGTCCGCTGCGCTCAGCACACTTGAAACCACCAGAGTCATGCTTGAAGCGCCCGCCGCCAGACACAATAGCGCGGCAGTTATCCCGGCGCCCGCGAAGGCGGCACCATAGATAGCGACGATCACCTGCGGCGCGACCGCAGCGACAATCGCAGAAGCCGGCAGCAGGAGAAACAAGCCAAAGCGGACTGCCGTCCGGCTGGCCTGCCGCAAATGCTCTTCACCGTCCTTGGCGGCATGCACGATATTTGGCAGCAAGGCGTTGCAGACCATTTGACTGACCTGGAGCAGCAACGCCGCCAAGGTCGAGGCGGCGACGAACAGCCCGACTTCGCGCGCCGTACGCAGCTGATCGACGAAAATAACGTCAATGCGGACCCACAGCAAAGGCGAAAACAACGCTGCCGCATAAAAGCTGGTGGCGTAGCTGCGCATCTGGCGGCGGGCCGAAAGTGGCGGCAGACCGTCGGCCGGGCGAAGCTTGGTCAGCGCCCACAACATCGGCAGGCTAAAGCCGACATAGGCGAGCAGCGCGCCGTTGGCGCCGAGCCAGCGGATGCCGACGAACACCAAAATGATCTGCGCGACGGTCCCGACCAGAGACAGAAGAGTGATTGTCCCGAACGCCCGCAGACCACGCAGCAGCTGATAGGAGAAGGCATAGAGCATATGCACCAAGAAGCAGAGCAGGACGATGACGCAAAAAATCACCCCCTCCCGCTCGCTAGCCGCATATTTCGCAATGATATCAGACCAATAGAGTCTCAAAATGACAGCAGTCAGGATCAGGCCAGCGATCGTGGCCAAGCTGAAGATCCTCATTCCATAAGCGGTCAGCCTTTGAAAATCGCGGCGATCTCTGTCGTGGGGCTGCGCGGCGAGGAAGCGGGAGAGCGTTCCGGTAATCCCAATGTCGGCAAGGGTGGTCGTCAGGAATATGATCCACAATGCCATGCCGACCGTCGCCGTACCCTCCACACCCAAGGTTCGCGCGATAACGGCGGCGGCGACAAATGATCCGACCGCGCCAGTGAGGCCGGCGACGATACTTTGCGAAGAATGTCTAAGGATTCGAACGAAGAACGACATGGAGCAGTGATTCCGTTAGCGATTGGTGCAATTTTTCAGCGCTGGATTATGCCCACGCTGCACAGGACTTTGCACCCGGATCGGTCGCCCGGCGTTTATGCGTCGTGCTTGGTAACGCAGTGGGCGAGTTAAAGTAACGAAATGACTGAACGTGGCACGCTAAAAATCCTGCACGTAGTCCGGCAATTTCATCCGGGGCTAGGCGGAATCGAGGAATTTGTCGCACAGTTGGCGCGGCACCAGGCGTTGGCGGGTCACGATGTCCGGGTCATCACGCTCAATCGCATCTTCGCCGATCCCCATGATGTCATCCTGCCGGCGCGCGAAGGTCGCGACGGCTACCTGATCGAGCGGATCCCTTTCCGCGGCTCCATGCGCTACCCGATTGCTCCCTCGATTCTGGGCAGTATCGGCGATGCCGATATCATCCACGTCCATGCAGTCGATTTCTTTGCCGACTACCTTGCTGCAACGGTCGCCATCCATCGCAAGCCAATGGTGCTGACTACTCACGGCGGATTTTTTCACACCGAATTCGCCCAGAGTCTCAAACGGCTCTATTTTGCCTCGATCACTCGCGCGTCGCTTTCCCAATATGGCGCGGTCATCGCTTGCAGTACGGAGGATGAGCGTCTTTTTCGGCCGATCTCCGGCAATCGGCTGCTGCTCATCGCGAACCCGGTCGACATCGACAAGTTCGCCGGCAAGGCCGACCCCACGAGTCCCGTCTTCATCTACTTTGGGCGGATCGCCCCCAACAAGCGGGTCGATCTGCTGCTCGCGTGGTTTGCCGGGCTGGCCGCGATCCAGCCCCATGCCCGGCTGATTATTGCCGGCAAGCCGATGGGCACAGACATCGACGAGCTTCGCAAACAGGCGGAATTGCTCAATATCAACGAGCGGGTCGAATTCCACCTCAGCCCTGACACCGAGGCCTTGGGGGCGCTGGTGGCCCGCAGCTCGGTCTATGTGTGCGCTTCTTCCTATGAAGGATTCGGCTTGGCTGCGGTCGAGGCCGCAAGCGCCGGGCTCTTCCTGGCGCTGAGCGACATTCCTCCCTTTGCCGCCAGCATCGAGCGGCTCGGGTTTGGCGAGCTGATCGACTTTGATGATGTCGCCGGATGGCCCGCCAGCTATGACAGATTAGCTTCGAGCCGAAGCGCATTCCAGCGCCGGTTCGGACGGGAAGCGACCCGCCGGGCGGTAGAGCCGTTCGACTGGGCGGCCTCGGCGCCGCACTTTGAAGAGGTCTACCGCCGGGTGATCGGCACCGATCGACGCAGGATCGGGCGATTGTCGATCGACGTCTGCAGTCGGGACGAAGCGAAGCGGCGAATTTCGGCAAGTGCCGCGGCGGGCAAGCCGCTGATGGTCGCGTTTGCAAATGCGCATTCCGTCAACCTCGCCAGCCACAACCGCGCATTTGTCGCAGCGATGGACGGAGCCTTGCTGCTCAACGACGGGTTGGGCGTCGATATCGCTAGCAAGGCGCTGTTCGGCGCGCCGTTCCCCAGCAATCTCAACGGCACAGATCTCGTTCCAGATCTGTTCGCCAGTACCACGCATCCACTGCGCCTATACCTTTTGGGTGGCGTGCCCGGAGTCGCGGAACGCGCGGCCGATACGTTAGTTAAACGATTCGCTAACGTGACCGTTGTCGGCTTCGATCACGGTTATTTCGAACGGGACGAAGAGGAGAGGCAGTTAGGTCGCATTGCGGCAAGTGGTGCCAACATGGTGCTGGTGGCGATGGGCCAGCCGCAGCAGGAGGAGTGGGCTCAACGTCACTGGCGCGACCTTCCAGGTCCCTGTCTGTGCGTAGGTGCATTGCTAGATTTCCTGGCTGGGGAAGTCCCGCGTGCACCCGTCGGTTTCAGGCGACTGCGCCTCGAATGGGCTTATCGGCTCGCGCAGGAACCACGCCGCCTTGCGCGCCGATATCTGCTTGGTAACATTGCCTTTTTGTGGCGACTTGCCGGTCAGCGATTGGTCGGCCCGAGATTGTAGAGCCGCTTGGGTCAGCGGCGGGCGAAATGAACGTTACTGGCCACAAGAGGGAATTTAAAATGTATTATCGGTCGGGTGATTGAGATGGAATGGCAATCGATCACGCAGTTTGTCATGAACAAGCTTGGTGGCCGGAACGAGCATGTCCCGGCACTCGAGCTGTGGACCGCGCCGGAGGAGTATCGGACGCTCGATCAAGGCGCGATCGCCGGCGAGTGGCTGCTATCGGCACGAGGAGATGACCGCGGTATCTTGGCGCTCCGTTCGGACGACGCCGACCTGGTCTATACAAGTTTCGATGCGTCGCAGCCGGTCGATCAACCGGGCGACTTGCGGGGACGAGAGACCCAAGTTGCCCAACTGGTGAGCGGAGTGCTTTTCCGTCGCAACCATGGGATAATCTCGGGGCCGCGTGGCTCGGGAAAGACGTCCCTCGTTCGTACTTTTGGCCAATATACCGACCGTGACGGCGTCGTCGTGCTCTACTCGGCTTGTGACAATGGCACGCGTTTTGGCGACCTCATGCGCGAATATCTCGAGCAAATCCCGGTTTCGTCGTTCGAGCCCGATATGGTGGGATTAATCCGCGAGCGAATAGGCGCGCTCCGCTCGGACGCCACACCGAACCAGATTATCGGCCTGCTTGCTCAAGTGAAATACGCTCAAGTCATCATCATTGCCGATGAATTCGACCGCGTTTCGGATCCCGACTTGCGCTGGAAGATCGCCTCACTGCTTAAGCTGCTTTCCGATGCGCGAATTTCCGTGCGCTTTGTGTTGGTCGGCGATGCCTCGGCGTTCGACACGATCGTTCAAAGCCATCCCTCGTTGACCCGCCACATTACCAGGGTAACGACCGATCCGCTCGACCATGATGCGATCATCGCCATATTGCGCGACTGCGCGGCACGTTGTGAACTGACCTTCACCGATGCTGCGCTTGACCTCATCGAAGACGTCGCCTGCGGCTCTCCATACCATGCACGGCTATTTGGGATGCACGCATCCTTATGCGCCATCAAAGGCGGACAGCCCTCCATTGGTATTGACCAGGCACTTGCCGGACTGCGCCGCGCCTTCGCTGAGTGGGCGCTAATGAACCCTGAAGCCGGCCAAGCAATCCAGGGGGTCGCCGAGGGCGACTTCGGCGACAACGAGCCTTACGCCCGGTTCGCGCGGAGCAGCGTCGGTCGCGCGTCCACCGACGATCGCGACGATCGCGCATCCTTGACCGCTGAAGAGCAGGGAGCGCTGGCGCCGGCCCTCGAACGGCTCGACGGAGTTGTGACCTTCCGTGATGCGACGGCGCCTCAATTTCTCATTGCTTTGTGCCGTTCGGCCGAAAAGATCATGCCCTTAGCCAAAAAGGTCGCCCCCCGTGCTTAGCTTTGCCGACTGGATCGAGGCGGTCCGTTTTCGTTGGAAGTTGGTAGCCCTGGTTACTTTCGTTCTTACCCTTATCGCGCTTCTCTACGTGATTATTGCCCCGCGCTCTTACCAGGCCAGCTCGTCGCTTTTGCTCGACACGCGGGCGGCCGATCCGCTTCGCGATAACAAGTCGGACGATTCGAAGGATAATGCACGCGAGATCATTGCAACCCAGGCCGATCTTATCCGGTCGCCCTCGGTGAGTGACCTGGCGGCCGCCAATGCGGGCGTCAATCGAGATCCCAACGTGATCGCCAAATGGAAAAAGGAAACTGACGGCGACAAGCCGTTCGATGGATGGATGCGCGAACGGATGTTGAAGTCGCTTGATGTCGTTCCGGGCAAGGATTCCAACATCTTAGTCATTCAGGTCAAGTCGAAGGATCCGGTCGAAGCTGCGCGGATTGCCAACGGGTTCGCAACCGCCTCGGTCGCGTCACAATATCGGCTGCGTACCCAACCGGCCAAGAATTACGCCGTCTGGCTTGAGCAGCGACTTGGAACAGCAAAGAATAATGTCATCCAGTCGCAAAACGCACTGAGTAGTTTTGTTCGGGCCACGGGTATCACGAATGACGGCGACATGAGTAGCGAGGGAACCCAGATGGCAGAGGTGGCGACGCAGTTGGCGACAGCCGAGGCACGGGCCGCAGCCGCCCGGCAGTCGACCTTTGCTGGCGCGCAAAGCCGAGGCGACGCCGAGAAAAGCGTCTCGATTCAGGAATTGCGGAAGCAGGTCGCCGTGACCAGCGGGACACTCTCGAATATGCGCGCGACTTTCGGGCCCGACTATCCCGACGTCAAGCGCACTGAAGCCGAGCTCAACACGCTCCAGGGACAGCTGACCAAGCAATTGTCCTCGACGACCGGCGCCTTTGGGGCCGCACGCAGCGGAGAAGCCTCCGCCGAACGCGGAGCGGCCGGGGCCAGCGAAGCCCGGCTCCGTTCGCTCGCCTCGCAACAGCGGGCGCGCGTGGAAAAAATGGGCGTCAATCTTGCCGAATATGGCCGCCTCAAGAACGAATTCGTAGCCTCACAGAAAAATTTCAACGACCTCAACGATCGCCTCGAACGCATGCGGCTTCAGGGGAACGTACCTCAAACCGAGGTCCAAATACTCGACCGCGCGTCCCCGCCGCTAGAGCCGACCTGGCCCAAGCCCGGCCTGATCATCGCCCTGACGATCCTCCTAGGGCTGATCCTCGGCGCTATATGGGCAATTGTGCTGGAAGCGCTCGATCCTCGCGTGCGCAGCTGGAGTGGCCTCGAGCGTCTCCTCGGTGCTCCGGTACTGGCGACTTTGACACTGCCCCGGGATGGACCGTTGTTACTCGAACGAGGGCATGCCTGATGCGACTTCAGAATAGTTCGTCCTTCCTCGGGAAGGTCAGTCGATCCAGTGATCGCAACTCGCGCCCGGCAGAGGAAGTGCTCGCGACCCTGGGAATGCGTCAGGTGGGCGATGCTTCGACCACCGCCAACGACGATGTTGCGGAAGTCGAAACACCAGCCGCAATCAACAGCATCGACGGATCGCGCAATCTGATGCCGCTGCAGGTGCACGTCGACGACGCCGGCAATGCTGAAACCGCGCTTATTCGGCGCCAGTCAAACAGCAGGTTTGCGACCCAGCTCCGAGAACTCGTGGCGACCCTGAGCGCAAACAGAACGGCGCAAGCCGGGGCGCATTCGATCGTATTGTCCGGAGTGGGTACCGACGAAAGTTCATCGGTCGTCGCGGCCAGCCTGGCGGTAACCTGTGCCGTGACCGGGTTCCAGGTCCTGCTGGTCGATGCCAATCTGTCGCGGCCAAGGCTCCATTCGATGTTCGGCCTGGCGAACGGCTTTGGCCTGTCCGACCTGCTGGGCAGCGCCAATCCCCCCAACCTTCTGCCGCAAGCAACTTCGATCCCCAATCTTGCGGTAATCTGCGCAGGGTCTCGCGTGTCGAACTACGCCAGCCTCCTGTCGCGGCAGCGTGTAAAGCACAGGTTGGATCCGATCGCGGGTGCGTTCGACTATATCATCATCGATGCGTCGGGTCTGCCCCCTTCGCTCCTCGCGCGGATATCGGCTGGCGTGGACAATGTCGTCATCGCGGTAAAGCGGCATGTTTCGTCGATCCGGACGCTCGAAGCGACCATGCGCCTGCTCAGCGATGAGGGAGTTCACAACTCCTCCATCCTGATTATCGAATAAGCCGAGAATTTTGACGGACGTGGTCTTGCGGGGCGCCTTCAGTAAAGTGAGTCGGCGTTGGCAGCCCGGTCTTGTCGAGCCCATAAAAAAAGCTCCAGGCCGGTCGGCAAGACTGTTTCTACCGCTCGAATATACAGCAAAGATCAAGCGACCCGACGAACATTATATTCTGCATGGAGTTGTTGGCTACGACTTGCTGGTGACAGCGCTTGCTTATGCGCCAATTTCGCCCCGGCCAGCGCTCGTTGTCGCGTGCCTCGGGCTGTATATCATGGCTTTTTTCGCAACGTATGAAATTGGATATTTCGAGAACGACAAGGTCGCCGCCAAGCTCGAAAGATTGCCGATCGTCCATCCGGCGTTTGTGGAGCAATCGTACCGATTTTCCCCGGCTCTGGGGTGGATCAGCGGGCTGATGTTCGGCGCGGCCGGCGCCGCCCTGCAGGGCGCCGCCCAGTTGAGCGGTCCATTTTTTGATAGCGATGCCAGCCGCCTGGCTACTTTTGGGTCGAACTGGGCGCTTGTTACGGGTTTGCAGCTTGTCACGCGTCTGATCTTCTACGCGTTTAATCATTCCACGCCGGATTCGCGGCTGACTTCGATGATGATGATGCAACTGGCGCGGGTTTTTGGTTATGCTTTGCTGTTCAAAATCAGCCTGGTCGGCGGGATCCTGTGCCTGGCCCACGCGGTCGCTCGGTGGACGGCTTATGTAGTGTATCGCAGCGGTGGCAATCGCCAGCGCCTGCCGCTCCACCTTGTGACCTTCCTGCTATTTTTCAGTGTTGGCGCGGCGCTATTGGCATCGGGCGTCCGGATCACGGTTGACCAGGCGGGGCAGGTTATCCTCATTATCCTGTACCTCAGCGCACGCGCGCTGCGGAATATGATGCAGCGCCTTGATTAACGGTCCGACCGCCCCGGCCAGGTCCGGATCCGGCAAGGTGACCGGGTCGACTGCGGGCCATGCCAACATCTTCATTGGCGAAGCCAGGCGCAAGGCGCACGCCGGAGCGATTGCGTCTGCCGGACGGCATGGCCCGAAAATCATCGCGATCGTGCTCGCAGCGGTTTTCTACAACGCCGTTCTCGCTTTCGCCAACGCCCATGGCATTTCAATCAATCGCGCGATGGTGGCAATCACAGAGGGTATTGTTCTGGCCGCGGCACTGATGCTGGTAGTCAGCAGCGGTCGTCGTAGCATCGACTCAGCCGGTTTTGCCCTGTTCGCCTTCTTCCTCGGAAATGCCTTGCTGGTCTCGCTGCTCAGTGGCGCCCTGTTCGTGGATATGGCACGCAATGGGGCCATCATCGTGCTGTTCATGCTATTGGGGTCGCGGATTGACGAACGCGCACTCAAGGCCTGCTTCCTGATCGTCAGCCTGCTGATCGCGGCGTGTCTGGTGCTCGAGCTGGTCTCGGTGAAAAGCTATGCCGCGCTGTTGCAGCCCGGTACGTATTTCGCGCAGACACGCGGCATCGCACTGGCCGACATCGACGAGCTTGGCCTGTTCCGGAATGCGGTCTGGTATGAGGGGCGCTTTGCGATCTCCAGCATCTCGAACCACCGCACCGCCTCGCTGTTCCTCGAACAAGTTTCTTTGGCAAATTTCTCGACCGTGCTGGTCATCTATCTAGTCGCATTGTGGAAACGCATTCATTTTGGCGTCCGCGTGTTTTATATCGGCCTCATCGCGCTGATCTTGCTTTCGAACAATACACGCGCCGGCCTTGCCCTCGCGATCGGAGCCCCAATCGTCTATTGGGCGGCGCCGCGCCTCTCCCGATATGCCACGCTGGCCGTGATGCCGCTTATCCTGGTTGCGGGAACGATCATTACCTACAGCCTGCCACCGAGCAAGGAAGACACCTTTGTCGGCCGGGTGGGCCTTACGATACGGAGCCTTGCCGATCTCGATCCGATGGCATTGATCGGCGCCAAAGCCCCGACCGCCATCGATTTCGTCGATAGCGGTTATACCTATCTGATCTATGCGACATCGCTGATCGGCATGCTAGTGATGTGGCTGCTCTTTTCGCTCGCGTCGGGGAACCGGAACGTCGATCAGCGGCGCTGCGGCCTGATGCTTTCGCTATTTGTGTTTATCAACCTGCTCATTGCGGGCAACGCGGTATTCACGATCAAGATCGCCGCGCTGATATGGCTTTTGGTCGGATTTCTGCGTGCGGATGGCGCGCAGGTCGCTGCCGACCGAGAGCAAGGCGGAGCGCGGCCTCTGCGCGATGTCAATGACCCGACAGGCCACCGCTGGGCTCCAGTCTAAGATTGTTCGTTCAGGTCGATCCCCGGCATTGTAATCCATGGTTTGACCGGATATTCAATGCGCCTGTCCATAATGCAGGTGGCGTCGGAGGACTGCCATTTGCGGCTTGTCGGTCGCCCCATCAGGCTGGATGCCATAGGAATAGTCGCCCCACCAGTCGCCCGCCGCCCAATAGTTCCAGCCTCGCCATACGTCGGCGTGGGTATCGAGAAAATCGAGCAGGTCGTCGAGCGACGCCAGGCACTCCGCCGACGATGATGCACCAAACTCGGCCAGCACTGCACCGGCCCTCTCACGGCGAAGCCACTGCGTCAGCATAACCAGCCGATCGCGACCGATGGTCCGACCAGCGCATTGACGGCTGGTGCCGGAAGAATTTGCGTCAAGATACTGATGTATCTCGAACAGGAAATTATTGGCGGGGTCCGTAAAGCCGCTGAGTAACGCCGCGTTCGACTTGTCTCCGCCTTCAAACCAGGAATGGCCACCTGTCCAACGGATGCCGGGAACAAGCAACAAATTGCGCGCGCCGGTGGCACGTATCGCCAGCACCGTCCGGTCGAGGATCGTTCGCCATTCCTTACCGTCCATGTCGTGCGGCTCGTTCATCAAGCCGAAGGCGATCTTTGGCTGGCCCTTGTAATGTTCGGCGAGACGCCGCCATAGATCGGGCATCAGCTCGATTGAGCCGGGCGCCTTTGTCAGCACCTGCCCCCGATAACGCGCTGAATTATGGGGATCGAGGATAACCATCGCAAACCCGTCCAACTCCGCTAGGCTACGATCGAGACGGGCCAGTTCGGCGGCGTCAAGCGGACTCAGGGCGTGCGGCTGGATCCGCTCCCACAGGATGGGCAGGCGCACGCTGTTCATTCCCGCCGCGAGAAATGGCGCCCCAGTCTGCCGCGAGGGATAGATATAGTCTTTCGCATAGACCCCGGGAATCTTCTCGGGCGCAAATTCGGCCGAGGCGAGATTGACGCCATAATAGGCCGGCTTGCCTGCAGCCGGCGGACTTGCAGGCGGCGAGGCGGCGAGCAGCCAACCGGCGCTCGACATGATCAGCAATAACCCGGCGATCGTGCTCGCCTGCCCCATCCTTAGGCGCCGCGTCATCGCGTGAAGCTCGAGCGACGCCGGGGTTTGCCTTCCGCAAGGGAGTGGGCCTCGGCTAGAAAGACGCCCTGATAAGTAGCGCGTATGCGGCGACCACCAATACTGGACCCGCAGCGCTGGAGACGAAACGGACGATCTTCTCGCCGATGGTCAATGGCTTGCACGGCAACAGCCAGTCGGAAAGATTGTCGCGCGACAGAAGCGCATGGATATCGACAAAGGTGTGGGCCGAGGTGTCGGTGACGGCGAAGCCACGTGCGCTTCGCTGGTCTGAATCTGTTTTGTCTAGACTGGTCATGCGGATCCTTTGCCGCATGAGTTGGACAATAAGCCCTCAACAAATCGTTAAGCCCCGGAATATTATGGACTTTAATACGCATTGCGGTGAAACAGCACGCGGGCGGTTCGCGCAACGATCGAAATATCGCGCCACAATGACCACCCACTGACATATTCAAGATCGGATCGTAGCCGCGAGGTTAGATCCTCGCGCGTGTGCGTCGCGCCGCGATGACCGCGCACCTGCGCCAGACCGGTTATGCCAGGCTTCAGGCAATGGCGATGCCAATAGCGCTCGTCGACATGCCAGAACAACTCCGTGCCCGCCAAAGAACCCAGCGCATGAGGCCGCGGCCCGACGATGCTCATCGAGCCGAACAGTACGTTGAGCAGTTGCGGAAGTTCGTCGGCGCTGGTGCGCCGCAAGATCTTGCCCACGCGGGTGACCCGGTCATCGTCACGCCGCGCCGACTGCCGACCATCGGCGTCGCTGCGTTCAACCGCCATGGAGCGGAATTTATAGATCTCGAATAAGCCGTTGCCGAGACCGACGCGGCGCTGCTTGAAAAAGATCGGCCCGGGACTGTCCAGCCTGATCAGCACGGCGATCATGCACAATGCCGGTGCAAGTAAGATCATTGCCGGTACCGCCAAGGCAAGGTCAAAGATACGCTTGGTCAGCCGCTGGCGAACATTGAGCGGCCCCGACGACACCACCAGCGTCGTCAGTCCGTGGAGTTGTGCAATTCCAGTCGGCGCCAGCGTATCAAACTCCTTGGCCAATATCTCGCCCTGGATGTCGGCTCCCTGGAGCATCTGCGCCCATTTCTGTGCCGCCGGACGACCGCACGCGACGACAACCCGATCGGCACCTTGCAAAATGCTCGCTAGCAAGATCAGCATCGTTGCGTCACGCGGGTCTGGACGCAACCCGATCGCAACTGCGTCGACCGTCCGATATGCATCAGACACATCTATCTCGACCCCATCGCAAAGCACTACTTCATTGGTCAAGCGCCCGCGGAAGCGATGCCGGATCCAGTCGCTCAGCATTTGCCGGGTAAACGCGATACTCGCGAATGCGAGCACAAACGCCGTACTCACCAGCACCCTAGAAAAGCGGACATCAGCCTTGAGGAAGAAGGACAGGAGAAACAGCAGGGTGAACGCCAGCATAAGCGATCCGATTGATCGCGCGATGCCCTTGCTCGGACTACGTAATACGTCGATCGAATAGGCACCGGTCAATGTTGCACTGGCCAGAAACAGCGACAGGACCGATCCTGCAACGCCTGCCCAGCCGATAGCGTCAAGCCCGCCGAAGCGAATCAACGCCGCGACGACAAACGCACCGATGAGGCACGTCATGTCGCTCAGCACGAGCGTCAGATAGAGCTTTACCCTGAGAGGACGGCTGGAGGCTCGTCCAACCAAAGACTGATCAGTTGCCGAAGCAATGAGTACGCCATCTACTGTCATCAAAACTACCAAAAGAATTCAATGCCCACCAACGACTCAAACGGCCGATGGATGCACACTGACTCTTGGATAATTTCTATTTAACCCGCCGATATTCACTCGACGGGGCCGACAGTCCACCCCGCGTCAGCGACTTACCAGACGAAAACCAGAACGACCGCCGCCCAGAATACACCGCCTGCCATCAGGCATGCGATCAGCGAACGGACGAACGCGCTCGATGGCTGGTCAAACTCGTCCCCGCCATTGAGGCGGCTTGGCTCGACCGAGAATTTCTCGTGCTTCACTGGCACCTCTCCGAAGCCTCGCCGGTCCATGATGACCAGTCACGCTTCAATAAGATGACATAGGAACTATGATTATCAGCGTCAACCGACGCAGCACCTGAGCCATGGATATTCGCCTCCATCGCGCAATTTGCCTAATCGACCGTTGGTCGCCGCCCTTGCTTCTGCGTTCCCAGCCTGATCGAAAGCGCGACCATGCATTTGTCGCCGCTTCTCGTTTTTGTGCAAGTTGCCACTCATAGGTTAAGCTTCGCTGTTAACCATTTGTGCAATACGTTCCGGCAATTGAAAGTTCATTAACCTTTTGCGGCATGATCGTGAATACCGCTGATTAACAAGCATAAATTAAAGCCGCGTGCTTTGGCGGCATTTTCAGGCCTTCCGTCGATAACTCACGACAATGGCCTGATTTAGACAATCCTTTAACCTTTAATTGTCATAAAGAGGTCGGGAGCAAGTGGGCTTTTCCACTTGGACGCTTTGCGTATCCCGGGGGGGACCTCATGATCGGTATCAATCTATCTGGCGCGGAATTTGGGTCGGGCACAAATTATGGATCGGATTATCATTATCCTGGTCTTGACGAGCTGTCCTATTACGCAGCACGCGGCGTAACCAGCATCAGGCTTCCATTTACGTGGGAAAGAATGCAGCCTGCTCTGGGTGGGGATTTGTCGTCGTCTGAACTCGGCTATATGAAGACGTTGATTAGTAACGCCCAGTCCCTGGGTATATCGGTTATCGTCGATCTCCATAATTATGGCCGCTATGGTGGCAATACCATTGGCTCGTCAGCCGTATCCTATCAGCAATTTGCCGATTTCTGGGGCAAACTTGCATCGGCATTGAAGGGCCTTCCCGGATTAGCCGGTTACGACATCATGAACGAGCCGCACGACATGTCCAGCACTACGGCATGGCCAACGGCTGCCCAAGCGGCGGTCGATGCCATTCGCAAAGTCGACATGACGACCACGGTCTATGTCGAAGGCGACAACTGGTCGGGCGCGTCGACCTGGCAACAGTATAATGCCGGTCTCAACGTTTATGATCCGGCGCACAAGCTGATCTATGAAGCGCACCAATATTTCGATCGGAATAACTCCGGCGTCTACAGCGGCGGCTATGACAGCGAAGGTGCCTACGCCAACATGGGCGCGGATCGATTGCAGCCCTTCGCGGACTGGTTGAAAGCTCATAATGCGCAGGGCTTCATCGGCGAGTTCGGCGTCCCCAGCAACGACGCTCGCTGGCTGACCGTGCTTGATGGTTTCGTCAAGGCGATGAACGCGAACGGAATCTCCGGCACCGCTTGGGGCGGGGGCTTCTGGTGGAACCCGGACTATGTGATGCGCCTTGGTGGCGGCGGGACGGCGGATTCGGCCGAGTTCACATACCTCCAGACGCTGGCGCACAATGTCACCGCGTCCCCAAGCGCGCCCACCACTCCGCCTCCCCCGCCCCCTCCAGTCATCGTCGCGGCACCTGATCCGACAATCTTCGGTACCGCCAATGCTGATTTAATGTGGGGGACGTCGGGCGCCGACAAAGTCGATGCAGCTGGCGGCAATGACACCGTGATGGGCAGCGGCGGCACAGACATATTAAATGGTGGAACCGGCACCGACACGATGAGCTACGCCACTTCGGGCGCAGCGGTCGATGTCGATCTACAGCGCGCGTCCCAATTCAACGGCGACGCGCAGGGAGACCAGCTTTCCAACTTCGAAAACGTTACCGGTAGTGCTTATGCCGACACACTTCACGGTGACGCCGGCGTGAACATCCTGATCGGCAACGCTGGAGACGACGTTCTTATTGGCGGCGGAAGTGGCGACACTATCGACGGCGGCAGCGGCTACGATACTGCCAGCTATGCCGACAGCAGCGCTGCAGTGAATGTCGATATGTCGCGGCTGATCCAGATCGGCGGCGATGCCCAAGGTGACAGCCTGATCAACATTGAGCGAATAGTCGGCAGCAATTTTAGCGACATAATTTCAGGCAATGCCGGAGTGAACGCGCTGGTCGGAGGCGCAGGTGATGACGTGCTAAATGGTCGTGGCGGGGCAGACATCCTGACCGGTGGGCCGGGGAATGACCGTTTTGTCTTTGACTCGCCCGCCAACGCCAATGGCGATCGTGTCACGGACTTCACGATCGGCGATCGGCTCGACCTAAGCCTGATCGACGCCAACTCGAGATTTCCTGGCGACCAGGCCTTCAAGCTCATCGGCGCCCAAGCCTTCACGGGGGCAGCCGGACAGCTGCGGGTCTATGTCGCCAACAACACGACCTATGTCGCGGGTGACGTCAATGGTGACCGTATCGCCGACTTCACCATCACGTTGGACGGAAATCATCCGGCGAGCAGCCTCGGCCTGATCCTCTAGTCGGAAGTGACTTTCCATGTTCACTCGCCTGCGTACCAGCGAAACCAGCATGACGATCCTGCGCGTATGCCGCCGGCACATCGTTTACGCGGCTTTTTTCAGTGGATTGTTGAACATCCTCCTGACGGCGCCGATGCTCTACATGTTGCAGGTCTACGACCGGGTTATCCCGGCACAAGCCCGATTGACGCTGCTGTTGCTGTCGCTGGTCTTGCTCTTTTCGCTCGCCACCTTGACTGCGCTGGAGGCAATCCGGTCGCGGCTGCTCGTCAGGGCAAGTGTCCGGATCGACGAGGCATTGGCGGGGCCGATCATGCGTGCGACACTGCGGCTACAGCACGGTTCGCCCCGAGTGCTGCGACAGGCGCTGCGTGAACTCGATACGCTGCGTCAGGCGTTGACTGGCGCAACGCTGCCCGCCCTTCTCGATCTGCCGTGGGTTCCGCTTTATATCCTGATCGGTTTCCTGCTCCACTTCTGGATCGGCATGCTCACGCTCGGTGGCGTGGTCGCGATCCTTGGACTGGCCTGGTATAATGAGCGCGCAACGCAGGCTCCGCTGCAAGAGGCCAATATGGCGGCCAGCCGGTCATATTCCTTGTATGACGCGTCGCTCGCGTCGGCGGATGTTATCCATGCATTGGGCATCCGCGATGCACTCGTCGACCGGCACCTGCAGGACCGCGTGACGATGATCGCCCTGCAGACGACTGCGGGCATGACCAGCGCCCGCCTGATGGCCCAAAGCAAGCTGGTGCGACTGGCGCTTCAATCCGCCGCGCTGGCGGTTGGTGCACTTCTGGCAATCAGCGCCAAGATTAGCCCCGGTGCGGTATTCGCGTCTATGTTCGTCGTCGGGCGCGCCTTGTCTCCGATCGATCAGCTGGTGGGAAGCTGGCGAGCCATGATCCAGGCGCGCGGAGCGATCGCCCTGCTTGACGGTCTGTTCCACACCGCCCCCGTTCCGGTCCAGCGCACCTTACTGACGGCTCCCGCCGGTCGGCTCTCGATTGACCAGTTGATCGTTGGCCCCGATCCACGCCAGCCGATTCTGAAGTCCGTTGGTTTCGCCGTCAATCCGGGGGAGATCCTTGCGATTGTCGGGCCCAGCGGCGCCGGCAAATCCACGCTGATCCGCGCGATCGCCGGTGCCGAGCCAATTGGTGAGGGGACCATTCGCTTCGACGGTGCGGACCGCAACGACTGGGACGCTGATCAGCTCGCCCGTCATGTTGGCTTCATGCCGCAGGAAACGATATTGCTCGCCGGCACGGTTGGCGAAAACATCTCGGGCTTTTCGCGGCCCGGATCGGATGATGCTCTCCTGGTCGACGAACAGACCATCCGCGCCGCCAAGCTGGCCGGAGCGCACGAGCTGATCCTGGGCCTGCGCGGCGGCTATGATCATGTAATCGGAATGACCGGACGTGGCTTATCGGCCGGACAAGCCCAACGCATCGCCTTGGCCCGGGCGCTGTTTCGCGATCCGACCTTCCTTCTCCTCGACGAACCCAATGCAAGCCTCGATGCCGAAGGGGACACCCAACTTATCGCGACGCTCGAGCAACTAAAGGCTGGTGGAACGACGATCCTTATCGCCGCGCACCGCCTGACCATGCTCACGCTAGTCGATAAATTGCTTGTCCTGCGTGACGGTCGGGTGGCGCACTTTGGCTCGCGAGATCATGTTCTGCGGACGATTGCGCCCGCCATGGCTGCTGCTCCCATTCTTGCCGCGGGGGGGCGCGCGGCATGAAACTGGTCGTCGATCGGGGCACGCTCCTCGAACCCTTTCCTGCATCACAAACATTGCAAGGCCGGTCGGATCCCTCAGCCGACATTCGGCTGGGCCTGATTGTTGCGGCATTATTCTTCGTCCTGTTTCTTGGGTGGGCGGCGGTGGCGCCGCTGGGCGCAGCCACTGCAGCCTCCGGTCGGCTCGCCGTCAGTGGTTCGCGACAGACGGTGCAGCATCAGGAAGGTGGCGTCGTCAGCGAGGTTCTGGTCCGCGAAGGCGATCATGTCCGGCGTGGCCAGTTGATGATCCGCCTGGCTGGCGAAGAAGCCCGTGCGCTGGAACGCGGGCTCTCGTCGCAAGCCATCGGGCTGCTTGCACAACAGGCTCGCCTGCGGGCAGAGCAAGCAAGTCAGTCGACCATCACCCTGCCCGCGCAGTTCGCAACCCTCGAACCCGCCGAGCGGGCGATCGCCGATCAAGCCATGCACACGCAAGAAGCGCAGATGGCTGCTCGGCGTTCGCTGCTCGCCGCGCAGCGCGGGATCATCCACGAACGGACCGCCGAGGCGGGCAGCGCGGCCGGGGGATTTCACAGCCAGGTTACCGGGGCAAGCGAGCAGATCCGCCTGATCGACGAGGAGCTGGACGGCTTGCGCTCGGTCGGCCGACAGGGCTTCGTGTCCCAGAACCGCATCAGGGCGACCGAGCGGGAGCGTGCCCGGCTTGTGGCGCAGCGCGGTGAATATGCTGCCGGGGCGGGGCAATCTGCGGGCCGTGGTGCGGAAACGCGATTGCAGGTGCTGGAGGCGCAAAGCGGCTATCTCGACAAGATCGCAACCGAATTGCGGGAGGTTGAGACAAGCCTCAACGATTGCCTCCCTAAGCTTCAGGCGGCGCGTGACCAGCTTGCGCGGATCGACATTCGGGCAACCACGGACGGCACGATCATCGGCCTTTCGGTATTCCACCAGGGTGCCGTCGTCGCTCCCGGACAGAAAATGATGGACATCGTCCCGAACCGTTCATCACTGGTCGTGGAAGCGAAGGTAGCGGTCAGCGACGGTGATGATATCAGTGTGGGGCAACAGGCATTCGTCCGCTTTGACACGCTTCACGAACGATCGCTGCCCGCCTTGAAAGGGAAAATATCGCGCGTGTCGGCAGATGCCTTTACCGACGAGAAGAGCGGTGCTTCCTTTTACACGGCGGAGGTGTCGGTTCCTCCTTCGGAGATGAAGCGCATCGATCAGCTTGCGGTGCGTCATTCGCTGCGCGCGGGCATGCCGGTTTCGGTCCAGATACCAGGCCGCTCGCGGACCGCCTTGCAATTCGCGCTCGAACCACTGCTCGGCTCGCTCCGCGGGACGTCCAGCGAATAACGGCCAGTCGTAGGGTGCTGAGCGGCTCCTGGCGCAACGCGAGTCGGTGGACGGCGTCACCCGATTGACGTGACCAGATATCCGAGGATTGAGGGTTTCAGCATCGCCCGCCGACTAGAACCACGCCCTGATGCCCGTCAGAAAGCTCCACCCGCCGGGACTGTCACCGTTCACCCGCGCATAACGGCGGGTCGCGCCGAACGAGCGCTTGTACTGAACGCCCACATAGGGTGAGAATTCGCGGCGGAGGTCGTAGCGCAAGCGCACCCCGACCTCGGCGTCCGACAAGCCCGCCCCTGTGCGGATTGCGGGGCTGTTTTGCGCCGCAAGATTGACCTCGACTCGCGGCTGGAGGATCAAGCGCTGGGTGATGCGCTGGTCGTAGCTTCCCTCGACGCGGCCCATCACCTCGCCCTTGTTGGACAGAAACAGCGCAGCCTCCAAGTCGAAAAAGCCTGGCGCGAGGCCTTCGACGCCAACTGTCGCATAGGTGCGCGAAGGATTCGGCTTGAAGTCGTAGCGCAGCCCGCCCTGAAGGTTGAAATAGGGACCGATGGCATGACTGTAGAGCGTCTGTACCTCGGCTCGCCCAATGCCCCCGCCGAACTCACCGTCGCCTTCGCTCTTGATCCACAGGCGGTCGATGTCGCCGCCGTACCAGCCCTGGCCGACCCATTCGAACCCATCGCGGCCGCGCTTAAATTGATAGTCGGCAACATTGAGCATTACCTGCGTGAGCTTCTGGCCCCCGTGGAACTGCCCGAGGTGATGACGACCCATCGCCATCGCCGCAGCGCCATAAGCCTGATCGGCAGCATGATCGGTCGGAGGTGCTGGAGGCGGTGCATTCCCAGCAGGCAGATCGGTCCCATTCGACTCGACAACGGGCGACGAGGGGGTCGCCATGCCGGGCATATCCTTCATGTCCTTGCCGGGGGGCACGGTCATCCCGGGCATTGACGACATGTCATGCGTTGGTTGCGTCGTCATTGCGGGCATGCCCTCCATGGAATGCCCCGGTGGCATCGCCATGCCAGGCATCGACGAAATGTCGTGGGTAGCAACAGGCACCTTGCTTGTCGGGGCAAGCTTCCTGCGCGCGGGCGGCGCCTTGGCGGCCGCCTTTTTTGACGCAGTCTTGGTCGGACTCTTTTTTCCACTCGTCTTCTTGGCAGCGGGCATCTTCATTCCGGGCATATCCATCCCGGGCATGTTCATTTGACCGACCGCCGGAGTTGCAATCGCCAGTCCGGCCGCCGCCGCCACCAGCCTGAGGTCGCGGCGCTTCATGCTGGCTCTCCCGTCGTCGGGCGAACCGTCACGACGCGCATCATTCCGGCGGCCATGTGGTACAGATTGTGGCAATGGAACGCCCAATCCCCCGCCGCATCGGCCGTGAGATCAAAGCTGACCTTCCCGCCGGGTGGCACGTTCACCGTATGCTTTCGCGGCGCCGACGAGCCATGCCCCGTGACCAAGTCGAAGAAATGACCGTGCAAGTGAATCGGGTGCGGCATCATCGTATCGTTGATCAGCGTCACGCGGACCCGCTCGCCAAGCCGAAACGGGATCGGTTCGGCGGGGTCGCTGAGCTTGACCCCGTCGAACGACCACATGTAGCGTTCCATGTTGCCGGTGAGGTGGATGTCGAGCGCTCGCGACGGGGCGCGCACATCCGGATTACGATCGAGCGCGACGAGATCGCGATAGACCAGCACGCGGTGGTCGAGCCCGTCGAGCCCTTGCGGCGCTTCTCCGCTCCGATCCGTCGGCATTGGCGAGATGGTCTGGACCCCGGGACCCATCTTGACGCCCGGGGCATTCTTTCCGTCGCGCATATTCATGCTCATCGCGTGGCCTGATCCAGCATTTGCAGGACCTGCCGCCGAATGATCCATCCCGGGCATCGCGGCTCCGGCCGTCGCTGCCGCGCCATGGTCCATGCCGGTCATCCCCGCCATCGATCCGTCCGACATTCCGGCCATGCCGGCCATCGATGCAGCAGCACTGGCCGCCATAGAGCCATGATCGGTTGGCTCCTTCCACCCCGTGAGCTTGGCAAGCAGGCGCGAGGCATTTTGCTGGGCCGAAGGATCGATCCCGCGCTTGATTGCCGGATCCTTCATGTCCATTCCCGCCATGTCGCCCATGCCCATGCCCATGTCCATCATGGTCACTAGCGGACGCGGACGGATCGGCGGGACCGGGGCGCTCATTCCGGCGCGCGGTGCCAATGTCGCCCGGCCGAGGCCCGAGCGATCAATTGATTCACTGACAAAGCTGTACGCGCGGTCGCCCGGCGTGACGATCACGTCGAACGTCTCGGCCACCCCGATCTGGAACTCGTCGACCATCACCGGCCGGACGTTCTGCCCATCGGCCTGGACAACCGTCATCGGCAGATCCGGAATGCGGACATTGAAATTGGTCTGCGCGGCGGCGTTGATGATTCGCAGCCGCACCCGTTCGCCGGGCGTGAACAACCCGGTCCAGTTATCGAACGGCCCGTGCCCGTTGACGGTGAAAGTGTAGGTCGATCCGGTGACATCGGCGATGTCGGCCGGGTCCATCCGCATCTTAGCCCACTCGAGCCGCTCCTTCTGGGTCTGGTCACGCCCGGCGATCAGCCCCGACAGCGTTTGCCGCTGCATGTTGAAATAGCCGCCGCCCATCTGCTTCAGTTTGCGGAAGATCGTGGCGCCGAGCATCGGGCTGTGGTCGGACAGGATGATGACATGCTCGCGGTCGTAGGCGACCGGATCGGGACCCTCGGGATCGATCACGATCGGGCCGTACAGCCCGTCCTGCTCCTGGTAGCCCGAATGGCCGTGATACCAGTAGGTCCCGGCTTGGACGATCGGAAAAGTGTAATCGAACGTCGCGCCCGGCGCGATGCCGGGAAAGCTCACGCCCGGCACGCCGTCCATCGTGAAAGGCACAAGCACACCATGCCAGTGGATCGAGCTGTCCTGGGCGAGCGTGTTGGTGACCCGCAGCCGCGCCTGCTGGCCCTGTTTCAGACGGATCAGCGGTCCCGGGACGGTGCCATTAATCCCGATTGCCTTGCTGACCTTGCCGTCCACACGCACCGCGACATTGCCGATCGACAAGGCGATGTTGTTGCCGCTGACGGTGGGAAGCGGCCTGACGATCCCCCCCGAGACTGGTTGTGCCCAGGCCGGCAGGACCTTTCCGGCCGCCGCACCAAGGCCGGCGAGGCCAACCGCGCGAAGAAAGCCGCGTCGTTCGAGGGTCAGGGAATCCAGCATGGGGAGTTAACCATTGTCGTGAGGATGAGCGACGCTGCGCTTTTCACAAACAACTACGCGGGCGCACGAAGGGGCCCTCACAATCGATCAATATTATCTGATTGCAGCTTCGAGCTTGGCTCGCGCCCGATATAATCGTGTCTCGACGGCCTTTTCGCTAATGCCGAGGATGCTGGCTGTGTCAGCCTGGCTGAGACCTTCGATGGTCCGGAGCACCAGCGGCTCGCGCAAATTCGCGGGGAGATCGGTGATCGCCTTGGCCACGTGCTCCAGTTCTTGTCGATCGGACGCCGCAATATCGGCAGCTACGCGGTCATCGGCGACGCGTTCGCCCTCGGCCCCGAGCGCTCCACCAAACGTCAGGAAGCGGCGCACTTTTCGCTTGCGGCCCCAATCGCGGCATTTGTTTATGGCAATCGTCGATAGCCATGCGCGCATCGGACGGTCGGGATCGTACCGCGCCAGGGCCTGATAGGCCGAAATGAAGCTTTCCTGGGTAAGGTCGAGCGCTTCCTCGGCATCGCCCACCGACGCGCGAATCAGGCGAAAGACCGGCTGGCGATAGCGGTTCATAATTTCGGCAAACGCCGCCTGGCGACCAGCTATGCTAAGCGTCGCCAATTCGCCATCGGTTAGTGTCGTCCAGTCCAGGCTCATGTTCGGAGCCTTACTGACCGTCGTCGGTCAGTGCCTTCACGACAGCCTTGTCGAACGGCATCGTCTGGTCGGGACGGAGCAATTGCCGCATGGCAAAGATGTGGGCGAGCGTCGCTTTCTGCAGTTCGCCCAGGACGGCATGGCTACGGTCAACCGCCGCGGTGACAAGCGGCCCGTTGCCATGTTCGGCCTCCATCGCTTCCGCCAGTCGCGCATTGTCGGCCCTGAGGTCGAGTTCGAGCGCGCGGCGCTGAACCGCGAACCGCTGCTCGAGCAGCTGCAGCTGTGCCTGCTGCCCGGCGTCGAGGGTCAGCCGGTGGTGGAGCACATCATGGAGTTCGGCACCTGGCGGTGGCGGCGCTGGAAATAACATCCGCCCGACGAAGACACCGCCGATGGCCGCAAGGAAGCAAGCGGCCACGCCAAATGCCAACCAGCCACGACCACTTCGAGAGCCGTTCATTGTTCTCCACCAAGCAGCAGCGTAGCTGGCGACAGCGGGGGCATCGAAGCCAGGGGGGTGAGCGAAATCGCTCCCGCATCGCGCGACGGCAATGTGGCGCCAGCGATTCCGAAAACGAGCGCGGCCGCGACCGTCGCCGCGCCGGCCCCGCGCCGAACGCCATGCGCCGGACTGGCTGCCAGCCCCGCGAACACGCCAACGTCGATCGCGTCGAGACCCGCTGGCACGGGCGTCGAGGCAAGCTGCATAAAAACCGTATCGAGCCTATCCATGTTCCAAATCCCCGCCCCTGCAGATCAAGTTACGCGCGACCAGTCCAATACCCTCAACCGCGATCAAGGGGTTTCGCGCGGTGCCGCGTATCGTAGAGACAGGGACTATCAACCGAAAGACATTGCCATGCACTTCAATCCGATATTGACCGCTGTCGCCTTGCTCTCGATCGCCGGCACCGCAAATGCCCATCCCAAGCTCTTGTCAGTGACCCCCGCCGCCAATGCAACCATCGCGGCACCGGCGCATATTAGCCTTCGTTTCAGTGAGACACTGATGCCTGCCTTTTCGAAGGCCGAGCTGACGATGGCCGCCATGCCCGGCATGGGCGCGATGAAGATGGCGAGCGCGACGACAGTGGCCGCCGATGGCAAGACGCTTGTCGTCACGCCCAAGACGCGCCTTGCTCGCGGGCGCTACATTGTCGGGTGGCGCGTGGTGTCGAGCGACACGCACAAGGTTACCGGGCGCACCGCCTTCGCGGTGAAATAGGCCCATGTCCGACTGGCAGCTGATCGCGGTCCGTTTCGGCGTTTATGCAACGCTCGCAATTTTATTCGGACTCTCAGCCTTTGGTCTTTATGGTTTGCGAGGGGGCGGGCGCGGTGCGCTCGCTCTTCGCGGCTGGCTGATCGCAAGTTCGATCGCCGGACTGCTGCTGTCGGCCAGCTGGCTGCTGCTCATGGCATCATCGATGGCGGACGTTCCGCTTTGGCCTGTCGATCGCGCGGCGATCGACGACCTGCTGACCGGCAGCGCAATCGGGACCGCCTGGAAAGTCCGCATGATTGCCCTCGTGATCGCGGGACTGGCGGCCACCCGCACGCGGTGGCTGTCTGTCGTTGCAGCTTCGTCAGCGGTCGCGCTCGCCTCGCTGGCGTGGACCGGCCATGGATCCGTGGGCGAGCGTATGCCCGGTTGGGCGCACCTTGGGGCGGATATTCTCCACTTGATTGCCTCGGCAGCTTGGGTGGGCGCGCTGGTAGGCCTGATTTTGCTGGTAGCGCGCCCGATCGTGCGGGTCGATCGCAACCACCTCGACATGACGCACCGCGCTTTGCACGGCTTCGGTCCCGTCGGGACGTTCGTGGTCGCCACGATCGTGGTGACGGGCCTGATCAACAGCTGGTTCATGGTCGGGATCGGCAACCTCAGCAGTCTCGCGACCACGCTCTACGGCCAGCTTCTCCTTACCAAACTGGCACTGTTCGCGGTGATGCTGGCGCTCGCCGCGCTCAACCGCTTTCGCCTGACCCCGGCATTCGAGCATTCGATCGCCGCCGCCGATCATCGCGGTGCGCTCGGTGCGCTTCGGAAGAGCCTGGCCTTCGAAACGGCCTGTGTGACGGCCATCCTGGCGCTGGTCGCCTTGCTCGGTACCTTGGCCCCGCCCGCATCGGCGATGTGAGGCCGAGGCTTTCCCCTGCTGGTGGCAGAGCGTGACCCCTCACCGGCTCACGCTCGAGGTCGCGCGTAACATGATCGCGTTCGTCGAACGGCCGGCGCGGTACAGAGCGCTCGACGATGGCAAGGGCCAACGAAGCCGCAAAGCGTACATTACCTAGCGACCGCGCTTGATAACAATGATGATGGCCCCGACGAAGGCGAGCAGCGTTAGCGAGCCTGCTTAGCCGTTTTCTTCGTCCCCCCGGGGCTTTCAGGGCGAGGTGAGCGTTAGGGGCTAGCGATCATCAAGAATGCATTGATCGTCCGGCGCCCTCCGGCTGTTTTCGAGGGCAATCGGATCACACGACGTAGATCATAATAAAGATTGGCATGCGGCTCAGGGACTGACCTCCGTTCAATGCCGGGAATGATTTTTTGCATCGTTGGAGACAAGCGTCATGGACGACCCGGTAGCAGCCGTTACAAAATCCGACGGATGCGGATGTTCGGGCACGCGTGAGGCGGACATCGCCGTCGTTGACACGAAAACCGTATCGGCATCATGCTGTGCAACTGCCCCACTGGGTCACGCGTCGGTCGAGCATCCCCATAATCAGGCCAATGCGAGCGGCTGCTGCTCGGGCAGCAAGATCGCAACTGGCGAGGCGTTGGTGAAGGACCCAGTGTGCGGGATGACGGTCGACCCGGCGAAGACCGCGCACCTTGCTGAGCATGATGGCCACGCATATCACTTCTGCAGCGCGGGGTGCCGCACCAAGTTCATCGCGGACCCGGCCGCTTATCTCGGTGCTGAACCGAAGCCCGAACCCACGGCACCGCCCGGCGCAATCTGGACCTGCCCGATGCATCCCCAGATTCGTCAGGTTGGCCCTGGAAGCTGCCCTATATGCGGGATGGCGCTCGAGCCCGAGGAGCCGTCGCTCGATGACGCACCCAATCCCGAGCTGGTCGATTTTACCCGCCGGATGTGGATCGCGACCGCGCTGACGATCCCGTTGCTGGCGGTGTCGATGTTCGCCGAGCTGTTCCGCTATCAGCTCGTTAGCCCGACCGCCTCGCCATGGGTCCAGTTCGCGCTTGCTGCGCCGGTTGTAGTATGGGCTGGAGCGCCGTTTTTCGTTCGCGGCTGGCGCTCGGTCGTCACGCGCCACCTCAACATGTTTACGCTCATCGCGCTCGGGGTCGGCGCGGCGTTTCTCTACAGCCTGTTCGCGACGCTGGTCCCCGGCGCCTTCCCGGCGTCGTTTCGGATGGATGGCGTGGTGCCCGTCTATTACGAGGCCGCCGCCGTAGTCGTCACGCTCGTCCTGCTCGGCCAAGTGCTCGAACTTCGCGCCCGCGCGGCGACCGGTCGCGCCATCCGAGCACTGCTCGACCTCGCCCCCAAGACCGCGCGCCGGATCGGTGCCGACGGCGCGGAGGAGGAAATTGCGGTTGCCTTGGTCGCGACGGGTGACCGGCTGCGCATCCGCCCCGGCGAGGCAATCCCGGTCGACGGGGTGGTCGTCGAGGGCCGTTCCTCGGTCGACGAGTCGATGCTCACCGGCGAACCCGCCCCGGTACTCAAGGAGGCCGATGCGCACGTCACCGGGGGCACCGTCAACGGCACCGGCAGCCTCGTCATGGAGGCGCGCGCGGTCGGCGCCGACACGATGCTCGCGCGGATCGTGCGGATGGTCGCCGAGGCACAGCGCAGCCGGGCGCCGATCCAGGCCGTCGCCGACCGCGTCTCGGGCTGGTTTGTGCCGCTCGTCGTGCTGATTTCGGTCGCGACCTTCATCGTCTGGTCGCTGGTCGGACCCGACCCGCGCATGGGCCATGCGCTGCTCAACGCGATCGCAGTGCTGGTCATCGCCTGCCCCTGCGCGCTGGGCCTGGCAACGCCGATGTCGATCATGGTCGGCACCGGGCGCGGCGCTCAGGCGGGCGTGCTGGTCAAGAACGCCGAGAGCCTCCAGGCGTTCGAGAAGGTCGACACGCTCGTCATCGACAAGACTGGCACATTGACCGAGGGCAAGCCCAAGCTGATTGCGGTCGAAACCAGCGGGGCGATCGGGGAGGACGAACTTCTGGCCCTGGCGGCAGCGGTTGAAGCCTCGTCCGAACACCCCCTCGCCCATTCCATCGCGGTGGCGGCGAAGGACAAGGCGCTCAAACTCGGCACTGTCACCGACTTCGCCTCTCAGACCGGACTTGGCGTCACTGCGATGGTCGATGGGCGCAGCGTCGCGGTCGGCAATGCCGCGCAGATGAGCAGCGTCGGCGCCGATCCCACCCCGCTCGACGAGGCAGCCGAGCGCTATCGCCGTGAGGGGGCCGGGGTCATGTTGATTGCTGTCGACGGCAAGCTTGCTGGCCTGCTCGCGGTCGCCGATCCGGTCCGCGCCAACGCTGGCGACGCGATCGCCCAGCTGCGCCGCGAAGGCCTGCGCGTGGTCATGCTGACCGGCGACAACCAGACGACCGCCGACGCAGTGGCGCGCGCGGTCGGCGGGCTCGACGAGGTCCGTGCCGGCCTCAAGCCCGAGGACAAAGCGCGCATCGTCAACGAGCTCAAGGCAAGCGGCGCAAAGGTCGCAATGGCGGGCGACGGCATCAACGACGCCCCGGCCCTCGCCGCCGCCGACGTCGGACTGGCGATGGGCACCGGCACCGATGTCGCGATCGAAAGCGCCGGGATGACTCTGACCCGCGGCGACCTTTCCGCGATCGTCCGTGCTCGCAAACTGGCACACGCGACGATGGGCAACATCCGCCAGAATTTATTCTTCTCGTTCCTGTTCAACGGCATCGGCGTGCCGATCGCGGCGGGCGTGCTGTACCCGGTTGCCGGAATCCTGCTCTCGCCCATGCTGGCGGGAGCGGCGATGGCGCTGTCGTCGTTCACCGTCGTGCTCAACGCGCTGCGGCTGAACACGGTCAAACTGTAATCAGCCACATCGTCCCAGAAATTCCTCCGAGTGCCCGCTTCTCGAAGGATATCAAAAACGCGGACACGGAGATGACACATGAACAGCATCAAACTTCTCGCCGCCATCGCGGCCTTGGGTCTCGTCGCGACGCCAGCAATGTCTCAGTCGACCAACACCATGAGCAACAGCATGGGAGGCATGAGCAGCGGCTCGATGGGTAAGGGTTCGATGGACAAGGGCATGATGCACAAGGGTATGGGCAGCAAGTCGCACATGATGCCGATGAACCATGCGGGCATGTCTAAAAAGACCATCGCGATGTGCCACAAGATGTCGCATTCTCGCATGATGAAGAGCCGCACGTGCAGCAAAATGATGAAGCATGGAAAGATGATGAAGCACGCGATGTAATTCGCGCTTCGTCTGGGCACGCTCCGGCATCGACCGGCCGGAGCGTGTCGGTCACGGGCGTCGTCGCACCCGATTTCGCCGCTTTAAAACAAGTAGATAGGCGGCCGGCACGACCAGCATCGATAGCAATGGCGCGGTGATCATGCCGCCAATCATCGGCGCAGCAATGCGCCGCATGACCTCCGACCCCGTCCCGGACCCGATCAGGATCGGAAACAGGCCCGCGAGGATCACCGCGACCGTCATCGCCTTGGGCCGGACACGCAATAGGGCGCCCTCGCGCACGGCAGCGTCCATCGATGCATCGTCGGGATCGGCCCCGCGTTCCGCCAGCGCTTGTTTGAGATAGATCAGCATCACCACCCCGAACTCGGCCGACACGCCCGCCAATGCGATAAACCCGACGGCGGTCGCGACCGACTGATTGAAGCCGAGCAGGTAAAGCAGCCAGAATCCACCGGTCAACGCGAACGGCAGCGTCGCCATGATCAGCAGCGCTTCGTCGAGTCGGCGAAAGGTAAGATAGAGCAGCAGGAAGATGATGAGCAGCGTTGCCGGAACGACAATCTTGAGGCGCTCGGTCGCCCGCTGCAGATATTCGAACTGCCCGGTGTAAGCGATGCTCAGACCCGGGGAGAGCCGGGCTTTCTGGCCAACCGCAACCTGAAGATCACGCACCACTGACGCGAGGTCGCGGTCGCGCACATCGACATAGACCCACGTCGCGGGTCGGCCATTCTCGCTGCGGAGCATCGGAGGTCCGGGCTCGACCTGGACATTGGCAACCGTTCCCAGCGTGATTTGCTGGCGCGAGGGTGTCAGCATAGGCAGGTCGCGGATCTTGGAGACGTCGTCGCGCAATTCACGCGGATAGCGGACGTTGATCGGATAGCGCGCAAGCCCCTCGACCGTCTGGCCAACCACCTCGCCCCCAATCGCGCCCGAGACGATCGACTGGACGTCGGCAATGTTCATTCCATAGCGCGCAGCGGCGGCGCGATCGATTTGGACGTTGATATAACGGCCCCCGGTCAGCCGCTCGGCAAAGGCGGAGCTGACCCCCCCGACACCCTTTGCGACCGCTTCGACCGAGCGTGCGACGCGGTCGATTTCGGCAAGGTCCGATCCCGCGACCTTGATCCCGATCGGGCTCTTGATGCCGGTCGCGAGCATGTCGATGCGATTGCGGATCGGCGGAACCCAGATGTTCGACAGGCCGGGCACCTTGACCGTGCGATCAAGCTCCTCGACGAGTTTCGCCGACGTCATCCCGGCCCGCCATTCGCTCTTCGGGCGAAATCGTATGACGGTTTCGAACATCTCCATCGGCGCTGGATCGGTAGCACTTTCCGCCCTGCCCGCCTTGCCGAACACGCTCTCGACCTCGGGCACGGTCTTGATCAGCCGATCGGTCAGCTGGAGCAGCCGTCCCGCCTGAGCGGTGGACACACCAGGCAGCGCCGACGGCATGTAAAGCAGATCGCCTTCGTCCATCGACGGCATGAACTCGCCACCGACCCGGCTGATCGGCCACAGGCAGGTCGCAAACACCAGCGCGGCAAGGACCAGCGTCCGTTTGGGGCGTCGCATCACCCAATCGAGCGCCGGGCGATACACCCGCGTGAGAACTCGATTGATCGGATTGGCGTCTTCGGCCGGGATCCGCCCGCGTATCATGAGTCCCATCAATACCGGCGCAAGCGTCACCGACAGGATTGCCGCCCCCGCCATCGCATAGGATTTGGTGAACGCAAGCGGTGCGAACAGCCGCCCCTCCTGCCCTTCGAGCGTGAACACCGGCAGGAACGAAAAGGTGATGATCAGCAGGCTGAGGAACAGCGCCGGTCCGACCTCGACGGCGGCCTCGGCGATCACGCTCCATCGTTCGGCAGTCCCGATCGCCTCGTCGGGATGCGCGTGCTGCCACCGCTCCAGATGCTTGTGAGCATTCTCGATCATCACCACCACCGCATCGACCATCGCCCCGATCGCGATCGCGATCCCACCCAGCGACATGATGTTCGCGTCAATGCCCTGCTGGCGCATGACGATGAACGCCATCAGCACGCCCAGCGGGAGCGTCAGGATCGCAACCAGCGCGGAGCGAACGTGCCACAGGAACAGCCCGCAGATGAGCGCGACGACCAGGAACTCCTCGAGCAACTTTTCCTTGAGGTTATCGACCGCGCGATCGATCAACTGCGAACGGTCATAGGTCGTGACGATCTCGACACCCGGCGGAAGGCTCGTCTTCAGGGTCGCGAGCTTCCCCTTGACGGCGTCGATCACGGCGCGCGCATTTTCGCCCGATCGCATCACGATTACCCCGCCCGCGACCTCCCCTTCACCGTTGAGCTCGGCAATTCCCCGCCGCATTTCCGGACCGACCTGAATTGTCGCGACGTCGCCCAGCCGCACCGGCACCCCGCCCGCCGTCTTGAGCGGAACCGCACGAAAGTCATCGAGCGATTTCAGATAGCCGGTCGAGCGCACGACATATTCGGCTTCGGCCATCTCGACGACCGATCCGCCAGTCTCTTGGTTGGCGCCTTCCAGCGCCTTGGTCACATCGGCCTGCGTCACGCCGTAAGACACAAGCTTGGCGGGATCGAGCACCACCTGATATTCGCGCACCATGCCGCCGATGCTCGCAACTTCGGACACGCCGGTCACGCTCTTCAACTCGTAGCGCAGGAACCAGTCCTGGATGCTGCGCAATTGCGACAAATCGTGACGGCCGCTCCGGTCGACGAGCGCATATTCATAGACCCAGCCAACCCCGGTCGCATCGGGCCCGAGCGAGGCGGTCGCGCCTTTTGGGAGGCGTCCCTGCACCTGGCTCAAATATTCAAGCACCCGGCTGCGTGCCCAATAGAGGTCGGTGCCATCCTTGAAGAGGACATAGACAAAGCTGTCGCCGACGAACGAATAGCCGCGCACGACGCGCGCACCGGGTACGGACAGCATGGTCGTCGCCAGCGGATAGGTGATCTGGTTCTCGACGATCTGCGGCGCCTGGCCCGGATAGCTGGTGCGGATGATGACCTGGATATCGGACAGGTCGGGCAGCGCGTCGAGCGCCGTCGAGCGTACCGACCAGACGCCAACCGCCGCCAACAGCGCGGCTGCGATGAGGACAAACACCCGCCCCCGGATCGCGGCGCGGATCAGCGCAGCGATCAACGCCTTTGCTCCGTTGGCGTCATTGGCTCCCCGCCGAGCGGGGTAACCTTCGTCCCGCTCAGGCTCGCTTCCGAATCGAGCAGGAACTGGCCAGAGGCGACGATCTTCTGCCCATCGCCAAGACCGGCGAGGATTTCCGTCTTGCCGTTACCCTCGCGTCCCACCTTGACCTCGACGGGTTGGTAACGACCGCCCGCACCGGCCACCATCACGACATCGCGCTTGCCTGTTCGGATGACGGCCTCGCTCGGTACGAGCAGCGCGACGGCACCATTGCCCGTAAAGTGCACCGTCGCGAACATTCCGGGACGAAGGAGCCCGCCGCGGTTGGGTAGCTCGATCCGCACGGTCAGGGTTCGACTGTCCGCCTGCGCCGTCGGAAGTATGGCAATAACCTTCCCAAAATAGCTCTGGCCCGGGAATGCCGCCAGTTCCGCGCGAACCGCCGCCCCGACGCGGACCTGCCCCGCCTGCGCCTCAGGCAGGGCGGCATTGAGCCAGACGCTGCCCAGTCCCGACACCTGCGCAAGGGTTTGCCCGGCGTTCAGCGTCATCCCCTGGCGCACGTCGAGCGTTTGGATGACCCCGCCGATCGGGCTGCGAATGGTCGTCATTCCGCCCCCGCCAGACCCGCTACCGCCGAGCAGGTGCAAGCGCTGGCGCGCCGCCGCGATCAGCGCTCGGTCACCGGTGCGCTGCACTGCCCGCGCCTCGATCTGGGCTCCTGCCCACTCTGGTACGAGGACGTCGGCAAGCGGTGCGCCCGCGCCAATAATATCGCCCGACGCGCGCTGATAAACGCGCTGAACGAAGCCCGCAGCGCGTGCCTGGACGATAGCGACATTGCGCTGGTTGAAATCGATCGCTCCCGTCACCGTCAGGTCGGATTGCAGCACTCCACGCTCGACGGTGGCAAGGCGGACGCCTAGATTCTGCGTCGCTGACGCATCGATCCGGACCCCGCCGCTTTCCCCGGCCTCGCCCACGTCGGCGTAGCGCGGGATGGTCTTCATGCCCATCGACGACAATCCCGGTCCGTCATGATGCTCGGCCGGGATCATCGGATCGTACCAGTAAAGAACCTTCTTCTGCGGAGCAGCGACGAGCGGCACCGGCGTCGGGTTCGTCACCCGCGCGATGCCAAAGCCGACGAGTCCGCTCATCACGATCGCCGCAATAGCCAGGCGGGCGAGCGGCGTGCGGGGAACAAGATCCTGCGGCGTCATCGAACGGCTCCCCGATAGGTCATTGTCAGGCGCGCACCGTCGATCGCGACCAGCGCCGCGCGATCGAGCGTCACCAGTGCAGCCTCGGCCAGCGCCGTCTCGGCCTCGGCGATATCGACCAGGCTCGCGCGCCCGGCGGCAAAGCTCGCGGTCTCGAGCTCGACCCGCTGATGCGCCAGCGGTTCGAGCGTGTCCCGCGACCGCATAAATTGCGCATGGTGCATGGCATGGTCGGCAAGCGCTGCCTGCAGCTTTGCCCTTAGCTCGCGCCGGGACGCCTCCTGCTCGGCCAGCCGTTGCGCAGCTTCCGCCTGGCGCGCCGCTATCATCGGCAGCTGGCGACGTTTTTGGAACAGCGGAAGTCCGACCGTCACGCCGGCCGAAACATAGTCGCCGAAGCGGGGATCGCGCCTCAAATAGGATACGTCGACGCCGAAGTCGGGACGGCGCTCCGCCTCCGCAACCCGCACGTCCGCGTGAGCCTGTTCGGAGCGAGCGGCAAGCGGCGCAAGCACGGGGTTGCCGTCCAGCGAGCTCATCAGCTCGACCGTTTTGACATAGAACTCCGGCACTCGACCCGTGACGACAGGGTCAGGATCGCCCGTCCACCGCGTAAGGTTGGCGCGCGCCGTCGACAGCGCGGCGACCAATTCGTCGCGGCGGTCGTCAAGCGCCGCCAGTGCCTGTTTGCCTGCTACCGTCTGGGCAGGTCGTGCGGATCCCGCCGCGACCGACGCCGGGGTCGCTCGAACGATTTGCGCCAAGCCATGACGCACACCATCGAGTGCCGCCAGGCGCTTGTGGGCGAAGGCGAGGGTTATCCAGGCGACCGCTGTCTCGACCTCGACGGAGCGCGCTTCCACGCCGACGTCGGCAATGGCAACTGCGATATCGGCATCGGCGCGGTTTCGCTGCGCACGGCGTTTCGCGGGGTTTGGAATATCCTGCGACAGGCCGACGCGAATACCGGTGAAGTCGTCGCGCGACGGTTTGAATGCCAGCGGTCCCGAAATCGGGAAATTCTCGACGCCGACCGAGACCTTCGGATCGGGCAACGCGCCCGCGGCCTGGCGGGCGGACTGGCTTGCCGCCGCGCCCAGCCCCTTGGCTCGAAGCGAAGGCGCGTTGACGCGGGCAGCTGCAATCGCCCCTTCAAAGGTCAATGGCGCGCCGCTGACAGGCGCGGCGGCGGCGAGCACGGCTGCCAAGCCAGCAACGCGGCGCGTGTTCGCGCCACGATCGGCGCATCGCTTAAACAGCATCGGGTGACATCCTGATTTGAGGCAAATCTGCGCAGCCACCGCCCAAAGCAGCGGCATGCGGAGGTCGGGCGTCAGATCAGGAGGGTGGGTGGCTCAAGCTCCGGGACACCGGAGCGACCGTGCAGCGCATTAGCAATCGCCGGAACCGACCTTACCGCTTCGATCGCGGCGCATTGGTCAGGAACCGCGGGAGATATGGTCATTGTCATCGCCGGGCCGCCCATCGCCGCCAGGCACTGCAGCCCAACCTGCTTGCACGGAGCCTTGTCGCGATCCGACTGCGCGGCTGCGCCGCCGCACGCCATTGACCCGGACGACATTTGCATCGGACCCGCAAGTCGCTCGAACGTCGTCGCGTGCGCAATCGACTGGCCAGCGAGGCCGGTCAGCGCCAGAAGCAGGAGCCCAAGATGAAGCAAGCGTTTCACGGTATGCGACCCTACGGGCGAAGCATGCAAAGTCAATTGCGGCGCTGCCGCCGATTATAGACATGCAATGCACGACTGGCAGGAAACGATCGAAGAACTGTCAATTTCTAGTGCCGCTGCAGGAAGGCGAATTCCAAGGTACAGTATTGGTCGGTGTAGAAAAAACCGGCCATAGCAGTGAGTCAGTGTTGCTGATCATCCCAACGGGCGGCGACGCCGTGGTCGCGATCCGCCGATTGATGGGCTAGCATCGTGCCCGCCAGGATGCTGTCAAGCATCTGCGGCGATAAAAAGGAGAGGCGAACAATCCGCAACACGTAGGGGCTTGTAATGCCTTCGCGCTACGCGACGGCCTCGAGGGTCAGACTACTGTCGGTCTGCAGTTCCTTCCACCATCCAATGATGGCACTCGGCGATTCCGCCGAAAGGCTGCTATAATCATGACGGCTTCGCGCTACCTGCTGCCGTTCGGGACGATTTCGACACTGCGAAGAAGCGGAGGTTTATTAGGCGTCAGGCGACATGCAACACTTGTTTGGAGACGCCTGCGGACCAGCAGCCTTGCGCGATATCAACAGGTATCAGCGACTTCGCGGGTTTTGTGATTGCTCGCTGACGAATGGGTATCCCAATCTTTTCCGCAAGGCGGTCATTGCGAGAGAGGCGCGAAATTTACCATTCGATCATCCAGAGTTGTCATCGCCGCTCCGTTTCCATTTTTCTGCGCCCGCGGGTCAGTCGGGGGCGGGGCAATAGTTTCGCAGATAGTCACCATGCTGGGGCATGTGATCGACCACGAAGCGGATCGATTGCTGGATAGCATCATATTCCTTTCGCGTTGCAGGTTCGGGCAGGGCGTCGGCCATGGCATTATGCCCGGTCATCGCGATCCCCTGCCCCATCATCACCGCAGCCCAGCTGGTTTCGGTGAACAGCTCGTCGTCTTCACGGAAGATTTGGCCATTGTGGCGGAAGAGTTCGATTTTTTCGGTCAGGCTATCGGGCACGTCCATATTGCGACAATAGTTCCAGAAGGCGCTGTCGTCGCGCGTCGTGGAATTATAGTGGAGAATCAGGAAATCGCGGATCCGGGCATATTCCTTGCCCGTGAGCCGATTGAACGCATCTTCCTGAACCTGAGTGATCCCATCGAGCGAAAGCAATGCAATCAGCTTGTTGATGCCCGTGTTGACCAGGTGGATCGAGGTAGATTCGAGCGGCTCCATGAAGCCCGCGGACAAGCCCAGCGCAACGACATTCTTGTTCCAGAATTTCTTGCGTCGCCCGGTCACGAAGCGGAGGAAATTGGGCTCGGCTCCGGGCTTGCCCGCGAGGTTACCGACGAGGATGCCATGTGCCTCGTCGTCGGACATATATTCGCTGCAATAGACATGCCCGTTGCCGTTGCGATGCTGCAGCGGGACCTGCCATTGCCACCCGGCCGAATGCGCCGTGGAGCGGGTGTAGGGCAACGGCCCGCTGCCGTCTTCGCGTACGCACGGGAGCGCGACCGCCCGGTCGCAAGGCAGATAATTAGTCCAGTCCTCATATCCGGTCTTTAGCGCCTGCTCGATGAGCAGCCCGCGAAAGCCCGAGCAGTCGATGAACAGGTCGCCGCCGATGACGTCGCCATCGTCCATCGTGATTGACGTGACGAACCCGCTTTCGCCATCGAGCGCGACGTCGGCGACCTTGCCTTCGCGGCGAACGACACCGCGCGTTTCGGCATAGCTGCGCAGGAAACGGGCGTAGCGTGTGGCGTCGACATGATAGGCGTAATTGATCGGCGGAAGGTCGTCGCGCTGATAATCGTCAGTGCGAGCGAAGCGGCTGAAGTGGGCGGCGATGGTTTCCATGTTGAATAGCTGGATCGGGCGCTTGTCGCCAGCTTGGTGATATTTATGCCACAAGTGATGGAAAGAAATCCCGCCGATTTGATAACCATAGTTTCCAAACGGGTGGATATAGCTGTCGCCGAGCTTGCCCCAATTCACAAACTGAATGCCTAGCTTGAAGCTGCCTTGGACCGCGCTGAGCATTTCGCGCTCGTCGACGCCGAGCAATTTGTTGAAATCGAGGAACGGCGGGATCGTCGCTTCGCCGACTCCGACGGTGCCGATCGCCTCTGACTCGACAAGGGTAATCGCCACTGGCCGCCCGGTTTTCAGGCGCGACAGCGCCGCGGCCGCCATCCACCCGGCGGTGCCGCCGCCAACGATGATTATCCTGTCAATCGCCAACGAACCGATCCTCTCACCGACTGAAAACTTGCGGCCGCCGGGATAGCAGCATTGCGGTAGAGCGCCAATTGTGAACGTTCATTTTTCAACTTGTGAAGGCTCTCAATGTATCATAAGAGTTGGTCAGAGGAGGGAAAACACCTCCCATGGCGTTGTAAGGGGGAGGCTAAATTGGCTCGCAGCTTTGAAACCATGGCGGGGCGCCTGCGCCGCATTGCGGCACTGACCAGCGCTTCAACCTTTGCAATGTGCGCCCTTGCCGCGCAGCCTGCCTATGCCCAGGCAAAAACTACCGTCCCCGCAGCCAAGGACAAGACCGACGCTGCGCCCGACGGCGAAGAGATCGTGGTCACCGGCTACAAGAAATCCCTCCAAAGCGCGCAGAAGATCAAGCGCACCGCCGACACCTTCGTCGACGTCATTTCGGCCGAGGACATTGGCGCGCTGCCTGACCGTTCCGTCGCCGAAGCACTGCAGCGCGTTCCCGGCGTCAACATCTCCCGTTTCGAACAGCGCAACGATCCCGACCGTTTCTCGGTGGAGGGGTCGGGCGTGATCATCCGTGGCCTGCCGTTCGTCCGCTCCGAGCTTAACGGCCGCGACATCTTCTCCGCCAACGGTGGCCGCGAACTGTCGTTCAACGACGTCTCGCCCGAATTGCTCGGCCGGGTTGAAGTGTTCAAGAACACCACCGCCGACATGATCGACGGGGGGATTTCGGGGACGGTCAATCTCGTCACCCGCAAGCCGCTGGATCGCAGGGGCTTTCATATCTCGGGCACGCTCGAGGCCAACTATGGCGACCTTGCGAAGAAGTGGTCGCCAGGCTTCTCCGTGCTCGGATCGAAGACCTTCGAGACAGGTATTGGCACTTTCGGGATCCAGCTGGCCTATGCCCAGTCTAAACTGGTGACGCGTACCGATGCGTCGCAGATCACCGACCCCTGCTATCGTGCGATCACGCTGGATGGCCCATGCATTCGCGTCCGACCGGTCGGGTCGGGCGGGTTCGGCGGAAGCCAGCAATATGACGCGTCCAACTTCCCGCCCGCGGGAACGGTGTTCGTGCCGAAGGGAGCAGGTGTTCGCACCACCAACCTCGTCCGCAACCGCAACGCCTTTTCTGCGGTTGGTCAGTGGGAAAGCAGCGACCGTCGCGCGCTGCTGACGTTCGAATATCTGCGGGCCAAGACCAAGGGATCGCTCGACGAATATTCTGCGCTCGCGCTGGTCAACGACGACGGCCTGTTCCCGGTCATCGCGCCCGGGACGACGCCGACGTTCGAAAATGGCCAGTTCGTCAAGGGCACGCTGACGCAGCTCCAGCCGTTCACCGGCGGGCGGGGAATCCCGACCGAGCTGCTGCGCTTCCAGCGCAGGGACAAGGCAATGACCGAGGATTACTCGGCTAATTTCAAGTTCAATGCGACCGACCGCCTGCGCTTCAATGTCGAAGGTCAGCATCTCCGTTCCGACCGGACCGAAACCGGCTTCATCGGTGCGATGCAGACCTACACCGATCTTGCCATCGACAACACGGGCAAGACCCCGCAGGTGCAGTTCCTTGTGCCTGGCTCGACCGGCTCTTCGGCCGACTATTTCAACGATCCGGCGAAGACCTTTTATTGGTTTCTGCTCGACAACCAGGTGCGTAACGAAGGCAAGCTCAACAGCCTGCGGATCGACAGCGACTATGATGTCAGCAACGATGGCTTCCTCAAGAAGGTCCGCTTTGGCGCACGCTGGAGCGACCGCAATCGCGTCACGCGCAATGCCAATTTCAGCAATTGGGGCAATTTGGGCGCGCCGTGGACGGGTCGTGGCGGCAATTGGAACTGCGGTGACTATCAGGCCTTTGGCTGCGGCGGTGCCTATGTGAAGGACTTCCCGGGCTCGTCGCAGCTGGTCAATCCCTTCGGCGACAATTTCCAGCGCGGCGGCGCGCCCGTGCCGTTCGGCAATGGCTCGGCCTTCTATTTCGGCGGGGACAATCTGGTTTCGGATTATCTCAACGGCGCCATCACCCAGCAGGCCGGCGCGATCACCGATTTCACGCTGACGCCCAATGCATGGCATCCGATCTTGGCGCGCAACAACTTGGTCCCCGGCGGACCGTGGACCGTTGGCGAAATTTCCGATGTCGGTGAAAAGACGCTCGGCGGTTATGCGCGGGCTGACTTTGGCGCGGACCTTGGCGGCCGGACCACGCTGGTCGGCAATATCGGCGTTCGCGTTGTTGAGACGAAGATCCGCAGCGGCGGGACCATCGGTTTCCCGTCGGGCCAGTTCTTCGACGCAGCGCCCAACGGCAATGGCGATGGCATCGTCAGCGTCGGCGAACTCCAGGCCGCGTGCGGTCGGATCCAGCCTGGTCAAGTGGCGCCGGGCTATTGCAGCCTGACGCCCGCGCGCCTTGCCGAATTCGCAGCTGTCTTCACCGGAGAAACGTTGGACGACAGCTCGACGATCAAGTTCCGCAGTTGGCTGCCAAGCTTCAACGCCAAGGTCGATTTCGGCAACGGCATGCTGATCCGAGCCGCGGTGTCCAAGGGGATTTCGCGACCCGATTTGTCGGCCTTCGCGACCGGCGGTGCGATCTCCGATAATACCTTCAACCTCAAGGCCGGCGGCACGCTCGATACCGGACCGCTGTTCCAGATCGGAACCGGCAACCGCCTACTCCGGCCGGTCCAGTCGTGGAACTATGACCTGTCGTTCGAATGGTATTTCAACAAGGTCGGTTCGCTCGCCATCTCGGCATTCGTCAAGGACATTAAGGGCATCGTCAATAGCGGTGCGGTCGTCCGGCGCTTCACCAGTCCCTCTGGGGTCAGCACTGACGTGCTGGTTAATGGCCCGGTCAACGCCGACGGCGGGCGTCTGAAGGGGGTCGAGGTTTCCTATCAGCAGACCTATGGCTTCCTGCCCGGCTTCCTGAGCGGGTTAGGGTCGCAGCTTACCTACACCTATGTCGATGCGAAGGACTTCAACAATTCGTCGCTCGGCGCCGAGCAGAGCCCGCTGTCCGGCGGTCTGCCATTGGCGGGTGTTTCCAAGCACACCATCAATGCCGTCGCCTTCTACGAAAAGGGTCCGCTGTCGGCCCGGGTTGCCTACAACTGGCGCTCGGACTTCCTGCAGACCCCGCGTGATGTGATCTTCCCTTTCTCGCCAATCTATGGCGAAGCGACGGGCCAACTCGACGCCTCGGTCTTCGTCGCGGCGACTAAGCAGATCAAGTTCGGGGTCCAGGGCGTTAACCTGCTCGACGAAGTCACCCGCACCTCGCAGGTGATCGACTTCAAGGGTACCCGAGCAACGCGCTCCGCGTTCCGCAATGACCGCCGCTACACGGTACTCGCGCGTTTCGACTTCTAGGATCGGGTTTTCCCGATCGACATGAAAGCGGGCCGGGGTCGAGTGACCCTGGCCCGTTTTTCATTGTTTGGTGCTGCGTCTAGCGGGGGTTGGCGGGGCGCGGTGGCGCCGTCGACTTGCGCTCGACTAGACTGGCCGGGACAACCACCGGGCAATCGGGCACGCCAAGGCCGCGATGCGCCGTGACGATCAGCTCGACCGCCTTGGATGCCAATTGCGCAATCGGTTGGTCGATCGCGGTCAGCGGCGGCTGGACAAAACGGACGATCGGCGTGTTGTCGAAGCTGATCAGCGAGAGGTCGTCGGGCACCACCATTCCGCGGGCGTTACAGACGCTTAGCGTCGCCAGCGCCATCTGATCGTTGCTGGCAATGATCGCGGTCGCCGGATCGGCCAGTGACAGCAGCGTAGCGGCGGCCTGTTCACCCGACGCATAGCTGAAGTCGCCCGGGGCGAGCAGCTCTGCGACCGATTGGCCCGACTGTGCCATTGCGTCACGCCACCCCGCGACGCGCCGCGCGCTGAGCGAATATTCGTTCGATCCGGCAATGAAGCCGATGCGGCGATGGCCGAGTGCGATGAGATGGCGCGTCGCGAGACTGCTGGCCTCCTCGTCGTCCATCGTCAGGGCAATTCCCGGCCCCGCCCCGAGCGATCCGATGCGCGCAAAGCTGATCCCCTCTTCGTCGAGCAGGGTCGTAATCAACGGATTTTCGCTGTGCGGCGGGGTCAGGATCACGCCATCGGGCTGGAGCGCGGCGATGGTCTCACGCAGCTCGCGCTCGACATGGTCGTTGTGCGTGTCGACCAGTTCGAGCAATAGCCGATAGCCGAGTTCGGCCGACTTGATCATGCCCCCGAACAGCATCTGGTCAACCCAGTCGGCGCCTTCGCGATTGGTCCAGTCGGCAATCGTCCGGTCGCGGTCGTTGAGTGACAGGATCAGATAGCTGCTCGACCCGCCCATGCGCCGCGCCGCGATCGACGGGACATAACCCAGTCGGTCGATCGCTTCCTGAACGCGCTCGTTAGTCTTGGGGTGGACATTGGCCCCGCTGTTGATGACGCGGCTAACGGTCTGCAGCGACACGCCGGCGTCGGCAGCGACATGCTTGATCGTCACGCTCTGGCGGCGGCGTGCCACCTATCGTTCCTTGGCCAGGGTCGTTGAAGCCGCGCCGTTTTCTTGCTGCCAGACGCGGACCCAGTCGACCTGCATGGTCATCGGAAACCCGCGGTCGGCGACCCCACGGAGATTGCGTTCCTCGGCGAGATGGCCACCGACGGCCAGGTTGAGAATCAGGTGAAACGGACGGTCGAACGGCGCGTGGCGATCGGGCGAGGCCGGGGTCGACCATTCGCCGATGTGGCGTTCGGCATAACGCTTTCCGTCGACCGTCCAGACAATCCGGTCGGGGTTCCACTCCATGCCATAGACGTGGAACTCATCGATTGCACCGGTCAGTTCGACGTTGGTCGACAGATATTTGTTGCGCGGAGCAAAGTCGCCAAAGTGAATGGTGCCGAGGACGTGGTTCTCACGGCCGCCGGCGCAGGTGCTGCATGGAGTGCCGAGGTTGACCGCCTCCATAATGTCGATCTCGCCCGATCGCGGCCAACTGCCATAATGCCATTCTTCGGGCAGCATCCAGATCGCCGGCCAACTGCCCTGTCCCTGCGGCAACCGGGCGCGGACCTCAACCCGGCCATAGCGCCACGATGCCCGCCCGCGGGTGACCATTCGCGCCGAGGTGAACGGCTTGGTCGCTTCCTGGATGGTCCCGTCCTTAGCCGGCTGGCCGTGCATCTGGGCCGGACCATGCCAGCTTTCGCGGCGGGCGATGATCGACAGCATGCCATCCTTGACCAGCGCGTTGTTGCGGCGCGCGGTATAGCATTGCCGCTCCTCATTGCCGCCGCCGGCACAGTCGACATCGAAGTCCCACTTGTGACGGTCGATGCGCTTGCCCTCGAATTCATCCGACCACACCATGCGCCAGCCAGCATCCGACGCCACCGTCGGCGCGGGCGGGGCGGCGGTCGCGCTTGCCGCGAGAAACAATGCCACGACTATCGTGCGGAGGCTCTGTGGTATTGCGGACGCAATCGAGTGAGTGACCCGGGGCATGTTCGCCTTCTCCATGCTGGTGAGCCGCAGTTGGTCGCGCCTTCCCTTGTGCATTCGACTTTGATGTTAACGTTCACCTTGTCAAGCGTGGCGGGCGACGACACGCCTTATCCATATTGCTCGTATGGAGACAAGTGGCGACAATCCGCAACGGTCGTCGCGACTTGCCTTGCTCGCGCAACCGTGCCAACTCTTGGGAACGTTCTCATAGAAGAGCGGAGGCGAAAAGGCGGGGGATGGCAATGCGTGTGAACACTCGGGTCGGAGGGCTTGGCCGGCTGTTCCTGCCATCGCTCGGCGCACTGATGGCGGGATCGATCCCCGCCATCAGCGCCGCCGCCGCTTCTTCATCTACGGCCCATCCCGTGCGCTGGCCCAAGGCGCATAGCCCCGCTGCAATCACCGATTCGGCGACCGAAGCTCGCATCGACCGGATGATCGCGAGCATGAGCGTCGAGCAGAAGGTCGGGCAAACGATCCAGGCCGATATCAGTACCATCACACCCGAAGATCTCGACCGCTACCCGCTCGGGTCGATCCTGGCGGGGGGCAACAGCGGCCCGTTCGGCGACGAGCGCGCGACTAGCGGGCGCTGGGCCGAACTCGTCCGCCAGTATCGTGCGCACAGCATGGCGTCGGGCATCCCGATCCTGTTCGGAGTCGACGCGGTCCACGGCCACTCCAACTTGCCCGGCGCGACGATCTTCCCCCACAATGTCGGCCTTGGCGCAACGCATGACCCGGCGCTGATCCAGCGGATCGGGGCGGCCACCGCCGATGAGGTTTCAGCCAGCGGGATCGAATGGACCTTCGCGCCGACCCTTGCCGTTCCGCAGGACGTGCGCTGGGGCCGCAGCTATGAAGGTTACTCTTCCGACCCCGCGCTGGTTACGAGCTATGCCCGGGCGATGACGCTCGGCTTGCAGGGGTCTTTGCTGCCCCGTCTTCATGTCGCCGCCAATCATGTCGCCGCGACCGCAAAGCATTTCCTCGCCGACGGCGGCACCTTCGGCGGCAAGGACCAAGGTGACGCGAAGCTGGCCGAAGCCGAGCTCGTCACCCGCCATGCGCAGGCTTATCCGGCAGCGATCGATGCCGGGGCGCTGACTGTAATGATCTCCTTTTCCAGCTGGAACGGGACCAAGAACCACGCCAACCGATCGCTGATCACCGACATACTCAAAGGCCGCATGGGTTTCGCCGGCCTGACGGTGGGCGATTGGAACGCGCACGGCCAGGTCGACGGCTGCACGACCGTCCATTGCCCGCAGACCTACAACGCCGGGCTCGACCTGTTCATGGCGCCCGACAGCTGGAAGGGGCTGTACGACAATACGCTGGAGGACGTCCGCGCCGGCCGGATCCCGATGGCGCGGATCGACGATGCGGTGCGCCGTGTCCTGCGCGTAAAGGCCAAGCTTGGCCTGCTCGACGGTCGCCCGGTGCGCGATGACCCGTCGCGGATCGGCACCGTCGCGCATCGTGCGATCGCGCGACAGGCGGTCGCCGAAAGTCTCGTCCTGCTCAAGAACGAAGGATCGGTGCTGCCCATCCGCCCCGGCATGCGCGTGCTGGTGGCCGGCGACGGCGCTGATAACATGGCCAAGCAAGCCGGCGGCTGGACCATCACTTGGCAAGGGACCGACACGACCAAGCGCGACTTTCCTGGTCGCTCGACAATCTTCGACGGCATCGCGACGGCGGTCGCCGCCAGCGGGGGCAAGGCGACGCTGTCGGTCGACGGCCGCTATGACGCAAGACCCGATGTCGCGATCGTCGTGTTCGGCGAAACTCCTTACGCCGAATTCCAGGGCGACGTCCCCACCCTCGCCTTCCGCCCGCAAGACGACAGCGACCTCAAACTGCTCCGACGCCTGAAGCAGGACGGCATCAAGGTCGTCTCCGTGTTTCTTTCGGGACGCCCGCTGTTCACCTCGCCGGAGATCAACGCCTCCGATGCGTTTGTGGCGGCATGGTTGCCCGGGACCGAGGGTGATGGCGTCGCCGACGTGCTGATCGCGGCTCGCGACGGTCGCCCCCGAAAGGACTTCAGCGGACGCCTGTCCTTTGCCTGGCCGCGCGATGCTCGTTCGCCGATGATCCGCCCTTTGTTCCCGGTCGGCTATGGCCAAAGCTACGCTCGGCCGACCCATGTCTCGGCACTCGCCGAAGCCCCCGGGATCGACATTGCCGCCGCGCTTAACCTCGACAAATATTTTGCCAAGGGGCGCACCCTCGCGCCGTGGACGATGACGCTCAACGACAGCGGTGGCGCCCGCCCCGTGACGACCGGCGCCACCACCAGCCCCGGCGGACTGCTGTCCGCACGCAGCGTCGACTTGACCGCGCAGGAAGACAGCCTCGCCTTCACCTGGACGGGTGCCGCATCGGTCGCGATCGAGGGGCCCGGTGGCGATGTGTCGCGCGAACTGCTCGAAGGGTTCGCGCTCGTCATTCACGGCCGGATCGACCAGCCGGCGAGTACCCCGGTGACGCTGAGTTTTGCCGGATTCGATCGCGACATCAGCAAGCTGGTGACGGCCAAGGGCATGACCCGGATCGTCGTCCCTCTGCATTGCTTCACCGATGAGAAGGCGAAAGTGACCAGCGTCGGCAACCCCTTCCGGCTCAAGACCGACGGCAATTTTGCCCTGACGGTCGAGCGCATCGAGCTGGAAGCGGTTGCCGACCAGCGCTGCCCGTAAGGCGCGCCTATCGCAGGGTGATTTCTAGCCACAAGGTGCGCGGCAAGGCGCGTTCGACCGTGCCGTCGCTGGTTCAATAGATTTTCGCCGCGCAAGCCGTTGACTGACTAGGCACGCCGATCGGGTTCGAAGCGGTGGCGTCGTTGCAGGTCCAGAACCAGCTTGACGGCAATTCGTCTCACTTCCCGCCGTTCGTTTCGCTGATGACGCTCGCCAGAAGCGGCTGGCTTCGGGTCGACGATTATCTTCAGCAATGCGCAAAGAGTTAAAGCGTCAACAGCCGCGCGGCTACATCGATGATGCCGCTCTCGGTGCAGTTTGGTAGGAAGAAGCTGTGGTCGACCTCGAACGTATTGCCACGCGTATAACTGGCATCGTCCGGAAGATAGCCGGCGTAACCATTGGTCAAGGTCACTAGGATGGGTTTCCGTCGGCCAGTCCGTTCGCGCAGGCGGTGGTCGATTACCGTGCCGACCTCGCCTGACACGCCCACCAAGTCAATCGAGCCGATGCCTAGCCACGAGACGCGAAGTGGCTTTAGTGCCCCACCAGCGGCCTTCACTGGGCAGCGCAAGATCGTCTGCGCCGCACGAATCGGCTCAGTCAACGGCTTCGGCCTCATGGCGTCGACCACTCGGACAATCTCTAGGCCGAGATTCTGGCCCCACCGGTCAACCAGTGCAAATCCCGTCGCCTTCAAGTCCGTTGGCACCGACGTCCCGTCTGGACCAGGTTCGGCGTAGTAAGACATCATGATCGGGTTCTGATCACCGGCCGCGCCGCTCGTCCAGAACGTCATCGCGCCGGCATAGTGCGCATCGACGAAGTCATCCGTCGCACCGGGAAGGTCAGCACTGATCAGCGAATTCCGACCAACACCGGTAACCGAACTGTGTAGGACCACGGCGTGAACGGCGTAGTTGGCGAGGATCGCCTTAGGGGTGTTGTTCGCCCGGAAGAAGCCGACAACCCGAACCGTCTTGTCGGACGGACCGGTTGGGTCCTGACCCAGAATGAACCCCTTTGCTGTCCGCTCATCTCGGTTCACGTTGAGGAATGCCATGCCTGCACCGGACCCGACCGTCACGGCCTCCGGCGTCTTCAGCGCATCGCCAATTGCCGCAAAAACTCCATCAGTGATCGTCTGCTCGTAACCCTTGCCCAAGCTCCACGGCACTGTGTGCACGTGGGTGGCAGTCAGCCAAATCCGGTCCTTCGCGACGCGATACCGGTCAGCGATCCGGACGACGAGCCGACCGTAGACATCGTCAGGCAGATTGACCGTATCGGTCACAACAATAACCGTTCTTACGCCGTCCTGCGCCAGCACAAGTGCGCGCGCAAAAAGCGAATCATGCACGCCGTTGAACGGAGCGTCACCCGAGCCGTTGTCCACGGGAAATAACGACGCAGCGGGATCGATCTTTGCCTTACCGGTGCCCGCAGTAAGGTGCGCGCTAGCGGGAGCACCAAGGAAAGCCGCGAAAGCGAAGGTGGCGGCTAGGGCACGTTTGACCAAGTTGAACATGCGCGTCTCCATCAAAGCGATTGTACGTAGAGGAACTATGCTGTCATGATGGTGAGAACGTTCGCAATCAAGATGGCGGCGCGTTTTTGATCGGACGCTGCGGAGAGTAAGCGTGTCGGTGCTGCCCGAATGACTACGCGCCCGAATGACTACGCGAGGCCGAATCCAACCATGAAAGATTCCGGATCGACTGGCGAGGCTCTCTCCCGATTGGATGAGGTCTGGTTAATTTCCTGCGTTGCAACCTTCATTCGGGGAATGATTGGGATTCCAGCCGCGATCGGAATTTAGGTCTCGGGTTGAGGGCTGCGACAATCGACCCGCAAATAGTCGCCGTTCGGCTAGACGATCTGGATCCGCAATTCGCTCGACCATCATACTCGCAGCAGCAAGCGACATTTGTTCAATCGGCTGCGCGACCGAAGGAATGGCGTTGCCTATCCAGCGCGACGCCTCGATCCCGTCGAAGCCGACGACCAGAACTTCGTTGGGGACGCGCCGCCCGAGTAGGTGTGCAAGTCCATCCCTCGCTCCGATCGCCATCATATCGTTTGCGGCGATTAACGCAGTGAAGGTTACGTCGCCGCGCTCTTCCCAGTCCAGCACTGCCGCAAGACCGCTGTCATAGTCGAAATCACCGCGATATTCGGCGACAATGGCCGCTCCCCCGCGTGCCAGTTCCTGCTCCACTCCAGCCATTCGTTCGCTTCCAACGGAAGAATCGCGATAGGCGCGAATGACGCCGATTCGGTGATGACCTTGCGCCAGCACGTACCGGGCAATGGCGATACCCGATGCAACATGGTCACAGCTGACCGATGCACAACCTTCTGCACCGGGCCGGTTGTAGAACAATAGCGGCACTCGCGCCGCGCGAAGCTGTTGCAGCGCGCCATCGGGGATCGGCGCTGCGGTGATTACCCCATCGAGTTGGTAGGACAGGACGTGGTCTATGGTCTCGTCGATCTCGTCGTCGTCCTCCAGCAAGAACAGCATGATACGAACGCCAACCGCAGAAAAAGCGTTCGACAATGCGAGCAGGACCTCGGGATAATGGCGATTGGTCTCGTTGAATAAAATCAGACCGACGACGTTCGAGCGCCGTGTTGCGACAGCGCGTGCCATCACATTGGGCCGATAACCCAGCTCGGTGGCGGCGCGCAAAATGCGTGCCTTCTTGTCGGCTGAAACACTGGCCCCGGGGGTGAAGGCACGCGACACGGCGGACGCTGAAACGCCTGCCGCACGTGCCACGTCCTGGGAGGTCAAGCGTCGGCTCAAGGAGCGCCCGCCAACGCATTGCAAACGGATGCAACGCCGGTTAGGCTTGGTTGGTTCATGGCTCGACCCTAAACGTGATTGGACTGGCTATCAACGAAGATACCCCGCCTGCTTTGGACGCGCCACCGCTGACCCGCCGCTTCAAGCTTGCTTATGGCGTGGGCAGTATGGCTGAAGCCGTGGTATATTCCTCCACTACCCAGTTCGTCATGCTGTTCTACAACCAGGTACGCGGCCTGTCGTCCGCGGAAGTAGGCATGGCGATCGCCGCAGGGCTCGCGGTCAACGCCATTATCGATCCGATCGTCGGCAGCTGGTCAGACCGCACGCGCTCGCGCCTCGGTCGCCGCCATCCGTTCATGTTCGCCGCGATCTTGCCCGTCGCGCTGGCCTTCTTTGCGATTTTCAATCCGCCCAGCGGGTTGCTGCAATGGCAGCAACTCGCGTGGCTGGCGCTGTTCAACATTCTGTTGCAGCAGGCATTGACTGCCTTCCACACGCCCCACCTTGCGCTGGGCGGAGAACTCAGCGGCGACTATATCGAGCGCACGCGGGTGATGAGCTATAATACTTTCTTCCTGTGGGCGGGCGACACGCTGTGTTGGTTGACGACCTTTGGCCTGTTCTTCGGTGCGACTAAGCGCTTCCCCAACGGCGCGCTCGACCCGACGCGCTACCCGCTGTTCTCGACCACCATCGCAGTGTTGGTCGTAATCATCCTGTTCACGTCGTCGTTCGGCACGCGCAAGCGAATTCCGTTCCTGCCCAAGGCGCCCCCGGGGATGGAGGGCTTCTCGCCCCGCGCGTTCATCCGTGACGTGCGTCACGCCTTGTCGAACCGCAACTATGTTATCTTACTTGTCAGCCTGTTCTTTTTGTCGATGATGCAGGGCGTGCGCGGGGGGCTGTGGATTTATACCGCGACCTATTTCTGGCAGCTGACCAACGCCCAGATCACTTGGTTCGCGCTGGGCAGCTTCATTAGCTACTCGTGCGGTTCGATCATCGTCGCCTGGGTCCACCGCCGCCTCGACAAGCGCTGGACCGGGACGATCGCGGTGGCGGTCTATTCGCTTGGGCCGGCGCTGCCACTGTTCCTCGGCTGGCTCGGGCTGATCAGCGCGGCGACCCCCGGGATTCTCGTCATCCTGATCAGCTTCTCGCTGCTCCAGCACTTGCCCTACAGCCTGATGACAACGACGCTTTATTCGATGCTTGCCGACATCGCCGACGAAAACCAGCTGCGCTACGGCGAGCGGCAGGAGGGGGTGCTTTATTCAACCCAGACCTTCTTCGGCCGGATCGACCAGGCAGTTGGTGCGGCGCTCGCTGGCTGGGCACTTTCGCTGATCGCCTTTCCCAAGTCCGCGGTGCCGGGCCAGGTGCCCGAGCCGGTCCTGCACGGCCTGGCATTTGCCTTCATCCTGTCGACCATTCCGGGGCTTATCGCGGCGGCTTGCTATGTCCGGCTCGGTATCTCACGCGGAAGCTATGACCGGACCCGCGCTGGGCTGGATCAGATCGCCGCCGAGGCCTAAGGAGAGTTGCGCCCGAGTGTCTCGGGTAGCGCCCACCAGATGGCTGCGCCTATCAGATAAACGATGCCACCGCACAGCATCACTCCGCGCAGGCCCAGCGTCGGGCTGAAGATGGCGATAAACAGCGGCGCCGCCATCGCGATGATATGGCCCGCGTGGAATAAGGCGGCGCCGTGCGGTCGCAGACGCTCGGGGTAAAGCTCGGTGAACCACACGCCCCACGCCGAGGTGCACGACAGACCGACCCCGAACACCACCGCAATCGCATTCAGCGCGTCGCCGGTCATGCCGCCGTAGAGGAAGGCGGCGATGGCGCCCGCGCACAGCACATAGCCCGAGGCGGCGCTGCGTCGGCCGTAGCGGTCCGACAGCCAGGCCCAGCCGAACCCGCCGATCAGCGAGCCGCTGCCGAGGAGCGCAACGGTCTTGCCGACCCCGACTGCGTCATAATGAAGCGACTGCTTGAGGTAGAGAGTCACGAACGACGCGAACAATTGGTAGGCGTTGAAGTCGATACCCGACAGCAGGATGCAGCCGATCGTGATCCAGCGCAGTCGGCCCGACAGCATCTCGCGCCAGCCGCCGGGCTCTTCTTTCGTCGGAACGACCGCGTCACCTTCGGCAAGGTCACGCGGAACGAGCAGCATTGCCAGCGGCGCGACCGCGAGCGGGATGGCGCCGAGCCACATAAGCACATGCCAATGCGCGTCGCCGAGCCGTCCGCCGAGCATGCCGAGCAGGATGTTCGACAGCGGGTACATTGCCGAATTGAGCGCGATTAGCCGGCCCCGGATCCATACCGGAAAGAGGGCAACGACGAGGCCAGTGGCGACGACATAATAGCCGCCGAGCGCCGCCGCCATCATCCCGCGCACGCCGAACCATAAAGGGAACGTCGTGACCAGCGCCTGCAGGATGGCGAGCGTCCCGATCGAGGCGGCGATGGCGCCGACTGCCCTGCGCTTGCCTGCCCAGGCGACGAAGGCCGCCCATGAGAAGGCCCCTGCGGTGACCCCGATGTTCTGCGCCACCGACAGGTTGGCGGTCTGGGTCAGCGAGAAGTGATAATCACTGACGAGATATGGCCGGACATAGTCGACGACGTTGAAGTTATAGCAATAGAACAGATAACCGACGAGCACCGCGACGTAGGCCGCGATCCGCCGGGCGAGCGGGACGGCGCTAGGCAAGGGGCGCGGCGCGATAGACTTGGGCAAGCACGCCAACCTCGTCGAACACTGTCCATTCCTCCACGATCCGGCCATCCGGGCCAAACCGGCAGTGAGTCATTCCCGGAATGGCGAAAGGCACGCCTGCGGGCATCGCGCCGAACCATCCGCCCGACCTGCTGGTACCGACAAGCTCCCATCTTACCGCACCGATGACGCCATCGACCTCCACAGACCAGCACACATTGGCGACGGTCATCCGCGCGTCGGGCATGGCGGCGAGGAGCGAAAGGTGAAGGGCGCGAATGCCGCGAATCCCCTCGCCGACCCGTCCGCCAGCCGTATGAAGCCGAGCACCCGGGTCGTAATGGACCGCTAGCTGGTCGAACATCCGTCGGTTCCACAGGTCATGAAACAGGTGCCGCAAATGCTGCTCGAGCGAATCGCGCGGCCCGTCGAGCGGTTGCGGCGCGGTCTGCCCGTCGAGCTTTTCGGGCGCGCCGCGTACATACAGTTCTTGCGGAGGCATCGCCGCCACTCGCCGAGCGGCGTCGTGGAGGTCGATGCCGAGCTGGCGGACTAGCGCGCCATTATCGCGCGCCAGCCATTCAGTGTGGATGCGCCCGCCGAGCGAGATGCAATCGGCGCAAAAGCGGATCGTTGCACTCTTGCCGGTTGCGGGGCCGTAGATCGTGTCGCCCAGGTTTAGGCCCGTGCCAAAACCAAGGTGGCTGGTGTAGAAGCCGTCGCGAGCGTTGCCGCTCCATGCGATGTTGAGGAAGTGATTGTCGAGGTCGGGAGAGGCCGCCATCGAAACTGTCGTGTTTTCTACCACGACGTCGACTCCCCGCGCGACGTCGGCGGCGGTGTAGACGACGCAATTGGCGTCATAGGTATCGTAAATCAGGCCAATCGCGCCATCGACCCAGATACGCCGGGTGATCTTGACGATGAAGTCAACAATGTCGGCGTAATCGTCGGGGAAACCGGCAAGATCACGATCGGTGCCGGCGGTGGCCGCAAGGAGCTCGGGTTCGGAGCGATGGCGGACCTGCGTTACGCCTGGTCGCCGATCGAGACGAAAAGGCACCCGGGGTTCGACTTCACTATCTGCCACTTCTTGTCTCCGGTACAAAACAGGCAAACGTATGACTTTTCGAATCGGATTTTGCAAGCGCTTGCAATACGCATCGGAATGAGGGATCGAGTGACGGTAAGGAGCACCGATGACCGACTTCCAAGCCGAGAAGGCCCTTGTGCGCGACTATCATGCCGCGCTTGCCGCGGCGGACGTTGCCACCGCGACAAGCGTCCTTGATCGGTTTACCGCGCCGGACTGGCACTGGCGCGGCATGCACCCGTTCCACGAGCAGCATGGGGCCGCCGCGGTCGCTGAGCAGTTCTGGGTCCCCCTGATGACCGCTATGACTGGGCTTCAACGCCGCCCCGACATCTTCATGGCCGGGCTGAACGAAATCGATGGGTTCAACGGATGTTGGGTGGTCCAGATGGGTCACCTCATGGGGCTTTTCGACCAACCTTGGCTTGGGATTCGTCCGACCGGCAAGATCGCCATGCTACGGTTCGCCGAGTTCAACCGCGTCGCCGACGGCCGCATTGTCGAGAGCGCGATGTTCGTCGATATTCCGCACCTGATGATTCAGGCGGGGCAGAACCCTTTCCCGCCGCAAACCGGCGCCATGCTGATTCAGCCCGGACCGATGACCCACGAAGGCCTGATGTTCGACGCTCAGCCCGCCGAAATCGGCGAGCGGACTCTCGCCGCGATCAATGCCATGCTCGACAATCCCGGCGCTAAATTTCACAATGTTGATGAAGCCACTCGGCTGGCACGGGTGTGGCACGACGACATGATTTGGTGGGGACCGGCCGGGATCGGCGCAACCTATACAATCCCGCGCTACCTCCGCCAGCATTGCGAACCGTTCGACGACGCGCTGTCCGAAGGCTACCGCTTCAATGGCCATCTATGCCGCATGGCCGAAGGTCATTTCGGGGGCTTCTTCGGGTGGGCAAACCTCACCTTGACCAACGCTGGCGGCTATCTTGGGATGACCGCAGGGCCCGGCCCATCCGAGATGCGAGTCGTCGATCTGTACCGCGAACAGAACGGCAAGCTCGCGGAAAACTGGATCTTCATCGACCTACTCCATTACCTCAACCTGCAGGGGCTCGATGTCCTCGCGCGGATGGCGAATATCGCTCGCTATTAGCCGCGTGACGAGTTTTTGTTGCATGCGCATGCAGTTCGTGTCAGTCTAGCTCGTCAAGGCCATCCGCAATCGGAATGATGGAGCGGAAGGCGTAGGTTGGGGGATCTGACATGAGTGGTAGGGATATCTTGTCTTCGCGGTTGCTGTTGCGGACACTGTTGGTCAGCACGGTGCTTGCAAGCGGAACCAGCGCATGGGCCCAGTCCGTCGCGACGACGGCCCAGCCCCAAACCGATCCGGCCGAGATCATCGTCACCGCGCAAAAGCGTTCGGAGAATCTCCAGCGCGTGCCACTCAATATCCAGGCACTAACGGCCAAGAAGCTCGAAGACCTCCAGGTGCGCAACTTCGCCGACTATGTCGCCTACCTGCCGAGCACCAGCTACACGACGGGAACGACCGGTACACCCGGCAATGCGTCGGCATCGTTCCGTGGCGTCGTCACCGACGGCGGCCTTTACCTGTCTGGCACGCTCCCGACAGTCGGCACCTATCTCGACGAGCAGCCGATCACCTCGGTCGTTGGCACGGTCGATATCCATGTTTACGACATTGCCCGGGTCGAGGCGCTCGCTGGTCCGCAGGGCACGCTATATGGCGCGTCGAGCGAAGCCGGCACAATCCGGATCATTAGCAACAAGCCCGATCCTCACAAGGCGAGCGGTTCCTACGACCTCGAACTGAACAAGATTTTCCGGGGAGGCGTTGGCGGCCAGGCGGAAGGCTATTTCAACTTGCCGATCGTCAAGGACCGCATCGCGCTGCGCACCGTCGCCTGGTACGACCACACCGGCGGCTACATCGACAATGTGCTGCGCTCACGCCGCTTTCCCACCTCCGGCATCGTCCAGACCAATAGCTCGACGGTCAAGGACAATGCCAACGACGTCGACATTTATGGCCTGCGCGCCCAACTTGGCATCGACCTCGACGACAATTGGACCGTCACGCCGTCGGTTAATTATCAGAAGTCGCGCTGGAACGGCAGCTTCATGTCCGACGACACTAAGGTCGGCGAACTCAAGACCGCGCATTATTTCCCCGAATATGGCCGCGACGAATTTATTCAAGCCGGTGGCACGATCACCGGCAAGGTCGCCGATCTCGATGTTACCTACGCCGGCTATTATATGGACCGTCGCCGCGCCGACCAGAACGACTATGCCGATTATGGCTATTTCTATGATCTCGTTGCCGGCTCGGGCTCGGGCGTGGTCAACAACGCCGGGCAGCTGATCGACCCGTCACAGGTCAATCGCAACCACGCGCACCTGACCAAACACAGCCAAGAGTTGCGTGTCGCGACCCCAAGCCAAAATCATATTCGCGCGGTCGCCGGCCTGTTTTTCCAGCGTCAGACGCAACTCGACGAGAATGACTATCTGACCCCAGGATTTGCCGATCGCCTGTCGATCCCGGGTCGCCCCGGCCAGGTTTGGCTGACGCTCGAAAACCGCGTCGATCGCGACTATGCAATTTTCGGGCAGGCCGACTTCGACGTGACTGACAAACTGACGTTGACCGGGGGTGCGCGTGGCTACAAGTTCAAGAACAGCCTGGTCGGCTTTTACGGCGTCAACACCACCTACTACGGCACCGGCGTCCGGCAATGTCTCGGTCGCGCGGCCGGCGGGGGACCTTATGGCTATGGTCTCGCGGTCGTTCCCGGCACGCCGTGCACCAACCTCGGCGTGCTGAACGCCGACGGGTCTATCTCGCCCAAATTCTCGAAGGGCTCCGGCGTAACGTGGCGCGCGAACGCGACTTACCGTTTCACCCCCGACAACATGGTGTGGATCACGGCGTCGACGGGCTTCCGGCCGGGCGGCATCAACCGCGATCCAGGGACCGCTCCATTCGGCGCCGACAAGCTGACCAATTATGAGATCGGGACCAAGAACAGTTTTCTTGATCGCCGGCTGACGCTGAACGCGGACATTTTCCAGGAGGACTGGAAGAATGTCCAGGTGACCTACCAGCCACCCGGCGGCGGAGGGGTTGCCCTTATCGGCAACGTCGGCAAGGCGAGATCGCGGGGGATCGAGGGCGATTTCTCCTATCGCGCGCATAGTGGCTTCACGGTGAGTGGCTCGGCGGCCTACATTGACGCGAAGCTGCTCAGCCCGTTCATCCTCTATGGCGCGGTGACTGCCCCCGCAGGTTCCCGCCTGCCGCTCACGCCCAGATTTAAGGGAAATCTGATCGGCCGTTACGAATGGATCGTCGGCAATGCGAACAAGGCGCATGTGCAGCTTGCCGGCGCCTATATTGGCAGGCGCAATCCTGTGGTGGTGCAACGCGATCTCATCAAGACGGGGACGCTTCCAGCCTATTTCACGCTCGAAGCCTCGGCTGGACTCACCTTCGGCAATTCAAGGTTCGAAATCTACGGCCGCAACCTGACCGATGCACGCGGACAGCAGACACGGGCTGCACGGTGCAACATCAATTATTGCGGACCGTCGTCGGCCGACCCGATCGGCGAAGTCTATCGGGTCTACATCCAGCCGCGCACCGTGGGAATCCGCTTCGGGCAGAAATTCTAAGCGGGGTAGGCGGAGACCGCTTCGCCTAGCGCCGCCTTCAGCTCGCCGAGCCACGGCGCGTAGTGGCGCCAGTGATCGATGGCCTCGGCGTTGATCGGGCGGCGCACCTGCTCCGAACTCGCCGTTCGCACCGCACGGTCGGTGCGGTGCGGGACTAGGCAGGCGGGCTCGAACGGCAGCGCGGCATCGTCGAGCAACGTCCGGATTTGGGACTTGGGATTAGCCACCAACTGCTCGTGAAGGACGCGGTGGACCCGGCCCGGCAGGACCGCGTCGAAATGCGTCATCAGCGCGGCATAGTCGCGCCAGTATCGCCCGATCTCGCTTAGATCATAGGTGAAGCCCTGGCCCCGCGAGAAATGCTGCTTGAACGCGGAAAAGCCATTGGCCATCGGATGCCGACGCGCGTCGATGATCGTCGCGTTGGGCAGGATTAGGTGGATCAGCCCGATATGCGCGAAATTGTTCGGCATCTTGTCGATGAAGCGCGCACGCGCGGTCTTACGCTGGATGCGCGTTCCATCAAGGTATCGCTGGCCGAGCGCATGGCGTTCGCGCGGATTGAGCGCCAGCAAGGCGTCGAGATAATCGCCGTCCCCGCTCCGTCCGGCCAAGTCTGCGGCAATCGTGCCGATGTCGGGGAGTTCCATCGTTCCTTCGACCGCGCTGTGCGAGGCAAGGATTTGTTCAATTAGAGTCGATCCGGCGCGCGGCAGCCCGACAATGAAGATCGGCTCGTCCGACGGATGCCCGCTAACGCGACTCGCGAACGCTTCGCGCGTCAGCAAGGAACACGAGCGATCGAGGTGCGCCGTCGTCCGCTCGGGGTCATAAGGCAGTTCGGCGCGGCGAAGTCGATTGCCCTCGACGTAATGCGACATAGAGCGTTCCCACTCTCCGCGATCCTCAAGCGCCTTGCCCAGCGCGAAGTGAAGATGATATCGATCCTGGTCGGTCGGCGCCCGCGCAAGCGCATCTCTAATGCGCGCGATGTCCCCGTCACCAAAGCTCAGCGTCTTGAGATTGGCCAGGCTCCACCATGCGTCGCCGAGCGTGTCCTGCTGGTCGATCGCGCGGCGATAAGCGGCGATACTGCCGTCGCGTTGCCCGACGGTCTTGAGAACATGGCCAAGGCTGATCCACAAGCGCGGCTGGTCCGGGTGCGCGGCGAGGACGCGGCGGTAGGCGGCGATCGCTTCGTCATAGCCTCCCGTGCGGACCAGGACTGCCGCTTTCAGAGCCAGATGCCCCAGTTCTTGGGGCTCGGCGGCGATCAGCCGGTCTGCCTCGGCCTCGGCCTCGACGAACTTGCTCTGCCGTTGGAGAATCGTAACATAATTGGCCCGCGCCGCGTGGAAATCGGGCGCCAGCTGCAGCGCCCGTGCGAGCAACTTCTCGGCGTCGGGGTAGCGCCCGATACGCGCCGCGACTTCCGCCAGCATGCGGATCGCGGCGATGTCCGTTGGGCGTTCGCGCAGCCGGCTGCGTAGCGCTGCCTCGGCGGCGTCGAGGCGGGCTTGCTGCAGCGCCAGTGCCGCCTCGACCAGCAACGGGTCACGCTGCGCGGCGCCGAGTACGGCCTGCAAGTCGAGGCTCATGGCATCACGAGAGACCGCGGATGTCGACCGTCTGATCGACGACTCGCGCGGCTTCGAAACTCGCGACCGGATAGGCGCAATAATCGGCGGCGTAATAGGCGCTCGGGCGGTGATTGCCCGAAGCGCCGACCCCTCCGAATGGCATTCCCGCGGCCGCTCCGGTCGTCGGTCGATTACGATTAAGCACGCCCGCGCGGCCTTCGAGCAGATAGCGATCCCACAACGAATCCTCGTTGCTGATGAGCCCGGCAGCAAGCCCGAAACGAGTGGCATTGGCGACAGCGATTGCGGCTCCGAAATCGGGGACGCGGATGACCTGCAGAACTGGCGCGAATATCTCCTCGTCGGGGACGGTAACGCCGGTAACGTCGATTATCCCTGGAGTGACGAAGGCATCGCCGAGCCCGTCGACTGGCCCGAACGCGCGGATTATTTGCGCGCCGGAATTGTTCAGCTCGGAGACTTGACCACGCGCGCGGCGCGCTGCCGCGACCGAGACCAATGGACCAATGAATGGCTCGGGATCGTCGTTCCAGGCACCAATGCGAATGCGCCCGGAAAGTTCGTCGACCGCGCCAACAATTGCATCGCCGTCGGCACCGTGAGGGACGATCAGGCGGCGTGCGCAGGAGCAGCGCTGGCCGCTAGTGATAAACGCTGACTGAACGATTATCGACGCTGCCGCAAACGGATCTCCATCCCACGCGATCAGCGGATTATTGCCGCCCAACTCCAGCGCGAGAATGAGATGGGGTCGGTTGATCGTCGCGTGGGCAAGCGCCGCGCCTGCGCTCGCCGAGCCGGTGAAGAGGAGCCCGTCGATATCGGACTCGACAAGCGCCGCACCGGTCTCACGCGCTCCCTGGACCAGCGTCAAGACACCAGTAGGCAGGCCCGCGTCGGTCCACAGCCGCACCATTGCCTCGCCCGTTGCAGGCGTTTCTTCGGACGGCTTGAACACGATCACATTGCCGGCGAGAAGTGCGGGCACAATATGGCCGTTGGGTAAGTGCCCCGGGAAATTATAGGGGCCAAGCACCACCATGACGCCGTGCGCGCGGTGGCGAAGCACTGATTGGCCAAACCCCAGCGTGCTTGACCGCTCGCCGGCGCGCTCCGCCTGCGCAGCAATAGATACTTCGACCTTCGCAAGCATCGACGCGACTTCGGTCAGCGTTTCCCAGCGCGGCTTGCCAGTCTCACGCGAGATGGTCTCGGCAAGGGTATCGCGATTAGCGCCGAGCAACTCGGCGAAGCGGCGGGCCACCGCGATCCGTTCGGTAAGCGGCGATCGCGCCCATCCAGCGAAGGCTGCGCGCGCGCCTGCAACAGCGGCTCTGCAGCGCGTGGCATCGGCGACCTCGCCTTCCCAAACCGTGTCGCCGGTTGCCGGATCGATCGAACGGAGGGTCATTCGCCAGCCGACGCAAGCGGCGGTTCGGGAAGCCGCTCGATCGACGGATCAACGCGAAACTTAAGGTCGTGAAATATATCGAGCCCCATCTGGTAAACGATGTGCGGAATATCGATCATTACCCAATTATCGATGATCTTTTCCTGCTCGTCGATTCGGTACCAATCGGCAACCCGCATCTCGACTCTCCGGCCGGTCGGCGGCAGCCCAAGCCATTCGGAACCTGTATGCGTCCCATGAAGCGACGGCCACCCGCTGGTTACTGCGTAATTGCCGTCGCCGAGGCGGATGAAATGGCCCGGCGCGTCGGCTGAGCCCCCTTCGATTCGCGGAAAGCCCGTTCGATCGCCAAAAGCCTGAAGGAATAGGGCGCCATGGAAATCTCGAAATCCGCGCCGCCCGCGCGTGGATCCAATTCCTGCCGGGCCATACCAATTCATATCTCCGTGCCAATGGTGACTATGGTTCGCCCTAGAAGATTCTGCGGTAATTTTTGCTCCTGCCGGCGGCAGGCCCATCTGCATTTCGTGAACGATCTGCAGCGATCTCACGCCTCGTGTAGAATCGATCGTATGGCTGCTTGCACCGGTATCGCTTGGCGGAAACGGCCATTGCTCGGATGAGCCGGGCATGGTTCGGAATGGATAGACCCCGGCCTGACGCATCACGTCGACAAGATCGAGCAGGATATGGATGTGGGAGAACAGTCCATCGCGAACCGTGCCATGGATACCAAACCGCAGAAAGATCAGGCCCCGAGTTGGCGGAATTCCGGCCAGCGGGTGATCGAAGGTCCCGATCAAATGCCCCATGCTGCTGACCATCGCGCGGCCTTCGTAGGATCCAGCAAGCATGAACGCAGTGCGATGCTCATAATCGGGAAGCGCTGCACGCAGAGGACCCCAAAACTGTGCTGCCGCCGCGCGATTTCCATCCAGTTGATTGAACGGATGGAAAATGTCCCAGCGACAGTCAGGGTGCGCAAAGCGGTCAAGTGAGTTGGCCGCCGGCGAGGATTCGCCCAGCATTGCAAGCAAGCCTGCCAGCAGTTCCTTTGCCTCATTCTCCCCTGCCACACTCTTCTCCCTCGCGACCCTGACGGACTGCCGCAGCCCGGACGGCTAGAGCTACCTACACCCGTCCTGTGCCAAATAAGAGACGCCAAGGGAAGGTTGTACGTGCATCCGATTGCAACAATCAAAACTCTGTCATATACCGGTTCGGCAAGATATTAGTTTAGGGGGCTAAAATGGGCAAGATGTTGGTTCGGTCCGGACTGGTTTCGTCGGTTGCATACCTAGCTCTTTCAGCAAATTTCGCGGTTGCGCAGTCATCTGTGCCCATCAGCGCCTTGCCTGCGCCAACCAGTGCTGGCAATTCCGCCTCCGACAACCCGGGCGACATCGTGGTTACCGCGCAACGCCGCAAGGAGCGGCTGCAGCAGGTGCCGCTCTCGATCTCCGCGATCACCGGCGAAGACATCCGCAAGCAGGACATCAGTGACGTCAGCCGACTGGTGCAGGTTGTGCCGGGCCTGCGGCTTGGCCGTTCGGGTGCGTCTGAGCGGCCGGCGATCCGGGGCGTCTACACCGAAGCGATCGGCCTGAATTCGGATCCGCGGATCGGCCTGTATATCGACGAAGTCTATCAGTCGCGCCCACAACAGTCGACGGCAACGCTGGTCGATCTGGAACGAGTCGAAGTCCAGAAAGGCCCACAGGGAACTCTGTTCGGCCGCAACAGCTATGGCGGCAACATTGCGTTTACGACCGCCAAGCCCAACGACAAGAAAGTCGAGGGCGGGATCGATGCCCTTTACGGCAACTACGGCAGGGTTCGCGTGGAGGGGTTCTTCAACCAGCCGCTCGCCGACGGCCTTGCGATCCGTGTCGCGACTGAGTTCGAGCGGCATGACGGCTATCTGAAAAGCATCGTCAACCGCCGTGCCGACCTTCAGGACAAAAAGGAATTTTACTTCCGTGGCTCGTTGCGGTGGGCGCCGCCGTCGCTTAGCGACCGTCTCGAGGTGCTACTGCACGGCACCTACTACAAGCGTGACGACCACGGCTTTAACTCGGTAAACGGCAAGGTGATTGGCGTCGCGGTCGACCCGTCACTCGTAACCGCACCGGGCGGCACGCTGAATTACAACGGGCAAAGCTTCACCTTTACGGCCCCAGGCAATGGCCTCGGCGGCTTCAACGGCCTGAACCCCGGCACGGGCGATTTATATCCCTTCACCAATGCGTTCCGCGACGGCATTGCCGACGTAAACGGTGCTGACGTCGGCATCCCGCTGCCCGGCAAATACAAGTCAGTCTATGATGCTCCGGCATCGGAAAAGCTGAAGCAGCAGCAGTATAGCGCAACGATCGGCTACGAGCTCAGCCCGGCAATCCGTGTCCGTTCGATCACCTCGTACACGAATTTTCGCACCGTCAACGGCGGCGACGGGGACGGTGGCCCGATCCCCCTGCAATATTTTGTAACCGGGACGCGTTCCAAGACCTTCACGCAGGAACTTCAGCTGCAATCAGCCAATGCGGCAAGTCCGTTTCAATATACGATCGGCGGTTTTTATCTCAACGAGAAGGCCCGAGAGGCATCGTCTTATTATTATCTGAATCGAACCTATACGACCGCGACCGCAGCGGCGCAGGGTTTGCCGGTGCTCTACGGCGGCATCGGCGGGTTCGGCGCCTCCAACGGCTGTCAGTTCAGCTTTAGGACCACGGCCGCATGTAATTTGAATTATACGACCGGTAATCTCTTTGATTCACGTAGCGAGAGCGCCGCAACAACCAAATCATATGCCATCTACGGTCAGGCCTCCTACACGATCGACACCAAGCTGACGCTGACACTGGGCGCTCGCTACACGGTCGACGACAAAACCTTCAAATCGATCGCTCAGAGTTCTGCCAATGGCACTTCATTTGCCGGTCAATATGCCGCGGCACAGGGCTTTGCCAATCCCGGCAATTATTACGCGGTCAATCCGTCCTACAGCGACAATTTCGCGAATTTGACCTGTGGCGGCTTTACGCCGCAGCCGATCTCCACCGCCCAGAGTAGTACCCCGGTGGCGACTGTGCCGAACTATTTTTACACACTTTGCGGCAGTCGGAAATTCAAGTTCGGGACCTACCGGGCGGCGGTGGATTACAAGATCACGCCCGACAATATGGTTTACGCCAGCTTCAGTACCGGACGGCACTCGGGCGGGTTCGGAGCCGGTGCGTTCGCGGCCGGCAGCCCCGGTCTTTTCACAACCTTCGATTCGGAAGGCGTGAAAGCGTATGAGATCGGCTCCAAGAACCAGTTCTTCGATCGCCGGCTACAGCTGAACGTTACCGCCTTCCTCAACTATTACACCAAGCTTCAGGCTCAGGGTACGCAGCAGGTGGTCATTAACGGCGTGACGAGAAACGTTACGACGATCTTCAATACGGGGTCCGAACGTGCGCCTGGCGCAGAAGTGGCGATAATCGCGAAGCCGACGCGGGCGCTGACCCTGACCGGATCGCTTAATTATCTGCACGCGCGCTACAAGCCGTACCCGTCGTACATCCCGCCCAGCTTCATCTGTTTCTACTTGGTCGGCGGTTGCCAGGGCGGTACATTTTCCTCCAACGCGCCCGCGAACTACGGCGTAGGTGGTGGATATTTTGGAAACGCTCAGACCAATCCCGGGGACTTCGTCAACACGGGCATTTCCGGTTTCCAATATGCCTATATCCCTCGTGACCGGCGCGTGCAAAATACGCCGGACTGGTCCGCGCAGTTTGGCGCCTCCTATCGAATTGATCTTGGCGGAGCCGGTACGCTGACACCGCAGTTCAATACGATTTGGAGCGGTAGATATTTGTTGTCGCCGCAAGCACCGAATATTGAGCAGAAGTCATATTTCAAAACGGACGCGCGTATTAGCTGGGTCTCGGCCGACGGTCACTTAAGCGGACAGGTGTTCGTCCATAATATTGAGAAAGAAGCGACGCTGGGGCGGATCACGGTAAGCTCGAACGGCCAGGTGCAAGGGACGTATGACGATCCGCGCACGTACGGCGTCAAGCTCGGCTATCGCTTCTAATCATGGAGCCGCTATCACGTCGCCGCGTAATTGGTGCCGCTGCGGCGGCGGGAGCGCTTCTTCCCGTCACCGCGGCGGCCCCCCGGGGCAAGGGGACGGCGAAACATCATCCCTTCCTGTGGGGTGTCGCGACGGCGGCGCACCAGATCGAGGGCAATAACGTCAACTCCGATTACTGGCTGCTCGAAAATGTTGCGGGCACGGGCTTTCCGGAACCCTCGGGGGACGCTTGCAACAGCTGGGAACGCTGGCCCGAGGATGTCGCCCTAGTCCGCGGTCTCGGGCTCAATGCGTATCGCTTTTCCGTCGAATGGGCCCGCATCGAACCCGAACCGGGCGTGTTTTCAAATGCAGTGCTCGACCATTATCGGCGAATGTGCGCGGCATGCCGGGAAGCCGGGATCAGCCCCGTCGTCACCTACCATCATTTCACCAGTCCGCGCTGGATCGCCGCGCGCGGCGGTTGGGAAAATCCCGAAACCGCCGACCGCTTTGCCCGTTATTGCGAGCGGGTAACGCACGCCATTGGCGATTTCGTCGACTGGGGCTGCACCATCAACGAACCGAATGCGCAAGTCACCTCCTATGTCGTCGCGAACGGCAAGCCCTTCGCCCGCGAAGCCCAAATTCGGGCTGAGGCGGCTCGCGCCACGGGCTCGGACCGCTTCCACGCCTTTTTCCAGGGGGACTCACTCAAGGTTCGCGACGTCACGCTGATTGCCCATCGCAGGGGGGTTGAGGCGATCAAAGGCGTGGCACCTCACATGAAAGTCGGGATCACCCTCGCACTTCAGGACCTGTCGGCGGGGCCGGGCGGAGAAGCGCTGTATCGACGCATTTTCGATGAGTCGCGCGCTCCATATTATGCCTTGGCCGATCGAGACGACTTCATTGGTATGCAAACCTATAACCGCATGGCGACCGGACCCTCCGGCTACCTGCCAACTTCCCCGACCGCGACCAATGACGCCTGGGGTCGAGATGCCGATGCCGAGGCGATTGCTGGAGTAGCCCATGAAATTACGCACCATTGCCGCGCGCCCATCTTGATCACCGAAAATGGTGTCACGGCAACCGACGACCGACTACGCATGGCGTATCTCGACCGCGTCTTCCCGGTCGTCCGGCGACTTAGGCGAGAGGGTCTGCCACTGCTCGGCTATATCCACTGGAGCTTGCTCGACAATTTCGAATGGGGCTCAGGTTACAAGCCACGCTTCGGGCTTTACGCGGTCGATCGCACTAGTTTCCGCCGCACCGCCAAGCCCAGCGTCGCGCTTTATCGCTCATTAGTCGCGCAGGCGCGAATTCATGATCGGCATATTGAACGGAACACGCGCACCTGAAGTGCTTTGGCGCTAAGGGGAGCCGATGGCGAATCGGAAAGCACATCTCGAAAAGGTCGTCGCGACTGACGCGCTCGGCAGGGCGACCTCCTATCATGTGGCTCAGATGGCCGGGGTTTCTCAGTCCGCGGTGTCGCGCTGTTTCCGCGCGGGGGGCAGCATCGCGCCCGAGACTCGGCGGCGGGTCGAGGCGGCCGCAGCCAAGCTGGGCTATCAGCCAAATGCCTTTGCATCGGGTCTTATCACCAAGCGCACGAACCTCGTCGCGGTGATCATCTCGAACCTTACCAACCTCTACTATCCGGAAGTGCTGGCAGCCCTGTCTCACCGGCTCGATCAGCGCGGCATGCGCGTCCTACTGTTCGCGCTGGAACATGAGAGCGACATCGATGCGGCGCTCGACCAAGTTTGGCGCTACCGTGTCGATGGGGCAATCTGCGCGGCGCGGCTGTCAGCCGCGCAGCTCCGCACCTTCGAGCGCCACAAGGTGCCCGTGGTGCTGTACAACCGCACCGGGGAGGGCGCGCCGGCCGCAAGTGTGTGCTGCGACTCTGTGGACGGCGAAAACATTCTAGTCGATCGACTGCTGGCGGCGGGATATCGCCGTTTTGGGATAATCGGTGGTCCCGAGGACAGCTTCGTCGGGCGCCAGCGGGTCGAAGCCGCGGCGGCGCGGCTGAAGTCACACGGCATTACTCCAGCTATCGTGGGCGGACATTTCAGCCATGACAGCGGCGCCGCCGGTCTGCGTGCGCTGCTTGGGACGAAGGAGCGGCCAGAAGCGATCATCTGTGCCAATGACCTCATGGCGATCGGCGCGATCGACGCGGCGCGGCACGAGTTCGGACTCGACCTGCCGCGAGACCTGTCGATCGTCGGTTTCGACGGGGTGGGACCCGCGCGCTGGCCAAGTTATCTGCTAACCACCATCCGCCAGCCGGTCAATCGTATGACAGACGCCGCGGTCACGATGATCGTCGAACGCATCGAAACCCCGGGACTGCCCCCGGAAACGCGCACCTTCGCGGGACAGCTGCTCGAAGGACGCTCGGCTATGCTCGGATCAAATGATTGAATTTGCAATTCTGTTGACTGCGAATGCAATTCGCGTTCAATGGGCGAGATGACTGGCCTTCCCTTTGTTCGTTCGGTTCGCGCTGACGACCTTGACGCGGTGCTTGCGCTCGCCGGGCGCGGTGGCAGCGGCCTGACCAGTCTGCCCCCTGAACGCAAGACACTTGCGTCCAAGATCGCAGCGAGCGAACTCGCGATCCGTTCGGCTGAAGCGCGTGACAGCGGGGCAGCGATCATGCTTGTCGCCGAGCTTGGTGGAGATGTCGTCGCTACCGGCATGATCTTTGCGCGCGTAGGAGCGGAGTGGCCCTTCTACAGCTATCGCCTCACCCGTCAGGCCGCCGTGTCGCGCGCGCTTGGTCGGCATCGTGCGCAGAAAGTCCTGAACCTCGTCAACGACTTTGACGGCGAAGTCGAAGTTGGGGGCTTGCTGGTTGATCCGGCGGCGCGCGGGCGCTCGATCGGCCGGCTGATGGCGCGCGCACGATATTTGTTCATCGGCCAGCACCGCGACTGGTTCGCCAACCGCGTCATGGCCGAATTGCGCGGCTGGCAGGATGAGATGAGTCGTTCGCCAGTGTGGGAAGCAATCGGGCGCCACTTTTACGACATGGATTTTCATGAGGCCGACCGCACCGGCGCGATCCAGGGCAACCAGTTCATCGCCGATCTGGGGCCGCGCTATCCGCTTTACGTGTCGATGCTTCCGGCGGACGCGCAACGCGCGCTCGGGCAGCCGCACAACGATGGTCGGCCGGCGCGCGACATGCTCCTTGAGGAGGGCTTTCGCGACGAAGGATATGTCGACATTTTCGACGGCGGCCCCACCTTGGTCGCCGACATCGACGCGCTTCGCGCCTTGCGCCGAGCAAGCGACGGACGGGTCGCACTGCTCGTGAAAGACCTCGCTGTGGGTGAGGAAATGCTGCTGTCGCATGGTCATGGCGCGCAGTTCCGTGCCGCGGCCGGGATAGTCGAGGCAAGCGCGCCGACACTTCTTGGCGAACCCAGTGACGTGACGATCGAGCGGCGGCTGGCCGAGGCACTGGGTGCGGCCGAAGGAGATTTGCTTTGTCTGACCGCGCAATGACCTCGCTGCCCTTCGCGCTGCCCGAGCGGGCATTGGTACGCCAACTCCGCCAGCAACCGGCGGTCGCGCCCCCCCCGGGCAAGCGGACCCAGCCACTGGCCGGCTTCGAGGACCGCTTTACCGATATCGTCGACTATATCGTGCGGATCACCGACGAGATCTGGATCGATCGCGGAATCGGCTACATCTACGACACATATGACAAGAACTGCACCATCTACTCGACGTATGGCGTCGTCCGCTCGATCGAGGAAGTCGTCGCCGGCACGGTGACCACGCTCAACGGCTATCCCGACGGCGAAATTCATCACCTTAACGTCGCCTGGAGCGGTGATGAGAAAGAAGGGTTCTATACCAGTCATCTCGGCCATAGCCGCTCGACCAACCTCGGTCGCAGTGGCTTCGGGCCGGCGACCGGCAAACGCACGTCAATTCGCTTCGCCGCCGACTGCATCAGCCGCGACAATCGCATTCACACCGAGTGGCTGGTCCGCGACAATGGCGCGGCGCTCCGGCAGCTCGGCTTTGATCTGCAGGAGGCAGCGCGCGCCATCGCCGCTGCGGGAACGAGCGAGCAGGAAGTTGTTACCCCGACGCAGCGGCTGCAGGGCGAGGCGATTGCTACCGAGCCCAGCGGCGACCGCTCGACGATGCGTGGCTGGGTCGAGGGTCTCTACCACGACCTCGTCAACCGCCGTCGGCTCGACTGGGTCGACCGCTACTATGCCGACGACGCAATCGTCCACGCCGGGGGGGGGCGCTACGCCCAGGGACCGCGCGATATCCAGACCCTCTTCGTTCATCTGCTCGCGGCAATTCCCGACGGCGTCCTGCGCGTCGAGCATGTCTGCCACAGCGAAGAGCGGGACGGCGTGATCGTCGCGGTCCGCTGGACGCTCGAGGGCCGTACCGCGCCGGGCGGCGTACTCGGGGAATGTCCCGCCGGGCGCCCGGTTCGGATGATGGGCATCAGCCACCTGCGGCTGGTTGGCGCGCGGATCGTCGAGGAATGGATGCTGTTCGACGAAGTCGGCGTTCTCGTTCAGGCCTATCGCCAATGAGTTGGGACCAGGATCCTGGCGTCCTATCGCCCGTCGGCCAGCCGATGATCGACCTGCTCGCCGAGGGACCACCACGGCAACAGCTCGAGGGTTTCGAGCCGGTCTATCGCGACATCGTCGACTATATCATCCGCTGCACCCACCGCATCTGGGAAGAGAAGAACGTCGGGCTGTGCCGCAGCCACTACGGCGAGGATTGCCAGCTCCATACGCTCGCCGGTCCGGCGGTTGGGGCCGAGGTCGTGACGCAAAACACGATCGGCGCGCTCGCCGGTTATGCCGATCGCGTCGTGATGGCCGAGGATGTCATCTGGAGCGAGGACTCGCCGGGGACCTATTATACGTCGCACCGCATCATGAGCCGCTCGACCCATTTCGGTGACGAGGCCGGGATCGGCGCGGCGACAATGCGTGGCAGCGGCACGACCACGATCGCCGACTGCAAGGTCGTCGCCAATCGCATCGTCGAGGAATGGCTGGTCCGCGACAACCTCCGCGCGCTGTGGCAGGTCGGCGCCGATCCGCGCGCATTGGCCGAGGCGCAGGCGGAGGCCGACCGCGCCGACGACCAGGGGCGACACGATTGGCGTAGATTGATGATTGCCGAAGTCCGCGAGCAGTCCGACATCGCGGTACCGCCAGCTCATCCCGCCGAACTTCCCGCCGCGATGCTCCGCGCGGCGTTCGTTGATGATCTATTCGGCGAGGCAGCGCAGACCCTGTCACCTGCCGCCGAGATCCACTGGCCGTCCAATCGGCGAGGCTACGGCCGCGGCTACTGGACCGGTTGCGTCATGCAGCTGCGTGCGATGCTTCACGACTGCTCCTACCGGCTCCAACACATCGCTGCGCGTCCCCTGCCCCACGGCGACGTCGCGGTCGCGCTGCGCTGGTCGATCGTCGGCCGCCACGGCGGCATGGGGCCATGGGGCGAACCTTCGGGACGCGAGATACTGCTCATGGCGGTATCGCATTATCGGTTGCGGGCAGGAGCAATCGTCGAGGATGTAACCGTTTTCGACGAAGTCGCCGCGCTCCGCCAGGCTGCGGGGGGGCTCGGCGCATGAATATTCGCGAGTCGATGGTGCAACTCGGCACGACCGGCCAATCGCCGCTACTGATCGGCAACTGCAAGTGCGAGTGGGCCGGTGCGGAAATTTATGGCGAAGAGGCGATCGGCGAGGCTTTTCGCGCCGCGCCGATGGTCGCCCACGAGGAAGCAGTGTTGCTCGACTGTGCGCAACATGCCGCCTGGTTCTCGGGTGACTCGATGTTGTTCGCCGACCTTTATGACGGGCGCATCGGACGGCTGTGGCGGCTTGGCCCGGGCGAGACGCCGGCAACGGAACCTGCAGTGTCGGTGGCGTTCGATCCCGACCTGCGCCAGCCGCGCGGCGGAGTTTACGCCCGCGCCGAAGATCATCCGCTGCTGGCCACGGCGCATCTCCCGGCCATCGAGGCAGCCGCGACCGAGCTGATCGCTGCGCCGACAGGGGCCCGCCAGCATCGCGCACGCGCGTTCTTGGTGCGCGCGTTCTCGACCGGTGAGCGCGCCGCTGCACTTTTCGCGGTCCACCGCCTTTCGGGCGGCGAGGTGCGGTCGAGCGGGTTCGCTTTCGAGGCGGTCGCCCTACGTGACGGATCGCAGCATATCATCAAGGATCAGGCCATATCGGTGCCGTGGACCCCGCGGCTTTGACTGACGCGACCGCGCTGCTGCTTGCGGGCAACATGTGCGACGAGCGGCTGTGGACGCCCGCCATTAGGGCGCTGTTGCCGCGCCCGCGCGACGTCGACCTGAGCCATGACGACAGCATTGCGGCAATGGCCGAGCGGGCGCTGGCGGCCGCTGAGGGCCCGCTGCTCCCGGTCGGCTTTTCGATGGGCGCGATTGTCGCGCTCGCCATCGCCGAGCGCGCGCCCGAACGGCTCGCCGGACTGGTGTTGCTCGATTGCAACCCCGCCGCAGACCTGCCCGAGCGCGCCGCCGTGCGCCCGCGCCAGCAGGCTGATGTCCGCTGCGGACGGCTGCTCGACGTGGTGGTCGACGAACTCAAGCCCAATTATCTGGCCGACGAAAATCTCCGAAACGAGCCGCTTCTGACGCTACTACGCGATATGGCGATGGCGCTCGGCCCCGACACCTTCGTCCGCCAGAGCGAGGCGCTTCGTACCCGTCCCAGCCACGCCCATGTCGCGCCCTCGCTCGACTGCCCGATATTCGTCGCAGTCGGTGCCGAGGACCGGCTATGTCCGCCCGAATGGCACGCACGGCTCGCCGCCGGGATGAAGCGCGCCGAACTTCACATCATCCCCGGCGCCGGGCACATGCTACCCCTTGAGCAGCCCGCCGCGCTAGCTGCCGCGCTGGGCCCCTGGCTGGAGAGTTTATGATGCCTGTCCGCACCACCCATGTCGGCTCCCTGCCGCGCCCCGCCGCCGTCGCCGATCTGCTGTTCGCCTCCGAACGCGGCGAGGCGCTCCCAGCCGACGCCGATTCCATTATCGCCGCGGCGGTCGATGAGGCGGTCGCCCGCCAGAGGGGCGCGGGGATCGACATCGTGTCGGACGGGGAAATGGCCAAGATTAGCTACGCGACCTACATCAAGGACCGCGTTTCGGGTTTCGACGGCGACTCGCCGCGCCGCGCGCCAGCGGATCTGGAGGCCTTTCCTGGCTTTCTTCATCGCCAGGCGTCGAGCGGCGGCACCCCAACCTATCGCCGCCCGCGTTGCGTTGGCGAAGTCCGCAGCGTCAATCTCGCGCCGCTCCACGATGATATTCGCCGCTTCGCCGCCGCGTGCACAGCGCATGGCGATCCCGCCGGGTTCATGAATGCCGCCTCGCCCGGGGTCATCGCGCTGTTCCAGCCCAACGATCACTATCCCAACGACGACGCCTATCTGGAAGCCCTCGCGGAAGCGATGCGGCCCGAATATGAAGCGATCGTCGCTGCCGGGTTGGTGCTACAGCTCGACAGTCCCGACCTCGGCCTCGGCCGTCACACGATGTATAAGGATCGCAGCGAGGACGAGTATCTCGCGCGGATCGAACGCCATGTCGAAGTGCTCAATCACGCGACCCGTAACATCGCCCCCGAGGAAATGCGCATGCACGTCTGCTGGGGCAATTACGAAGGCCCGCACCACTGCGACGTCGAGATGGCGGTGATCCTGCCGACCCTGATCAAGGCGCGCCCGGCGGGCCTGCTGTTTGAAACCGCCAACCCGCGCCACCAGCACGATGTCGACACCATCGCTGAGCAATTGGCGATCATTCCCGACGACAAGGTGCTGATCCCCGGCGTGATCGATTCGACGACCAACTTTATCGAACATCCCAGGCTGGTCGCCAAACGTATCAGGGCGTTCGCCGAACTGGTGGGGGCCGAGCGGGTGATTGCCGGGACCGACTGCGGCTTTTCAACCTTCGCCGGGTTCGGCGCAGTCGATCCGGACATTGCCTATGCCAAGCTGGGCGCGCTTGCCGAAGGCGCGGCGCTGGCCTCGGCGCGCAACTGATGTTCAAGCAACGCCTCGCTGCCGGCGACACGCTGCTCGGCACCTTCCTCAAGACGCCCTCGCCAATCCTGGTCGAAGTACTGGCCACGGCCGGGCTCGACTGCCTGTGCCTTGACGCCGAGCATGCCCCGTTCGACCGTGCCGCGATCGACCTGTGCGCGATGGCTGCGCGCGCCGCCAACTTCCCACTGCTTGTCCGTCCAGCTAGCAACGCGCCAGAGCAAATTCTCAACGCGCTCGACGTTGGCGCCGACGGCGTCCTCGTCCCTCACATCCGCTCGGCCGCCGAGGCGCGCGTGCTGGCGGAGGCGGCGAGCTATCGCCCCGGGGGCCGCGGCTATGCCGGATCGAGCCGCGCCGCTGGCTACGGCCTGAGCAGCATGGCCGACCACCGCGCACGCTCCGCCGAACGGACTACGGTCATCGCCCAGATCGAGGACCGCGAGGCGCTCGACGAGATCGAGGCGATCGCCGCCGAGCAGGGCATCGACGCCCTGTTCATTGGGCGGATCGACCTCACCGTCTCGCTCGACGCGGCGAGCCCCGACGATCGCGTGGTGCTGGATGCGATCGAACAGATCCTGACGGCCTGCCGGGCCGCCGGGCGTCCGGTCGGCATGTTCGTACCGCGTGACGCCGACGTTGTTGGCTGGCGCGCCAAGGGGGTAACCTTGTTCCTGCAGGGATCCGACCATAGCGCGGTGCGCGCCGGTACGCGCGCGATGCGCGCCGCCTGTGGACTCTAGGCATTTGATCAGAGACTGAATACGCTCATCGGCGGAAGCACCTCGCGCTTTCGGCTCAGACGATCAGTTTTTAACAAGCGTTGACCCGGAACAGTGCCGTTGGCTTCACCGCTCGATAGCGGCGCGGCGTGTCGGCCGGCACTGACAGCGTATCGCCTTCGCCCAGCATCACTTCGCCATCCATGGCCTCGACCGCAATTGCGCCGCGGTGAACGAAAAGGACCTCCTGATGCGCGCTCGCGGCCTCGTCGATTTGCTCCCCTTCGGCCAGGTCGCTGCGACGGAGGATAAAGTCGTCTGTCGGCTCAAGCAGGCCGCCGTCGCCGATGACAAGTCGCTCCTTGACGCCGCGCGTCGCATTATCACGCGCGATGACTTGTCCGGTATCGGCCGGGGTCAGCCGCTGCAGCGCGGCGACGTCGGCAGGGGTAGTCGGTCGCATCGGTGCGATCCCGGTAGGAAGCTCCTGTCCCGCCGCCGTATCGACCAGCGAGCCGTTTTCCATCAGCACCAGGCCATAATTCTTCGCCATCTCGAACACACTTGGCGCCCAGGTGACGCGTCCGGGATCATCACCGCCGAGGACCGACCACAGGAAGCCCGGCCCCGTGCCGATGTTAGTGAAGCCGCGGAAGGCCTTCGTTGGAAAGGACACGACATCGCCTGGACCCGCTTCAACCTGCGCATCGTCGCCATGTTCGCCGAAATCGAAGCGCCAGTTACCGCTATGGACGACGAACACTTCGGCGGTGTCGTGGCTGTGTTGCGAATTGACGCAATGAGGCGGCTGGCGCGCGCCGCCAATGTTGAAGCCGTGGGGCTCTTCCATATGGACGAATTGATCGGGATTTTCCGACACACCCGGTCCGATGATCGTGAAATTTTCTTTTTCTTCCGACCCCGGCGTGCGCGTATCGATGAAAGCGTTGCGGCACGGGCTAAGCTCGGCGTAGCGGACGACCCGCCTGGCCAATTCCGCGACGGCCGCGCGTGCTGAAGATAGTTCCGTCGTCATAGTCACGCTCACCCCTGCTTCACAAACTTCTTGAACAGTGTTGCATTCGCAGTCAATAGGTAGGCCTGTTGTTTGTTTGGGGAGAGCATCGATGGCCGAGTGGCTAAAGCGTGGCGCCAGTGCTGAGGTTCGCGCTGATCTGGACCGCAAGGTTCGCGATACGGTCGAAGCGACCCTTGCTGACATCCAGGCGCGCGGCGATGCGGCGGTCCGCGACCTGTCGATCAAGTTCGACGGCTGGGACCGCGCCGACTATCGGCTGAGCGCGCGTGAAATCCAGGACTGCATGGACCAACTGACCGGGCAAGACCTTAAGGACATCGAGTTTGCGCAGACCCAAGTGCGCAACTTTGCGCAAATTCAGCGCGACAGCATGCACGAGGTTGAGGTCGAAACGCTCCCCGGCGTCGTCCTGGGTCACAAGCATATCCCGGTCAACGCCGCCGGCTGCTATGTCCCCGGCGGCAAATATCCGTTGCTCGCGTCGGCGCACATGAGCGTCATCACCGCCAAGGTCGCCGGCGTGTCGCGGGTAATCACCTGCGCACCGCCGTTCGAGGGTAAGCCCGCCCCGGCGATCGTTGCCGCCCAGGCGATGGCCGGCGCCGACGAAATCTATGCGCTCGGCGGCATCCAGGCGATCGGCGCAATGGCCATCGGCACGGAGAGTATCGCGCCGATCGACATGCTCGTTGGCCCGGGCAATGCGTTTGTCGCCGAAGCCAAGCGCCAATTGTTCGGCCGCGTCGGAATTGACCTGTTCGCGGGTCCGACCGAAACGATGGTCATTGCCGATGACAGTGTCGATGGCGAAATTTGCGCGACCGATCTGCTCGGCCAGGCCGAACATGGCCCCGAGAGCCCGGCGATCCTGATCACCACCAGCCGCCGCCTGGCCGAGGATACGATGCGCGAGATTGAGCGGCTGCTCTTTATTCTCCCGACAGCCGGGATCGCGGGCAAGGCCTGGGCGAATTATGGCGAGGTCGTACTGTGCGAGGACGAGGCCGAGATGGTCCGCGTCGCCGACGTTTACGCCAATGAACATGTCCAGGTGATGACTCGCGACCCCGACTATTTCCTGAAAAACATGACAAATTACGGCGCGCTATTCCTCGGCCCGCGCACCAACGTGGCCTATGGCGACAAGGTGATTGGGACCAATCATACGCTGCCCACCAGGAAGGCGGCCCGCTACACGGGCGGATTGTGGGTCGGCAAATTCCTCAAGACCTGCACCTACCAGCGCGTTCTTACCGATGAGGCGACGACGCTGATCGGCGAATATTGCAGCCGGCTGTGTGCGCTCGAAGGGTTCGCCGGTCATGGTGAGCAAGCCAACATCCGGGTCCGTCGCTACGGCGGGCGCAATGTTCCTTACGCGGGCGCGGTCGAACCCTCCGAACGCACCCGGATCGATGCCTGAGCCGCTCCCGCGTACCCCGAGTTTCAGACTCGACGGCCGCCGCGCGCTCGTTACGGGGGCGGGAAGAGGCATCGGACGCGCCGCTGCAGCCGCGTTGGCGAATGCGGGTGCCGAGGTAACTCTGGTCGCGCGTAGTCCGAATGAAATTGCGGCTGTTTCGGCACAGATCAGGCAAGCCGGCGGAAGGGCAGAAGCCGCCCAGCTCGATGTCACTGACCTCGTCGCCGTCGCACGCTTTTTCGACGAGCGAGGACCGTTCGAAATCCTCGTCAACAATGCCGGAACCAATCGGCCCATGCCGATGCAAGAGGTCGCCGAAGCCGATTACGACGCCGTCCTCGACCTCAACCTCAAGAGCGCGTTCTTCGTCGCGCAGGGCTGCGCTCGCAGCTTGATCAAGGCCGGCAAACGCGGATCGCTGATTCACATGAGTTCGCAAATGGGCCATGTCGGCGGTCCCAATCGTTCGCTCTATTGCGCCTCCAAATGGGCGCTGGAAGGGATGTCGAAGGCTTTTGCCCTCGACCTTGCGCCGCGTCAAATTCGCTCAAACACAATCGCCCCGACTTTTATCGAAACGCCGCTCACCCGCCCCTTCTTTGAGGATGCGCAGTTCAAGGCCTCAGTCCTTGCAAAGATCAAGCTTGGCCGTATTGGCCAGGTCGAGGACCTTCTCGGCGCGATAATCTACCTTGCGTCTGACGCATCCGCCCTGGTCACGGGCACCAGCCTCCTCATCGACGGCGGATGGACCGCGGATTGAAGTGATGGTTCTCACCACGTGCGCCGGCTCCGCTTCCACCTATTGCCGATGGGCCGGCGAACAGGATTGAGAGGATCTGAATTTAGCCGTTTTAACGAAAGCGAGGTAAGATGATTTCTGAGTTACGAACAAACCCGCGCTCCAAAGCAACGCCGTGAAAAGGACTTTACCGTGAGTTTCGAGCGAGCCGCGATTATGGGCGCGATCTACGGTGACGGGATCACGTCGCTGCCCAACGCATTCGACACAATATTCGCAGACGAGTTGCGTGAAGACATCGAGCTATTGTTCGCGGAAGCGAGGCTGGTAGAGGGCGGCGTGCTCCCGCGCGGGCCAGAGCGCTGGTACGTCGAGGTTCAGCCGGAACGGATCCGCGGGTTTGTCGAGATTGCAACTCACCCCTGGTTCGTCGCCGTATGTGAAGCGGTGCTCGGCTCCGACTATCGGATCGTCGAAATCGGATTCGACATCCCTTTTCCGGGGGCCGCAGACCAACCATGGCATCGCGACTTCGCCGTACCCGACACAACTCGACTTCAGCGACGCCTCAACTCGCTCGCGTTCAACCTGACCGCAGTTGATACTCGACCCGAGATGGGTCCGTTCGAGATAGCCCCGGGGACGCAATGGGATGAGTTTGAAGGCTGCGAAAAGGGCATGTTCCCTCCTCAGCACTCCTGGCCCCGCTATTCCGCCAAAGCGCGGTCGAGCATGGCGCAACGTGGCGACATATCGGCGCGATCGGCACTGACGATTCATCGCGGCACGGCAAACCGGTCGGCGGAAGCTCGCCCAGTGCTAGTCGTAGGAGTGGACGCACCCGATGCCACCAATTCCGCTCATCACGACTTGCAGGTGACACCAACATATCTTGCGCGACTGCCGCCCCGCGTGCGCGAACATCTGTGCTGCCGCGTCGTCGACCAACTTACACCGGTGATCCAAAACCATGTCATCGGCGGCCTCCTCAGCCCGGCATATTGACGACGTGCAGGTACCAGGAGGCTCGCTCATGGCTGCCGGTTCCAGCGGAGTTGGTGTCTTGACTCAATTGACGTCGGCTTGCGGATGCCCTCGCCTCCCAAGAGGGGGGCGAGTGAATGCATGTCCCTTCTGTCAATTGCTCCGGGCGGCCGATGGCAGAAACGTCATTGCGGGTTCAGATATCTATAACTAGAATTTCTCCCAGGGTTGTGGCCCGCTCCCATAGAACATGATTTAGGAATATCGTTGATGTCTTCGGTCCCGCGAGCCGTCGCTCGTTCGAATGAAGTGTATCGCCGTAATGAAATGCCGGTCGGCGCGATCACCGAGCATGCGCCGCTGCCGCTTGAGCATCAGCGATGGAGCCTTCAACAAGCGCGGGAGTGGTACGCCGCATTGCCGTGGTTGGTTGGCTGCAATTTTACCCCGTCCTACGCCATTAATCAGATTGATTTCTGGCAAGCAGAATCATTCGACATTGGCGTTATCGATCGTGAACTCGGTTGGGCAGCCGAGCTCGGCATGAATGCAGCGCGAGTGTATCTTCACGATCTTTTGTGGCTCGCCGACCCGGTCGGTTTCGTCGAGCGGATTGACGCCTATCTGACTGTGGCGGCACGACATGGTATTCGGACGATGCTCGTCCTGTTCGATAGCTGCTGGCATCCGGAGCCCCAGCTGGGTCCTCAGCGGCAACCTACGCCGGGCGTCCACAATTCTGGGTGGGTCCAGTCGCCTGGACTGAAGGCATTATCCGATCCCTCGCAGCACCCGCGGCTCGAAGCTTATGTCACGGCGATCGTTTCAGCTTTTCGAGACGACGAGCGGGTGCTTGCCTGGGATATTTGGAACGAGCCGGATAATGGCCACGAGGTGGACCAGTGCAAACCGGCGGTGCTCGCAGCCAAGGGTGCGCTTGTCGCTCCTGTTCTAGCGCAAGCGTTCGAATGGGCACGGCACGCCAGCCCGAGCCAGCCCCTGACCAGCGGGATATGGCTTGGTGACTGGTCTGACGAGGTTTTGCTCAGCGCCATCCAGCGCCTGCAACTTGGCTGCTCGGACGTCGTCAGTTTCCATAGCTATTTGAAGGCCAACGCATTTCGGCAGCGTGTACGCTGGCTGAAGCGTTTCGGACGGCCAATTTTGTGCACGGAGTTCATGGCGCGCACCACGGGGAGCACGTTTGAAACGATCCTGCCAGTGGCCAAGGAACAAGGAGTGGCTGCCTTCTGCTGGGGCCTGGTGCTAGGGCGAACGCAGACCCATCTTCCGTGGAAACCGTTGAAGAAGGACAAAAAAGCGCGGGACATGTGGTTCCATGACGTACTCCATCCCGACGGCCGGCCGCATCGCCCACATGAAGTGGAATTCCTTCGCAAGATCACGGGTGCGGTCAAGAAGCGAAATTAGCATCGCACCTTGAAGATTGACGACGAAGGAGGTCCGAACAGCCGTCGGGAAGGCGTCACGGAAGGCAGTCCAAACCCTATCGCGATGGCCAACGAGTATGTTGCCGGTCGATCACGAAGTCGTGGCCACCGTCGGCGTGCAGTTTGCGGTGCTCGGGTCCGACGTCGTCATCGCCATGCGAATGTTCGATCCGGGCGGGGTCTTCGGCCGGCCAGAGCCGGGCCGCGGCGATGACGCCGATCGCGGCAAGGATTGCCATGGCAGCGAAAGCGGCGGCCATGTTCACGTGCGCGCCAACTTGGCCGACGAGCGGATAAGCTATCAGCCAGCAGACATGGCTCAAGGCGAACTGGGCGGCGAATAAAGCCGGGCGGTCCTCGGCATTGGCCGAGCGGCGGAGCAAGCGGCCGGAAGGCGTCACGCTCGCCGAATAGGCCAGGCCGAGCACGATCCAGCCTGTAATCAGCACATGCCAATAGTCGCTGCCGGGCGGCATTACCCGCGCTGCAACCGCAAGCCCGGCCAGGGCAAGCGCCATGATGCTTGCCGCGATCAACATCACGCGGCGGTCCGAAACTCGGTCGAGGATCTTTGGCAGCGTCAGCGCGGCGGTTATCGAGCCGCCACCGAACGCCGCAAGCGTCAGCGCCACGTCGCGCTGGCTCAGCCCGAGCCCGCGGACGATGACGACAGTGTTTACGATCACCATCGCGCTTGCCGCCGCTGCCGCGAGCGTCAGCGCGAGCAAGCCCCGCAGCCGCGGCGTCTTGAGGTAAATCCGGATGCCACGCGTCGTCTTGTCGTAGATGCCGCCCTCGTCCTTGACCGGCTGGGGACGGGGAAGCACCGTCGAGACGACCAAAAGCGCGGATGCTGCGAAACCGATCGCAGTGCCCGAGAACAGCCAATGATAGCTGATCAGCGTCAGCAGCCCGGCCGCAAGGATCGGGCTGGTCAGGGTTTCCATGTCATAGGCGAGCCGCGACAGCGAAAGCGCGCGGGTATAATCGCGCTCGTCCGGCAACACGTCCGGAATGGTAGCCTGGAAGGTCGGCGTGAATGCGGCCGACGCCGACTGCAGGACGAAGATCAGGACATAGACCTGCCACACCTGGTCGACGAACGGCAGGCACAACGCCACCCCCGCGCGAATGACGTCCATCGCCACCAGCAAGGCGCGTCGCGGGACCCGGTTGGCGAAGGCGCCCGCGACCGGCGCCACGCCAATATACGCGACCATCTTGATCGCGAGCGCCGTCCCCAGCACCGCCCCGGCGTTGCCTCCCGCTATATCGTAGGCGAGCAATCCCAGCGCGACGGTAGCGAGCCCCGTCCCGATCAGGGCGATGACCTGGGCCAGGAACAAATGGCGATAGGTGCGGTTGGCAAGAACGGATAACATCCCGCCGCCCTATCCCCCACCGGGGATAAGTCAACAAGGCTCGACAGATAAAGGCCGCCATGAGAAGAAACGCGGATGAGCCACGTCACCCACGCTAGCCATCCCGCCATCGTCAAGCGCTTGAGCCGCGCTGGCGGTCATCTGCGAAGCGTCATCGAGATGATCGAATCCGAGCAACCATGTGTCGACATCGCCCAACAGCTACAGGCGGTCGAGAACGCCGTGGCGAGCGCCAAGCGCGCCCTCATCAACGATCATATCGACCATTGCCTGGTCCATGCCGAAGAAGGCGAGGGTCCCCGCGCGGCCATCGAGCAGTTTCGAGCGATCTCGAAATATCTGTGAGGCCAAAACCGAGTGATTGATCGCACGCGCTTTTGTTGCCGTCCGCTACGGTCCAGCGAAATATGGCCGATCCGGCTCGAGCCGAGCGGTGAGTCCAAATGCTTTGCCCGCGACGGCATTGCGAAAACCGATGGCATTGTGGCGGAGACGGAGAGATTCGAACTCTCGATACAGTTTCCCGTATGACGCTTTAGCAAAGCGTTGGTTTCAGCCACTCACCCACGTCTCCCGACCGTTTGCGGCGGGTGCGCTGTAGCGAGCGCAGGGCGCGGGATCAACCGCATGTGTGACCGGGCCATCATGTCCGGCCACACTATGTCGGCGAGGCGACTTAGCAGCCCAGTTAAGTCTCTGAAAAAATAAACTATTGCTAGCGGTCGGAACGTTGGCGTAACTGCCTTCCGGGGTGGGAGTGCGTCGTTCGGGCGCAACAATCACTTAGTCATGCCTTGCGGTAATTTGGGTCAGGTGGATCAGATGATCGTTTCCCGCGACACTCGCCTTGCGTCGGCTTTTGCCAGCAATCGCCTGCTGGCGACCTTCAGCGACGATGTTCGCGCGCTGATCGAACCGCTGGCGACGCTGGTAGACTTGGCTCGCGGCGACATGGTGCTCAACGCCGGCAAGGCCGTCACCCACAGCCTGTTTCCCTATGATTCGCTGATGATCTCGATGATCGTCGAACTCGACGGCGGACGGACAGTCGAGGTCTGCTCGATCGGCAAGGAGGGCGCAGTCGGCGGGATCGTCAGCTGCGGCCACGCCCCCGCCTACGCCCAGGCCCAGGTCCAGATCGCCGGCCCGGCCATCGCCATCCCGCTCGACGCGCTCGAGGAGCTCAAGCGAAACTCGCCCTTCATCCAGAACCTGTTCTGCCGCTACGCCGACTATCTCCTTGCCCAGGTCATGCAGTCGGTCGCGTGCAACGCCTTCCATTCAATCGAATCGCGAGCGGCCCGCTGGCTGCTGACCGCGCAGGACCGCGTCGGCGGCGACCGGCTGGCGCTGACCCAGGAAGCACTCGCCGGGCTGCTCGGGGTCCAGCGCACCACGGTCAACGCGGTCGCTCGTCAGTTCCAGGACGAAGGCCTCATCGCCTATCGCCGCGGTGCGATCCAGGTCCTCGACCGCCGCGGGCTCGAGCGCCAGGCGTGCGAATGCTACGCCGCGGTCGAAGGCCATTTCGCCTCGATCATCGGGCTCAAGGGGGTCGGCACTCCGCCTTAACGCTGAGCTATTTGGGGGCAGGCATCTCGCCAGCCATGCCCGAATCCTGGAATGCCGGATTGTTGTTGAGCTTCGACGAACAGGCCTGGTCCAGCCCGGTAACGGTGATCGCCGTCCAGTCATCCATGGCGCTGACGCCACCGGCACTGCGCGCGCCCTTGCCCGTTGCCAGGTCCCAGCTGCCCTTCGAGACTGCCGGTGACGCCGCTCCCCATTCCTTCACGAACGTGATGGGCTTGTGCATTCGCTTGCCGCTTGCCTGGCCCGTCGCCACGTCGCGCGGCGAATAAAGCCACGCGCCGGTCATGGCGCCCCCGTCACAGCGGAACTTGACCACACCCGTTTCCATCGCGCCCGCAATTCGGGCCCATTCGATCTTGGCGTAGTTCATGCTGACGCCGTTTGACAGTCCAACGACAGTGAAGTCCGTCGCGCCCGCGGGCACTGCGGCGACCATCACGACACTCGCAATCGCGGCATATTTGGCGATATTGTTCATGATCCTGCTCCCTCAATGCAGCAGGATGCGCTTTGCTTCGGGGCCCGGCAAGCACTCACAAAAAGAGACGCCACCGGAACGACTTAAGCCAGTCGCCAGCCGATCGTCGCCCCGCCATGGAACGGCACCAGCCCCGCGACTCGCTCGGGCACCGACACCTCGGCTCGCTCCAGCGTCACTTGGCCCTCGTTGAGGGGCAGCCCGTAAAAGCGCGGCCCATGCTCCGAAGCGAACCCCTCCAGCCGGTCGAGCGCGCCTTCCTCGTCGAACACCATCGCATAGCTTTCCAGCGCATTCGGCGCGTTGAAAATCCCCGCGCAGCCGCACGACGCCTCCTTCGCCTCGACGCTGTGCGGCGCGCTGTCGGTGCCGAGGAAGAACTTCGCCGATCCCGAGACTGCCGCTGCGCGCACCGCCAGGCGATGCTTCTCGCGCTTCACCACCGGCAGGCAGTAGGCGTGCGGCCGAAGCCCCCCGGCGAACAGCGCGTTGCGATTGAGGTGGAGATGCTGCGGAGTGATCGTCGCCGCCACCGTGACGGGGGCGTCGGCGACAAACTGCGCCGCCTCGGCGGTCGTGATATGCTCGAGCACGATCTTGAGCGCCGGGAAGTTGCGCACCAGCCCGCCCAGCACCCGCTCGATAAACACCGCCTCGCGGTCGAAAATATCAACCTCGGGGTCGGTCACTTCACCATGAACCAGCAGCGGCATCCCGATCGCCTGCATCCGCTCCAGCGCCGGCCACAGCTTGCGCAGGTCAGTCACGCCATGCGCGCTGTTGGTGGTGGCGTTGGCGGGATAAAGCTTGGCCGCGACCCACACCCCCTCGGCATGGCCCCGCGCCAGTTCGTCGGCACTGGCATCGTCGGTCAGGTAACAGGTCATCAACGGCGTAAAGTCGCCACCCGCCGCCGCCACGATCCGCTCCCTATAGGCGCTCGCCGCGACCACGCTCGTCACCGGCGGCGACAGGTTGGGCATGACAATCGCCCGCGCAAACTGCCGCGCGGTGAAGGGCGCAACCGTGTCGAGCATCGCCCCGTCGCGCAAATGGACATGCCAGTCGTCGGGCCGGCGGATGCTGATCGATTGCATATTCACTTGGCGCCCCTACCTCATGGACATGACCGCATCCACCCTCATCGACCGTAGCATCATCCGCCTCTCGTGCGAGGATGTCCGCGGCTTCCTCGACGGGCTGGTCACGAGCAGCGTCACCGGCGACCTCCCGGTCTATGCCGCGCTGCTAACCCCACAAGGCAAGGTCATCGCCGACTTCTTCATATCGGCCGATGGCGACGACCTCTTGCTCGATGTCCACACCGACGACGCCGATGCTCTCATCCGCCGCCTGTCGATGTACCGCCTCCGCCGCCCGATCACGATCGCGCGCGACGAGACGCTGGCCGTCCACTGGTCCCCCGAGCCCGGCAACGACCCCCGCCTGGCTGAATTGGGGACACGCTCGCTCGGCCCGGCGGGAGAGCCCACCGGCGCCTACCTCGCCCATCGCCTCGCCCTCGGGGTTGCCGAAGGCCCCGAACTGACCGACCTGCTCTGGCTCGAATGCAATGCCGCCGAACTGGGCGGGGTCAGCTTCACCAAGGGCTGTTTCGTGGGGCAGGAAAATACCGCGCGAATGAACTGGCGATCGAAGGTCAACCGCCGTCTGTTCGTCGTCCCCGCGACTGCGTTGCCCGATCGCGGCCGCGCCTTTTACCCCGAGCTCGGGCTCGCCATTGTCCACGCCAGGACCGACGCACTCCCGCCCGACGCGCTTATTCCGGCGTGGCTTGAGGACGCCCTCGTCTCATCCGGATAAGCGCGACGATCCCGATCCCGGCCCAGATGATGTTGAGCACCACCGACGGCACCGCGCGATGCCAGGCGGCATTGGCCAAAATCCCGAACGCCCCGATCACGTTGAGCCAATGATAGGCGTGACTGTCCGACGCGATCCGGCGCGCGGTCATCAGGCCGTACGCTGCAAGGATCATCCCCGCCGCCAGCCAGCCGATCACCTCGATGGCGGTCTCGAGCGTCAGGCGGCCAGCTTCCGAAGCACGAACGGCAGGATCCCGCCGGCGCGGAAATATTCCAGCTCGTTGTAGGTGTCGATCCGACACCGCGTATTGAGGCTCATCACCGTGCCGTCGGCCTTGGTCACCTTGACGACCACGTCCTGGCGCGGCGTGAGGTCGGCGACCCCGTCGATCGAATAGGTTTCGCTGCCATCGAGCCCGAGCGTGTTCGCCCCGCAACCATCCTCGAACTGCAGCGGCAACACTCCCATGCCGACCAGATTCGACCGGTGGATCCGTTCGAAGCTCTCGGCGATGACCGCGCGCACGCCTAGCAGGACGGTGCCCTTGGCCGCCCAGTCGCGCGACGAGCCGGTGCCATATTCCTTGCCCGCCAGCACGACCAGCGGGGTGCCGGCGTCCTTATACTTCATCGCCGCATCATAGATGGCGAGCTCCTCGCCGTCGGGCCCGCGGGTCATCCCGCCCTCGACCCCGGGCAGCATCTTGTTGCGGATGCGGATGTTGGCGAAGGTGCCGCGCATCATCACGTCATGGTTGCCGCGCCGCGCGCCATAGCTGTTGAACTCGCCCCGGTTGACCTGGTGATCCTGGAGGAATCGCCCCGCCGGGCTCTCGGCCTTGATCGATCCCGCCGGCGAGATGTGGTCGGTGGTGATCGAATCGCCGAACACGGCCAGCGTCTTGGCATCGACGATGTCGGTCAGCGGCTTGGGGGTCATCGTCATGCCTTCGAAATAAGGCGGGTTGGCGATGTAGGTCGATCCTGCGGGCCACTGGTAGGTCGCCCCGCCAGTCACCGCGATCCCCTGCCAGCGCGCATCGCCGGCGAAGACGTCGGCATAGCGTTCCTTGAACATCGCCGAATGGACATGGGCGTCGACCAGCGCGCGCACCTCGTCATTGGTCGGCCAGATGTCCTTGAGGTACACGTCCTGCCCGTCCTTGCCCTTGCCCAGCGGATCGGTCGACAGGTCGGCGCGCACCGTTCCGAGCAGCGAGTAAGCGACCACCAATGGCGGCGAGGCGAGGTAGTTGGCGCGGCAATCGGGCGACACCCGCCCTTCGAAGTTGCGATTGCCCGACAGCACGCTGACCGCCACCAGGTCATGCTCGTTGATCGCCTTGCTGATCGGCTCGGGCAAGGGCCCCGAATTGCCGATGCAGGTGGTGCAGCCATAGCCCACCAAATTGAACCCGATCGCGTCGAGATCCTCCGACAGCCCGCTCTCGTTGAGATAGGCGGTGACCACCTGGCTCCCCGGCGCGAGGCTGGTCTTGACCCACGGCTTGCGCGTCAGCCCTAGCGCGCGAGCCTTGCGCGCCACTAGCCCGGCCGCGACCAGCACCGACGGGTTGGACGTATTCGTACAGCTGGTGATCGCCGCAATCACGACGTCGCCATTGCCAAGGTCGTGGTCTGCCCCCTCGACCGCCACGCGCGGGTCGGTCGCCTTGTGATAGGTTACTTCCAGCTCGTCGTTGAAGCGGTCGTCGACATCGGCCAGCACGACCCGGTCCTGCGGCCGCCGTGGTCCCGCAAGCGACGGCATGACCGACAGCATGTCGAGCTCGAGCGTGTCGGTGAACAACGGCTCGGGCGCGCTTTCGTCGCGCCACATGCCCTGCGCCCTGGCGTAGGCCTCGACCAGCGCGATGCGGTCGTCGCTGCGTCCGGTGAGCTTCAGATATTCGATCGTCCGCGCATCGATCGGGAAAAAGCCGCAGGTCGCGCCATATTCGGGCGCCATGTTGGCGATCGTTGCCCGGTCGGCCAGGCTCAGCGCCGCCAGCCCCGGTCCGAAAAACTCGACGAAGCTGCCGACCACGCCCTTGGCGCGCAGCATCTGCGTCACCGTCAACACCAGGTCGGTCGCCGTAATTCCCTCCGACAGCGACCCCGACAAGCGGAAGCCGACGACTTCGGGGATCAGCATCGACACCGGCTGCCCCAGCATCGCTGCCTCGGCCTCGATCCCGCCGACACCCCAGCCCAGCACGCCCAGCCCGTTGACCATCGTCGTATGGCTGTCGGTGCCGACCAAAGTATCGGGATAGGCGACCATCTCGCCGGTCTGGTCGGGCCCGGTCCACACCGTCTGTGCGATATTCTCCAGATTGACCTGGTGGCAGATCCCCGTTCCAGGCGGCACCACCTTGAAGTCGTCGAAGCTCTGGCTGCCCCACTTCAGAAACTCATAGCGCTCGGCATTGCGCTGATATTCCAGCGCAACATTGTCCTCGAACGCGCGTGGCGTGCCGAATTCGTCGACCATCACCGAATGGTCGATGACCAAGTGGACCGGGACCAGCGGGTTGATCTTCTTGGGGTCGCCGCCAAGCTGCTTCATCGCGTCGCGCATCGCCGCCAGGTCGACCACTGCGGGCACCCCGGTGAAATCCTGCATCAGCACGCGCGCCGGGCGATACTGGATCTCGCGGCTGATCCTGCGCTCTTTCTGCCAGTCGACCATCGCCTGCAGATCGTCGCGGGTGACCGTCACGCCATCCTCGAAGCGCAACAGATTCTCCAGCAACACCTTCATCGAATAGGGCAGCCGCTTAATATCGCCCAGCGCCGCGCCAGCCTTGCCCAGGTCATAATAGGCAAAGCTCGCCCCGCCCACGCTGAGGGTCGAGCGAGTCTTGAGGCTGTCCTGGCCGGTCGGGATCATGGCGGTTCCTGCGAGATGAGGGTATTTCTCCGGCGCCTTAGCAACACTGTCTCATCGCGCAAAGCCTTGCGCCAACGCTTCACCCTGACGCGGTCATACTGCCTTGGCGGCACCAGCTTACTGACCGCGATCCTCAAGTTCTTCCTCGAGCGTCTCGACCTGATCCTGCGCATTTTCCTTCAGCTCGACGATCTCTTCCACATCGAGCTCCTCGATTCCCGCCATCTCGCTTCGGGCGCCCTTCATCGCGATCAGCAGTTCGTCGATCTTGGCGTGCAGCGCGACATCGCGGCGATAGTCGTCGCACTCGCGCTCCTTCTGGCTGTTGAGCACCATCTGGGTCAGCGTGATCGCCAGGATCGACAGCGCGGCAGTCAGCAGGTCGGTTTTCAACCCCAGCGCAAACCATGCAATGCAGAAGATGATCACCCCGATCTGGACCCCGGGGTGGGCAAACAGATCAGCGGTCCAGGCCGAGACCCGGTCACCGATGACAACGAATTTGGACTTCGGGGATGACGCCATGGCGCTGCAACGCACTGATTGGACGATAGGTTGCGCAGCCGTCACAATCGGGAGGAACGGTCGGTCGGCTCCTAGATCCACCCGCGCTTGCGCATGTAGAACCATGGCAGCACGCCGCTCAACACCATGATCACCAGCGCCATCGGATAGCCGTAGATCCACTTGAGCTCGGGCATATGCTCGAAGTTCATTCCATAAATTCCGGCGACCAACGTCGGCGGCATGAACACTACCGCGGCCCAGCTGAACAACTTCATCGCTGCATTCTGCTCGATCGAGATCAGCCCCAGCGAGGCATCGAGCTGGAAGGTCAACTGCTCGGACAGGAAGCTCGAATGGTCAATCAGCGCGGAGACGTCGGCGATCATGCTGGCAACATGATCGCGCTCGTCGTCCAGCCGTTTTACCCGCTGGGTGGCCGACAGGAAATGGAGCAGCCGGCTCGTGCTCACCGCCGTCTCGCGGATTCGCGAAAGCAGCGATTGCGCCCTTCCGATCCGTGTCAGCAGCGCGGTCAGCCGCTTGGCCGGAATCCGTCGCTCGTCCATGTCTTTGGCAAAAATATGCAGCGACAATTTCTCGCTCTCGCCATGCGACCGCTCAATCTCGTCGGCCAGCCGATCGACGATCGCATCGAGCAGGCGGATGAACATGTGGCATGCATCCGACGCCATCGTCGGTTCGCGCTTATATTGCTCGGCCAGCAATTTGAACGGGCGCGGGTCGGCGTAGCGCACCGTGACCAGTTGATGCTCGGTCAGCAGAAAGGCGATCGGGGTCGATGTCGGCTCGCCCTCGTCGATCCCGACCAGCGTCGACACCGTCATGTAAAGCGTGTGGCCACGCTGGTAGAGTCGGCTCGACGGTTCGATTTCCTGCAGGTCGGCGCGGGTCGGCACGTTCGACCCGATGAACTTCTCGGCGAGGGATTCCTCCTCGCGGGTCGGCTCGAGCAGGTCGAGCCATACGACATCGGCGGGGATGTGGGTGGTCGGCGTGACCTCGATCGGCGAACCGTCGCAGTTGGGACCGAACAAGCGAAGCATCGCGGCCGGTGTCGCGCGCCCCGACGCACTTGGCAAGCGTCAAGCGCTCCCCGTCATCCCGGACTTGATCCGGGACCTGCCTGACCTCCGCACAGCGAGTCCGATGGTTGCATAGTCTGGAAAGGATTCTCGACTATGACGACCCCATGATCCGTTCGCGCCCCGGGCTGAGGCCGCTGCTCCTCATCCCGCTGGCCGCCGCGATCCTCCTCGCGATGGGCCGCCCGCCGATCTGCACCTGCGGCTATGTCTCGCTATGGGTGTCGAGCCCGGCCAGCGCCGAAACCAGCCAGATGCTCGCCGACTGGTATAGCATGAGCCACCTCATCCACGGCTTTCTCTTCTTCGGGCTGCTATGGCTCGTCGCCCGCCGCCTTTCGCTCCCGACCCGCCTGGCCATCGCCATCTGCATCGAAGCGGCATGGGAATTCGCCGAAAATAGCCCGTGGATCATCGAACGCTATCGAAGTGCAACCGCATCGGTCGGCTATTCGGGCGACAGCGTGCTCAACTCGGTCAGCGACATCAGCATGATGGCGATCGGCTTCCTCATCGCCCGCCGCCTGCCGCTGTGGGCCTCGGTCGCCACCGTCATCACCCTCGAACTCATCCCGCTCGCCGCCATCCGCGACAATCTTACCCTCAACATCATCATGCTGGTCCACCCAATCGACGCCATCCGCACTTGGCAGGCCGCCGCGATCTGACGGTACCAAAGCACTTGCCATTTGCTCGCTTGACCTGGGATCAGGCCGACGCGAAAGATGTTGGATCAGAAGGAGTTACGATGATCCGCCTGTCCCGCCTAGCGCTGCTCCTGACCGTGTCCAACGGTGTCGCCTTCCCCGCCTCCGCGACCGAGCTGTTCGGCGGGATCTACAGCCACGCCGTCTCGACCCCGTTCAGCCTCGAAGGCGGCCGCGAGCAGGGGGTCGACCTGATGCTCGGCATCCGCGGCGGCAAGATCATCCCCGGCCTCGGCCTCCAGCCCTACGCCTTCGGCGCGCTCAACAGTGCCGGCGACACCAGCTACGCCGCTGCCGGCCTGTCATGGCGCTTCGGCAAGACCTTCTATGTCCGACCGGGCATCGGCCTCGCCATCCACAATGGCTCGGCCGGGCGGTTCGACGACCCCGACCGCATTGCCTTCGGCAATCGCATTTTGTTCGAGCCCGAACTCGGCATCGGCTATCAGCTCAACCCCCGAACTTCGGTCGAGGCCAACTGGATCCATATGAGCCAAGGCCAGGTCTTCAGCCGCCAGAACCCCGGCATCGACAATATCGGCGCCCGGGCAAATTTCGCCTTCTGACCTAGAGGCCCTGCAACATGGCAAGGTGGCGGCGGATGACCTGCACCGCCGAAATGGCGACCGGGCGCAACGTCGGGCTCGACCCGCGCGCGGCATAGTCGCTGTGCAACCGAAGCGCGACGCGGTGAAGTTCACCCTGCTGGCTGCGATAGGCGCGGTCGAAGTCGGGGCTTGCCGTTAGCCCGTCGAGCATCGACTGATGGCGCGGCAATAGCACGGCTGCGGGCAAGACCCCCAACCGCCGCCCAGCAAAGGACAGCTGCGCTGCCAGCCCGACATGCTCGTCGATCATCATTCGCGCATAGTTGCGAATCCGCGGATTGCCCGAGCGGGTGAAGGACAGTTGCGACGACTTGACCATCAACAGGTCGAGCGATCCGGCCTGCTCGACATAGTCCGCCGGGGAGAGGCCAAGATCGACCGTGATCGGCGGCGGCACCGGCGTCGGCCGCTCGCCACCCGTCGAACAGGCGCAAACCAGCGCCGTCATGCCGAGCGCGAGCGCCCATTTCATCTTCTTGCTCATCATTGCCCCGTCCCCTGTCGGGGCCAGCCTAACCCAGCTTGCATCGCGACGCCAATCTAGCGCCCGAGCATCGATTCCGGAATGACCACCCGGTCGAACGTCGCCTCGTCGACCAGCCCCAGCTCGACCCCGGCCTCCTTCAGCGTGAGCCCCTTCTTGTGGGCATATTTGGCAATGGTCGCGGCATTGTCATAGCCGATCTCGGGGGCTAGCGCGGTGACCAGCATCAGCGACTTGTTCATCAGCTCGGCGATGCGCACCTCGTCGGCCTCGATCCCGCCCAGCGCGCGCTCGGTGAAGCTCTCCATCCCGACCGACAGCAGGTTGATCGACCGGATCACATTGGCGCCGATCAGCGGCTTGAACACGTTCAACTCCAAATGGCCCTGAAGCCCGCCGATCGTCACCGCGACATGATTGCCCATGACCTGTGCCGAGACCATCGTCAGCATCTCGCACTGGGTCGGATTGACCTTGCCCGGCATGATCGAGCTGCCCGGCTCGTTTTCGGGCAACTTCAATTCGCCCAACCCGCAGCGCGGTCCCGATCCGAGCAGGCGGATATCATTGGCGATCTTGCTGAGCGAGACGGCGACGACGTTCATCACTCCCGATAGCTCGACCAAGGTATCGTGCGCGGCCAGTTCGGCGAATTTGTTGGGCGCCGAGGTGAACGGCAGCCGGGTCAAGTTGGCCATTTCCTTGGCGAATGCCTCGCCAAAGCCCTTGGGCGCGTTGAGCCCGGTGCCAACCGCAGTGCCCCCCTGCGCTAGCCGGAACAGCCGCGGCATGACGCCTTCGACCCGTGCGATATTGTCGGCGATCATCTGGGCATAGCCCGAGAATTCCTGGCCGAGCGTTAGCGGGGTGGCGTCCTGCAAATGGGTTCGCCCGATCTTGACGATATGGTCCCACTGCTTCGCCAGCTGATCGAGCCGGGCGTGGATCAGCTTCAAGGCCGGGATCAGCCGGTCGCTCACCCCGCGCGCCGCCGCGACATGAAGCGCAGTCGGGAAGCTGTCGTTCGACGACTGGCCCTGATTGACATGGTCATTGGGGTGGACCGGCGACTTGCCGCCGCGCGCGCCGCCAAGCTGCTCGTTGGCGCGACCGGCAATCACTTCATTGGCGTTCATGTTCGACTGGGTGCCGCTGCCCGTCTGCCAGATGACCAGCGGGAATTGTCCGTCGAGATCGCCCCGCGCGACTTCGGCTGCGGCTTGCTGGATGGCTTCGGCAACGTTGGCGTCGAGCCCGCCGATGCGCGCATTGACCCGTGCGGCGGCCTGCTTGACGAAGCCCAGCGCGTGGACGATCTCGATCGGCATCCGCTCACGCTCGCCGAACGGAAAATTCTCGATCGAGCGTTCGGTCTGCGCGCCCCAATAGCTGTCGGCAGGAACGTCGATTGCGCCGAAGCTGTCGGTTTCGCTACGCGTGCTGGTCATGTCGAGACTCCCGGCTGAGTGAATGGATCGAATTAAAGCAATTCTCCGGCGAGCGCCCTGAGGTCCGCTTCGGGCCGCGCGCCATAATGCTGGATGACTTCAGCCGCGGCGATCGCGCCGAGCCTGAGCGACACTTCCAGCGATTTCCCCCGCGCCTGGCCGGCCAGGAATCCCGCCGCGAACAAGTCCCCCGCGCCGGTCGTGTCGACCAGCTTCGCAATCGGCTCGGCGGCAACCTCGGCGCGCTCCTGGCCCGACACCGCGACCGCACCCGCCGCGCCGCGCGTGACCGCCAGCACGAGAACCTTGGGCGCCACCGCAGCAACCGCGCTGTCGAAGTCGGCCGCTCCGGTCAGGCTGAGGATCTCGTCCTCATTGGCAAACAGGATGTCGATCCGGCCGTCGTCGATCAGCCGGTTGAAGCCGTCGCGATGGCGCGAAATACAGAAGGCATCGGACAGCGAGAAGGCGACCTTGGTCCCCGCCGCCCGCGCCGCGTCGATTGCCGCCTCCATCGCCGCGCGGGGCTCTTCGGGATCCCACAGATAGCCTTCGAGGTAGAGGATCCTGGCCGTCGCCACGTGCGCCGCCGAGATGGCGCTGGCGGGAAGCCGCTGCGCCGCGCCAAGGAAGGTGTTCATCGTGCGCTGGGCGTCGGGCGTGACCAGGATCAGGCAGCGCGCGCTAGCACCGACGTCGTTGCGGGTCGGGGTGCCAAACTCGACCCCAGTCGCGCGCAGGTCGTGCGCAAAGATCTTGCCCAGCTCGTCGTCGGCGACCTGGCCGATGAAGCCCGCGCTTAGCCCTAGCGCGGCAAGTCCGGCCACAGTGTTCCCTGCGGATCCGCCGCTGCTCTCGCGCCCCGGGCCCATCTTGCCATAAAGCGCGACCGCCTCAACCTCGTCGACCAGCCGCATTGCCCCCTTGTCGAGCCCCTGCGCAACAAGGAAGGCGTCGTCGGCATCGGCGATCACGTCGACGATCGCATTGCCGATGGCGAGCACGTCGAGGGGCTTGTCGGTCATATCTGGTCCTGCCGGGAAATAACGAATGCGCGCCGGTTAGCGGCGGGGGGCGGATGACACAACCGCCGCGCCCGGCTAGCAAGCCGCGATGCGCCGTTTCGTTCGCCCCATCGCCACCGCCTTGACCCTGCTGCTGGCCGCCTGCGCCAGCGACTCCCGCGCGCCGGTCGACGTGCCGCCACCCGTCTCGGCCGGGTCCGGCGTGCATCAGCACGGCCGGCTGATCGGGCTTGCCATTCCCGACCTTGGCGAATTGTTCGGCACGCCGAGCTTCCAGGTCCGCGAAGGCGCCGGGCTCAAGCTGCAATATCGCGGCGGCGGCTGTGTCCTCGACGCCTATCTCTACGCCCCCGAAAGCGGCCAGGGGGTCGAGCGCGTGACCCATGTCGACGCACGCCTCACCAGCGGCGCCGACACTGACGCCGCCGCCTGCGAAGCCCAAATCGAGCGCAAGCGCTAGGCCAGCCGGGCGAGTGCCCATTCGGCCGCCTCGGCGACCACCGGGTCCGCATGATCGACAAACCGCTCGACCCTCGGGCGAAGGTCCGCCGACCCGCTATTGCCCGCCGCGACCAGGCAATTGCGCATCATCCGCGCCCAGCCGATGCGCTTGATCGGCGAGCCCGCAAACATCTCGCGAAACCCCGCCTCGTCAAGGCCGAGCAGGTCGCCGAGCGCGGGTGCCGCCAGTTCGGCTCTCGGCAGAAATGCCTGATTGGCCCGCCCTGCCTCGGCAAAGCGGTTCCACGGGCACACCGCCAAGCAGTCGTCACAGCCATAGATTCGATTGCCCATCGCCGCGCGATATCGGGTCGGGATCGGCCCGTGATGCTCGATCGTAAGGTAGGAAATGCAGGCCCGCGCATCGATCCGGTGGGGCGCGGTGATCGCGCCTGTTGGGCACGCCTGGATGCAGCGCGAGCATGACCCGCAATGGTCGCTGGCGGGCCCATCGGGGACGAGCTCAAGGCTGGTCATGACGATGCCGAGGAACAGCCAGTTGCCATGCTCGCGGCTGAGCAAATTCGTGTGCTTGCCCTGCCAGCCGATCCCCGCCGCAGCGGCAAGCGGCTTCTCCATCACCGGCGCTGTATCGACGAACACCTTGAGCTGGCATCCCGTCTCTTGCGCCAGCCATCGCCCAAGCGATTTCAGCCCCTTCTTGACCGCCTTGTGATAGTCGCCGCCCTGCGCATAGACCGAGATCCGCCCGCGTTCGCTTACCCCCGCCAGCGCCAGCGGATCCCTGGCCGGGGCATAGCTCATCCCCAGCGCGATGATCGACCGCGCCCCGTCCCACAGGCCGGTGGGGGACTCCCGCTCATCGGCCCGCGCCTCCATCCACGCCATGCCCCCGTGGCGCCCCTCGCCGAGCCACTCGCGCAGGCCCACGCCTGCCTCGGGCGCCGCATCGGCGGCCGCAAATCCGCACGCAACGAACCCCAGCTCGGCGGCTTTTTCGCGAATCCGGGTTTCGATGCTCATTGTCATTTACCCTCGACCCTCTACCACTTGGCGCCATGAACGATACTGGCGTCGCGCTGACCGCGCACAATCTCATCAAGGATTTCGGCGACAAGCGGGCGGTGGACGGGGTCAGCCTGTCGGTTCCGACCGGCGCCATCTACGGCATCCTTGGCCCCAACGGCGCGGGCAAGACGACCACGCTGCGCATGCTGCTGGGGATCATCGACCCGTCGGCGGGAAGCTCGACCCTGCTCGGCCGGTCGAAGCCGATCGAGGCGGCGCGCGAAGTGGGCTATCTTCCCGAGGAACGCGGCCTCTACCCGTCGATGACCTCGGTCGATGCGATCGCCTTCATGGGCGCGCTTCGTGGCCTGCCCTTGCGCGAAGGCAAGCGCCGCGGGCGCGAACTGCTCGAGGGGCATAGCCTCGGCGCCTGGGCCAACAAGCCGATCCGCACCTTGTCCAAGGGCATGGCGCAGACCGTCCAGCTGCTCGGCACCCTGGTCCACAAGCCCCGCCTGATTGTCCTCGACGAACCTTTCTCGGGGCTCGACGCGATCAACCAGGCCAAGCTCGAGGAACTGATCAAACGCGAGGCGGCATCGGGCACGACCATCATCTTCTCGACCCACGTCATCGCCCACGCCGAACGCCTGTGCGAGCGGGTCGCGATCATCGCCGAGGGCAAAGTCGCGTTCGAAGGCGAAGTCGATGAAGCGCGTGACCGGCTCCGCCCGATCGTCCGCCTCAAGACTCGCTCGGCAGAGGGTCCATGGCGTGTCGCGATCCCCGGCGGCGCCCGGCGCGACGGCGACGAATGGACCTTCGAATTGCCCGAGGGCGGGCCTGAGCCCTTGCTCCGCGCGCTGCTCGACGGCGGCGCGGGGATCGAAACGCTGGCAATCGAGCGCCCGGGCCTTCATGACGCATTCGTCGCCATCGCCGGCGAGGCCGCCGCGCGCGCCATGGCCGAGCAACCGGCGGAGGTCGCCTGAATGATCAAGCTTCCAGAAATCATCCGCGCCGCCTTCGTCATTGCCCGCCGCGACTTCACCGCGACGGTCCTTCGCAAGACCTTCCTCCTGTTTCTTCTCGGGCCCTTGTTCCCGGTGCTGATGGGGGTTGGCTTCGGCGGCATGGGCGCCAAGCTTGCCGAGGACAGTGTCAAACCGGCGGTGGCGGTGATTGCCTCGCCGACTGACTTCGCCCCGCTCGCCGCCGCCCGCAACCGGCTGGCGGCAGTGTCCGGTGACCCGCCCGTCGAACTGGTCCAGACCAACCCGACAGGCGACCTTCCCGCTCAGCGTGCGGCGCTGCTCGCCCAGAAAAGCCCCGCAATCATGGCCGTGCTCGACAGTTTCCCGGCGAACCCGACGCTGACCGGGACGGTCCATCCCGATGGGCGCACCGCGGCCCAGCTTGACCATATCATGTCCGACGCGCGCGACCGCGCCGCCGATAACGGCAGCGTCGGCTCCGCGATTACCGTGGTTTCGACCGAGCAATCGGGAGGCACGCTGGCCAGCGCGCAGGGCCTGACCGCGCGCGCCGGCCAGACGATCATCTTCCTGCTCACCATCCTCCTCGCGGGCGCGGTCCTGTCGCAGCTGATCGAGGAGAAGTCGAACAAGGCGATCGAAATCCTTGCCGCCGCCGTGCCGGTCGAGGCGATCTTCGTCGGCAAGCTGTTCGCCATGCTCGCCATCTCGTTCGTCGGCATCGCCGTGTGGGTCACCGCCGGAGCGATCGCCATCTCGGCCTGGAGCCCCGGCGGCCTCTCGGGCCTCCCCGCTCCGGCCGTCGGCTGGCCCTTGTTCATCGCGCTGACGGTCGCCTATTTTTCGATGGCCTATCTGCTAATCGGGTCGGTGTTCCTCGCCATCGGCAGCCAGGCGGGCAGCGTCCGCGAGATTCAGACGATCAACATGCCGGTTGTCCTCGCCCAGAGCGCCATCTATTTCTTCGGCGCCTCGGCGGTCGGCCATCTCGACGAGCCGCGCGGGCTGGCAGCGGCGATCTTCCCGCTTTCCTCGCCGTTCACGATGATTGCCCGCGCCGCCGAGCAGGACCTCATCTGGCCGCATCTCGCCGCCTTGCTGTGGCAGGCACTGTGGGTCTCGCTGATCCTTCGCGGCGGTGCTCGCCTGTTCCGTCGCAGCGTGCTGAAATCGGGACCTCAGGGCAAATGGTGGAAACGAGCCAAGGCCATCCCCGACATCAGCGTCTAGCCAATCGCCTCGCGTGCGCGTTCCTCTAGAGTTGCCATCAGCGCGCGATGCGGGAAGGGTCCGTGACTAATTCGCGCTATCCCCGCCCCGGCCCATTGCGCGCGCGTCGGCCCGCCCGGATAGGCAATGGCGTTGACCGGTAGCGAGGTCGCCCGCACGACCCGCTCGACCAGCTTGAGGTCGCCCAGTCGCGGAATGAAGAAACCACTTGCCCCGCTGTCGGCGAACACCCGCGCCCGCTCGATCGCCTCGTCAGCCAGCGCCGCGTCATGCGCTTCGGGCTTGACCTTGAGGAAGATGTCGGTGCGCGCGTTGATGAAGAAAGCATCCCCGACCGCGCGCCGGATCGCGGCAATCCGCTGTCCCTGCAGCGCCAGCGGATGGACCCCCTCCCCGCCGATCACCTGGTCTTCGAAATTGCAGCCGACGACCCCCGTCGCGGCGAGAATGGCGACATTCTCGGCGCCGCGCGCGGGATCGGTCGAATAGGCCCCTTCGAAATCGACCGACAGCGGCAGGTCGACCGCTGCCATGATCCGCGCCGCGTTGGCCAGCACAAAAGCGATCGGCACGGTCTCGCCATCGGGCCAGCCATTGGCGTCGGCGACGGGATGGCTGCCGGTGGCGAGCGCCTTCGCCCCCGCTGCGCCGACCGCCTTCGCACTGCCCGCGTCCCACACGTTGAACAGCACCACCGGGTCGCCGGGCACGTGCAGCGCAGCAAAACGGGCAAAGAGCGACGGGCTGGGTGTCGGCATAATCGGATCTCCCGCAAGGATTCGCCCCCAAACTAGGCCTCACCGCGGCCGATTGCCATGCCAGATCGGCGTCCCTAGTCTCGGCTCATGCGCACCTTTTCCCTTGCTATTGCCGGCCTTGCTCTTCTGGCTTCGAACATCGCGGCACAGCCCGCCAATTTATCCGCGCCTTTGCCGCCGACCCTACCTTGGCATGGCGCCAGCGAGGCCCTGGTCGCGACCCCAAACGACCCGTGGATCACCCCGATCGAGGCGAGCGGCTTCGACCGCACTCCATCCTATGCCGAGACTCGCGCCTGGCTCGAACGCTTGGTCGCCGCCTCGCCGCTGCTTCGCCTCGAAGTGTTCGGCCACTCCGCCCAGGGCCGCGAGCTTTACGCCATCCGCGCCTCGAAACATGGTTCCGGCGCAAAGCCCTTGCTGTTCGTCCAGGCCGGAATCCACTCGGGCGAAATCGACGGCAAGGACTCGGGCATGATGCTGCTGCGCGACATTGCGCTGCGCGGCAAGGACCGGCTGCTCGACCATGCCGACCTGGTATTCGTGCCGATCTTCAACGTCGACGGGCATGAGCGAACCTCGCCCTTCAACCGCCCCAACCAGCGCGGGCCGGTCAACCAGGGCTGGCGCACCACCGCGCAGAACCTCAACCTCAACCGAGATTATCTCAAGGCCGACACGCCCGAAATGCGCGCCATGCGGACCTATCTCAACCGCATCCAACCCGACCTGGTGCTCGATCTCCACGTCACCGACGGGGTCGATTATCAATATGACATCACCTTCGCCTTCCCCGGTTGGGCAGGCTATTTCGCCCACTCGCCGGCGATCGGCCGCTGGCTCGACACGCGCTACCGCCCGGCGGTTACGGCGGCGCTGGCGGGGCAGGGGCATATCCCCGGCGTCTATGTCGACGCGCTCGACCCGCGCGATCCCGACAAGGGGATTGCGCTTAGCCCCGACACGCCGCGTTTCTCGACCGGCTATGGCGACCTTGCCCGCCAGCCGACGGTGCTGGTGGAAACCCACTCGCTCAAACCCTATCGTCAGCGCGTGCTCGGCACCTATGTGCTGGTCGAGGAGTCGCTGCGGCTGCTCGGCGCCGAGGGGGCCTCGCTCGACCAGGCGATCGCCACCGACCGCGCCAGCCGCCCGGCGACCGAGGTCATGACGTGGAAGGCAAGGCCGACGCCGCTTTACGTCATCCCCGACTATAAGGGCATCGCCCACACGCTCCGCCTGTCCCCCGCATCGGGCGGCAGAGAAATAAGCTGGCTCGGGCGTCCGGTGACCCAGCGCATGCCCGTGATCGGCAAGGATCCCGACACGGTCGTGACTCTTCCCGCCGCCTGGTGGGTGCCCGTGACCAAGCCCGACGTCATTGCGCTGCTCAAGCTGCACGGGGTCGAGGTCGAGACGCTGGCCGCCCCGCGCACCATCACGCTCGACATGGTCCGCCTGCGCGGGCCCAAGCTCAAGGCCGCCGACGAGGGCCATGTCCCGCTCGTTGCCGCCGCCTATGCTCATTCCGCGCGAAGCGAGACCTACCCCGCCGGGTCAGTCCGCGTATCGTCCAACCAGCCGCTCGGCCTCCTCGCCGCCGCGATGCTCGAGCCCGAAAGCCCCGATTCGCTGCTGGCGTGGAATTTTTACCCCGAGATCCTGATGCGGACCGAATATATGGAGGGCTATGTCATCGCCCCGCTTGCCGAGCGGATGCTTGCAACAGATCCTGCGCTTCGGGCCCAGTTCAAGGCGAAGCTCGCCGCCGACCCGAAATTCGCCGCCGACCCCGACGCACGGCTCGGCTGGTTCTACGAGCGCACCCCCTATTACGACGATCGCTTCTTGCTCTATCCCGTCGGGCGCGAACTGAAGAAATAGCGGTTAGTGAACGAACCGCGCGACCACATCACGATAGCTGCGCGACACCTTCACCTGCGCCCCTGAGTCGAGCACCAAGAAACATTCGCCATTGGTGTGCGGTTTGACCTGCTTGACCAGGTCGAGGTTGACGATCGTCGAACGGTGGACCCGCTGAAAGCGTCTGGGGTCGAGGCGCTTTTCCAAATCCTTCATCGTTTCGCGCAGGATCAGCGTATTGTCGCCGGTCTGGATGCACATATAGTCGCCCGCGGCGTCGATCCGCTCGATCGTGTCGACGTCGACGCGGAAGATCTGGCCCTGGTCGCGGATGTTGATCATCTTCTCGAAGCGGTTGGCGGCATGTCCGTCGCTGCTCGTCTCCTCAGCCAGCGTCTCGGCCGCCTCGGGAGCATGTTCCTCGAGCGCTTCCTTCAGCCGTCCGGCTTCCTCGGCCCCGCGCCGCTCAGCCAGCCGCTGGCGAACCCGGTCCATCGTCGCCGCCAGCCGATCCTCCTCGACCGGTTTCATCAGATAATCGACCGCCTGCGCCTCGAACGCGCGCAGCGCATGGTCGCCATAGGCGGTGACGAACACAAACAACGGCGGTTCGACTTCCATCAGCCCCTGAATGACTGAAAACCCGTCGAACCCCGGCATCTGGATGTCTAGGAAGACAAGGTCGGGCTTGTCGGTCTTGATCGCGCGGATCGCCTCGCGCCCGTTGGCGGCGGTGGCAATGATCTCGACATCGTCATGCGCCTGGAGCCGCAGTTGCAGTCCTTGGGTCGCAAGCGGTTCGTCATCAACGAGGATGGTGCGGATGGTCATGATCGATACTCGCTCTCGGACGGGATTTCCAGGATAACGCTATAGCCCCCCTTATCGTTCGCTCGACTCTCGAATCCATGCGCTGCGCCGTACGCCTGGGTCAGCCGGTCGCGAATATTGGCAAGTCCGACCCCGGTCGACTCGGTCGCCGTGCCGTGGCCGCCCGCCCCCGCCCCGCTGTCGGCGACCTCGATCCTCACCGCGCGGCCTTCGCGGGACGCGGTGATCCAGATGTCGGCGCCCTCCTCGCTCGGCGTGACGGCATATTTGATAGCATTTTCAACCAGGGGCTGAAGCAGCAGCGACGGCAGCCGCGCGCCGATCGTTTCGGCATCGATCCGGAAATGCGGGCGAAGCCGATCCTCGAAGCGCATCTTCTCAATCTCGAGGTAGAGCTTCAGCGTCTCGACTTCCTGCGCCAGCGTTACTTGTGCGGTCGGCTCGTTGATCAGCGTGTAGCGCAGGAAACTCGCCAGCCGCGACAGCATCGCATTGGCCCGCTCGGTCTGGCGAAGCAGCACCAGCGTCGAAATCGAATTGAGCGTATTGAACAGGAAATGCGGGTTGAGCTGGTAGCGCAACATCGCCAGCTGGGCCGACGAGGCCTGGCTCTCCATTTCCTCACGCTGCTCGATTTCTTCCTCGAGCAGAAGGTAATAGTTGATCCCATAGTAAAGTGCCGACCATGCCGCGAGCAGCGCGAAATCGAGCAGGATCGCACCGAGATACTCAATCCCCACCGGGCGTGCGTCGGGCCGCACGAAGGTCGCATTGCTCCACGTCTCGATGAACGAGAAGGCGGCCGAGGCGAACACTACCGTCCCCAAGCTGATCGTCGCGGTCCACAGCGATCGCATCGTGATCAGCCGGCGATAGAGCGATGCCATCAACAACGTCAGCGAATAGCCGGTCGCGGTCAGCAGCAGCGTGTGGACCAGGAACATCAGGCCCATGGAATTGGCGATGCCGTTCAGCGAGCGGAGGATGAAATATCCCGTCCACCCGGCCGACTGGAGCAGCCAGAACGCCTTGTTCTTGTCGTCGAAAAAAGGGCTGTCGAGGTTGACCCGTTCGAGGATCGGGCGCGCCGGTCCCTTGCCCGATGCCGCGCTCTTGCGGCGCACCGGATATCGCGGCGCGGCGGGCACCGGTTGCGCGGCAGCGTCATCGCGCGCTGCCTCGTCGATCATCCGCGCACCGTCAGGCGCCATGGAAGCTTCGCGGGATAAGGGTCGTCATCGGGTCGATATAGGCGGAGCGCCGGGAAAGCCCAAGCGCCCCGCCCTATCTGAGCTCAGGCGTCCCGGCCGCCAGGGGTATGCGCGCCCGGCAGCGGCGGGACCGGCTGCGGCGGCGCATCGGGGTCGAGTTCATTGACCTCGCTGCGACCAAGCCCGACATGGCTGCGGCTGCGCGAATAACCAAAATAGATCAGCAACCCGATCGCGCCCCAGCCGAACAGCACCATCTGCGCCACGAACGGCAGGAACAGGTAGAGCCCGACGCAGCCGACAATCGCCAGCGGCGCGACCACATAGATCGCCGGGGTGCGGAACGGACGATGGCGGCTGGGGTCCTTCTTGCGCAGCACCATCACCGCGATGGCGACCATCGCGAAGGCGAACAAGGTTCCCGAGTTGGAGTAATCGGCCAGCTTGCCAACCGGCAGGAAGGCCGCCGCGATGGTCACGACAATGCCCGTAAAAGCCGTCACGACGTGCGGGGTCTTGAAGCGCGGATGAACGCTGGCCAGCTTCTCGGGGAGCAGCCCGTCGCGTGCCATGACGAAGAACACGCGGGTCTGGCCGAACATCATCATCAGCACGACCGACGGCAGCGCGAGGAAGGCGGCAACCCCCATCAAATTGCCGATCTTGGTCCAGCCGACGCTGCGCAGCACGTGCGCCAGAGCCTCGTGGCTGCATGCCAGCGGCTCCCTCACGCCACTCGCCACGATTGCGGCGCAGCGCGCAGCTAGCTCGGACGAACCTGGCGAAAGCACTTCGCCATTGACACCGGCGACCGGCTGGGCCCCGATCGCGCCGATCGCACCGGCGGCAACGAGCAGGTAGAAGATGGTGCAGATCGCCAGGCTTCCGATCAGTCCAATCGGAACGTTGCGCTGCGGGTTCTTGGTTTCCTCGGCCGCAGTCGAGACCGCATCGAAGCCGACATAGGCGAAGAAGATCGACGACGCCGCGCCAACGACCCCGATCGTGCCCCAGCCATTGGGCACGAACGGATGGAATTCGACGCCCTTCATGACCGGGACGGTGAGGATGATGAACAGCGTTAGCGCGGTAATTTTGATCGACACCAGCACGGCGTTGAAGCGTGCGCTTTCGGTCGTCCCGGCGATCAGCAGCAGCGTGACAAGGATCGAGACGACGACGGCCGGCAGGTTGATCAGCCCGCCCTGGCTTGGCCCGACCGCAAATTCCTTGGCGATGGTCATGTTGGGGATAAATGGCAGGAAGTCATTGATATGGCCCATGAAGCCGACAAAATAGCCCGACCAGCCGACCGCCACGGCCGATGCGCCCACGGCATATTCCAGGATCAGCGCCCAGCCGACCATCCACGCCATCAACTCGCCCATCACGGCATAAGTATAGGTGTAGGCCGAGCCCGATACCGGAACCATCGACGCCAGTTCGGAATAGCACAGCGCCGCAACCGCGCAGACGAAGCCGGCGATGACGAAGCTGAGCAGCATGCCCGGCCCGGCCTTTTGCGCGGCTTCGGACGTCAGCACGAAAATCCCGGTGCCGATCACCGCGCCGACCCCGAGCATGGTCAGCTGGAACGCGCCGAGCGATCGGTGCAGCCCCTTCTTCTCGGCGGTCGCGAGGATCGCGTCCAAAGATTTTACGCGGTCGAACAACATGGACTTCCCCTTGGGCTGCGCGCTCGGGCGCGGGCTTATTGGGCGCAGAGCCTAGCGTGTCGCGCGGTTCGCGCAATCCCTCCAGATCAGAAGGGCTTATCGCGCCAGCCGACGGCTATCGCGCCAGCATCGGCCCGAGCGGCGCCCCGCCAAACAAATGGACGTGCAGATGCGGCACTTCCTGCCCGCCGCGCTTGCCGCAATTGCTTAGCAGGCGATAGCCCTGCGCCGAGGCCCTCGTCATCCGCGCAACGTCGCCCACCGCGCGCACGAAATCGCCGATCTCGGCATCCGACGCCTTGGCCGAAAAATCGTCCCACGACACATAGGCGCCCTTGGGAATCACCAGCACATGGATCGGCGCCAGCGGGTGGAGATCATGAAAGGCAAGGCTGTGCTCGCTTTCGTGGACTTTCTTGGCGGGCAATTCCCCCCGCAAAATCCGCGCGAATACGTTGCTGTCGTCGTAAGGCAGGCTGGCATCGATTGGCATCTTATCTCTTCCGCTTGACCGGGGCGACCCCGGCGCTACCACGACACGATGGTCGACGACACGCCTGAAAGCCTCATTCCCTATGACGAGATCGTGCAGGAGGCGCTGCGCGAGGTCGTGGGCCGGGTTCTGCGCGAAGTCGAATCGACCGGCGTGCTGCCGGGCGGGCATCATTTCTACATCACCTTCCGCACCCGGCTCGCCGGCGTGTCGATCCCCAGGCACCTCATGGAGCGCTTCCCCGAGGAGATGACGATCGTCATCCAGCACCGCTTCTGGGACCTCAAGGTCGAGGACGAGTTTTTCTCGGTCGGCCTGTCGTTCGGCGGCATTCCCTCGACGCTGGTCGTACCGTTCGCGGCGGTCACCGATTTCGTCGATCCGGCGGTCGACTTCAGCTTGAAGTTCCTCGCCAGCGGCGCCCCGCTCGAGCATGAGACCCACGATCTTCCCCAGAACGACATCCCCGTCACCCCCCAGGTCGACGATGGCAGCAACGTCGTCGCTGTCGACTTCACCCGCAAGAAATAGCCCGACCGAAAATAGCCCGCGCTGTTGCTGCGGGTCCAACCCCAGGACCGATCATGCGTAACCTGATTGCCGTCACTGCCTTCGCGCTCGCCTCCTGCCAGCAAGGCGCGCTGCCCCAGGGCAACGCCGCCGCCCCAACCACCGCCAGCGCCGGCGACATCGCGCCGATCCTCGATGCCCCCGACGCGGTTGATCCTCACAGCTTCGCCAAGCCGCTCGACGCGCGGGTCACCCATGTCGCGCTCGACCTCGATGTCGACATGGCGGGCAAGCGCATCGCCGGCACCGCCGCACTCGACGTCGATGCCAGGCCCGGGGTCGATACCATCATCCTCGACGACAAGGGCCTCGACATCGCCTCGATCGATGACGGCCATGGCAAGGCGCTGCCGTGGCAGGTCGGCGCGGTCGACCCGAAATTGGGCGCCCCGCTGACCGTCCGGATCGGCGCCGCCCGCCACTTCGTCGTCCACTACAAATCGGCCCCCGACGCCGGCGCGCTGCAATGGCTGACCCCGGCCCAGACCGCCGGAAAGAAACTCCCCTTCCTGTTCAGCCAGGGTGAATCGATCGAGAATCGAAGCTGGATCCCGACCCAGGATTCGCCCGGCATCCGCCAGAGCTGGGAAGCGAGGATCACCGTGCCGGCCGGCTTCACCGCGGTCATGAGTGGCCAGAAGGACGATCGCGCCGATTCCGCCGCCCTCCCCGCCGGCAAGGCGCGCTTCGCCTATCGCATGCAGCATCCGGTCCCCAGCTACGGCATCGCCATCGCCGTCGGCGACCTCGCTTTCCGATCGCTTGGTGCCCGCACCGGCGTCTGGGCCGAACCCGCCACGTTGCCCGCCGCCGCCACCGAGCTCGCCGACAGCGAGAAGATGGTCAGCGCCGCCGAGCAGCTTTACGGCCCCTATAAATGGGGTCGCTACGACGTCATCGTCCTGCCGCCCTCCTTCCCCTTCGGCGGGATGGAAAACCCCAACCTGACCTTCCTCACCCCGACCTTCATCGTTGGCGACAAGAGCCTCGTCAGCCTCGTCGCCCATGAGCTGGCACACAGCTGGTCGGGCAATCTGGCGACCAACGCGACGTGGGGCGACATCTGGCTGAACGAGGGCATGACGACCTACGCCGAGCGCCGTATCGTCGAGCAGCTCTATGGCAGGAAAGTCGCATCGCAGCAGGTCGCGCTCGGTATCGACTCGCAGGACAAAGCGGTCACCGACGCCGGCGGCCCGACCTCGAAGGACACCCAGCTTCACCAGAATCTTGCGGGCCGCCACCCCGACGACGGGCTGACCGACATCGCCTATGAAAAAGGCGCTGCCTTCCTTCGCGTGATCGAAGCCGCGGTCGGACGCCCGGCATTCGACGCCTATCTGAAGGGCTGGTTCGATCGCCACGCCTTCCGCCCCGTCACCTCGTCGATCTTCCTCGCCGACATTCGTCAGCATCTGATCAAGGGCGACAAGGCGCTCGAGACAAAGCTGATGCTCGACGACTGGGTCTACCAGCCCGGCATCCCCGCCAACGCCATCCCGGCCGATCCCGCCGCCTTCGCCGACCAGAACAAGGCGGTCGCCGCCTTTACCGCCGGTGGTGCGCCAGATCCCGCCGCGTGGGGCCATTGGACGACCGACGAGCGGCTGCAGTTCCTCACCCATGTCCCGCGCACGTTTGCCCCCGGCCGCCTCGCTGCCCTGAACACCGCGTTCGCGCTCAACGACAGCCCCAACAGCGAAGTCCGCTTTGCCTGGCTCGACCTCGCCATCGCCAACCGCTTCGACCCCGCCCGGCCGAGTATCGCTCAGTTCCTGCTGGCCAATGGTCGCGGCAAGTTCGTCAAGCCGCTGTTCAAGGCGATGGCCAAGGACAGCGCTTGGGGCCGGCCGATCGCCAACGCCCTCTATCCCCGCGCACGGCCGCTCTATCACCCGCTCGTCACCCGCGAGCTTGATCCGCTTGGACTCTCAAAATAGATGCCGACTCGAAAATAAGCGATATTTGAGGGCTGGCCTTAACTCGCTCTAAACCCTCCCCGGCCTATTCCTGCATCCTACCAATTGGACGTGGGAATGTACGAAGCACCGGACCGATATAAAAGGCTGACTGCTGCCCGGCTCCCGGGTGGGGAATCGCTCGGGCTGACCAACCAGGTCGGCGACGACGACGGCTCCTCGCCGCTTCGCGATATCCAGCTGATCTCGCGTGGCCAGCTTGCCGTCTTCTTCTCGGCTGCCAACATCGTCGCGATGCTGTGCGTCTGCGCCGCGCTATGGCCGAATGTATCGGCCATCTATCTGGCGCCATGGGCCGCTGGGGTCATCGGCGCCAACCTCCTTGCGACCAAATTTGCCCAAACCCAGGCGATCACCCACGTCGGTCGCTCGGGACGCAATGTCCCCGCGCTGCACATGAAGGGTGACGTCGTCGGCCGCGCAATCGTCTGGCTGTCGCTACCGCTCTACCTGTTCCCCTCGCTTGGCCCGTCGGACCAGATCGTGGTCGCCTCGCTGACCGCCGCGGTTGGCACCGCCGCGGTCGGGCTGATCATGATCCCGACCTGCGCCACCGTTTGGCTCAGCGCGTTCGTCGCCGGGCTCACCGTCGAACTTTTCCTTGGTCGTTCCTCGATCCCGTTCCAGCACATGCTCGGGGCAGTGTTCACGCTTGGCCTCGCCGTGCTCGGGGTCTTGTCGATTGCGCGCTGGGCGTTCGAACAGCTCAAGACCAATGCCGACATCGGCAGCCAGAGCGAATCGGCCTCGCTCCTGCTCCAGGAATATGAACAGCGCGGCGTCGGCTGGCTGTGGCAAATCGATGCCGACAATCGGGTAACCTATATCTCGAGCCGGATGACCGCGCTGCTCAATCGTCCTTCAGCGCAGATCCTCGGCCATTCGCTGCCCTCGCTGCTCGGCGGCCATGCCGAGCTGGGCCGCGTCCTGCTTCACAAGCAGGCCTTCACCTCGCTCGAAATGGAGCTTGGCACCGCGCGGGGCACGCGCTGGATCTCGATCGCCGGCGATCCGATCATCGATACCGCCGGGCGCTTTGAAGGCTTTCGCGGGGTCGGATCGGATATCACCGAAGTTCGCCAGACGCAGGAACGACTGACCCACCTCGCCAATGTCGACGTCCTGTCGGGGCTGCCCAACCGCGGTCGGGTCCGCCAGCTCCTCGGAGAGGCGTTGCGCGCCGCCACCGTGGGCAATGTGCCGTGCGCGATCATGTTCCTCGATCTCGACGGGTTCAAACCGGTCAACGACACCTTTGGCCACCCCAAGGGCGATGCTGTCCTCCAAGCGGTAGCCAAGCGGCTATGCGACGAAGTGGCCGGCGACGGCCATGTCGGGCGGATGGGCGGCGATGAATTCGCCATCGTCATCCCCGACGCCCAGTCGCGCCGCAAGATCGAGGGCCTGGCCGACCGCATCATCCGATCGATCGCACAGCCCTACATGATCGACCAGACGGAGATCATGATCGGCGTGTCGATCGGTTGCGCCTTCGGCCCGATCGACGGCGCGACGGTCGACGACCTCATTCTCAAGGCCGATCTCGCCTTGTACGAGGCCAAGGGCGCCGGGCGCGGCATGGCCAAATATTTCAGTTCCGAACTCCAGTCCGAGCAGGAGGACCGCGTCCGCCTCGAATCCGACCTCCGCCAGGCGATCGCGCTCAAGCAGTTCCACTTGCTGTTCCAGCCTTTGGTCTCGGCCAAAAGCCAGAAGCTCGTCGGGTTCGAAGCCCTCATCCGCTGGAATCACCCCCAGCGCGGGCTGGTCCCGCCGTTCGTGTTCATTCCCGTCGCCGAGGAATCGGGGCTAATGCCGACCATCGGCGACTGGGTCATTGAGGAAGCCTGCCGCGCCGTCGCGACCTGGCCCGAGCCGCTCACCCTGGCGATCAACATCAGCCCCAAGCAGATGATCCAGCCGGCCCTGCCCAACATCGTCAGCCAGGCACTCGCCCGGCACAAGGTCCCGGCCAACCGACTCGAACTTGAAGTCACCGAAGGCGTCTTCATCGGCGATAACGGTGCGACCCTCGACGTGCTTCGCCGTTTGCGCAGCCTCGGCGTCGGCATCGCGCTCGACGATTTCGGGACCGGCTATTCGTCGATCGGCTATTTGAACAAGGCGGTGTTCCACAAGCTCAAGATCGATGGCAGCTTCGTCCGCGAGGCCGGCACCCGGCCCGAAAATGTCGCGATCATCCAGTCGATCGTCCAGCTCGCCAAGTCGTTCCGCATGTCGGTCACCGCCGAGGGTGTCGAGACCGCACAGGATTTTGAACGGATGCGCGAGTTGGGTTGCGACACGATCCAGGGCTATCTCTTCGGCCGCCCGCTCAGCTACGCCCGCGCCAGCGAAATGGCCCACGGTCTCAGCGCGAAGCAAAAACTGGCGGGCTAGCGGGGGAATTTGCCTTCGTCGGGACGCTGCCGGTTTCAGGCGCCGACCTTCGCCTCGCCGCTGCGCGCGATCGACGACCAGCCGACGCGTGGGCCCCGCAGCGCCTGGACGATCGCCTTGATCACCACATAATACATCGTCTGGCGATAGACGAACCGCATCGGCACCAGCCATAGCAATAGCCGCTTGTTCTCGCGCTTTTCGAGCACGAAGGCGATCAGCCCGGCGGTCAGGTCGATCGCCGCGAACAAAAGCCAGAACATCCCCATTCGCGCCGGATCGCCCTTGACCGCGGTCATCCCATGTTCGTGGATCGAGGTCAGCGTCGCCACGATGTTGACGATCAGCGCAAGGTCGATGATCGGTGAGATAATCGAAAAGACCAGCTGGAACAGCATGACCTGCGGCAGCCCGACGATTGCTAGCCCGCTCGGCCGTCCGCTCGCCAGGATGCGCTTGTGCTTCCACACGCACTGGATCGTCCCGAATGCCCAGCGGAATCGTTGCCGGGCCAGCTGGCGGAGCGACTGTGGCGCCTCGGTCCACGCCACCGCATATTGGTCGTGCATCACCGTCCACCCGGCGCGCTGGACGGCGATGGTCAAATCCTGGTCCTCGGCGAGCGTGTCGGGCGGATAGCCCCCGACCTCGGCGATCGCCGCCTTGCGCCATGCCCCGACCGCGCCCGGCACGACCGTCATCGCACCAAGTTGCGCGAGTGCCCGCCGCTCCAGATTTTGCGCAGTGATATATTCCAGCGCCTGCCACTTGGTGACCAAGTTGACGCGATTGCCGACCTTGGCATTGCCCGCCACTGCACCCAGTTTCGGATCGACGAACCAGCGCGCCAGCCGGGCGATCGTCTTGGGCTCGAACTGCGTATCGGCATCCAGCGCGACCACGATCTCGCCGCTCGCCAGTTCCAGGCCGCGATTAAGCGCCACCGCCTTGCCGCCATTGGGAATGGTCAGCAGCCGCACGCGCGGATCTTCGGCAAAATGCCCGGTGACCACCGCCGACGTACCGTCGCTCGACCCGTCGTCGATCACGATGACCTCGATCCTGACCCGTTCGCTCGCCAGCACCTGGCGGATTGACCGCTCGATCACTCGCTCCTCGTTGAAGGCCGGAATCAGCACGCTGACGAAGCGCTCGGGATCGATCGCCGGGAAAATCGTCCGGTTCTCGCGCCGCGCCCCGATCAGCGCCAACCCGCTCAGGGTCACCGCGCGAAGGATACCAAGGCTGATCGCGGCGGCGAACAGGAAGGACAGCGCGTTGACGAAAAAGCCAAGACTCTCGAACACCGCCAGGTCGATCCGCGCCGCCACCCGGTCCCCCGGTGACAACAATGGCATCGCCTGATCTCGGCTCAGCCCCGCCAGCGTCGAAACCGGCACGAATTTATACCCCGCCGCGCGCAGCCGGTCGATGATCGCGGGCAGCGCGGCGATCGTCTGGCTGCGCTCACCCCCCGAATCGTGGAGCAGCACGATATTACCCGTCTTCGACACCACTCCGGTGACGACATTGTTGACGATCGCAGTCACGCCGGGCCGCTGCCAGTCCTGGGCATCGACATGGAGCCCAACCGAAATATAGCCGCGTTGCTGTGCCTCGAGAGCGGGCTTGATTTCATCCGCAGTCGTCGGCTCGGCATCGCCAAAATAGGGCGCACGGAAAAATTTCATCGTGCGCCCGGTAAACGCCTGGAACAGGCGCTGGGTGGCGTTGAGCTCGAACAAGGTCTGCGTCCGACCCGTCGTCGCCAGATTGGGATGGGTATAGGTGTGGTTGCCGATCTCATGCCCCTCGGCCAGCATCCGACTGAGCAGGCCGCGCTCGGTCAGCGCATTTTCGCCGACGATGAAAAAGGTCGCGGGCACGCCCTTGGCCTTCAAGATATCGAGGATCTGCGGGGTCCAGCGCGAATCGGGTCCATCGTCGAAGGTCAGCGCCACCATGCCCGGCTGATAATTGGTCCGCGTGATCGTGTAGGGTCGCGGCAGGCTGGCGAAACTGACGTTCTCGATCAGCCCGTCCTTGCCCCGCACCAGCCGCCGTTCGCCCGGCGTGGGCAGCGACGAGATACGCAATATCTCGCCCGTCCCCTCGACATCGACATTGGTCCCCTGCGGCAAATGCTCGATCAGGGTTGGATTGCGGGGGATTGGCGCGCTCCGCCCGAACACCGACCACAGCGCCGGATCCTCGGCGCCCATCCGCCACAGCCCGACGCTGTTGGTCCCGGCCTTGTCGAGCAGCGTCAGCTGGTTGAACGCCGATGCCGCGTCGAGCATCCACAGCGTGTGCCGGTGGCCATATTCATCGTCATAGGCCAGGCTCGAATTGCCGCTCGCGCGATCGAACATTGGCATCGCGTCGCTGTCCGCCCCGTCGAGCCACGCTTCCTCGACATTGAGCGGATCGCCGCTGCCCTCATGCCAGTCATAGGCATAATTGCCGATCGTCACGATCGCCTTGTCGCGCGGCACCTCGCGCAGCGCTTTCGCCAACGTCGTTGCCCACCAGCCCTGCGACGCGATCGGCCCCGCCGGGCCATCGTTCGAATGCTCGTCATAGGCCATCAGGAACACGCGATCGACGGCGGCGGCGGTGGCGCGCAGATCCCACCCGCCATCGACCGGCGCCGCCACCGTCGTGATCCAGCCATGCTTGTCGAACGCGGAGTTGGCCTCAGCCAGGAACGACCGGTAATTGGCCTGCGCCGCCGGATCCAGCTCCTCAAAATCGAACACCGCGCCCGATGCATGATTGGCCACCAGGAAGGCTTCGATCTGGACCAGCAATGCGCGCCGGGCCGCGCGATCGGCGAATAGCGCGCCGGCCTGCTTGCCCTGCCACACGCCAAGCTGGGCATTCTGCACCACGGGCAGGATCAGCGGCCGATATTTGCTCGTGTTGAGGATCGCCCGGCCTTGCGGATCGGGCAGCACATTGAGGTCATGCGTGTCTCCCGTTACCGTCAGCCACACCGGCGCGAGCCAGTCGATGTCATTGATATGGCGCTGGAGCGACGCGGTCGAACTGACGTCCCACGGCGTATAAAAGCCGATAGCGAGCGGCCTGCCCATCGCCGTTGCAGTCGCGGTCGCCTGTTTTGCCCCGACTTTCCGGGCACTGGGCGGGCGCGCACCTTTCAGCCGGGCGATGGCATTGTTGATCGACCGCTCGGTCTGAGCGAGCAGGCTCGTGCGCGGCGGTGGCAGCGCCTTGCCCCGTTCGAGCGCGACGGGCAGGGGTTCGGCCGCGGGCAGCAGCTGGATCGTCGCCGCCAGCCCCGCCAGCGACAGCACCACCAGCAGCACAAACAGGATCGCCGACACCGCAAAGCGCCGTCGCCGTCGCCCGGTCGGATCGAAAAATACTGCGCGCTCAGCCAAGCTCGGGTCGCCCGCTCGTCGGCACGCGCCGCCGCCGCCACTCGAGCCAGCCGAGCAGCAACCCAATCCCGGCCGCCGCCGCAATCACCGCATTGGCCGGGGTCAACAGCAATTTCACCAGCCACACGATCTGCCGCCCGAACGTGTATCCCAGCCAAACCAGGCCCGGTCCCCAGATTGCCGCCGACGCCAGCTGCAACAGCGCAAAGTCCCGCGCCTTGACCCGGCTCATCGAGATGGCCACTGGCCCCGCGATCCTGAATCCGTAAATGAACCGAAAGCCGAAGCAGAACAGCCGCGGGTGCCGCTCGATCAGGATCAGCGCGCGGGCGAAGACAGGCTTCTCGGTGATCCGCTGGACCAGCCGATGCTCGCGCTGCGACCGACCGACATAAAAGAATAGCTGGCACGAAAAGAATGCGCCGATAAACGCCGCCAGCGCCGCTCCCCATGGCGAGAACATCCCGTGGCGAGCGATCGCGCCTCCAATCACCACCGCGCTCTCGCCCTCGATCGCGCCGCCCAGCCCGACGCCGATCGCGCCGAACCGCTCGATCAAATGGTGAAGGTCGAGTGACATGGATGGCGCTCTAACGCATGACGGAGGGTGTTGCCTCCATATTCGCTAATGTCTCTAAATTAGCTGGAAATTAGGAACAACCAGTTGATCAGGCCCTCCCGCAATTGCTTGGCCCTGGCGCGCCGGCAAACCGGCTCGCGATCCATTCCATGGTCAGCGCGGTGGCATCGCGAGCGCTCGTCTCATGCCCCTGGCCGTTGACGCTTTCGAAGCGCAGCCGCGCGCCGCTGCGGCACATCCTTGCCACATACGCGCGGGTCACTGCGGGCGAGACGATCTTGTCCGCCGGATTCTGCGTGATCAGCATCGGCACCCCGGGATTGCGCACGGGCACGCTGTTGGTGCGCGCAATGTCCGACCACGGCCGGATCGACCCCAAATCGACATTCTTCAGGCTGCTGCGAAGCGCCATCACCCCCAGCACCGTCCCAAGCTTGGGCTTCTTCCCCAGCTCGACGCAGTTGTTCTGCGCCAGCCGGGTGATGATTCCCTGCGTCTGGCGATTGCCGAGGCTCGCCAGCGGCGCGCCATAATGTTGCGACCAGCTATAGGCGGTGAAGGCGGTCAGGAAGGCGCGCACCGACGGATCGCTGCCCCCGCGCAAATTCTCAACCAAGTCGGTCGGCGGAGCGGCGGCCGCCACGCCCAGCAAATTAAGGTCGGGGGCATAGGCGCGCGCCCGCTGCCCGGTCCACAGCGCGGCATGCCCGCCCTGCGATTCGCCCCACACCACAAAGCGCTTGCCTGCCGCCGCCCCGGCGATGTCGCGTGCCGCCCGCACCGCATCGAGGGTCGCATTGGCCGCGCTGACCCCGCCCAGATAGGCATGCGCCGTCCCACTGCCGAGCCCGGGATAATCGGGCGCGACGACGACATAGCCACGCTTCATCGCCTCGGTCAGCCCGGGCGTCGCGGCGAAAAACTGTGGGCTGTTCGATGGCGCGCACCGCTCGACTACTCCCGACGTGCCGTGGGTCCACGCCACCACATCGCGCGGGCGGGTGGGCAGCGCCTCGCGCGGCGCGACGACCATCCCGGTCACTTCGATCGGCTGACCCCGGTCGCTCGTCGTCCAGTAACGGATTCGCCACGCCTGCGCGCCGGCGGGAGTGTCAACGACGGGATCGGACGAGACCAGAGTTCCGGGCGGGGCGGCGGCAGCTTCGACCCCGAACGAGCAAGCAACAAGCAGCACAAGCGCATGACCGATTAATCGCACAGGCAATCTCCCGAACCGACTCGCCAGCACCGACGGCCAGTCGAAACGCTATCCCCGAATGCGACGGTCGTCGAGCAGGCCTCGCCTAATTTTCGTCGCCCATCTTGAGGGCGGCGATGAACGCCTCCTGCGGGATGCTGACATTGCCATATTCCCGCATCCGCGCCTTGCCCTTCTTCTGCTTGTCGAGCAGCTTGCGCTTGCGGGTCGCATCGCCGCCATAGCATTTCGCGGTCACGTCCTTGCGCATCGCACCGATCGTTTCGCGCGCGATCACCTTGCCGCCGATCGCCGCCTGGATCGGGATCTTGAACATATGCCGAGGGATAAGCTCCTTCAGCCGCTCGACCATCCCGCGCCCGCGCGTATCCGCCGTCCCGCGGTGGACGATCATCGACAGCGCGTCGACCGGCTCCTCGTTGACCAGGATGCTCATCTTGACCAAGTCGCCCGGCCTCGTCCCGATCTGGTGATAGTCGAAGCTGGCATAGCCCTTCGACATCGACTTCAACCGATCGTAGAAATCGAACACCACTTCGTTGAGCGGCAGTTCGTAGGTCAACTGCGCGCGTCCCGCGACATAGGTCAGGTTCTTCTGGATCCCGCGCCGGTCCTGGCACAGCTTGAGAATTGGCCCGAGATATTCGTCGGGGACATAGATGGTCGCCTCGATCCACGGCTCCTCGATGCTCTCGATGCGGTTGACGTCGGGCATGTCGGACGGATTGTGGAGCTCGATCGTCTGCGCCGGCTCGGTCTTCGAATGCGACAGCACCAGCTTATAGACCACCGACGGCGCGGTCGTGATCAGGTCGAGGTCATATTCGCGGGTCAGCCGCTCCTGGATGATCTCGAGGTGGAGCAGGCCCAGAAACCCGCAGCGAAAACCGAACCCCAGCGCAGCGCTCGACTCCATCTCGAAGCTGAAGCTGGCGTCGTTGAGCCGCAGCTTGCTGATGCTCTCGCGCAATTTCTCGAAATCGGCGGCATCGACCGGAAATAGCCCGCAGAACACCACCGGCTGGACCAGTTTGAAGCCCGGCAGCGCCTCGGCGGTCGGGCGCTTGGCGTCGGTGATGGTGTCGCCGACCCGGGTCTGCGCGACTTCCTTGATCTGCGCGGTGATGAAGCCGATCTCGCCTGCCGCCAATCCCTCAAGCTGCTCGATCTTGGGGCGGAAACAGCCGACCCGGTCGACCAGATGCTGGGTCCCCGTCGCCATGAACTTGATCAGCTGGCCGCGTTTCAGCTGCCCCTCGATCACGCGGATCAGGATGACGACGCCAAGATACTGGTCGTACCATGAATCGACCAGCATCGCCTTCAGCGGCGCATCGCGGTCGCCCTTGGGCGGGGGGATCTTGTCGACGATCGCCTGCAGCACCTCATCGATCCCGATCCCCGACTTGGCGCTGGCCAGTACCGCTTCGGACGCGTCGATCCCGATCACTTCCTCAATCTCGGCGCGAACCCGCTCGGGGTCGGCGGCGGGCAGGTCGATCTTGTTGATGACCGGCACGATCTCATGGTCATGCTCGATCGACTGATAGACATTCGCCAGCGTCTGCGCCTCGACCCCCTGCGCCGCATCGACCACCAGCAGCGCGCCTTCGCACGCGGCAAGGGAGCGCGACACTTCATAGGCGAAGTCGACATGCCCCGGCGTGTCCATCAGGTTGAGCGTGTAATTCTCGCCATCCGCCGCAACCCATTCAAGGTGCACCGTCTGGGCCTTGATGGTAATCCCGCGCTCTTTCTCGATGTCCATGTTGTCAAGCACTTGGCTCGACATCTCGCGCTCGGTCAGCCCGCCGGTGCGCTGGATCAATCGGTCGGCCAGCGTCGACTTGCCATGGTCGATATGGGCGATGATGGAAAAATTGCGGATGTGCTTGAGGTCGGTCATGTCGCGATGCCTCTAGCGGGCTGGCGCGCCGATGTCAGTCCCGCCGTTCATCCCCTTGAATTTCCGCCGTTGGTCGAACCGTGCCGCCCGCCGGGCGAGAAGCCCGATTGCGCTTGCCGGTCACCGATTAGGCTCCTCCCGACAATAAAATCACCGGGGATATTCGACACATGCGCCTGACCCTTGCCGCCCTGCTCGCCGCGACCGCCCTGTCTGCCGTCCCCGCCGCTGCCGTCCCCGCCGCCGCTGCCCCCGCGCCCGCCGCACCCGTGTCGAGCCTCGTCCGCCAGGTCGCCATTCCCCACACCATGTTTCGCCTCGCCAACGGCCTCACCGTCATCGTCCACGAAGACCATAAGGCGCCGATCGTCGCGGTCTCGACCTGGTACAACGTCGGCTCGAAGGACGAACCTGCGCGCAAGACCGGCTTCGCCCACCTTTACGAACATCTCATGTTCAACGGCAGCGAGAACCTCCCCGGCGACTTTTTCAAATATCTCCAGCAGATCGGCGCGACAGATTACAACGGCACGACCTTCTTCGACCGCACCAACTATTTCGAAACCGTGCCCGCCGGCGCGCTCGAACGGACCTTGTTCATGGAAAGCGACCGCATGGGGCATTTGCTCGGTGCGGTGACGCAAGGCGTCCTCGATAACCAGCGAAGCGTCGTCCAGAACGAGAAGCGCCAGCGCGACAGCCAGCCCGGCGGCCTCGCCGACTATGCCCAGCTCGAGAATCTCTTCCCCGCGAGCCATCCCTATCATCACAGCGTGATCGGCTCGATGGCCGACCTCGACGCCGCCAGCCTGACCGACGTCAAGCAGTGGTTCGTCGACAAATACGGCCCCAACAACGCCGTCTTGGTCATCGCCGGGGACACCACGCTGGCCAAGGCGCGTCCGCTGGTCGAGCGCTATTTCGGTGCCATCGCACGCGGACCGGTCAATCGTCCGGCGATGGCCGGCGTCCCGACCCTCGCCGCGCCCCGGACGATCGCGCTCAAGGATGCGCTCGCCTACACCATCGTCCAGCGCAGTTGGGCCGTGCCGGGCATGCTCTCGCCCCAGGTCGCTTCGCTCGACGTCGGCGCCTCGATCCTCGGCGGCCTCGCCAGTTCGCGGCTGAAGAAAACGCTCGTCCGCGACGATAAGGTCGCGCTCAAGGCCGATGCCAATCTCCAGTCGCTTCAGCGCGCCAGCATCTTCCAGATCGAAACGATCGCCCGCCCGGGGCAGGATTCGGCTGCGGTCACTGCGCGCGCCGACGCCATCCTCGCCGACTTCATCGCCAAGGGCCCGACCGCCGACGAGGTGCAGCGCGCGGTCACCGCCGAAATCGCCGGTCGAATCCGCGGGCTCGAGCAAGTCGGCGGGTTCGGCGGCAAGGCGGTTACCCTCGCCGAGGGCCAGACCTTCGCCGCCGACAGCGACTTCTACAAGCGCACGCTCGCCGCCTATGCTGCGGTCACCCCGGCCAGCGTCCGCGCGGCAATGCAACAGTGGCTGACCCGCCCGGCGCTGACCATCACCCTCTCGCCCGGTCAGCGTGAAGCCTATGCCGAGACCAAGGTCACCGCCGCCCCTGCGCCCAAGGTCACCGATGTGATCGGCAAGCCGACGCGCACCCCGCCACCGGTCGGCCAGCTTGCCGCCCTGCAGATCCCGCCGATCGTCCATGATCGGCTCGGCAACGGGATCATGGTCGAATATGCCCAGCGTAGCGCGGTCCCGCTGACCCAGCTCGCGCTTTCGTTCGATGCCGGCAACTCGGCCGATCCGCTGACTCAGCGCGGGCTCGGCGGAATGACGATGGGCTTGCTCGAAGAAGGCGCCGGCGGGCGCACCGCGCAGCAGATCGCCGAAGCCGAGGAGCGTCTCGGCGCGGACATTTCGGCCAGCAATTCGGCCGATCGTTCGACCGTCATCCTGTCGTCGCTAACCCCCAATCTGGCGCCCAGCCTCGACCTGCTCGCCGACATCGTCCAGCGCCCCGCCTTCCTGTCGGCCGACATCGACCGGGTCCGCGCCCAGAAGCTGGCCTCGATCGCGCAGACCCTCAAGGATCCGACGCGGGTCGCGCAGCGGATGCTGCCGGTCGCGCTATTCGGCGCCAATCATCCCTATGGGGGCCCGTCGGGCGGTGATCCGGCGGCCATCGCCAAATTCACTCAGGGTGATCTCGCCGGCTTCCAGCAGCGCTGGTTGCGCCCCGACACGATGAAGCTGTTTATCGTTTCCGACCGCCCGCTGGCCGAGCTCAAGCCCCTGCTCGAAGCGCGCTTCGGCAGCTGGGCGGCGCCGGCGGCACCGCGCGGAGTCAAGGCGTTCGTGGCGCCCACGCCGCGTGCAACCTCACCGCGGATCCTGCTGATCGATCGGCCCGGCGCGCCCCAGTCGACGATTTTCGGGGGGCAGCTCCTGCCGGTCGATCCGCGTAGCGACACGGTGCCGCTCAGTACCGCAGATGACGTGCTCGGGGGCAACTTCCTGTCGCGACTCAACATGGACCTGCGCGAGACCAAGGGCTGGTCCTATGGCGTCGGCGGCGGCGCGCAGCTCCTTGCCAACGCCACCGCTTACGCCGTCTATGCACCGGTCCAGGCCGACCGCACCGGCGATTCGCTGACCGCGATCAACGCCGATGTGACCGATTTCCTGTCGACCAAGGGGGTGACCAGTGAAGAACTAGAACTCACCGTCGCCAACAGCATCAACCAGCTGCCCGGCGAATTCGAGACCGGCGGGGCGCTGCTCGGGGCGATGATGCAAAGCGACCTGCTCGGCCGGCCCGACGATTATTATACCAGCCTGCCGGCCCGCTACCGTGCCCAGACCACCGCCGGACTCGATCGCGCGATCCGCGCTGCGGTCGACCCCAAGGGGTTCACCTGGATCATCGTCGGCGACGCCGCCAAGGTCCGCCCCCAACTCGAAAAAATCGGCTACCCGATCGAGCTGGTCGAGGCGAAATAAGCCCTATCCTCCTCCAGTTCGCTGGGGGAGGATCAGGCGACCGACCGCACCACCCGCGTCACATGGCCCATCTTGCGACCGGGCCGCGCCGCACCCTTGTCGTAAAGATGCAGGTGCGCGCCCGGCTCCGCTATGATCTCGGCCCAGCCATCGATCTTGTTGCCCAGCAAATTGTCCATCGTCACGCTGGCCCCCGTCAGACCGACCGGCCCCAGCGGCAGCCCGCAGATCGCGCGAACATGTTGTTCGAACTGAGACGTCTCGGCCCCCTCGATCGTCCAGTGCCCGCTGTTGTGCACCCGCGGCGCAATCTCGTTGACGATCGGGCCGTCTGCCGTCGCGAAAAACTCGACCGTCATCACTCCGACATGTGCCAGCGCCTCGGCAAGACCGTGCGCCATCGCCAGCGCCTCGGCCAGCCCATCGAGTCCCGATGGAACCGTCGACCGCTGCAAAATCCCGCTTTCATGCTCGTTGCGCGGCACGTCCCAGCAGGCAATTTCGCCCGCCGCCGTCCGCGCCATCAGCACCGAAAACTCGGCCAGATAATCAACCGCCGCCTCGGCCACCGCCGGCTGCCGCCCGATCGCATCCCATGCCGTCGCCGCCTCGCCCGCGACACGCACCCATGCCTGGCCCTTGCCGTCATACCCCAGCCGCCGCGACTTCAGCACGATCGGCAGCCCCAGCGCCGTCACCGCCGCCTCGACATCGGCCAGGCTGTCGATTTCCCGCCACGGCGAGACGCGCGCACCATTGGCCTCGATAAAGCGCTTCTCGACCGCCCGGTCCTGCGCAATCGCCAGGGACTTGGTGCCGGGCCTCAGCTTTTGCCCAAGCACTTCCAACGGCGCCACCGCCAGATTTTCGAACTCATAGGTCACGACATCGACCGCCGCCGCAAACCGCGCGAGCGCCGCTGCATCATCGAACGTCGCCCGCGTGAACCGTGCCGCGACGTCCGCCGCGCACGGCGCTTCGTCGGGGTCGAAGATATGCACCTTGTAGCCCAGCGGCGCCGCGGCAAGCGCGACCATCCGGCCAAGCTGCCCGCCGCCGATGATCCCGATCGTCCCGCCCGGCGAGATCATGTGCATTTGGCGATCATTCGGGCGACATGCCCACCGCCTCGGTCTGTGCCGCGCGCCACGCCTCGAGCCGCCCCGCCAGCGCGTCATCGCCCAGCGCCAGGATCGCCGCCGCCAGCAGCGCCGCATTGACCGCACCCGCCTTGCCGATCGCCAGCGTCCCCACCGGGATCCCCGCGGGCATCTGGACGATCGACAACAGGCTATCGATCCCTTTGAGCATCTTCGATTCGACCGGAACGCCCAGCACCGGCAGCCGCGTCATCGCCGCCGCCATCCCCGGCAAATGCGCCGCCCCGCCAGCCCCGGCGATGATGATCTTCAGTCCCCGCGCCGCCGCGCCGCTGGCATATTCGACCAGCCGCTGCGGGGTGCGATGCGCCGACACCACCCGCGCCTCGTGCGAAATTCCCAGCTCGTCGAGCATCCGCGCCGCGTGGGACATCGTATCCCAATCGGATCGACTGCCCATGATGATCCCGACTATGACCCCGTCAGCGCTCATGGTCGCTGCTGCTCCCCTTAGGAACGGCGGGTTTAGGGGCGTGTTGGAGGTGGTGCAATGCGGGACAGTCACGAAGCACAGATTTCCGATTCGACTGATCTGCGTTATGCATCCTCAACGATATCGCCACGGCAAGAGTCGGACACGGTGCATGAAGTGACCAAACAGCCCAGCCGCGAGGCTGAACTTGCCGAGCTTCACGGCCGCATCGCGGAGCTTGAACGGCGTTGCACCGAGCTTGACCGCCTCGCCCACCACGACACGCTGGTCCCCGTCCCCAATCGCCGTGGTTTCCTTCGCCAGCTCGAACAGACCATTGCCCGGCTGAAGCGCTACAAAGACCCCGCCGCGGTCCTGTTCGTCGATCTCGACGGGCTCAAGATGCTCAACGACAGCTTTGGCCATTCCGCCGGAGACGCCGCGCTGGTCCATGTCGCCACGCTCCTGACGCGCGGGGTGCGCGAATCGGATACTGTCGGACGGCTCGGCGGAGACGAGTTTGCGGTCCTGCTGGATCACGCCTGCGAAATCACCGCGATGGACACTGCCGAGCGGCTGATCGACGCCATCGCCGACGCCGACTTCATCGTCGATGGCCGCGCCGTCCCCCTCTCGGTCGCGATCGGCTTCACCCTTATCGAAGTCGACGATACCCCCGCCGCGATCCTCGCGCGCGCCGACGCGGCGATGTACCAAGGCAAAGCCGCGGCTTAATCGTTTGAAGCGGCGGTGCCAGCCCGCAACAAAAACTCCTACCGCTCGCTAAGGTAGAAACGCTCCGTCACCGAGAAATCATCGCCCAGCTCGTACACGATGGGCTGACCAGTCGGGATCTCCAGGCTCACAATATCTTCATCCGCAATCTTGCTGAGATATTTCTCCAGCGCGCGCAGTGAATTGCCGTGCGCCGCCACGATCACCCGTTCCCCCGCCTGCAGTGCCGGGGCAATGTGGTTCTCGAAGTAAGGCAGCACCCGCGCGATCGTGTCCTTCAGGCTCTCGGTCGTTGGCACGTCGATCCCGGCATAGCGCCGGTCGCTCGCCACGTCATAGTCGCTCCCCGCGTCCAGCACCGGCGGCGGAATGTCGAACGATCGCCGCCATATCCTGACCTGTTCCTCGCCGACCCTGGCTACCGTCTCGGCCTTGTTGAGCCCGGTCAGCCCGCCATAATGGCGCTCGTTCAATTCCCACGCCTTGGTCACCGGCAGCCACGACCGCCCCATCTCCTCCAGCACCAGGTTGAGCGTCCGGATCGCGCGCGACTGGAGCGAAGTATAAGCCCGGTCGAGGTCATAGCCCTTGTCGCGAAGCATCCGCCCCGCCGCGCGTGCCTCTTCGACTCCCTGCGCGGTTAAATCGACATCCCACCAGCCGGTGAAGCGATTTTCCAGATTCCACGCCGATTGCCCGTGGCGAAGCAGGATCAGCGTCGGCATCAGGCGCTTCCGACCTTGGCGACCTTCAGCTCGGGCAGGATCGCGTACAGCGCGTCGAGGCACGACCCCGCCAGATATTTCGACCGCTCGGGGCTCCAGCCGTACACCTCGTCGGGCAGGTCGTCATTGTCCTTGAATGGCATTTCCAGCGTCATCGACACACACCCGTACCGCTCGGCGAGCTGGGTCGTCGACATGGTCAGATTGGCCCGACCCGCCCCCGACAGTTCATAGCCCTGGCGCGTCTGGAAGTCGGGCGAGACCCGCTCCAGCGTCTTTGAAAACAGCCTGAACAGTTCCAGCTGGCGATCGGTGACCGACGGAATCCCCTCGAACCCGGCCAGGAAGTTCGCCGGGATCGCCTCGTCTCCATGAACGTCCATTGCGAACACCGGCTTGGCCTCGTCCATCGCATTCCTGACCCACAACACTTCGGGGCTGCGCTCGGCGGTCGGCTCATGCCATTCGCGGTTGAGGTTCACGCCGACCGCATTGGTCCGCAAATGCCCACGCCGCGACCCGTCGGGGTTCATGTTGGGCACGACGTGAAAGGTGCAGTCGCGCCGCAGGATCCGCGCGACGGGGTCGTCGGGATCGGTCAATTTCTCCAGCGCGCCTTCCATCCACCACTCGGCCATCGTCTCGCCGGGATGCTGGCGCGCATAAAGCCACACCGTCATGTCGCCCTCGCCGACCGTCAGGCAATCGATGTCCTGCCCGTCGAGCGACTTGCCCAGCGAGCGATATTCGACCCCCGGCAACGCCGCGACGGTCGACACCAGGTCGTGGTGCCGCTCCATCGAGTAGGGCGCGAAATAGGCCACCCACACCAGGTCGGTCTCGGGGGTAAAGCGGATCGTCAACGTACCGTCGGCATAGCTGGTGTCGTCGGCCCGCACCCAGTCCTCGCGGTCCATCGACACGCAGGCGCGATAGCCCGGCCAGCCGCCGGGATAGGCCGACTTGCCCGCATTGGTAATGTTGAGCGTCACCTCGCGGCCCCCGCCCCCGGCCAGGCGGAAGTGGAACCACTGGAAGAAGTCACTCATATGATCGGTGACGATTTCGAGGTTGGCGGTGGTCCCGTCGATCCCGACGACGCGGATATTGCCCGCGTCGAACGCGCTCGAAATGCTGATCGTCATCTGCTCACCCTGGCTATGTGCATGAAAAACCGTCGCCGCTGATAATCAGTCGGCACGGTGGTGGGAACCCGCAAACGGGCGCGCTCATTACGCAATCGGGCTCGCACGACTCCGCCTTATCGCGCAAAGGGGCTTCATGACCGACAAGATCACCGTCCTCGTCACTGGTGGTGGCGGCTACATTGGCAGCCACGCCGTCCTTGCGCTGCGCGATGGCGGCTGGCCCGTTGTCGTGCTCGACGATGAAAGCAATTCGACCGGGGTGCTCGTCCCGGCCGACGTGCCTTATGTAAAAGGCTCGATCGCCGACCGCGCCCTGGTTGCCGCAACCCTGCGCGATCACCGGATCGGCGCGATCATGCACTTCGCGGGATCGATCCTCGTCGCCGAATCGGTCACCGACCCGCTCAAATATTATCGCAACAACACCCAGGCCAGCCTCGTCCTGATCGAGGAAGTCGTCGCCGCGGGCATCCCCCATTTCGTCTTCTCCTCGACCGCCGCCATCTATGGCGCGCCCGAGCGTCTCCCCATCGATGAGGACGACCCCAAACTTCCGATCAACCCCTATGGCGTCTCGAAATGGATGACCGAGCAGATGCTCGCCGACGCCGCGCGCCCTTCTGCCTCCTCAAAAGTCCACGACTTCAACTATGCCGCGCTTCGCTACTTCAACGTCGCCGGCGCCGATCCCCAATTGCGCTCGGGGCAGATCGGCAGAACCTCGACCCACATCGTCAAGATCGCGACCGAGGCGGCGCTCGAAAAGCGCCCCCATGTCGATGTATTCGGGGTCGATTACCCGACCCCCGACGGCAGCTGCATCCGCGACTATATCCATGTCTCCGACCTCGCCGCCGCACATGTCGCCGCGCTCGAAAAATTGATCGAACGCCCGTCTGAAAACCTCCTCCTGAACTGCGGCTACGGCACCGGGCTGTCGGTGATCGAAGTGCTCGACGCGCTCGATACCGTCGTCCAGCGCAAGGTCCCCCGCGTCATCGGCCCGCGCCGCCCGGGCGATCCGCCGCAGCTCGTCGCCTCCAACCGCGCATTGGTCGAAACCCTCGACTGGACCCCGGCGCATGCCGATATCCACCGGATCATCTCCGACGCACTCGCGTGGGAACGCAAGCTGGCCGATGGAACCCCTGTTTGATGCGAAAGAGACTGGCCTTCGTGCCACTTTACCTGCTTCTCGTGGGCGCTGCTCCAGCACCCCCGGCCCCGACCCCCACTGAGCAGATCGCCATGGCCAGTGTCCGTGCCCATGTCGAATTCCTCGCCGACGACCTGCTCGAAGGGCGCGACACGGGCTCGCGCGGGCATGCCATCGCCGCGCGCTACGTCGCCAGCCGCTTTCGCGAAATGGGGCTCGAGCCGGGCGGCACCAACGGCAGCTGGTTTATCGAAGTCCCCCTGCGCAGCGCGACCACCGCCGCCACCCCGACCGTCACCATCACTACCCCCGGCGGCACGCAAAGCCTGCGCTGGGCTGCCGACGTCACCCTCCGCCCCAGCCTCACCGAAGCCCATCGCGCGCTCACCGCGCCGCTCGTCTTTGTCGGCTACGGCCTCGACGAGCCCCTCCTCGGGCTCGACGATTATCATGATATCGACGTCCGCGGCGCAATTGTCGTCGCGCTCGATGGCACTCCCAATGGCCTGCCGACCGAGATTGCCGCTCACGTCGGCTCGACCCGCGCCGAAGCCGCCGCCCGCCACGGCGCGGTCGGCCTCATCACGCTGGCCGGCACCGGCCGCGACCGGGGCGATGTCGCCAGCGGCGCTCGCCCCGCGACCAGCTGGATCGACCCCGCCGGGCGCACCGGCGACTCCTCGGGCCTGCGCGCCCGCCTCACCCTGTCTCCCGACTGGCAGCGCAAGATCTTCGACGGCGCACCGACCTCGCTCAAGGACATCCGCGCGCAGGTCGTCACCAACGTCCGCCCCACCGGATTCGCCCTCCCCGGTCGCATCACCCTCAACGCGGATTCCAGCTGGACCGACTTCACCAGCCCCGAAGTGATCGCCCGCCTGCCCGGCACCGACCCCGTCCGTGCTTCGGAAAACGTCGTCCTGATGGCCCATCTCGACCATCTCGGCGTCAAGCCCGATGCCCAGACCGCCAAGAGCGGGCCCGGCGAAGATCGCATCTACAATGGCGCGCTCGACAATGCCGCCGGGGTCGCGACCATGCTCGAGGCGGCGCGCGAGTTCGTCGCCAGTGGCCGCCGTCCCGCCCGCTCGATCCTGTTCATCGCCAATACCGGCGAGGAGAAGGGCCTGCTCGGCGCCGATTATCTCGCCGCCCACCCCCCGGTTCCCCCTTCTTCGATCGTTAGCGTCGTCGATCTCGACATGCCGCTGCCGCTCTACGACTTCACCGATGTCATCGCGTTCGGCGCCGATCACTCGACCCTCGCCCGTACCGTTGCGCTGGCCGGCAAGAGCATGGGTATTGGCGTCTCGCCCGACCCGATGCCGCAGGAATCGATCTTCGTCCGCTCGGACCATTACAGCTTCGTGCGCCGCGGCGTCCCCGCCATCCTCCTCATGACCGGCTACGCCAATGGCGGCGAGCCGGTCTGGAAGCATTTCATGGCCAAGGTGTACCACAGCCCCGCTGACGACCTGTCGCAGCCGATCATGTGGCGCAGCCTCGCCCGCTACGGCATGCTCAACTATGCCATCGCCCGCGCGCTGGCCGACGATCCCGCCCGGCCGCGCTGGTATCCCGGCGACTATTTCGGCGACCGCTTCGCCCCCGGCGAGCCGCGCGCGAGCCGCCTTGCGCCTTGACGCCCGCCCCCCCTCCGGCTAGGGGGCCGCTTCGGTTTCGGCCGAATCCATCGTCATTCAAACACGTAAGCAGGCGTTCCGGCCATGAAGATTCGCAATTCCCTGAAGTCGCTCAAGTCGCGCCACCGCGATTGCCGGGTGATTCGCCGCCGTGGCCGCACCTACGTCATTAACAAGACGAACCGTCGCTTCAAAGCCAGACAGGGTTAAGCTCCAAGGCTAAGTCGCGGGGCTAATCGCCCGCGCTCCCGGCCTGCATCCAACGACCAATCGATCGCCCGGCCGCTCACCAGCGGACCGGGCGATCGGTCGTTTCGGCCCTCGCACCGATCGATCCGTCGCAAAATCCTCTCGTTTCATCTTCATCACCGGTTCACTCGTTGCTATATAGACCATCAGGGCAAGGAGACATGCGATGCGCAGGTTCGGAATGATCAAGTGGGTTACGGGGGCAGCGCTGGCGCTGTTCGTGGCCGGCTCGGCCAATGCCGTCATCGTCCAGGACGCCCCGTCGACTCCCAAGGGCTTCAACTATGAAATCCGCGACGGCAAGCGGGTGCCCAAGGCCAATCGCGTCACCGCCGCCGACGGCAGTTGGCGCGAGGAAGTTCGCCAGGGCCAGTGCACCACGGTCAAGGCCAAGTCCGCCAGCGGCGACTATAGCGAAACCCGCAAGTGCGACTGATTTAATCGTCCCCTCGTTTTCGAGGGGATAGGGACCGCTCAGCGAAGCTGAGTGATGGAGAGGAAACTCCGGCAACCCATCCTCAAGCGGCGGGCTTCGTGCCCGCCGTTTTCTTGCCCGCATCCACGTCCTTGGCGGGCGCTCTACACAGCGGCAACTTCAACTCCTTTGCGTCATCGCACGAGCTGACCTGCGCCACGCCATTAGCGGCCACGAACACCGTCCAGCTCTTGCCGTCATCGCAATCGGCCTGCCATGCCTGCAAATTCTTCCATGGCGCCAGCGCGTTCGACCCAATGATCCGCTTGCAGTAATGGCCCGAATCATGAATCGCCCGCTTCAGGCCGATCACCCGATTCATTTCGCTGGCGCTGGCGAGCTGTTTCTGCGCCTCGCCCTGCACCTTGATCTCGGGCTTGGGCGGCGGCGGCGTCGATGGACCGCACGCGCCCAGCAGCGCCAACGTGCTCAGCACCGCCGTCATCATCACCATCTGCCGCATGACACTCTCCATCACCCTTGCGCTCTCAACGCACGAAACATCGCTGCGGCATCACCCGGCGCGACCCCGTCGGACAGCGCCACGAACACCGTATCGTCCCCTGCGATCGTCCCGGCAATCTCCCCCAGCGCCGCCTGGTCGATCGCATGGGCAACGATATTGGCCGACCCCGGCGGAGTCCTCAGCACCACCAGCGGCCCCGCCGCGATGATGCTCGTCACCCACTGGCCGAGCATCGCCGCCAGTCCCGGACCGCTCGCGCGAAGCCCCTCGGCCAGCACATAGCCCGACCGCACCCTGACCGCGCCCAACGCCTCAAGGTCGCGCGACACCGTCGCCTGGGTCGCCGACACCCCGGCCTCGGCCAGCCGCTCGACCAGCATCTCCTGCCCCCCGACCCCGCCTGCGCGAAGCCAGTCGGCAATCATTGCCCGTCGCTGGTCCCTGGCGTTCATCGGGGTTCGGGGCACGCCGCCAGCGGACGCTTGTCGTTTGCGCACACCACAATCGGACGCTTGTCGTCTGCGCAAACCATCAGCGGACGCTTGTCGTCCGCGCACACCATCGTGCCGATTCCCTGGTCGGTGAACAGCTCGATCAGCAGCGAATGCTCGGCCCGCCCGTCCAGCATCACCGCGCTGCCGACCCCGCCCTCGACCGCCTCGACACAGCTGGTCAGCTTGGGGATCATTCCCCCCGTCACGCTCGCATCGGCAATTCTTGCGCGGGCCTCGCCTGCCGTCAGTTGATCGATCAGGCTGTCGGGATCATTCGGATCGGCCAGCAACCCCGGCGCGCCCGTCAGATAGATGATCTTCTCCGCCCCCATCGCCACCGCGATCGCCCGCGCGGCATCGTCGGCGTTGACGTTGTACGGCTGCCCCGACGTATCCGCCCCGACCGTCGACACCACCGGCACCAGCCCATCATCCAGCAGTGCATGGAGCAATCCCGCGCGGACATTGGTGACCGTGCCGACGTATCCCAGCGCCGGGTCGAGCGGTTCGGCCTCCAGCAGCCGCCCGTCCTCGCCGGCTACCCCGACCGCGACCGGCTCCAGCGCGTTCATCGCCGCCACCAGCTCGCGGTTGATCTTGCCGACCAGCACCATCCGCACAATGTCGAGCGTGTCGGCGTCGGTCACGCGCAATCCCTCGCGGAACTCGGGCACCAGCCCCGCGCGCTTCATCTGCGCATCGATCTGCGGCCCCCCGCCATGGACCAGCACCGGCCTGATCCCGACCGAGTGGAGCAGCAGGATATCCTTGGCCAGGCTCCGCGCCCGCTCGGGATCGGTCATCGGCAGTCCGCCGACCTTCACCACCATCGTCTTGCCGACATAGCGCCTGATGTAGGGCAGCGCCTGGATCAGCAGTTGCGCGGTGTCGTTGGGGGTCATGATCATGAGGTTTGCACATTTTCCTTGATGTAGCCCGGGCCCAGGTCGACCCCGACCGCGCGCCCGATCCCGGTCCCGATGCCAAGGTCAATGATGATCTCGATCTCGGGCAAGACCATGTGGGCATGAACGGCTGCGGCATCGTGTGCGATCTCGACCCCGCCGCGCGACACGATGATCCCGCCATAGGCGACAGACGATGTCTCGGTGACGAACTGCGCGCCGCATGCTCCCGCCTCGCCTAATATCCGCCCCCAATAAGGATCCGACCCGGCCCAGCTGCACTTGATCAACATATTGCGCGAGATCGATTTGGCGACATGGCGCGCCTCGTCATCGCTTGCTGCCCCGGTGCAGTGGATCTGCACGACGCGCGTCACTCCCTCGCCGTCACGCGCCATTTGCAACATCAGTTCCTCGCAAACCCGGTGCAACGCGTCCTCAAACCCCTCCGCGCTGGGGACCGACCGCCGACCACTTGCAAACAACAACACCGTATCGTTGGTCGAAGTTGCACCGTCAACGCTCAGGACGTTGAAGGTGGCGGCGGCGGCGCGGCGGAGCATGGCCTGCATCGTCGCGGCGTCGATGTCGGCGTCGGTAGTGAGGTAGGCAAGCATCGTCGCCATGTTCGGCGCGATCATTCCGCATCCCTTGGCCATTCCGCCGATGGTGAAGCCGTCGCCATGAACGACCGCCTCCTTGGGCTTCGTGTCCGTGGTGAGGATCGCCTCGGCAGCATCGGTCCCGCCCTCCCGCGACCGCTTGCCCGCAAGCGTCGGCGTCGCGCCAAGGATCGTCTCCATTGGCAGTGGAAAGCCGATCAGCCCGGTCGAACTGACCAGCATCTCACCAGCATCGCAGCCGATCGCGGCGGCAGCGGCGGCACACATCGCCTCGGCATCGGCCCGCCCCGGCGCGCCCGTCCCGGCATTGGCATTGCCCGAATTGACGATCACCCCAGCAGCACGTCCCCCGCTCGCCGCCAGCTGCTCGCGGCAGGCATCGATCGGGGGCGCGGCGAACTTGTTGGTCGTGAACACTGCGGCGCACGCCACCGGCCGTCCATCGTCGGTCGCGATCAGCGCCAGGTCGGGTTTCGCTCGCTTGATCCCGGCGTGCATCCCCGACGCAACAAAGCCCTCGGCAGCGGTGACGCTCATGGATATGTCCCTATGCTCGAAAGGCCCGTACTTTCGTCAAGCCCGAGCATCAGATTGGCGCACTGGATCATCTGTCCCGCCGCGCCCTTGCCCAGATTGTCGATCGCCGCGACCGCGACCACCATGCCGGTCCGCTCGTCAAACCGCGCGGTGACAAACGCCGCGTTCGATCCCGCCGTCCACTTGGTCTCGGGCAGCGCTTCGGTCACCCCGATGAACCGTTCGCCCGCGTAAGCCTTGCGAAGCACGGCCATCGGATCCCCGCTTCCCGTCGCCCGGCCATAGCAGGTCGCCAAAATCCCTCGGCTCATCGGCACTAGGTGGGGCGTGAACAGCGGCTCGCCTCCCAACATCATCTTCATTTCGGCGGTATGGCGATGGCCAAGCAACCCATAAGCCCGCATCGACCCCTCGACGCTGCAATAATGCGTCCCCGTCGATGCTACGCGTCCGGCCCCGCTGACCCCCGACGCGGCATCGATGATCAACCCCTCGCGCGACACCAGCCCGGCCTCGACCAGCGGCCGCAGCGCGAGCGTCGCCGCCGTCGGATAGCAGCCCGGCGCCGCGACCAGCCGTGCGCCCGCGATCGCCGCGCGATTGACCTCGGGCAGGCCATAGACGAACTCGCGCAGCAACTCGGGCCGGGCATGCGGCTCCTTGTACCAGCGCTCATATTCTGCCGCCGATTCCAACCGGAAGTCCGCGCCGAGGTCGACGATCTTCGCCCCGCTCGACAGGAAATCATCCGCCAGCTTCTGCGTTTCGCCGTGCGGCAGCGCGGCGAACACAACGTCGCAACTGCTCAGCGCGCCGCGTTCATAAGCCTCGAACGACCGTCCGGCATACGCCAGTCCCAGATGCGGATGCACCGCCGCGACCGGCTGCCCGGCATTGGACGCGGCAAACAGGCGGACCGCGTCAATCCCCGTGTGCGCATCAATCAACCTGAGCAATTCGCCACCGACATAGCCGGAAGCACCGAGGATGGCCGCCTTGATCATCGATGATCTATGCAAAAACCTGCATGTTTATGCAAGTTTATTCGACGATGTTCACCAGCGCCGCCGCCGCCACTGCCGCCTCCATTGCTGCCTCGACGCTCGATCCATGGGCCAAGGCGACCCCCATTCGCCGCCCGGGAAGCGTCTCGGGCTTGGCGAACAACCGCACCTCGGCCCCGCCGAGCATCGCCTCCGCAACCCCCTCATAACCAAACTGCGTGGCCCGCCGATCGGCCAGGATCACCGCCGACGCCGACGCTCCCGACAGCTCAATCGACGGGATCGGCAGCCCCAAGATCGCCCGCACATGCAATTCAAACTCATTGGGCGACTGGCCGATCAGCGTCACCATCCCCGTGTCATGCGGCCGCGGGCTCAATTCCGAAAAGATTGCCCGTTCGCCACTCAGGAAAAATTCAACCCCGAACAGGCCGTATCCGCCCAGCGCCTCGACCACCTTCGCCGCCTGTTCCTGCGCGGACTTGAGTAATGCCTCACTCATCGCTGCGGGCTGCCAGCTTTCCCGATAATCGCCTTTTTCCTGGCGGTGTCCGATTGGCGGGCAGAACATTACCCCTTGGCGCGTCGCGACCGTCAGCAGCGTGATCTCGCTGTCGAAATCGATAAATTCCTCGACGATCGCGCGGGCTCGGTCGCCGCGCATGTTGGCCACCGCATAATCCCACGCCGCGCCCAGTTCGCCCTCATCGCGGGCCACGCTCTGGCCCTTGCCTGACGACGACATCACCGGCTTCACCACGCACGGAAAGCCGATCGTCGCCCCCGCCGCGATCGCCTCGTCCCGGCTCTTGACGAACAGATAGCGCGATGTCGTCAGCCCCAGCTCCTCCGCTGCGAAATCCCTGATCCCGTCGCGGTTCATGGTCAGCTGGACCGCCTTGGCAGAAGGGACGACATGCCACCCTTCGCCCTCCAGCACCCCCAGCATGGCGGTGTCGATCGCCTCGATCTCGGGGATGATATGGTCGGGCCGATGCTTCTCGACCGCCGCCCTCAATGCCGCTCCGTCGAGCATCGAGAACACCTCGCGCGCGTCCGAAACCTGCATTGCCGGGGCATCGTCATAGCGATCGCACGCGATCACCCGGCACCCCAGCCGTTTCGCCGCGATCGCCACTTCGCGCCCCAGTTCGCCCGAACCGAGCAGCATGATCGTCGCCAGATACATCGTCCCCGACTAGCGCCGCCGTCCGATCACCGCAAACCGTCATCCCGGGCTTGGGTCTCATCAAACTACGAGTTTAATGGGCACCCTTGACCCGGGACCCGGCTTCTTCTCCACTTGGCGTCTGTCCGTTGAAAGAATCCCATGCGCACGATCCTGCTCGCCACCACCGCCCTGCTTCTGACGGCAGCCGCGCCCAAGCCCCTCACGCCGCCCGACCTGATCGCCGCCGCCCCCGCCTCGGCATGGCGCGCCATCCCCGCCGACGACCTGCTCGTCCTCGACCTGAAATCGGGCACGCGGATCGTCATTCAGCTCGCCCCCGCTTTTGCTCCGGTTCACGTCGCCAACATCCGCGCCCTTGCCCGCAGCCGCTGGTGGGATGGCGCGGCGATCTACCGCGTCCAGGACAATTATGTCGCGCAATGGGGCCATAATGACGAACGCAAGATGCCTCCCGGCGTCGTCGCCAGGCCCCCCGCCGAATATGATCGTGCCGTGCGCGGCCTTGCCATCACGCCCTTCCCCTATCGCGACGCCTATGCCCCCGCAGCCGGCTTTGCGGGCGGCTGGCCCGTCGCCGTCCGCGGCGCCCGCGCCAACCTCACCCATTGCTACGCCACCGTCGGCGTCGGGCGTGACCTTGCCCCCGACACCGGCACCGGCGGAGAGCTTTATTCGATCATCAGCGGCGCACCGCGCGCGCTCGACCGCAACATCGCCATCGTCGGCCGGGTGATTTCGGGGATTGAGGCGATGAGCAGCCTGCCCCGCGGCCCTGCACCGATGGGCTTTTACAAGGACCGCTCGTCGGACACGCCGATCGCGACCACTCGGCTCGCTAGCGACATCCCGCCCGCCGAGCGCCCGTCATTCGAAGTGATGGACACGGCCAGCCCGACGTTCGCGCGGCTCGTCCGCCTTCGTGCCAATCGTCACGATGCTTTCTACGAGCGCCCCGCCGGCGGGGTGGATCTGTGCAATGCCCCCGTACCGGTCAGGGCCAAACCTTAGCGGAAAACTACGCTGCCCAAGCCGCCTGCGGCCGGTTGCGATGCTGGATTACCGCCGCCGACGTGTGCGACCGCATGCTCGCCTCGGCCAGCGGCAAGGCCGTTGAACAGAAGGCGCACTCCGCCGACATCCGCCCGATGAGCCAATGCGTCCGGCCGCACCCCGGGCAGTGGTTCACCTGATGCTCGCGATACACGGCATGATATCCGCGCTGGGCCGGGTCATGCGACATGTTGAGATCGCTCAGGGTGGGGATGCTCGTCATCGGGAGGAGTCCTTTCATCGGTCGAAAACGACCGAAATCAGACTTGGTTTCATTTCCATTACGGCTGCACCGACGCTTCACAGCGAACGAAGTGCCATTGCGGGACGAGTATTCAGCGCCGGGATCGCCGCCATCAGCGCCGCCCCGACCGTCACCACGACCGATCCCACCGCCAGCCCGGCGAGGCTCGCCCAGTCGGGCCGGAAGTCCAGTCCGAACGACTTCGCCAGCAACAACCATGCCGCCCCCAGCCCCGCCGCCACCGCGCTCGCCGTCACCACTAGTGACAAAATCGCAAACTCGATTGCCTGCGTGGCCAGCACTTCGCCGCGCGTCGCGCCAACCAGCTTCAGCAGCACCATATCGCGCGCCCGCGCCCGCCGCGTCGCGACCACCGCCCCCGCCAGCACGATCACCCCCAGCAGCAACGCGACCCCGGTCGCGATCCGCACCGCCGCCGCCAGCGCGACCAGCAATGCCCGTACTTGTTTCGTAATTTCGGCGACGCGGATCACGCTGACCATCGGCAATGCCTTCGCCAGCGCGCGCTCCAGCGGCACCACCGTTTCCCCCGCCTTGGGCGATACCGTCGCCATCAGCGAATAAGGCGCATTGTCGAGCGCACCTGGCGCAAAGATGATCGCGAAGTTGAACCCCATCGACCGCCAGTCGATCTCGCGCAGCGAAGCGATCCGGGCCTCGATCGGCCGCCCCAGCACCGCGATTGTCATCGAGTCCCCGACCTTGAGCCCCAGCGCTTTTGCCGCATCCTGATCGATGCTGATCATCGGCGGCCCGCGGTAATTCGCCGGCCACCACTCACCTGCGGTCACGCGATTGCCTAGCGGCAGATCGCGCGCAAAGGTCAGCCCACGATCACCTTTCAGGATCCACGCTCCCTCGGGAACCTCTCTCATTTCGGTCACCGGTACCCCTTTCACTGCGACCACCGGCCCGCGCAGCGACGGCACCAACCGCAACTCGGCATCGGGCGCGCTGGCCTTGGCGACCGCCTCGAACCGCGCCCGCTCAGCGACCGGAATGTCGATCAGGAACAGCGCTGGGGCCAGCCCGGGGACCTGTTCGTCGATCGTCGTGAGCAGGCTTTGTGCGGTCGTCGCCAGCGTCACCAGCAAGGCCAGGCCAAGCCCCAACGCTATCGACAGCCGCACCGTCGCCGCGCCCGGTCGGTCAAGCGCCGAAATTCCCAGTCGCATGATCGGCCCGCCGCGATGCCGGTTCGCCCGTGCCACCAGCCGGATGACCCACCCGACCCCCGCGAACAGCAGCGCCAGCACCGCGATTGCGCCAACGCCATAGGCTGCAAAGCGCGGATCCTGCGCGCTGGCCACCGCCAACCCGCCCGCGCCCAGCAACGCCACCACCGGCACCAGAAAGCGCCGCCGCGCCGGTCCCTCGCCGACATCACCGCGCAGCAGGCTCGCCGGGCGCGTATCAATCGCGCTCGCCAGCGGACCCCATGCTGCGGCAATCGTCACCAGCACCCCGAACGCCGCCGCTTCGGCCAGCGCCGCCCATTGCGGGCTCGCCTCAGGCACGATCGGCAGCGACTGCCGGGCAAATTCCGCCACGACTGCCGGCGCAATCGCCCCAGCCAGCAGCCCCGCTACAATCGCCGCCGCCGCGATCAGCGCGACTTCGATCCCCAGCATTGCGGCCAAGTTCGCCCGCCCCGCGCCAAGCAATTTCAGCGTCGCCACCGTCGCCCGCCGCGACGAAGCGAACGCCGCCGCTGCGCTGGTAATTCCCAGGCCGCCGATCGCCAGCGCCGCCAATGCCACCAGCAGCAGCATTTCCGCCACCCGCTCGACGAACCGCCGCGTCCCCTGCCCGGCGTCGTTGCGATCGCTCGCCGACCAGCCGCCGTCGCCGAACTTCGCCTGAAACGCCTTGCCCAGCGCCCCCGGATCACGCCCCGCGGGAAGCAGCAGCCGATAGCTATAGCTCGCCAAGCTCCCCGGCTGGACAAGCCCGGTCACCCCTATCCCGGCCTCGTCGACCAGTACCGGCGGGGCAAAGGCAAAGCCGGATATTGACGGGCTCTGCTCGATGATCCCGGTCACGCGATAATCGCCAAAGCCGATCCGCACCGACTGGCCTTTCGCCACTCCCAACCGTTCGGCCAGTTCGCGTCCGATCACCGCCTCGCGCCCGTGCGGCCGCCGTCCGCCCGGCGCCAACACCATGCTGCCCGCCAGCGGCCACGCCTGATCTATGCTGCTCAATTCCGCCAGCGCGGTATCGCCGGCGCCACTGACCATCGACCGCAACGTCACGCTGGACGAAGTCCGCCCCAGCCCCTGCATCGCCGCCAGTTCGGCCGCATTGGCCGGCCGCTGCGCCGATCGAAGCACCAGGTCGCCCCCGATCAAAGCGCGCCCATTGGCCGCGATGCTATGGTCGATCGCCGACGCAACACTTGTCACGCTGGCGATCGCCGCCACCGCGATCCACAGGCACAGCCACAACAGCCCAAGGCCCCCCAGCCCGCCACGCAGATCCCGCTGCGCTAGCGCGATCGCTTCCTTCACTTGGCGCGCCCGTCGGCCAGCTCGATCCGCCGTCCCGCCCGCGCCGCCACCGCCGCGTCATGGGTGATCACCAGCAACCCGGCTCCCGCTGCGCTCGCCCGTTCGAACAGCAGGTCGATGATCGACCCCCCGGTCCCGGTATCGAGGTTCCCCGTCGGCTCGTCCGCCAGCAGCAATTTGGGCCGCGGCGCAGTCGCCCGGGCGATCGCCACCCGTTGCTGCTCGCCGCCCGACAATTGCGCCGGATAATGGGTCAGTCGATGCCCCAGCCCGACCGACACCAGCTCGGCCTCGGCCCGCGCCCGAGCGTCGGACACGCGGGCGAGTTCCAGGGGAACCGATACATTCTCGATCGCCGTCATTGTCGGCAGCAGCTGGAACGACTGGAGCACGATGCCGATGTCTCGTCCGCGCATCCGCGCCAGCGCATCCTCACCAAGCGCACTGGCATCTTGCCCCAGCAGCCGCACCGTGCCGCTGGTCGCCCGCTCCAGCCCCGCGACGACCGCCATCAAACTGCTTTTCCCGGACCCAGACGGCCCCAGTATCGCCAGGCTCTCACCGGGGTCGAGCCTAAGCGAAATCCCCTTCAAAATCTCGGTCCGCACCTCGCCGTGGCCAAGGGTCAGGCGGACGTCGGTAAGCTCGATCAGGGGATTGGTCATGACGCGGAGCTAGGGATGGCACGACCCCGCCACAATGGTAGGGTCAATATATGATCCTCGCCGCCCTCGCACTCCTCGCCGCTGCGCCCGCCGCCCAGCCCGCTCCCAAGACTCTCATCCTCGCCTTTGGGGACAGCCTCACCGCGGGCTATAACCTCGCGCCCGGCCTGGGTTTCGTACCCCAGCTGCAGGCGAGCCTGCGCCGCCACGGCATCGCCGCGACCGTCGCCGACGGCGGGGTTTCGGGCGATACCACCACGGGCGGCAGGGCGCGGCTCGGCTGGACCCTCGATGGGCTGCCCCGCAAGCCTGACCTGATCATCGTCGAGCTTGGCGCCAACGACATGCTGCGCACTCTCGACCCCGCCATTGCCCGCGCCAACCTCGACGCGATTCTGGCCGAGCTCGACCGCCGCCACATCCGGGTCCTCGTCGCCGGTATGCGCGCCAGCCCCAGCCTCGGCGCCGCCTATGTCGCGAAATTCGACCCGATCTTCCCGGCGCTCGCGAAGGCCCATGGCGCCGCGCTCTACCCCTTCTTCATGGATGGCGTCGTGGGTGTCTCGGGCATGCAGCAGGGCGACGGTCTCCACCCGACATTCGAGGGTGTGAAGCGGATCGTCACGGGCATCCTGCCGTCGGTGAAGGCGGCGCTGAAGTAGTTCTAGCTTAAGGCCGAAAGCACTACTGGCTCGGCGAACTCCGCGCCGATCTTGTCCCCTGCAATCCACCGCACCACGGCGTTCGATCGTTCGCGACCGGGCAGCATTAGCCACACCCGCGATCCCACTTCATAGACGTCGCTGACCTGCGCCATGAAGCCCGTTTCGGAGATGTTGACGATCCTCGCCTCGCTGCCTTCCTCGCCCAGTGCGCGCACCCGGGCGTCGATCGCGACTGGCAGGCGGTCGGCCCGGCGGCGCTCGCCACCCTCGGCGGCTTCGGAAATCCGCGCGCGGATCATCGCGTAATTCATCTCCATCGCGGTCAGCCCTGCGGGCCGGTGAAGTTGATCCCGACCCGCCCGTCGCGGACCCAGCGCACCTGGGCGGGAACCGCGCGCCGATCGAGCAGCTGCAGCGCTACCCGCTCGCCGATGTGGGGAATCTCGTCGAACCACAGCATCGCCCCCGTTGACGATATATTGGCCAGCCGGACGACCAGCGTCTGTCCGCGCCAGCTGAGCAGCGCGGTGTCGGGATCGGGCTCGTCCCGCGCTTCGCCGCGTTGGTCGAACAACCGCTTCACATGGCGCGGAATCATCGATCCGCTAAGACTGAATTTCATCACTCGTTCCCCACGATCAACGACTTAGGCGCGCGTGTCTTAACATCCGGTTGTCGCGCTTACTGTTCCTTATCACTGTGGCGCGGCAACACTGGCCCGCGATATTCATCCTGTGTAAGGCTCTCCACCGATACGGCGGCAGCGTCAAACGGCGGCTCGATGCCGGGGTTCAAAAGGATCGATCATGAAATTCTCGTCGCGTACCCTGGTCGCAGCGCTCGCCGGTGTCATCAGTTTGGCAAGCGCCGCCAGCGCTTTTGCGCAGGTTACGACCGATCCGATCGCGCCGCTGCCCACGGCCCAGCTACCCGCCCCGCTCCCGACCCCGCCCGCGCCGCCGGTCGTTCTGCCTCCGCCTTTCTGGCCCGTCGCCGATGCTACCGACCTGCTCTCGGTAATCCAGTCGGTCGGCGCCGAAGGACTCACTCCCAGGGATTATAACCCCGCCGGGCTGGCCGATGCGATCGCCAGCCGCGATGCCAACCGCGTCGCCCAGGTCGCCACCGACAGCTTCAACAAGCTATCGTCGGACTTCGCCTTCGGCCATGTCCGCGGCGAAGACCGGATCGACTGGCACGTCGTCGACGGTGACCTCACCAACGACCGCCAGCGCGCGTTGCTCGACCTCGCCCTGTCCACCCACCGCATCGGCGATGCCCTTCGCGGGCTGCTGCCGACCCACCCCCAATATGGCGCGCTGCGCGTCGCGCTGACCGACCCGATCAACGCGGCGCAGGTCAACACCATCCGCCTCAACATGGATCGCTGGCGCTGGCTGCCGCGCGACCTTAGCACCCGTTACATCATCGCCAATGTCCCGGCCTACACCGCGACACTCGTCGAAAACGGCGTCGCCATTTCTCGCCACAAGGCGGTCGCGGGGGCAATCAAGACTCCCACACCCCAACTCAGCGCGATGGCCACCGGGGTTATCCTCAATCCGTGGTGGGAAGTCCCGACCAGCATCAGCCATGAAGTTGCCGGTAAGGGTGGCTTCGTCGCGGTCAAAAACGCCACCACGGGCGCGGTCCAGCGCTGGCGCCAGCCCCCGGGACCGGCCAACGCTCTTGGCCAGATGAAGTTCGTGATGCCCAATCCTTATGCCATCTACCTCCACGACACCAACGCCAAGAGCCGCTTCAACAGCTCGGTTCGCGCCTTCAGCCACGGCTGCGTCCGCACCGACAAGATTGGCGACCTTGCTCGGCTGCTGCTGTCGGAAGATGCCGGAACATGGGACCCCGACAAGGTGTCAATGACCCTCGCGTCCAAGAAGACTCAAATGGCCAGCTTCGTAAAGCCGTTGCCGGTCTACATCGTCTATTTCACTGCCGCCGCCGCGCTCGATGGCACGATCGTTCGCTACGACGATGTCTACAAGCGTGACGGGACGGTCATAGCCGCGCTGCTCAACCAGCCGCGCGCCGCCAAGAAATCGACCGCCGCCGAGGCCAGCCTGGCCAAGGACGCGACGACCGCGGCGGACACTGCGCCCGCCGCCGTTTCAGCGCCCAAGCCCAAGCCCGCTCCGATCAAGCTCCAGAACGACCCGCTCCGCCCGCGGTGATGCACGTCAGGCGGGTTGGATTTCCAGCCCGCCATCGCCCTCACCGACGTGCACCGTCGCGCCGTCCATCACCGTCCCCGCCAGAATCGCGTCTGCCAGCGGGTCCTGCAGATATTTCTGCACCGCGCGCTTGAGTGGTCTGGCGCCATAGACCGGGTCATAGCCGACCCGCCCGAGCCACGCCCGCGCGGCATCGGTCAGTTCGAGCCGGATTTTGCGATCTTCCAGCAACCGCCCCAGCCGCCCGATCTGGATGTCGACGATCGGCCCCATGTGCGCCTGCCCCAACCGGTGGAACAGGATGATCTCGTCGAGCCGGTTCAAAAATTCGGGCCGGAAGTGCGACCGCACGACTTCCATCACTTGCGGCTCGACCTTTTCGACGCCCTCGTCCTCGCCCAGCGCAGCCAGATATTGCGATCCCAAATTCGACGTCAAAATGATGATCGTATTCGAAAAATCGACCGTCCGCCCTTGCCCGTCGGTCAGTCGCCCGTCGTCGAGCACCTGCAGCAGGACATTGAACACATCGCCGTGCGCCTTCTCGACCTCGTCGAACAGCACCACCTGGTAGGGCCGCCGCCGCACCGCCTCGGTCAGCACCCCGCCTTCTTCGTAACCGACATAGCCCGGGGGCGCCCCGATCAGCCGCGCGACGGCGTGCTTTTCCATATATTCGGACATGTCGATGCGGACCATCGCGGCTGAATCGTCAAACAGATATTCGGCCAGCGCCTTGGTCAACTCGGTCTTGCCGACCCCCGTCGGGCCCAGAAACAGGAACGACCCCAGTGGCCGCCCGGGATCCTGCAGCCCCGCCCTCGCCCGCCGCACCGCCGCCGACACGGCTTTCACCGCCGCTTCCTGCCCGATCACCCGCTTGCCGATCAGCTGCTCCATCTTGAGCAGTTTCTCGCGCTCGCCCGAAAGCATCCGCTCGACCGGAATCCCCGTCCAGCGGCTGACCACCGCGGCAATATCCTGGTCGGTCACTTCCTCGCGCAGCATCGCCCCGGCAGACGCCTGCGCGGCCTCGGCCAGTTGCTTCTCCAGCCCCGGGATGCGTCCGTACTGGATCTCTCCTGCCTTCGCCAAATCACCCGACCGTTGCGCCTGTTCCAGCTCCAGCCGCGCCCCGTCGAGCGCTTCCTTGATCTTGGCCTCGCCGGCAATCTTGTCCTTTTCGGCCTGCCACCGCGTCGTCAGCGCCCCCGATTGCTCCTCCAGGTTGGCCAGTTCGCCTTCCAGCGTACCCAGCCGGTCCTTCGATGCGGCATCGGTCTCGCGCTTCAGCGCCTCGCGCTCGATCCGCAATTGCAAGATCCGCCGATCCAAATTCTCAATCTCCTCGGGCTTGGACTCGACCTCCATCCTGAGCCGCGACGCCGCTTCGTCCATCAGGTCGATTGCTTTGTCGGGCAAGAAACGGTCGGCAATGTAGCGGTTCGACAGCGTCGCCGCCGCGACCAGCGCCGCATCGGTGATCCGCACCGCATGGTGAAGCTCATATTTCTCCTTCAGTCCGCGCAGGATCGAAATCGTGTCGGGCACCGTCGGCTCGCCCACGAACACCGGCTGGAACCGCCGCTCCAGCGCCGCATCCTTTTCGACATGCTTGCGATATTCATCGAGCGTCGTTGCGCCGATTGCGTGCAACTCGCCCCGCGCCAGGGCGGGCTTGAGCAGGTTGGACGCATCCATCGCCCCCTCGCCCTTGCCCGCCCCGACCAGCGTGTGCATCTCGTCGATGAACAGGATGACTTGCCCATTGGCCTGCTTGACCTCGTCGAGCACGCCCTTCAGCCGTTCCTCGAATTCGCCGCGATATTTCGCCCCGGCGATCAGCGAGCCCATGTCGAGCGACAGCAATTTGCGATCCTTCAACCCGTCGGGCACGTCGCCATTGGCAATCCGCAGCGCCAGCCCCTCGGCAATCGCGGTTTTGCCGACGCCGGGTTCGCCGATCAGTACCGGATTGTTCTTCGTCCGCCGCGCCAGCACCTGGATTGTGCGGCGAATTTCCTCGTCGCGCCCGATCACCGGGTCCAGCTTGCCGTCACGCGCAGCTTGCGTCAGGTCCTTCGAAAAGCGCTTCAGCGCATCGTAACGATCTTCCGACGACTGGCTGTCCGCGGTCCGCCCGCCGCGCAACTTGTCGATCGCGGTATTGAGCGCCAGGGGCGAAACCCCCGACTTGGCAAAGGCGTCTCCCACCCCTGTCCCCTTGGCGAGCAGCATCGCCAGCAGCAGTCGCTCGACCGATACGAACTGGTCCCCGGCCTTGGTCGCAATCTCCTGCGCCTGATCGATCAGGCGGATCGTCGCGCCGTCCATTCCCGGCGCGGCACTAGCACCATTGCCGGTAACGCTCGGCTCCTTGGCGACCAGCGCGTCGACCGCGATCCTGGCAGCCGGCGCATCCCCGCCCGCCGCCTTCAGCAGCCCCGCCGCCATCCCCTGTTCGTCGTCCATCAACGCCTTGGCAAGGTGCGCGGGCACGATCCGCTGATGATTCTCGCGCACAGCAATTGTCTGCGCTGCCTGGACGAACCCACGCACTCGCTCGGTCAATTTCTCGAAATCCATGAAGTCCTCCGTTGGGTCCAAGTTAGTGTGGCTCTTGGGCAACACAAGGCCTCGTCAGCCTAAATGTGGCGGCCCGTCGCTTTCACTTTGACTGCGACCATCTGAAGGGCCGAACCAACCCCAAAGTCCGCACCATGTTTTCGATGGCGTCAGGGAAGGCTAGCGCTGGTTGCTCAATCACCAGCGCGGGCGGGCCCGGACAGGCCCCGGGACCACTGTGGAAACGCATCGGCAGGCTGGTCCTGATCTGGTTCCTGAGCGTCGCCGTGCTGGGCCTTGTCGCCTATGCGATCCACCTGGTGATCCACTGATCGCGCGCGGCCGACCGCTTCAACCAATTCTTAATCACGCCTGTTTACTCCGTATCGGACGTAACACGGAGGACCAGTCTTGGCAGCTGTTGCCTATCCGCTTCGACCACGCCTGTCCTTCGGTCGGCTCCGCTTTCATGATCGCCGCGCGGCGCTGCTGCTGGTTGGAATCGTGCTCGCCTATGGGCTGATCGTCGGCAAGATTGCCGGGGTATCGCTGCGCGAGCAAAGCGCCACGGTGTTCGAATATGAGCCGGTCGCGCTGGTCACGATGCTGGTGGTCGGCATCCCTACCGGGATCGCCTGGTGGCTCCGTCCCGAATCGCGGTTCGACATCAAGACGCGGATTTTTTGGCTGATCGTCAGCGCGACCATCGCCTGGTTGCTGATCCCTTTCTTCGGCACCTTCAAGCAACTGATCCTTCCCAACCGCGGCTTCCTGTGGGACCGCACTTTTGCGCACCTCGGCCGCGCGCTGTTTGGTGTGTCGCCATGGGTTATCACCCATGAAGTGTTCGGCAGCGTGAAGGGCGCGCGGGCGCTGGACTTCCTCTACAGCATCTGGCTCCCGCTGGCCTTCACTTTCCCGCAACTGACCGCTGCGCTTGTGCCCGATCCGCGCACTCGCTTCCGCCTGATCTTCACCTGGGTCGCGACATGGATACTGATCGCGACCGTGGCAGCATGGCTGCTATCGTCGGCGGGCCCGGTCTATTTCAATTCGCTGATCGGCCCCGACCCCAGCTACGCGCTGCTGCAGGAGCGATTGTCACACCTTGCCCGGATGGCCGCGAGCCAGGGCGAGGCGATCACCACCCTCCAATATCAACCGATCCTGCTCCAGGTCTTTCGCGAACATGACGGTCTGCGTGTCGCTGGCGGGATTTCGGCCATGCCCTCGATGCACGTCGCCCTGGCGACCCTGATCGGCATCGCCGGCTTCCAGCGCAACCGTGCGTGGGGCTTCGTCCTGAGCAGCTACGCCTTCCTGATCTGGATCGGGTCGATCTTCTTCGGCTGGCATTATTTCGTCGACGGCCCGGTCGCTGCGCTGATGATCCTTGCCATCTGGAAGGCCAGCGCCCCGCTTGCTTGCCTGATGTATCCCGGGCGAAGCGCTATGACCCCGCTTGCTCAGGGCTTAGGTGCCAGCGGGTCGACGGGCGGTATCGTCGGCGATATCGGGGTCCCGCTCGCTACCTGAGGCGCCGCTGCCGCATCGAGCTCGGCGACCATCGCCGCACAGGGCGAACTCTCGCCCTTGCCGTCCCCGCCCCACTTGCGAAACTTCTTCGAATCGACGTGGAAGCGCAGCCCCTTGTAGAAGCCCAGCCCGACGTCGAATCCCGTCCCCCGCCACAAGTGGATCGCGCACAGCGACCGGACCATCGCCCCGCGCTGGATCGGCCTCAGCGGCACCAGGTCCATCGCATAAAGCTGGGCATGCGCGCTTTCCTTTGCTCCGCCGGCACAGGCATTGAGGGCGGGATTGCGATAAACCGACACCGGTTCGACCGGCCCGATCACTGGCACGACATGCGCACGGACATAGTCGAGCGTCTCGACGATATGCGGCCATTGCTCGGGCGGGGGCACGTCGAACGGCTCGGCAGCACATTTCTGCCAGTCGGTCGCGGTTCGCAGCAATTGCCACGTCGGCACGATCCCGGCCACGCCGCGCCCGCTCAGGAAAGCATAATAGGCCGCCACCGCTGTTGGCCGCGAGGGATCGGCTATTACCCATGCGCGATAGCCCGGCTCGTCCTGCCCGGGGGTAATGTAGGGCGACGCGGCGTTGACCGTCGGCTGGGCAAGCCCCGGTGCCGCCAGCAGCATCGCAATATATCCGAAGCGTCGCATCACCCTCACCCTACACGGTGCGAAGCGCTTGAAAAGCATTGCGCACGGCGCCACACCGGCGCCATGGAAAAACCGATCGACGTCACCCTTCCCCACAAGCTCGGCAAGCAAGCAGCGCGCGAGCGGCTCGCCAGCAACATCCACAAACTTGCCGACCATATCCCCGGCGGCTCGGCGGAGGTCACCCACAACTGGGTCGGCGACACGCTCAACCTGACCGTCGCGGCGATGGGTGCGGCGGTCAAGGCGACCATTACTGTTGAGGAAAGCCTGGTCCGCTGTCACATCATGCTGCCCGGGATGCTCGGGCTGTTTGCGCGCCCGATCGAGGCGATGCTCAAATCGAGGGGTCCCGAACTGCTCGAGGATCATCGCAAGAAATAAGTCTGCTAAGAAAATACGGAGGACGGATGCGCCAGTTCGCAGTGATCGGCTCGGGCCCGGCGGGGTTCTACACCGTCGAGGCGCTCGCCAAGGCTTATGGCGCCAATGCCCACATCGACCTGATCGATCGGCTGCCTGTCCCCTATGGGCTGATCCGCTTCGGGGTTGCCCCCGATCACCAGTCGATCAAGGCGGTCTCGCGCCGCTATGACAAGGTCGCCGAGGAGGAAGCGGTGCGCTTCGTCGGCAATGTCGCGGTCGGGCGCGACGTGACTATCGCCGAACTGACCACCCTCTACGACGCGGTCGTGCTGGCCACCGGTGCCCCCAACGACCGCCCGCTTGGCATCCCGGGCGAGGATCTGCCGGGGGTTGTCGGATCGGCGGCGTTCGTCGGCTGGTACAATGGCCACCCCGATTTTGCCGACCTCGACCCGCCGCTGGACGGCGCGGCGGCGGCGATCATCGGCAATGGCAATGTCGCGCTCGACGTCGCGCGGATCCTGTCCAAGACCCGCGCCGAGTTCGCCGGATCGGACATCGTCGACCATGCGCTCGACGCGCTCGAAGGCTCTGCAATTCGCCAGATCACGCTGGTCGGCCGCCGCGGCCCCCACCAGATCGCGATGACTCCCAAGGAGCTGGGCGAGCTTGGCCACCTCGAAGCCGCCGTCCCCCATGCCGAGCCCGGCGACTTCCCCGATGCCGACGCCGACGCCGCACTTGACCTTGGCGTTCGCAAGTCGGTTGCCCATTTGCGCGACTTCGCCAGCCCGCACGAGGATAAGCTCAAACACATCGAGTTCGACTTCTTCGCCCGCCCGGTGCGTATCGAGGGCGAGACCCGCGCCGAACGCCTGATCGTCGAGCGCACCAGCCTCGATCCCAACGGCAACAGCATCGGCACCGGCGAAACCTATGCCATCCCCGCCAGCCTGATCGTCAGCTGCATCGGCTATCGCACCCCGCCGATCCCCGGCGTCCCCTATGACGATCGCGGCGGCAAGTTCGCCAATGATCACGGCCATATCGAGGGCGGTCTCTATTGCGTCGGCTGGGCGCGGCGCGGGCCGTCGGGTACGATCGGCACCAACCGGCCCGATGGCTATGAAGTCGCCGATCGCATCATCGCCGCTGCTCCGCCGGGAAGCGAAGGTGGCAAGTCCGGGTCCTCCGGGCTCGACGCGCTACTCGCTTCCCGCCAAGTCCGCCCGACCAGCTTCGCCGACTGGCGGACGATCGAAGCCGCCGAAATCGCTTCGGCCCGCGAAGGCGCCCCGCGCTCGAAAATGGTCCGCCACGACGACTGGCTCAAATCCCTCGGCGAGTAGCTTGCGCTTGCCCCGACCCGCCGCTAGGAGGCGCGAGCCCTGCACCGGACTTCGGTCCGGCCGAGCCCGTGTCGGGGAGTAGCTCAGCCTGGTAGAGCACTGTCTTCGGGAGGCAGGGGCCGGAGGTTCGAATCCTCTCTCCCCGACCATTTTTCGCGTTTCGCCGCCAAGTGACTGATTTCAGCCACCTGGTCGGCGGAGGCGATCCGCTCCAGCGAGCGTCAGCCCAAGATGCCGGGCAGGTCCAGGCCGGTCTCGCGGGCGCAATCCAGCGCGATGTCATAACCGGCATCGGCATGGCGCATGACCCCCGTTGCGGGATCGTTCCACAACACCCGCCCCAACCGCCGCGCCGCGTCGTCGCTGCCGTCGGCGACGATGACCATCCCGCTATGCTGCGAAAAGCCCATGCCGACCCCGCCGCCATGGTGGAGCGACACCCACGTCGCCCCGCTCGCGGTGTTGAGCAGCGCGTTGAGTAGCGGCCAGTCCGACACGGCATCAGACCCGTCCTTCATCGCCTCGGTCTCGCGATTGGGGCTGGCGACCGATCCTGAATCGAGGTGATCGCGCCCGATCACAATCGGCGCCTTCAATTCGCCGCTGCGCACCATCTCGTTGAACGCCAGTCCCAGCCGGTGACGCTGCCCCAGCCCGACCCAGCAGATGCGCGCGGGAAGCCCCTGGAACTGGATCCGCTCGCGCGCCATGTCGAGCCACTGGTGGAGGTGCCGATCGTCGGGGATCAGCTCCTTCACCTTGGCATCGGTCTTGTAGATATCCTCAGGGTCGCCCGACAGCGCGACCCAGCGGAAGGGGCCGATCCCGCGACAGAATAAGGGCCGGATATAGGCCGGCACGAACCCCGGGAAATCGAACGCGTCGGCAACGCCCTCGTCCTTCGCGACCTGACGGATATTATTGCCATAATCGAGTGTCGGAACCCCGGCCCGCCAGAAATCGAGCATTGCGCGAACGTGCACCGCCATCGACGCACGCGCTGCCTGTTCGACACTTGCCGGGTCACGCTCACGCGCCGTCATCCACTGGTCGAGCGTCCAGCCTTGCGGCAGGTAGCCGTTGATAGGGTCATGCGCAGACGTCTGGTCGGTGACCGCATGCGGCCGCACCCCGCGCCGATAGATTTCGGGGAATACGTCGGCGGCATTGCCCAACAGGCCGACCGAGACCGGCGTAGCGGCCTTGGCCATGATCTCCAGCGCCTCGTCCAGGCTGTCGGTCTGGCGATCGATATAGCCGGTGCGAAGCCGCATCTCGATCCGCGACGGCTGGCATTCCACGGCCAGGCACGATGCCCCGGCCATCGTCGCCGCCAGCGGTTGCGCCCCGCCCATCCCGCCCAGCCCGCCGGTCAGGATCCACTTGCCCGCCAGGTCGCCGCCATAATGCTGGCGACCAAGCTCGACGAACGTCTCGTACGTGCCCTGCACGATCCCCTGCGAGCCGATGTAGATCCATGATCCGGCGGTCATCTGGCCATACATCATCAGCCCGGCGCGATCGAGTTCGTTGAACTTCTCCCATGTCGCCCAGTGGGGCACGAGGTTCGAGTTGGCGATGAGCACTCGCGGCGCATCCTTGTGGGTCTGGAACACCCCGACCGGCTTGCCCGACTGGACCAGCAAGGTCTGGTCGTCATCCAGCCGCTTCAATGCCTCGACGATCTGGTCGTAGCAGGCCCAGTTGCGCGCGGCGCGGCCGATCCCCCCATAGACCACCAGCGACGCCGGATCCTCGGCCACATCGGGATCGAGGTTGTTCATCAGCATCCGCAGCGGCGCCTCGGTCAGCCAGCTTTTTGCGCTGAGTTCTGTCCCGCGGTCGGCCCGGATGACGCGGCTGTTGTCGATGCGGTTCATCATTGGTCCTTCGCAAAGTCCAGGCAGGTAGCGAGAATTGCGCCCAGCATCGCCTGCATCGGCGCGGCGCGAACCGGGTCCCACGGCGGCGGCCAGGCGCCATCCTCGGCGGCGTATCCGCGGATCGAAAGCTCCATCTGCACGGCGTGGATTCCGTGCATCGGCGCCCCATAATGGCGCGTAATCCAGCCGCCCTTGAAGCGCCCGTTGACGACATGGCTGGCGCTCGCACAGTGCGCCGCAATCGCGTTGGTCAGCGCCGGATCGCAGCTCGCCCCGTCGAAGCTGCCGATGTTGAACTGGGGCAATTCCCCGTCGAACAGGCGCGGTACATGGCTACGGATCGAATGGGCGTCGTAGAGCACGATCGCCGGATGGAGGGCGCGCAAGCGGTCGATCTCCCCGCGCAACGCGGCGTGGTAGGGGTCGAAATAGCATGACCGCCGACGCAAGATCTCGGCCGCCGAGGGCTCCGCTCCTGCCACGTAGAGCGGCTCCCCGTCGAAGCTCGTCACTGGGCACAACCCGGTCGTCGCCTGTCCCGGATACAGCGACTTGCCCGACGGATCGCGATTGAGGTCGATCACCGTCCGCGATATCCGGCTGTGGAGGATCGTCGCCCCCATCCCTCGCGCGAAGGCATAGAGTTTCTCGACATGATGATCGGCATCGTGCGTCGCCTGCTCACGCGACACCAGCCCGTGGACATCCTCGGGGATCAGCATCCCGGCATGAGGAATGCTGACCACCAGCGGCGCATCGCCGCGCTCGACGATCAACCAGTCGGTCATGTCAGCCCCGGCAGGTCGGCCAATTCCGCCAGCGCACCCGACGCCACCAGCGCCTGCGCCTTGGCCATGTCGGGGTGAATATAGCGATCCTCGTCGAGCGTCGGGACTTGCGCGCGCAACAGCGCCCGCGCCCGCTCGAGCGTTTCGCTCGACCGCAGCGGCGCCAGGAAATCAATGCCCTGCGCCGCCGCCAGATATTCGATCCCCAGCACCGCCGCGACATTGTCGGCCATCGCCATTAATCGCCGCGCCCCGTGCGCCGCCATCGACACATGGTCTTCCTGATTGGCCGAGGTCGGGATCGAATCGACACTCGCGGGATAGGCGCGCTGCTTGTTCTCGGACACCAGCGCCGCCGCCGTCACCTGGGGGATCATGTAGCCCGAGTTCAGCCCCGGCCGAGGCGTCAAGAAGGCCGGCAGCCCCGACAGCGCGGGATCGACCAGCATCGCCACCCGCCGCTCCGCGATCGACCCGATTTCGCACATTGCAATGGCGATCATGTCGGCGGCAAATGCGACCGGCTCGGCATGGAAATTGCCCCCCGACAGCGCCTCGTCGGTGTCGGCGAAGATTAGCGGATTGTCCGACACGCCATTGGCCTCGATCAGCAGGGTCGTCGCCGCCTGGCGCAACAGGTCAAGGATCGCGCCCATCACTTGCGGCTGACAGCGCAGGCAATAAGGGTCCTGTACCCGGCTGTCGTCGACCAGGTGCGACGCGCGGATGGCTGATCCCTCCATCAGCCCGCGCAGCGCATCGGCCGTCGCAATCTGTCCGGCATGACCACGCAGCGCATGGATCCGCGGATCGAACGGCGCGTCGGATCCCTTGGCGGCCTCGGTCGACAAGGCGCCGGTCAGCAGCGCGGAGGCGAACAGCCGCTCGGCCTCGAACAATCCCGCCAGCGCATAGGCGCAGCTGAACTGGGTTCCGTTGAGCAGCGCCAGCCCCTCCTTGGGACCAAGCACGAGCGGTGCGAGCCCGGCATCGGCCAGCGCCTGCGCCGCGGGCACTGCAACCCCCTCAACCCAGATCTCGCCCGCGCCGATCATCGCCGCCGCCATATGCGCCAGCGGGGCAAGATCGCCCGACGCGCCGACCGATCCCTGTGCCGGGATCACCGGGGTCAGCTGTTTGGCAAGCATCGCCCCGATCAGTGCGACCGTCGCCATCCGCACCCCCGACGCGCCCTGCGCCAGGCTCGCCAATTTCAGCGCCATCATCAGCCGCGCGATGGCGACTGGCATCGCCTCGCCGACTCCCGCCGCATGGCTCAGCACGATGTTGCGCTGGAGCGTTTGCAGGTCGTCGTCGCTGATCCTGACGCTCGCCAGTTTCCCGAAGCCGGTGTTGATCCCGTAAACCGGCTCGTTCCGCGCCAGAATGCGCGCAACCGCCGCCGCGCTGGCGATGATGCTGGCTTCGCACGACGGATCGAGCACGGGCGTTTCGCCGCGATAGATGCTCCGCCATCCGCCAAGCGGCACCGACCCCGCCGTCATGATCATGTCCATCGCCTCACCCATCCCGTTCGCGGCTTACACCCAGTGGTTGCAGACCGGTGTGATTATGTCTAGACATATTATTAACGCTCAGGGAGATTGGTCATGCCGACATTATGGTCCGCAACGGCACTGCTGCCCGATGGCTGGGCGAAGGACGTCCGCATCACGATCGATCATGGCCTGGTCAGCGCGATCGATACGGGCACGCCCGCCCTCCCCGGCGACGATCATCACCACATCCTCTTGCCCGGACTGGCGAACGTCCACAGCCATGCCTTCCAGCGCGGAATGGCGGGCCTCGCCGAACATCGCGGCACGAAAGCCGACGATAATTTCTGGAGCTGGCGCGAGGTCATGTACCGCTTCCTCGACCGGCTGACCCCCGACGACATGGAGGCCATCGCCGCAATGGCCTATGCCGAGATGCTCGAGACCGGCTACACCCACGTCGGCGAGTTTCACTATCTGCACCACGACGCCGAGGGCGGCGCCTATGCCGACCCTGCCGAGATGGCCGCCCGCATCGCCGCCGCCGCCCACGCCACCGGCATCGGCCTGACCCTGCTCCCGGTGTTTTACGCGCACAGCAATTTCGGCGGCGCCCCGCCCACGCCGGGCCAGCGTCGCTTCATCCACAATCTCGACAGTTTCGCCCGCCTTCTCGACGCCTGTCGACCATTGCTGGCCGACGGCGACAGGCTCGGCATCGCCCCGCACAGCCTGCGCGCGGTTACCCCCGAACAGCTGGCCCACTTGATCGCCATGCACCCCCACGGCCCGATCCACATCCACGCCGCCGAACAGGTCAAGGAAGTGACCGACTGCCTCGCCTTCCTCGGCAAACGCCCGGTCGAATGGCTCGATGACAATGTCGCGTTGGACCCCCGCTGGTGCCTCATCCACGCGACCCACTTGACCGATGCCGAGACCGACCGGCTGGCGGTCAGCGGCGCGGTTGCCGGCCTGTGCCCCATCACCGAAGCCAATCTGGGCGATGGCATCTTCCCTGCCAAGCGCTTCCTCGACGCCGGCGGACGGATCGCCACCGGTACCGATTCCAACATTTTGATCGATCCCTCGCAGGAGTTGCGTGCGCTTGAATATAGCCAGCGGCTTGCGCACCGGTCGCGCAACGTGCTGGCCAGCGATGCCTGCCCGTCGGTCGCCCGCCGACTGTTCGGCGCGACCCTGGCCGGCGGCGCACAGGCGGTCGGCATCGCGCCCGGGCTGGCGGTCGGCCACTCGGCCGATTTCATGACGCTCGATCCTCGCCACCCCGCCATGCACGGCCGATCGGGGGACCAGCTGCTCGACAATATGGTGTTCGCGTCGCGCAGCAACTGCATCGATTCGGTCTGGCGGCGGGGCGAAAGACTCGTCTCCGCCGGTCGCCATCGCGACGCCGTGCAGGTCACCCAACGCTATCTCGCGGTCATCGACCGGATCCTCGCGGCATGACCATTTCCAACCGCATCGGACGCGACATCGAAGCGCGCATCGCATCAGGCGAATGGCCGCCGGGGCACCGCATCCCGTTCGAGCATGAGCTTGTCATTGAATATGGCTGCGCCCGCGCGACCGTTGGCAAGGCGCTGACCAACCTCGTCCGCGCCGGCCTGATCGAGCGGCGGCGCAAGGCGGGCACCTTCGTCGCCTATCCCCATGTCCAGTCGGCCATTCTCGACATACCGGACATCGGCAAGGCCATTGCCGAACGGACCGGCAGCTATCGTTTCGCCCTCCTGTCCTCGCGCATCGTCACCGATGATGGGCGCAGCGGTGATTTTGCCGTCGGCACACGCCTGCGCCATGTCACTGGCGTTCACCACGGCAAAGACGGTCCATTCGCGTTCGAAGATCGGTTGATCAGCCTGACATGCGTCCCTGAAGCGGCCGAGGCGGACTTCGCGGCGCAGTCTCCGGGCGAGTGGCTGCTGGCCCAGGTGCCGTGGACCCAGGCGCGGCATCGGATCAGCGCCGTAGGTGCGGGCACCGACGCCAGCCATCACCTCGCCATTTCGCGCCACACGCCGTGCCTGCTCGTCGAACGGTCGACCTGGCGAGCTGGAAATGCCGTGACCGTCGTTGGCCAGACATTCCGCGGCGATCGCTTTGATCTGGTCGCCACCTTCACCCCCGAAGGGCGCTAGCGCCTAAGAGCCTATGCGACGCTTTCCGCCGTCAGCGCCTTCATCAGCGCTTCCGCCGCGGGCCCGCTCGAAGGCGGGTTCTGCCCAGTGATCAACAGCCCGTCGGTAACCACATAGGGGTTGAAATCCGGCCCCTTCACATAGTCTCCGCCTTTGGCCTTGAGCATTTCCTCCAGCAGGAACGGCACCACATTGGTCAGCCCGACGGCATCTTCCTCGCCATTGGTGAAGCCTGTCACCTTCTTCCCCCGTACCAGCGGCGCGCCGCCCGGGGTCATCACATTCTTCAGCGCGGCGGGGGCATGGCAGACCAGCGCCACCGGCTTGCCCGCCGCCATCATCTCCTCGATCAGCGCCTTGGAATCTGCATCCTCGGCCAAGTCCCACATCGGCCCGTGCCCGCCCGGATAAAATACCCCGTCGAACATGGTCGCATCGATATCGGACAGGCGCTCGGTCGTCGCCAATTGCGTTTGCGCCGCGCCATCGGTCTTGAAGCGCCGGGTCGCATCGGTCTGCGCGTCGGGGGCATCGCTTTTGGGGTCGAGCGGGGGTTGCCCACCCCTCGGGCTGGCCAGCGTGATCTCGTGCCCGGCGTCCTTCAGCACATAATAAGGCGCGGCGAATTCCTCCAGCCAGAAACCGGTTTTCTTGCCGCTATCGCCAAGCTCGCTGTGGCTGGTCAGGACCATCAATATGTTCATTCGAAACTCTCCGGTTCGTGCGCAGGACGCGGGCGGCGATGGGTTGTAAGCCAGCGTCACCGATAGATGGGCTGGCCAGTCGAGACTCTCATCCCCATATCGCTTGGCCCCCACCCGGAGTTCCCCCGATGCCCAATCAAACTGGCTTGCCCCACCAGGTCGCGCCGCTTGGCTCGTTTACCGTCAATCGCATGGGCTATGGCGCGATGCAGCTCGCCGGGCCCCATGTCTTCGGCCCGCCGCGCGACCGCGACGAAGCCATCGCCGTGCTTCGCGAGGCAGTGGCCGGCGGGGTCAACCATATCGACACGAGCGATTATTACGGGCCGTTCGTCGTCAACGAAATCATCCGCGAGGCGCTTGATCCCTATCCTGCGGACCTCGTCCTGGTGACCAAGGTCGGCGCGCTGCGCGGCGACGACGGTTCATGGAAGCCGGCGTTCTCGAAAAAGCAGCTCACCAGGGCGATCCACGACAACCTTCGCCGCCTGGGCCGCGAGGCGATCGACGTCGTCAACCTGCGCAGCATGTTCAGTCAGATGGGCCCCGCCGAAGGATCGCTCGACGAGCCGCTCGCGGTCCTTGCGGATCTCCAGAAAGAAGGCGTCATCCGCCATATCGGCCTCAGCAACGTCACGGCAAAACAGGTCGCCGACGGCCGCCGAATCACCGACATCGTGTGCGTCCAGAACCAGTATAATCTCGTCTACCGCGACGATGATGCTTTGATCGACAGCCTCGCCGCCGACGGCATCGCCTATGTCCCCTTCTTCCCGCTCGGCGGTTTCTCCCCGATCCAATCCGACCGCCTGTCGCAGGTCGCCGCCGATCTAGGCGCCACCCCGATGCAGGTCGCGCTGGCGTGGCTGCTCCAGCGCGCACCCAACATCCTGCTCATCCCGGGCACTTCGTCGCGCGCTCATTTGCGCGAAAATATGGCGGCGGCGCACCTGACCCTTCCGCCCGAAGCGATCGCCCAGCTGGAGGCATTGGGCTAGGTTGCGAACCCCGGGTCGAGCCGATACGCCTTGCGCTTCAGCGCCGGCCAGGCGAGCAGATTTGCCCCGAGTGGGATCGTCGCCCGGGCCTGCTCCGCGGCGAGTTCGGGCGTTCCCTGCGGCGGATTGCTGATATTGTCCCCCGCCGACAGTGCATAAACCTGCGCCTCGCACGCCCGCTCGAGGAAATACATCCGCACGAACGCCTCGCCGATCGTCTTGCCAACCGTCAGCGTGCCGTGATTGCGCAGCAGCATCGACGTCTTGTCGCCTAGGTCCGCGACCAGCCGCTCGCGCTCGTCAAGGTCGGTCGCGACGCCCTCGTAATCGTGGAACGCCATGTCGCCCCGCGCCAGCATCGCGGTCTGGGTCAGCGGCAACAGTCCCTCGCCATGCGCCGACACCGCCTGGCCGAAAGGCGTGTGGAGATGCATCACCGCATGGGCATCGTCCCGCGCCATGTGGATCGCCGAATGGATCGTGAAGCCCGCCGGATTGGTGACGAACGGCGTCGGGTCGACCGCACGGCCGTGGACATCGATCTTGACCAGCGACGACGCGGTCACTTCCTCGAACATGAGATTATAGGGGTTCATCAGAAAATGATGCTCCGGCCCCGGCACCCGCGCCGACAAGTGGGTGAAGATGAGGTCATCCCAGCCATAATAGGCCACGAGCCGATAGGCCGCGGCAAGGTCGACCCGGATCGCCCACTCCTCCGCGGAGCATTGCCCTTCCAGGCTCGGGATCTCAACACTGTCGAGCGCGCGGGCATGCTCGATCCCGCGGTTCATCGTGGCGACTCGGTTCATGCTGGCTGCTCCTGGCGGTCGGGATGCGCGGCGGCGAAGGCGGGATGATTTTGCGCTGTGGCATCAATCCTGACGAGGGTCGGATAGGCGTCGAGCGGTACGTCGAAGCGTCGCGCATTATATATTTGCGGGACCAGGCAAATGTCGGCGAGGCTGACCCCGTCGCCACTCAGCCACCGTCCGGCTGAGCGCGCGGCCATTGCTTCCAGCGCAGGGAAGGCTTCGGCTATCCAATGGCGATACCAGTGGTCCCGAACAGCTTCGGTCTGGCCAAGCGGCCTGCCGAGATATTTGAGGACGCGCAAATTGTTGAGGGGGTGGATATCACATGCGATGACCAGGGCCATTGCCAGCACATGGCTGCGCTCGGCGGGATCATGCGGGACGAAGGGCGGTTCCTTGTGGGTCGCGTCGAGGTAGTCGAGGATCGCCAGGCTCTGCGTCAGGCGGTGGCCGTCGATTTCCAGCATCGGCACGAAACCCTGAGGATTGAGCGCGCGATAGTCGGCCGACTTATGCTCGTCAGCGGGCAGACCGACTGAGTGGGAGGTGTAGGCGACGCCCTTCAGGTTGAGGCCGATGCGAACGCGATAGCTCGCCGACGAGCGCCAGAAATCGTGGAGAATGATGTTGCTCATCGGGCGATCCTAGTCCGCTGCGAGGAACGGCGCCACCACTTCGAGGGGCACTCGGATAGGGCGTCCGGCGGCCTTGTCGATGATCGCCCATTGCGTCTTGGCGCGAACGCGAAGCTTCCCGTCCGCGCCGACAAACTCCATGTGCCGATCAAACCGGGCGCCCTTGGGCACCTCGCCGACCCACGTGCGCGCGGTGATCAGGTCGCCCGCAAAGGCGGCGCGCAGATAGTCGATCTCGTGCCGCACGATCACCCAAAAATAGGCCTCATGATGCAGCGGTTCGGCAACCGCATCCCAATGCGCCACCGCGACCGTCTGGATCCACTGCACCCACACCGCATTATTGACGTGCCCCAGCTCGTCGATATCCGCTTCGCTCGCGGTAATCGCCTGCGTGAAGACGGGGTTCATTCGCTGCCCATCTGCCCCAGAACAAAGGCATAGGCCTCGGCCTGCTCACGCAAACTGTCCCACCGCCCCGACTTGCCGCCGTGGCCCGCGCCCATGTTGATCTTGAGCAGCAGCAGATTGTCATCGGTCTTGGTCGCACGCAGCCGAGCGGCCCATTTCGCCGGCTCCCAATAGGTCACGCGCGGGTCGTTGAGCCCGCCAGTGATCAGCATCGGCGGATAGGCCTTCGCCTCGACATTGTCGTACGGAGAATAACCTTGGATGAGGTCGAACGCCGCCTTGTCCGCGATCGGATTGCCCCACTCGGGCCATTCGCCCGGCGTCAGCGGCAGGTCGCCATCGAGCATCGTATTGAGCACATCGACGAACGGCACATCGGCAACAATCGCGCCCCACAGCTCGGGCGCCTGGTTGGCTACCGCCCCCATCAGCTCGCCCCCGGCCGACCCGCCCTGCGCCGCGATCCGGCCTTGCGTGGCATAGCCAAGGTCGATCAGCCCGCGCGCAACATCGACGAAATCGTTGAACGTGTTGGTCCGCCTGGTCAGCTTCCCGTCGAGATACCAGCCATGGCCAAGGTCATCTCCGCCGCGAATATGCGCAATCGCAAAGGAGAAGTCCCGGTCGACCAGGCTTAGCCGGCTCGGCGAAAAGCCCGGCGGAATCGCCAGCCCGTAGGCGCCATAGCCATAGAGAAACAACCGCCCCGACCCGTCGAGCTTGCTGTCCGCCCGACGCACGATCGAGACCGGCACCATTGCCCCGTCCCGCGCGGCAACCAGCCGGCGGTCGATGACATAATCGGCCGGATCATGCCCCGACGGAATCTCGAGCACCCGCAGCGTTTCGAGCCGGTCATCGTGGGCATGATAATCATAAACCGTGGGCGGGGTGACCATCGACGAATAGCCGACCCGATAGGCAACCGGCGCGAAATCGGCATTGCCTCCGAAATCGGCCGAATAGGCCGCCTCGCCGAACGGGATCGCGCGCTCGTCCCCGTCATATCCGCGAAGCACCAGCGCATCGAGCCCGTCGATCCGCGTCGTCAGCGCAAGGTGATCGCGATACGACGTCGCCCCCCTAAGATAGACCCGATCGGACCCGGCCTTCTCCTCGCGCCATTCGCCGGGCGTCTCGATCGCCGCCGACACCAGCCGGAAATTGACGTGCGCGTCATTGGTCACGATCCACAGTCGTCCGTGCGCCGCATCGCATTGATATTCGACATTGGCCTTGCGCGCCGCAACCAGCACTGGCGGCGCCGTCGGGTCGCTCGCCGGCACGAAGCGCACTTCGCTGGTCGTATTGTCGCCGGTGCCGATGAAGATCAGCGCATCGTCCTGCGACTTGCCCAGCCCGACCTGAAACCCCTTGTCGTCGACCTCTTCATACAGGATCGCCGCCTGGGCAGGGTCGTCGCCCAGCCGGTGATATTTGGCCTTGTCGCTGCGCCAATGCTCGTTGACTTCGGTATAGGCGATGCCGCCGCTGTCCGCCGCCCATACCGGCGCCCCGTTGACCACCGTGCTGATCGTCTCGATGTCCTCGCCACTGGCGATATCGCGGACCCGCAGCTTGAACCGCTCGGACCCGTCATCGTCGACCAGCGTCGCCAGCAGCCGATAATCGGGCGACGTCACCAGCGCGCCCAACCGGAAATAATCATGCCCCGCCGCCGCCGCGACTTCGTCGAAGATCAGCTCCTCGGCGCCGCCATCGCGCAGCTGGCGATACCATTGCCGATATTGCTCGCCCGGCTTGTACGCCCACCAATAATCATAAGGTCCGTCAGGCGCGGGAACGCTCGCCAGATCCTCCTTGATCCGCCCCTTCATCTCCTGGAACAGCGTCTCGACGAGCGCGGCCTGCGGCGCCATCGCCGCTTCGAAATAGGCGTTCTCCGCCTTCAGATAGGACAGCACGTCTTCGTCCGTGACGGTCGGATAGCCGGCATCGCGAAGCCACGCCCAATCGTCACTGATCGTCACGCCATGATGGGTCGATTGATGCGGGCGCCGGTCGGCGACAGGTGGCGGGGGAAGGGTCATCGGGGTTCCTGCGAGCAGCGAATGGGTCTATCCCGGGGCCTTCTAGCGTCCGAACGAGAGATTGCCATGTCCAGCTACGCCGACCGTCTCGCCGCCCTTCGCGCCCAGCTTGCCGAGGACCGGCTCGACGGTTTCGTCGTCCCCCTGACCGACGAGCATATGAGCGAATATGTCGGCAGTTACGCCCAGCGACTGGAATGGCTGACGGGATTCAAGGGCTCGGCGGGCTCGGCGGTGGTCCTGCCTCAGGAAGCCGCGATCTTCACCGACGGCCGCTACACGCTTCAGGTCCGCAGCCAGGTTTCGGGCGACCAGTGGAGCTATCAGTCGGTCCCCGAGACCAGCATCGCCTCATGGCTCAAGGATCATGCCCCACAAGGCGGCCGCATTGGCTACGACCCGTGGCTCCATTCGCGGGACTGGGTGCGGCAGGCTAGCGACGCACTCAAGGCTCGTGGAGCCGAGCTTGTCGCGGTCGCGCTCAACCCGATCGACATCGTCTGGCAGGACCGCCCCGAAGCGTCGAAGGCCCGCCTCGTCGTCCAGCCCGATGAATTTGCCGGCCAGTCCTCGGCCGACAAGCGCAGCGCCATCGCCGACTGGCTGGTCAAGCAGGGCGCCGACACCGCCGTCCTCGCTGCGCTCGATTCGATCGCCTGGACCTTCAACGTGCGCGGCGCCGACGTGAGCCACACCCCGGTCGCGCTCGCCTATGCCCTCGTCAACGCCGACGGCACTGCCGACCTGTTCGTCGCCTCCGAAAAAGTCGGCCCCGACGTCGCCCAGCACCTCGGCAATGGCGTCCGCCTCCACGAGCGCGCCGATTTCGAAGCCGCGCTTCGTACCCTCGGCCCCAAGAATGTCGCGGTCGATCCCGAACGTTCGGTCGCGGCGATCTTCGAAGCGCTCGATGCCGCCGGGGCGACCATCATCAGCCAGCGCGACCCCACCGTCCTTCCCCGCGCGATCAAGAACCGCGTCGAGATCGCCGGGCACCAGGCGGCGCAGGCCCGCGACGGCGCCGCGATCGCGCGCTTCCTGCGCTGGGTCGAAATCGAAGCCCCCAAGGGCCAGCTCGACGAACTCACCGCGTCGGACCGGCTCGAAGCCTTTCGCGCCGACACCGGCCTGCTCAAGGACCTGTCGTTCGATTCAATCTCTGGTGCCGGACCCAATGGCGCGATCGTCCACTACAAGGCCTCGCCCGAAACCAATCGCACCTTCGACCAGGACTCGCTCTACCTGATCGATTCGGGCGGCCAATATGCCGACGGCACCACCGACATCACCCGCACCCTCGCCATCGGTACCCCGAGCGACGAAATGCGCGATCGTTTCACCCGCGTCCTGCGCGGCCATATCGCGCTCGCCTCAGCCATCTTCCCCAAAGGTGTGCGCGGCTCGCAGCTAGACAGCTTCGCGCGCCGCCCGCTGTGGGAAGCCGGGCTCGATTATGCCCATGGCACCGGCCACGGCGTCGGCAGCTTCCTGTCGGTCCACGAAGGCCCGCAACGGATTTCGCCCGCCGGATCGAGCCAGTCGGGCGGCGACGAACCGCTTGCTGCGGGCATGATCCTGTCCAACGAGCCGGGCTATTACAAGGCCGGCGCCTATGGCATCCGCATCGAGAATCTGGTGCTGGTGGTCGAAAAACCCCAAGCCAACGCCGACAAGGAAACGCTCGGTTTCGACACGTTGACCTTCGCCCCGATCGAACGCCGCTTGATCGTCAAGGAAATGCTCCTCCCCACCGAACTCGCGTGGCTTGACGACTATCACGCACAGGTTCTGGCAAAAATCGGTCCGCAGCTCGACGGCGAGGACCGCGCCTGGCTCGAAGCCGCCTGCGCCCGGCTCTAAGAGCCGCCCTGTTCCTTGGGCGACGTCTCGGGGACCACCGGATCGACCTCGCGCGCCTGCTGTTTTCTGCGCCGCAGATTGTTGCGCAGCGCCTCGGCCAGCCGCTCGTCCTTGCTCTTCTCGCTCATCGGCTGACGCTAGGGCGATCACCCCGCCTACCGCAACCCGCCTTGACGCGACCCGCCCCGCCCGCCATAGGCCCCGCGTCCCCCGCCCATCCCGGCGCCGACAATGCTGCCGTAGCTCAGTGGTAGAGCGCATCCTTGGTAAGGCTGAGGTCAAGGGTTCGATCCCCTTCGGCAGCACCATTTTCCGGACACGACAGGGCTCCGTTTCAGACTTTCTTAACATCGGCGGCTTATCCCTTCATCACCATTGAAGGAAAACCGACATGCGCACTTTTCTGAAGCTCGCGCGGAATAATCGCGGTGCCACCGCGATCGAGTATGGCCTGATTGCGGCCTTGATTGCCGTCGCCGCAATTGGCGCGATGACCGCTGTCGGTTCGAAACTGAGCGTAACGTTCACCAACGTCAGCGGCTCACTCTAGAACCAGTCGTTCGTAGACTAGGATGAAAGCTCCGGCGCCACGCGGCGCAGGGGTTTTCGTCGTTGACCGCAGCCACGCCGCTCGCCATCGCCAAATCCATGCAGTTTTTTTCCGATAATGCCGCACCATGTCACCCGGTGGTGCTCAATGCGCTGGTTGCCGCCAACCGGCTCGACACTCCCTATGACGGCGATGCGTGGAGCCGCCGGCTCGACGGTGCCTTTTCCGACCTGTTCGAGACTTCGGTGCGCGCCCTGTGGATCACCACCGGCACCGCCGCGAACTGCCTCGCACTCGCCGCGCTGTGCCCGCCCGAAGGCGCCATCCTGTGCCACCGCGAAGCGCATATCGAAGTCGACGAGGCGGGCGCGCCGGGCTTCTTCACTGGCGCCAAGCTGACCCTGCTCGACGGTGTCGGCGCCAAGCTCACGCCCGACACGGTCGAGGCTGCCTGTGCCCGGGTTCGCGCCGACGTCCACCAGGTCCAGCCGCGCGCCCTGTCGATCACCAACGCGACGGAATATGGCCTCGTGTACCGCGCCGCCGAAGTCGCTGCGCTCGGCGACGTCGCCAAACGCCGCGGGCTCGGCTTTCACATGGATGGCGCGCGCCTTGCCAACGCCATGGCCGCGACGGGTGAATCGCTGGCCGACGTCACTTGGCGCGCCGGGGTCGATGCGCTCAGCTTCGGCTTCGTCAAGAATGGCGGGATGAACAGCGAGGCGCTGATCTTCTTCAAACCCGAACTCGCCGATGTCACCCTTGTCCGTCGCAAGCGTTCGGGCCATCTCCTGTCCAAAGGTCGCTATAGCGCCGCACAATTGCTCGCGCTGATCGAAGACGACCGCTGGCTCGCCAACGGCCGCGCCGCCAACGCCGCCGCCCGCGCCCTGGCCGACGCGACTGGTCCCGAACGGCTGGTTCACCCCGTCGAAGCTAATGAGCTGTTCGTCCGCATGACCCCGACCGAAGCTGCGACCCTGCGCGCCGCCGGGTTCGACTTTTACGACTGGGGCCCCGGCGAAGTCAGACTCATGACCAGTTGGGACCAGGACATGGCTGCGGTCGGCCAGCTTGCCGACGCGATCCGCGCGCTGTGAGCCAAAACCCCCCGACCGATCACCGCCAGAACGAACATCGCTTCCGCCAGATCATTCTTCCCTTCATCCTGTTCACGCTGATCTGGAGTTCGACCTGGTTCGTCATCCGCTTTCAGCTTGGCCCGGTGCCCGCGCAATGGTCGGTGACCTATCGCTTCATCATCGCAGGGGCGGCGATGGCCGTGGTGTCGAGGGTTCAGGGACACTCCCTCCGCCCCGATCGTGGCTTACTGCGCGCGGCGCTGCTGCTCGGGCTGATGCAGTTCTGCGTCAATTTCAACGCCGTCTATCTGGCCGAGCGTCACATCACGTCGGGGCTGGTGGCGACAGTTTTCGCGCTGTTGCTGATCCCCAACAGCCTGCTCGCCTGGGCGTGGCTCGGGCATCGGGTAAGCAGGCGTTTCCTGGCCGGGGGCGCAGTCGCGGTGGCCGGGATCGCGCTGCTGTTCGTCCATGAAGCGCAGGATCATCCGGCGTTCGGGCCAGAGATTGGGCTGGGGTTGTTGCTGACCGTCGTGGGCATGGTCGGAGCGTCGGTAGCGAACGTCTATCAAGCATTGGAGCGGGTGCGGCGAGTACCGATCCCGGTGCTGCTGACCTGGTCAATGGCGGTCGGGGCGGTGATCGATGCCGGTCTGGCATGGCAGATGACCGGGCCGCCACGGTTCGATCCCCGACCGGAATATTGGCTCGGGCTAATCTATCTCGCACTGGTCGCGTCGGTGCTGGCGTTCAGCCTTTATTTCCCGGTGGTGCGGCGGATCGGGCCGGGCAAGGCGGCGTGGTCGGGCGTGCTGACCCCGATCATCGCGATGGCTTTGTCGACCGCGTTCGAGGGCTATCGCTGGTCGCTGCTGGCGGCTGCGGGTGGGACACTGGCGTTGCTCGGCATGCTGCTCGCTCTATCGGAAGGCGCGGGGAAGGGCCGCACCACGCCGCGCTGATCGACCGGCAATTGCGCCAGGTGCGCCGCCTTCCACGCCATCGCCCGATGGACCCGCTCGGATCCCGAGGGATGGTCATAGAACAAGGCCTCCTCGATCGGCCCCGGCTCCAGCTTGCGATATTCGCTCAGCTGCATCGCGCTTTCGGCAAAGCCGTCGGGCGCTCGCGCGGCATCCAGCCCGAACGCATCGGCCTGCGCCTCGTGACGCCGGATCAGCGTGTTGGTCACCGGCGTCGCCACTAGAAAGATCAGCGTAACGATCAGCATATAGGCCGGCACTGCCGCCAGGTCGGCCGCCCCGCTCACGCCCCACTGCCCCCCACAACGCGCGATAAGCCGCGGCACCGACCACCATAGCGCAAACATCACCGCCAGCAGCAACACCGCGAACTGAGCGATCATCCACGGCACATGATTAAGGACATAGTGGCCCATCTCATGCCCCATCACCGCCTTGACCCCCGCTGGGCTCGCGCGATTAAGCAGATTGTCGTTGAGCGAAATCCGGATCGTCGGCCCCAGTCCCGAGACATTGGCCGACACCCGCTTCGACTGTTTCGACGCATCGAAAACATAGACATTGTCGGTCGGGATATGGTTGGCGTGCGCCATCGCCAGTATTTGGTCGCGCATCGGCCCCGCCGCCATCGGCTTGTACGTATTGAGCAGCGGCGAGATGAACACCGGCGTGACCATCACGAAAACTGCCAGCAACAGCGTCACCGCGCCGGCCGACCACAGCCACCACCGCCGCGGCGACCAGCGGATCAGCGCGAACACCACCGCCACGACCAGCGCGAAGATCAGCGTATTGACTCCCAGCACGATCGACTGCTCCACCGCCCACTTGCCCGGCGACTGGTTCATCAGCCCATATTGCTGCTCGCGGACATAGTCCTCGTAGATCATCCACGGCAGCGTCAGCAGCGCGCCGACGATCCCGAATGGCAGCGCATAGAGCAGCGCCTGAACGAACCGCCACCGCGTGATCCGCTCGGCAAGTTCGCGCCATTTCGCCGACCAGCCCGTGCGCAACATCACCCAATACGACAGCATCGTCACGCCTGCGCCCCACAGTGTCAGCCAGTAACCACCCTCGAAATAGGCGTCGGATTTGGCCCGCGCGGCGCCCTTCAGCGTGTCGAGATAGGCGCGCGACGCGATTTCGACGTCGAACGGCGGCGTGATGGCGGCGGCGATAATATGAAGCAGCATGGTCGTCCCCTGAATGACGGTAGTGTATTATATCAGCACTACAGCCATGACCATCACCATTGGCAGATCGACCAACGGCGGCGCTGCGCATTGCCCGTCCGCGCCCTCGTCCCTAGATCATGACGATGGATATCCGCACCGCGCCATCTGCCGCGCCCACCCCCGCCGCCCCCGCTCATGCCGAAACCCGCCGCGCCGACTATCGCGCACCCGACTGGCTGGTCCCCGACGTCTCGCTCGACGTGACGCTCGATCCCGATCGCTCGACCGTCCGCGCCACGCTGACCGTCGTCCGCAACGGCCATCACGACCGACCGCTCCGCCTCGAAGGCGATGATCTCGTCGCCGACTGGATCCGTCTTGATGGCGCCACCATCACTCCCGTCACCGACGACGGCGCGCTGATCATCACCATCACCGGCGACCGCGCCACGATCGACAGTGAAGTCACCCTCGCCCCCTCGGCCAACAAGAAACTGATGGGGCTCTACGCCTCGGGCGGGATCCTGTGCACCCAGTGCGAAAGCGAGGGTTTCCGTCGCATCGCCTTCCACCCCGATCGCCCCGATGTCCTGTCGACCTATCGCGTCCGCATGACCGCCGACAAGGCGCTCCTCCCCATCCTCCTCGCCAACGGAAACTGCACTGCCAGCGGCGACGGCGCCGACGGCACGCACTGGGCCGAATGGCACGATCCCTTCCCCAAGCCATCTTACCTCTTCGCGATGGTCGCCGGCGATCTCGCCGCCAACCGCGACTGCTTCACCACCATGTCGGGCCGCACCGTCGACCTCGCCATCTGGGTGCGCGAACAGGACCTCGCCAAGACCGCCCACGCAATGGGCGCGCTGAAAGCATCGATGGCGTGGGACGAGCGCGTCTATGGCCGCGAATATGACCTGTCCCTGTTCAACATCGTTGCCGTAGACGATTTCAACTTTGGCGCGATGGAGAACAAAGGCCTCAACATCTTCAACTCGCGCTACATCATGGCCGATCCCGACACCGCCACCGATGCCGATTTCGACGCCATCGCTGCAGTGGTCGCGCATGAATATTTCCACAATTGGTCGGGCGACCGCGTCACCTGCCGCGACTGGTTCCAGCTTAGCCTCAAGGAAGGCTTCACCGTGTTCCGCGACCAGGGCTTTTCGGCCGACATGGGCTCGGCCGCAGTCAAGCGGATCGAGGATGTCCGGATGTTGCGCATGGCCCAATTCCCCGAGGACGCCGGTCCGCTCGCCCATCCCGTACGCCCCGAATCCTACATGGAGATCACCAACTTCTACACCGCCACCGTCTACAACAAGGGCGCCGAGCTGATCCGCATGATGCGCACCATCCTCGGGCCCGACAAGTTCCGCGCCGGCTCCGACCTCTACTTCGACCGCCATGACGGCCAGGCCGTGACCTGCGAGGATTTCGTCAAGGCGATGGAAGACGCCAGCGGCACCGACCTCACCCAGTTCCGCTTGTGGTATTCGCAGGCCGGCACACCCACCATCACCGCCCGCCTCGACCAGTCGAACGGCACCACCATCCTCCATGTGTCGCAAACAGTCCCCGCCACTCCCGGCCAGCCCACCAAGCAGCCGATGGTCATCCCGTTACGCACCGCGTTGATCGGCCGCGACAGCGGCGCCGAGCTCGCCCCCGAACGCCTGATCCTCCTGACGGAGGCCGAGCAGAGCATCGCCTTCGACGGCGTCACCGAACCCGCCATGCTGTCGATCAACCGCGACTTCTCCGCCCCAATCAGCCTCGACGTAGCTCGTGCGCCCGGCGAACTCGAAGCGCTGGCCGAACATGATCCCGATCCCTTCGCCCGCTACGAAGCGCTCCAGGACCTGATGCTGCGCACCCTCATTGCCGGGGCCAAGGGCGATCCCGCCGATCCCGCCCCGGTGATCGAGTCGATGCGCCGCACCCTTGCCTCCAATGCGCTCGATCCCGCCTACAAGGGCGAAGCACTCCTGCTCCCCTCCGAAAGCCTGATCGGCGACCGCATGGCCCTCGTCGATCCCGGCGCGATCCACGCCGCGCGCGAGGCGCTTCGCTCCGCCATCGGCCAGTCCCTCGCCGAACCCCTCGCCGCCGCCCAGCGCGAAACCGCCCCCGGCCACGACCTGTCCCCCGCCGCCAAGGGCATCCGCCGCCTGCGCACCGTCGCGCTCGGCCTGCTTGCTGCCGGCGATCCTGTCCGCGGCGCCACTCTCGCCAAGGCGCAATTTGACGCCGCTGACAATATGACCGACCGCCAAGGCGCGCTGTCGATCCTCGTCAGCCTCGACGGGCCCGAACGCGAGGCCGCCCTCGCCGCCTTCCACGATCGCGCCGCCGGGGACCCGCTGATCCTCGACAAATGGTTCGGGCTTCAGGCCGCCGCCCAGCGGACCGACACGCTATCGGCAGTCGAGGCCCTCGCCAGCCACCCCGATTTCAGCATGACCAACCCCAACCGCCTGCGCTCGCTGCTCGGCAGTTTCGGCGCCAACCAGTGGGCGTTCCACGACCCCTCGGGCGCGGGCTATCGTTTCATTGCCGACATGCTGCTCGACACCGACCGCATCAATCCGCAGTCCGCCGCGCGGCTGGTCACCCCGCTTGCCCGCTGGCGCCGCTTCGAGCCCGGCCGAGCCGCCCTGATGCGCACCGAACTCGAACGCATGGCGGCGACGCCCGGCCTGTCGAAGGACCTGTTCGAACAAGTCTCGAAATCGCTGGTGTAACGAAAAAGGGCGCGCCGTCTTTCGACAGCGCGCCCCTTCCGTACGCAAACAACGCAAATTACGCCGCGCCGTTTTCCTGGCAAGCAGCGCGCTTAAGCGGCGCCGCTTTCTTCCTCTTCGAACGTCACCGCGACATCGGCATTGGCCGACAGTCGCACCTTGTCACCTTCGACCCCGGCGACGAGCCCGCGCGAGATGTAATGATGGTGGCCCTGATGGCTGCCTTCGCCGCTGTCCATCTTGGTCAGCTTGATGCGGTCGCCGTCGGTATGGTCGACCGTGCCGACATGCACACCGTCGGCGCCGATGACTTCCATATGTTCCTTGATGTCCTCAAAGCCCGACATTGCTCTTCTCCTTATGTCTCGATCCGATCAACGCCGCGCGTCGCCGAAAGATGCGTCACTTCGTCGCGACCAGTTCGCCCTGGACCATGTGCCAGCGCAACTGCTCGGCGCTCGCCCCGTCGACGTCATTGACCCGGCGCAGCGTGACGGGCCCCGCGTATCGGACGGGCTTCCCTGCCCTGTCGGTCGCGGTCAGCGTTAGCGGCACCATGATGTAGATCGAACCAGCTGCTCCCTCCTGGTCATAGGGCGTGCCGACTTCGAAATGGACCCCCCGCAGCGCCGCCAGCCGGGCCGGGCCGAGCATGCCCTGCTCGATCCCCTTGCCCCACGCCGCCTGCGCCTCGGCACCCTTTCCGCCCTCGATAAGCGAGGCGTAGCGTTGCACGACTTGCCTAGCCCCTTCGGGACCCTTGGGGTCGATTTTGCCTTTCGGTTCGGCCAACCGGCCTTGGTTGGGCGATGCAACGGGCGCTTTTGCGATTGGCGCCGTCGGAGATCCGATCGCGACTGCCGCATTGACCGGGGTCGCGCGCTCGGCGACCGGCGAATTCTGATGGCACCCGCCGACGATCACCAGCGCGCACACGAAAATGATTCTCATTGCCCCTTAACCGGCCTAGCCTCCGCTTCGTTCCGGGACATCTGGAACCACGTCCGCCGCAAATTGTTTCGCACATCAAACAAGCAACCCAGGGAGCAGCATCATGGACAATGACGAACGGCCAGTGGAGCACACCACGATCATTGAAAACGGTGGCGGCGGCAGCGGCGGGATCGTCGCGGTGGTCGTGTTGATCATCGTCGTCCTCGGCCTTCTCTATGTTTTCCGTGACCAGCTTGGCCTCGGCAGCAAGGCCACCACGATCAACATTCCCGACAAGATCAACGTCAACGTAAACTAGACCTTTTCGGCGGCTCGCCCTAACCCCCGCGCCTTGACCGGCGCGGGGAAAGTGCAATGACGACGCTCGACGAAACTCACGATCCGCTGCGCACCAGCTGGGTCGATAGCGCCAACGGTCACCCCGACTTCCCGATCCAGAACCTGCCGCTCGGGGTCTTCCAGCGCGGCGACGACGCAGCGATCGGCTGCGCTATCGGCGACCAGATCCTCGACCTCGCCGCGATCGCCCCACTACTCGATCCGGCGTGGCAGCGCGCCTTGTCGCAGCCCACCCTCAACAGCTGGCTCGCCCGTACCCCCGCCGACGAGCGCGCGCTTCGCCGCCGCCTGTCCGGCCTGCTGAGCGACCCCGCCCACCGCGCTTCGCTCGAGCCGCATCTCGTCGCCCAATCGGCGGTAACGATGCACCTCCCCGTCCAGATTGGCGACTTCACCGATTTCTACGTCGGGATCCACCACGCCACCAACGTCGGCCGCCAGTTCCGCCCCGATCAGCCGCTGATGCCCAACTATAAATATGTCCCCATTGGCTATCACGGCCGCGCCAGCTCGGTCCGCGTGTCGGGACATCCGGTCATCCGCCCGAGCGGCCAGCGCAAGCCCCCCGAAGCGACCGAACCGACCTACTCCCCCTCGCGCCGCCTCGATTATGAGCTCGAGCTCGGGCTGTGGATCGGCCGCGGCAATGCACTCGGCTCGCCCGTTCCCATCGCCGAGGCGGGGGGCCATATCGCCGGCTACTGTCTGCTTAACGACTGGTCGGCGCGCGACCTCCAGGCGTGGGAATATCAACCGTTGGGGCCCTTCCTCGCCAAGAATTTCCTGACCAGTGTCTCGCCGTGGATCATCTCGGCCGACGCGCTCCTGCCCTTCCGCAAGCCCATGCCGCCGCGCCCGGCCGGCGACCCCGCCCCGCTCCCCTATCTCGACGACCCAGCCGACCGCGAGCAGGGCGCACTCGGCATCAGCCTCATCGTCACCATTTCGACCGAAGCGATGCGCACCGCCGGCCTCCCGCTCCACATCCTGAGCAATGGCGAAGCCTCCGCCGCCATGTACTGGTCCGCCGCGCAGATCGTCGCGCACCACAGTTCGAACGGCTGCAACCTTTCCCCCGGCGACCTCATCGGCACCGGCACGCTGTCGACCGCCGACGCCACCGGCCAGGGCTCGCTCCTCGAAATCTCTCAAGGCGGCAAAGCCCCGATCACCCTGCCCAGCGGCGAACAGCGCAGCTTCCTCGAAGACGGTGACGAGCTCACCCTCACCGGCTGGTGCGAAGCTTCCGGCGCCGTCCGCATCGGCTTCGGCAGCTGCTCCGGCCGTGTCGTTCCCTCCCGCTAAGGAAACTCCCATGTCGATCGATCTCACCGGCCGCACCGCGCTCATCACCGGCGCCGGGGCCGGCCTCGGCCGCGCCCACGCCCACCTTCTCGCCGCCCACGGCGCCAACATCGTCATCAACGACATCCCGCAGTCGATCGACAAGGCCCACGCCGTCGCCGCCGAGATTGCAGGCCACGGCGGCACCGCTCATGCCATTGCCGCCTCGGTCACCGACGAAGCCGCCGTCAGCGCGATGGTCGACGAAGCCACCCGGCGCTTCGGCAAGGTCGACATCCTCGTCAACAATGCCGGCATCCTGCGCGACAAGAGCTTCTCGAAAATGACCCTCGCCGACTGGCGCGACGTGATCGACGTCCACCTCACCGGCGCTTACCTCTGCACCCACGCGCTGTGGGACCAGATGCGCACCAACAACTACGGCCGCATCGTCATGACCACCTCGTCATCGGGGCTCTACGGCAATTTCGGCCAGTCCAACTATGGCGCGGCCAAAATGGCGCTCGTCGGCCTCATGCAGACCCTTTCGATCGAAGGCGCGAAGAATAATATCCGCGTCAATTGCCTCGCCCCGACCGCGCGCACCGCGATGACCGAGGGACTGCTCCCGCCCGAGGCGCTCGAGCTGCTCGACCCCGACCGGGTCAGCCCCGCGCTCCTCGCGCTCGTCGCCGACAATGCGCCAACCCGCGCCATCCTGCTCGCGGGGGCCAGCGGGATCGAGCGCGCGACGATCACCATGAGCCACGGCATTTACATCGGCCACGACCAGCCCGCCGACGCCGCGGACCGCATCCTCGCCGAATGGGACCAGATCGGCGAAGGCGCGACCGTCCCCGACATGGGCGCCGCGCAGGGGATGCTCGAAATTCAGAAAGCCCTCGCCGCTCGCGGCTAAGCTAATGGTATTGCGCGGGGTGATGCGCCAAGTGATGCGCCAAGTGATGCGGGGGACTCTCGCCCCCCGCACCTTTGTCGCCTAGCGCGCCCGCTTCTTCGCCTTGGCCGCCTTGCCCGTCTTGCCAGCCACCGGGGCCAGCGGATCGCTCGCCGTCGGGGTCACCGCAATGTCCGCCGGCGGGGTCGTCAGGTCAGCCGCCGCCGATCCGCTCGCCGACACCGCCGGAGTCGTCACGCTCGGCAGGGGCGGCAGCGCCGGCACTGGCGCCGTTACGCTACCCGAAACACCGCCCGATGCGCCAACCGTCTGGGCCAGCGCCGGACCGGCCAGCAACGCCAGCGTCGACGCCGCGGCCAGGATGATGCGCTTGGTCATAAAAAATACCTTCTCGTTCATTCAGGGAATGCGACGCGCACAGGGGGAATGGTGCGCCGCCTCATCGGTCTAGGGGCGCGCTTTCGTTAATGATTGCGATTGTCGTCAGTCTGCTCGGCTCGCGGGGTCGACCGAACGGGCTGGTCCACTCGTCGCGCGGTGGCTACACTTGGCCCCATGTCCACCTTCACCCTCGACACAGCGACCAGCCGCGCGACCCCCTCGCCCGTCCCCGGCAAGCGCATCACCGTCCCCGCCATCCGCCAGCGCAAGGTAGGCGGCACCACTGCCGACCCGATCGTGATGCTGACCGCCTACACCATGCGCATGGCGCAACTGCTTGATCCGCATTGCGACATGCTGCTCGTCGGCGACAGCCTTGGCCAGATCATCTATGGCCTTCCCTCGACCGTTCCCGTCACGCTCGAGATGATGTGCAACCATGGCGCAGCGGTCGTTCGCGGCAGCTGGCACAGCATGGTCGCGGTCGACATGCCCTTCGGCAGCTACGAAGCCTCGCCCGAACAAGCCTTCACCTCGGCCGCGCGGATCATGAAGGAAAGCGGCTGCGCGGCGGTCAAGCTGGAAGGCGGCGAGGCGATCGCCCCGACCATCGATTTCCTCTCGAAGCGCGGCATCCCCGTCATCGGCCACGTCGGCCTCACCCCCCAGGCGGTCAACCAATTGGGCGGCTATGGCGCGCGCGGTCGCAGCGACGCCGAAGCGCACCGCATCCTCGCCGACACTCGCGCCGTCGCCGACGCCGGCGCCTTCTGCATCGTCATCGAAGGGGTGCTGGAAAGCCTCGCCGACCAGCTCACCACGGCCGTCGCCATCCCCACCATCGGCATCGGCGCCTCGGCCCGTTGCGACGGCCAGGTCCTCGTCACCGAAGACATGCTCGGCCTGTTCGAACGCACCCCCCGCTTCGTGAAACGCTACGACGACATGGCGGCAAGGATCACCGACGCGGTGGCAAGCTATGCGGGGGAAGTGAAGGCCAGGGCATTCCCGACTGAGGCGGAGACGTATCGGGCGAAGGCAATTTAACTTACATCCATCCATTGCATTTGGTTAGGGTCAAACGGACGGACCCACCGGCAGCAGGTTTAGGCTTGGGTCGGTTCTCGGATAGCGAAGCCCCCCCCCACTTCGCGCTTGCGCATCGCGCCTGCCGGGCACATGGCTCGCGGCTGGTTCCTGAAAGGAATGCGTTTGGCGTCCGGGCAATCCGCTCCACCGGTCTGGCGTGAAGAGCAGCTCCGCCTGGCGGTCGAGGCGGCGTGCGTCGCCTTATGGTCGTGGCAGGTCGATCTCGACAGCTTCGCGATGGACGAGCGGTCGTTCACCCTGTGGGGCCTGCCATGGGCAGACCAGGTCAGCTTCGAACAACTCTCCACGCACATCCATCCGGCCGATCGCGACCGGGTGCGAGCGGCCTTCTCCGCGACCCGCTCGGTCGCCGGTTCCTATGAAATCGACTTCCGCATCTGCCTGGGCGACGAGGTGCGGTGGATTTCGGCCCGCGGCCAGGGGGCCGACGTCGGCATCGTCGATCGCGTGATGTTCGGGATCTTCATCGATGTCACCGGCCGCAAGCAGGCCGAGGAGGGCAGCGAACTGCTGGCCGGGGAAATGAGCCACCGGGTCAAGAATTTGCTCGCCCTGGCCGCCGGCCTGACCCAGTTGACGGGTCGTTCGGCAATCTCGGTCGAGGCGATGACCAGCGAACTGACGCAGCGGCTGACCTCGCTCGGGCGCGCCCATGACCTTGTCCGTCCGCTGCCGGGGGAGCAGGGCAAGGCGGCGCTGCTCGGCGACCTCATTTCGATCCTGCTCGCCCCCTATGACGAAACTGCCGCCTTTTCCGGGCGCATTCGGGTCGCGGTCGCGCGGATGGGAGTCGGCGAGCGCGCGGCAACTGCGCTGGCCATGGTCGTTCACGAGTTGGCGACCAACTCGGTCAAATATGGCTGCCTGTCGTGCGCGGCGGGGTCGCTCGACATCACCAGTTTGATCGACGGTGACGATATTTGCCTGATCTGGGCCGAAACTGGGGGCCCGTCGATTATCGATGAGCCCGTCCTGAAAGGCTATGGGAGCAAGCTCATCGCGCGTAGCGTCTCCGGGCAATTGGGCGGAATGCTCGGGTATGACTGGCAGGCGAGCGGCCTGGTAGTCACGCTGCGCATGCGTCAGGATCGCCTGGCGGCCTAGCCATCGCCAATATTGTTGAGGTGGTCGTCCTCGCAATCTCGCCTCTCACCGATTTTCCTGTCCTACAGCACTCCAAATATGCCACCGTCCCGGTCGGCTCTTTCGAACCTCCGGATCACGCCTTCGCGCCCTACCCGACGCAACGGCAAAACATCGTCACGACCGCGAACATGTGTGAACATTCAAAAACCCAGCGACAGGTGAGCCAATAAAGACTCCCGCCTTCCCCCCTTTGCCTTTGCCCGCCCCTCCCGCTAGGACCGCCACGCCAGCTTTTGTTCAGCTTGGCGGGGGGAAGAAGCCACCACGTTCCCCGCGCCCGATGCCTCGCGATGAGGCCAATGAGGATGTCCCTTGGCGATTGCCCCCGATCAGTCCGCAACGACCTTCGCCCGCGAAGTCGACGAGAATCTGCGCCGTGACAATCTGCGCGATGCCGCCCGCGCCTATGGCAAATGGGCCATCGCCGGGCTCGTCCTGCTGCTCATTGCCATCGCCGCGCTGTTCTTCTGGCGCGACCAGCAGGCGAAGCAGGCCGCTGCGGATGGCGAGAAATTGTCGCAGGCGATTGAGGATATCGGCAACGGCAAGACCGCGACCGTCCCGGCCCAGCTCGCCCCGCTCGAAAAGTCCAATGCCGACGCCATCGCCATTTCGGCCCGGCTGACCAATGCCGCGCTTGCGCTCCAGCAGAACCAGCGGCCGCGCGCGATTTCGATCTACACCGCCGTCGCCGCCGACGACAGCGTGCCCCAGCCGTGGCGCGACCTCGCCACCATCCGCCTCACCAGCCTCGATTTTGACAGCCTCACCCCGCAAGCCGTCATCGCCCGCCTCGCCCCGCTCGCCAAGCCCGGCCAGCCGTGGTTCGGAAGCGCCGGCGAAATGACCGGGCTCGCGCTGCTCAAGGCCAATCGCAAGAGCGAGGCCGGACGCCTGTTCGGCCAGATTGCCGCCGACCCGACCGTCCCCGATTCGATCCGCGGCCGCGCGGTGCAGATGGCGGGCTCGCTCGGAGTCGACGCCAGCGCTTCGCTCCCGCAAGTTTCTCGCTAACCCGCTGCTACCCAGCGCTTTCTTCTTGCCATCAAGGACTTCGCCATGACTCGCTTTCGCACTCTGACCACGGCCCTGATGCTCGGCGCGGCGCTTGCCGGGTGCAGCACGCTGCGCAAGGGCAAGCCCAAGACCCCGGTGCTCGGCGAGCGCATCTCGATCCTTGCCACCGAGCTCGACATTTCGGTCGATCCGGCCACCGCCGCTATCCCGATGACGCTTCCCCCGGCCCAGGTGAACAGCGACTGGAGCCAGCCCGGCGGGGCGCCCGGCAAGTCGCCCGGCCACCTCGCGCTCGGCAAGTCGCTCGGTCAAGCGTTCAACGTGTCGATCGGCGCTGGCGATGCCAAGGGCGCGCGCCTCGCCGCCGCCCCGGTCGTCTCGGGCGGCAAGGTCTTCACGATCGACACCGCCTCGACCGTCCGCGCCTTCGATGCCCGCACCGGTGCTGCGCTATGGGCGACCCAGTTCGGCACCGCGGCGCGCGGCGCCAAGTCGCTGTTCGGTGGCGGGGTCGCGGTCGACGGCGGGCGCGTATTCGCCACCAACGGGCTCGGCTTCGTCGCGGCGCTCGACACCGGCAATGGCGGCAAAGTCTGGCAGGTCCGTCCGGGCGGCCCGTTGCGTGGTGCCCCCTCGGTCGCCGACGGCACGCTATACGCCATCAGCCAGGACAACCAGATTTATGCCATGAGCCAGGCCGACGGGAAGACCAAATGGTCGAACGCCGCCGCACTCGAAATCGCTGGCGTGTTCGGCGCCGGTTCCCCGGCGATCGGCCAGGGCACGGTCATCGCCGGCTTCTCGTCGGGCGAGCTCAACGCCTATCGCTACGAAAACGGCCGCATGGTGTGGCAGGACACGCTCGCCCGCACCTCGGTCCGCACCAGCGTCTCCAGCCTCGCCGATGTCGACGCCGATGCGGTGATCGACCAGGGCCAGGTGTTCGCCCTTGGCCAGGGCGGGCGGATGGTCGCGCTCGACCTCGTCAGCGGCCAGCGGCTGTGGGAACTCAATCTCGCCGGAATCTCGACCCCCTGCGTCGTTGGTGACTGGGTGTTCATCGTCACCGACGAAGCCAAGGTGGTCGCGGTCGCGCGCTCGACCGGCAAGGTCCGCTGGATCAGCCAGCTGCCGCGCTATCGCAAGGCCAAGGCCAAGGCCGGATCGATCAGCTATGAAGGTCCGATCATGGCCGGCGACCGGCTGATCCTGACCGGATCGAACGGTACGCTGATCAACCTCAACCCCGCCAACGGCTCGTTCCAGAGCCAGACCAACGCCGGCGGCACCGTCAGCCTGCCCCCCGTCGTCGCCAACCAGACGCTTTATATATTGACCGATTCGGGCCGTTTGGCGGCGTATCGGTAGAGGGCTGTACCGGCGTTCTTCGCCCAAACGTTGACCCCCGCCCCGCCAGCGGGCAGGGGCTAGCCCATGCCGCTTCCCGTCGTCGCAATCGTCGGCCGACCCAACGTCGGCAAATCGACCCTGTTCAACCGCCTCGTCGGCAAGCGCGTCGCGCTGGTCGATGATCGCCCCGGCGTAACCCGCGATCGCCGCGAGGGCGAGGGCCAGTTGATGGGGCTCGAGTTCCGCGTCATCGACACCGCCGGTTACGAGGACGAGGATCCCGTCTCACTCCCCGGCCGGATGCGCCAGCAGACCGAGGCGGCGGTCGCCGACGCCGATGTCGCGCTGTTCCTGATCGACGCCCGCGAAGGCCTGACCGCGCTCGACGAGGAAATCGGCCGCTGGCTGCGCGCGCAGGACACGCCGGTCATCGTCGCCGCCAACAAGGCCGAAGGCCGCGGGGCCGAGGCCGAGCGGCTGGGCGCCTACAAGCTCGGGCTTGGCGACCCGCTCGCGCTCAGCGCCGAACATGGCGAAGGCATGGCCGACTTGTTCGACGCGCTGATGCCGATCTGCGACGCGTTCGAGGCGCAAAGTCCGAACGAGGACGAATATGATGCCTGGCCCGAAGGCGGCCCGCTCAAGCTCGCCATCGTCGGCCGCCCCAATGCGGGCAAGTCGACGCTGGTCAACCGCATCCTTGGCGAGGAACGGATGATCACCGGGCCCGAAGCCGGCATCACCCGCGACTCGATCACCACCGACTACAACTGGGTCGACGAAGAGGGCCAGCCGCGCCCCGTCCGGCTGGTCGACACCGCCGGCTTGCGCAAACGCGCCAAGATAGACGACAAGCTCGAATGGCTGTCGACCCAGGACACGAAGCGCGCGATCGACCATGCAGAGGTCGTCGTCCTCCTTCTCGACGCGACTCGCGGGCTCGAGGTGCAGGACCTCAAGATCGCCGACTCGGTCGAACAGGAAGGCCGCGCGCTGATCATCGCGCTCAACAAATGGGACGTCGCCGAGAACGCCTCCTCGCTGTTCAACGGGGTCAAGGGCGCGCTCGAGGACGGGCTGTCGCAATTGAAGGGTGTTACCCTGCTGACTGTCTCGGCCAAGTCGGGCAAGGGCATCGACGTCCTCTTCAAGGCGGCTTTCGACCTGCGCGATGCCTGGTCACGCCGCGTCGGCACCGGCGAGCTCAACCGCTGGTTCGAAAAAGCGGTCGACGCCAACCCGCCACCAGCCCCCGGCGGCAAGCGGATCAAGCTGCGCTACGTCACCCAGGTGAAGTCGCGCCCGCCCAGCTTCGTCATCTTCGGCAGCCGCGTCGACCAGTTGCCCGACAGCTACCAGCGCTACCTCGTCAATTCGATGCGCAAGGACCTCGGCCTTGGCGCGATCCCGCTGCGCCTGACGATGCGTTCGACCAAGAATCCGTATCACGACGCCAACCCCGGCGGCGGCAAGCCTCCCGCGGCGCCGAGAACCCGCCGAAAATAACCCCGTCTTTACCCTTTCGCGCGTAGCGTCTCTGGCGAAGCAGCCCGGCGATGACGCTTGGGGCAGGGGACGATCAGTGACCGACGACCAACTCGACCTCGTCGACTGGATGTATTTCGAAAAGAGCCGCGCCGAGCTTGGCGGCGGCTTCATCCGCATCCTGACCTATTTCCGCGAAGACGGCTTCAAGTCGGTCGCGGCGATCGAGGCGGCGATGCACGAGCAGAACAGCGCCGCGCTGGTTATCCCCGCGCACACGCTGAAGGGTGAAGCGCTGATGTTCGGCGCCGAACCCCTCGCGGCGGTCGCCGAGACGATCGAGAATACCGCGCGAAGCTGCGTCGAGACCCGCCGCTTCCCCGACGAACTCATCCCCGAAGTGGTCGAACTGCGCCGCCTGTTCAACGCGACGGTCGAGCTGTTCGACAAGGCCACCAACCCCCTCCTCACCCGCGCCGTGCCGCAGGGCGCCTTCGGCCGCAAGTCGACCAACCAGAGCTTCGGCCGGATCTAGCCGCCGTTGCACCCATAGCAGCGCGCGTCGCGTTCTACGGTGATGACAGGTCCAACGCTTCATCGCACCGGGAGCGGCAAGCCCCTACTCCTCGTCCACGGACTCGGCGCCACTGCGCACGCGTGGGACATGGTGTTGCCCGCGTTGGCCAGGCACCGCGAGGTTATCACCTTCGAACTACCCGGCCACGGCATGACCGCGGCTGAGGCCGACAGTGGCACCTTCGTCGGCCTGATCCGAAGCATGAACGCCCTGTTCGACGAGCATGGCCTGACCGGCATCGACGTCGTCGGCAGCTCGCTCGGCGGTCGTATCGTCCTCGAACTCGCCCGCCTCGGTCGCGTCGGCAACTGCATTGCGCTCGACCCCGGCGGTTTCTGGCAGGGCTGGGAGGCCAAATATCTCGCGATCACGCTTGGCGCGTCGGGTCGGCTCCTCCGCCTGATCCGACCGCTGCTCCCCCGCATCGCCGCTCATACGCTGACCCGGGGCGCGACCCTGCTCCAGCTTGTAAATCGTCCCTCGGGTTTGGACCCGGCGATGACCGCCCACGAATTGCGCGCCTTTGCCGACACCTCGACCTTCGGCGCACTCGTCCAGGACCTCTCGACCGGCCCGAGCCAACCCGGTCCCGCCGCGCCGTCGACTGGCAATCTCGTCATCGGCTGGGGCCGCCAGGACCGCCTCTGCCTCCCCCGTCAGGCCGCCCGCGCCAAGGCCGCCTTCCCCAGCGCCAAACTCTATTGGTTTGAAGACTGCGGCCACTTTCCCATGTGGGATCAGCCGCAGGAAGCCGTGGAGCTCATCCTCGCGACAACGGCCTAGGCCAGCGCCCCGTCCGCACCCATCAGCGCGGGGAAGAACCCCTCGTGCGCGGCGCGGAGGTCGGTGAGACTTACGTCGCAGAATTGGCCGAAGTCGCCCAACTGTATGCTATCTCCACCGCACATCCCCAGCCAGGTCGAGGGAACGCCCATCTCCTTGGCAAGCGTGATCGCTCGATAGTCATCGGAGTCGCGGACAGCGATTACGTAACGCGCTTGCGACTCCCCAAATGCGATAGCCGCCATTCCAGCTTTCGACGTGTAGATTGCTTGCCCATCAATCGTCGCGCCGAGATTCCCAGAAAGCGCCATTTCCGTTATGGCTGTCATTAAGCCGCCGTCCGAGACATCGTGGACTGCCGTCACCCAACCTTCTGCAATCGCCTGTCGAACAACCTCCGCTGCCTTGCGCTCAAGTTGCAAGTCGACAGCCGGGGGCGGCCCGTCTCGAAGGTCGTGCACCTCGCGAAGCCAGAGAGATTGACCGAGCTCGCCAGAATGAACATCGTTGCCGATGAGCCAAAGATGGTCGCCATCATTTTTGAAACCGATCCCCACAGCCTTCCTTACATCCTCAATCACACCCACCGCCCCGATCGCCGGCGTCGGCAATATCGCACTTCCCGTCCCGTCGTCGTTCTTGGTCTCGTTGTAGAGGCTCACATTCCCGCTCACGATCGGCATGTCGAGCGCCACGCACGCCTCGCTCATCCCCTGCAGGCACCCGACAATCTGGGCCATGATCTCGGGCCGCTGGGGGTTGCCGAAGTTGAGGCAATTAGTCACCGCCAGCGGGGTCGCCCCCACCGCGCACAGGTTCCTGTACGCTTCGGCGACGGCCTGCTTCCCCCCTTCGACCGGGTCGGCATAGCAATAGCGCGGCGTGCAATCGGTGGTCATCGCGAGGCCCCGCTCGGTCCCGTGGATCCGCACGATCGCGGCGTCGCCCCCGGTCTGGACGGTGTCGGCGCCGACCTGGCTGTCATATTGCTCCCAGATCCACCGCCGCGAGGCGATCGCCGGGCTCGCCATCAGCTTGAGCAAATCCGCGCCGATGTTGGTCGATTCGGGAATATCTCCGAGCGGCTCGACCTTGGCCCACGCCTTGTACTCGTCCTGGCTCAAGTACGGCCGCTCATACAACGGCGCCTCGTCGGCCAGCGGCCCGAGGGGAATGTCGGCGACGATCTCGCCATTCCATTCGAGCACCATATGCCCCGTATCAGTCACCTCGCCGATCACCGCGAAGTCCAACTCCCATTTGCGGAAAATGCCTTCCGCAAACCCCTCGCGCCCGGGTTTCAGCACCATGAGCATCCGCTCCTGGCTCTCCGACAGCATCATTTCGTACGGGGTCATCCCCTCCTCGCGGCACGGCACCGCGTTCATGTCGAGGCGGATGCCGACCCCGCCCTTCGACGCCATCTCGACGCTCGACGAGGTGAGGCCAGCCGCGCCCATGTCCTGGATCGCGACGATCGCATCCGACGCCATCAGCTCCAGGCAGGCCTCGATCAGCAACTTCTCGGTGAACGGATCGCCAACCTGGACCGTCGGACGCTTCTCGTCCGAATCCTCGGAGAAATCGGCGCTGGCCATGGTCGCGCCATGGATCCCGTCACGGCCGGTCTTGGATCCAACATAGACGATCTTGTTGCCGATCCCCGACGCCGCCGAGTAGAAGATCTTGTCCTGATCGGCGATTCCCACGGTCATCGCATTGACCAATATATTGCCGTCATAAGCCGCGTCGAAATTCACCTCGCCGCCGACCGTCGGCACGCCCACGCAATTGCCATATCCCCCAATCCCCGCGACTACGCCGGCGACCAGGTGCCGCGTCTTGGGATGATCGGGCCGCCCGAACCGCAGGGCGTTTAGGTTCGCCACCGGGCGCGCGCCCATGGTGAACACGTCGCGCAATATGCCGCCGACCCCGGTCGCCGCGCCCTGGTAGGGCTCGATGTAGGAGGGATGGTTGTGGCTCTCCATCTTGAAGATCGCCGCCAGTTTCGTGCCACCCGGCCCCTCGCCAATATCGATCACCCCGGCATTTTCGCCCGGCCCGCAAATCACCCACGGCGCGGTGGTCGGCAGCTTCTTGAGGTGCACCCGCGACGATTTATAAGAACAATGTTCGGACCACATGACCGAGAATATGCCAAGCTCGACCATGTTCGGCTCGCGCCCCATGGCGTGCAGCAGCCGCTCATATTCGTCCGTGGAAAAGCCGTGCTCGGCGACGATTTGCGGGGTGATCGCGGGCGTGTTGCTCATGGCCCCGCGCTCTAGAGCCTGATCGTTTGAGGTGGAAGAACTTAGTTCTTCCACCGAAAGCGTGAATCAGGGTCTGACTAAAAAGCCTGATCGTTTGAGGTGGAAGAACTTACTTCTTCCACCTCAAACGTGAATCAGGGTCTCAACGGAACGTGTTGCGGCGGAAATTCTAGCCGGTCTTGAGCGGGAAGCGCAGCATGACCGTCAGCCCCTCGGGCCGCCAGTCGCGCTCGATCGTCCCGCAAAGGTCGGACTTGACGCTCAATGCGATCATCCGCTGGCCGAAGCCACTGCTCGTACCCTCGGGTTCGCACGCCGGTCCGCATTCGATCCAGCGCATGGCGATCTCGTCGCCCTCGATTTCCCAGTCGAGCGCAACCTCGCCATCGTCGCCGCACAGCGCGCCATATTTGACGGCGTTGGTGTACAGTTCGTGGAGGATCATCGAAAGACCGAGCAATTGCCCGGGCTCAAGCAATATCTCAGGGCCACCGAACCGCGCGCGGCCTTGCGACACGTCGGCGCCGAGCACCTGTTCGGCCAGCGCGGTCAGCGCGACGTCGGACACCGCGCGCCCGACGAGCAGCTGATGTGCCTTGGCCAGGCTTTGCAATCGCCCCGAAAACGCCTCGCTGAAGCTGTCGAGATCGGGCGACGCCCGCGCCGTCTGCTGCGCGATCGCGGCAACGACCGTGAGCATGTTCTTCACCCGATGCTCGGATTCCTGAAGGACCCGCTGCTGGCGCTCGGCAGCCTCATGGCGGTCCGAAATATCGCGCAGGAAGCCGACGTACATTCGCGCGCCGAACTGCTCGGTGGCGTTGATCGACAGTTCGACCGGGATCTCGCTTCCATCGCGGCGTCGCGCCGGAACTTCGATCCGCTTGCCCAGCACGGGCCCCTCGCCGGTCTGCAGATAATGCGACAGCCCATTTTCATGATTCTTGCGGTGGACCTGCGGGACGATCGTTGAACTCAGCAACTGGCCGATCGCCTCCGCCGCGGTCCATCCGAACATCCGTTCGGCGCTGCTGTTCCAGCCGATGATAACGCCATCGTCGCCCATGACGACCACCGCGTCGAGCGCGGTGTCGAGGACAGACTGGAGGCCGGTGTTGAAATTACCCCACGCGATATTCATGCCACCAAGATTATTTAGTTTATCGTATCATTCCAGTGATTTCATAGCGGTCCGGTACTTTTGCATCAGACTGTGGCAAATCGGTCGGTTGCTCGCACCAGCCCGTCAAGAACACCCGGTTCGCTGAACAAGTGGCCACCGTCGGGGACAATATTTAGCTCGACCTCGGGCCATGCCTGCTTCAGCGCCCAGGCCGCGCGCGGCGGGGTGCAGCAGTCATGACGCCCCTGCACGATCACCCCCGGAATATCGCGCAGCTTTGCCGCCCCCGCCAGCAACTCGCCCTCGGCCAGCCACCCCTTATGGGCCATATAGTGATTCTCGATCCGCGCGATCGCAATTGCAACCTCGTCGGATGTAAAATGATCCTCGGTGTCCTTGCTCGGCAGCAGCGTGACAGTCACTGCTTCCCATTTGCTCCACGCCTTGGCCGCAACGAGCCGCGCCACGGCGTCGTCCCCGGTCAGCAGCCGCCGGTAGGCCCCGACGAGGTCGCCCCGCTCCTCTTCGGCAATCGGCGCCACGAAATCGTCCCACGCTTCTGGGTAAAGCGACGACGCGCCGCCCTCCCGATACAGCCAATCCACTTCATATTGATCGAACAGGAACACCCCGCGAAGGACCAGTTCGGTCACCCGATCGGGGTGCGCGACGGCATAGGCCAGGCTCAGCGTCGATCCCCACGATCCGCCGAACACCATCCAGCGGTCGATCCCGAAGTGCGTCCGCAACGTCTCGATATCGGCCACCAGATGCGCCGTCGTATTCGCCACCAGGCTGGCATGCGGCAATGATTTGCCCGCCCCGCGCTGGTCGAACACCAGGATGTCATAGCGCGCCGGATCGAATTGCCGCCGATGGCTCGGGCTAGACCCGCCGCCGGGACCGCCGTGGAGGAAGACGACCTTCTTGCCCACCGCATTGCCGCTCCGCTCCCAGTATAGCGAATGGCCGTCGCCGACGTCGAGCATTCCCGCCTCGCGCGGTTCAAACTCGGGATACAGCGTGCGGCGCTCCGTCATGATCTTCTCCGCCTAGAACGAAAACTCGTCATATACCCGCGACACATCGCCGCCCCACTCGCCGTGATATTTTTCGAGCAGCCGATCGGCAAAGGTCATCCCGCTCGCCACCACTTCGCGCAGCGGGTCGAGGAAGCCACCTTCATTATCGCCCGCGCCATTGAGCGCAGCGCGCTCGGTCAGCCCGGCGGTGGCAATGTTTAGCACCTCGGCAGCCAGTTCGCGCATCGTGCCGCCACCCGGAACCGGCGCCGCCAACGCCTGGCGCGGCACGGCATGGCGCAACGCCTCGCGCTCCTCGATCGTCCAATGCTTGACCCGGTCCCACGCCGCGTCGAGCGCGCCGTCGGCATAAAGCAGTCCGACCCACAGCGCAGGCAGCGCACAAATCCGTCCCCAGGGCCCGCCATCGGCCCCGCGCATCTCGAGGAAGCTCTTCAATCGGACCTCGGGGAAAGCCGTCGACATATGATCGACCCAGTCCGACATGCGCGGCTTTTCGCCCGGCAGCACGTCCAGTTTCCCATCCAGGAAATCACGGAAACTCTTGCCTGCAGCATCGATATATTTGCCGTCGCGGAAGACGAAATACATCGGCACGTCGAGCGCATAGTCGCAATATCGCTCGTATCCGAACCCCTCCTCGAACACGAACGGCAGCATTCCGGTCCGATGTGGATCAGTATCTTCCCAGATATGGCTGCGGAACGACTTGAAGCCATTGGGCTTGCCTTCGGTCAGCGGTGAATTGGCGAACAGCGCGGTCGCCACCGGCTGCAACGCCAGCCCGACGCGAAACTTCTTCACCATGTCGGCTTCGGACGCATAATCGAGGTTGACCTGGATGGTGCAGGTCCGCAGCATCATGTCGAGCCCGAGCGAGCCCACCCGCGGCATGTGCCGAAGCATGATCTCGTAGCGCCCCTTGGGCATCACCGGCAGATCGGCCCGCGCCTTGTCGGGCCACATCCCCAGCCCGAGGAACCCCAGACCCAGCCGGTCCCCGATCGCCTTGACCTGCTCGAGATGCCGTCCCGCCTCGGCGCAGGTCAGGTGCAGGTCCGATAGCGCCGCGCCCGACAGTTCCAACTGCCCGGCAGGCTCAAGGCTGATCGTCCCGTCCTTGCCGGCGAGCGCGATGACCTTTCCGCCCTCCTCGACCGGGGTCCAGCCAAATTCGGTCAGACCGGCAAGCAGGTCGCGGATCCCGCCCGGCTCATCATAGCTCGGCGCGCGATGGTCGGCCGTCCGATAGACGAACTTCTCATGCTCGGTGCCGATCAGCCACTTGTCGCGCGGCTTCTCCCCGCCCGAAAAGACCGCAAGCAGGTCCTCGCGGCTCTCGATGAACGGGGTCTCGCTGGTGTCGGTTCTGGTGGTCATGGATCGCCCCTACTTCCAGTCGCCAGCGAACGCCATCCATCCCGCCACTGCCGCCAGTGCCGCCGTCTCGGCGCGCAGGATCCTGGGCCCGAGCGAGATCGCCTTCACCCCCGCCGTCGCCCGGATCATCGCGCGCTCCTCACTCGTAAACCCGCCCTCGGGCCCGGTCAGGATCAGCCCCGGCCCAGGTGCAAACGCCTTCGCCATCGGCTCCCCGCCGGTCTCGTCGGCAAAATACAGTGTCCGCGCCGGGTCGCGATCCTGCAGCATCCGCTCCAGCGCGACCGGTTCATCGATTGCCGGCAGCATCGTCCGCCCGCATTGCTCCGCCGCCTCGACCGCGATCGATCGCAGCCGCTCGCCCTTGATCCGCTCGACCACTGTCCGTCGGGTCATCACCGGCAACAGCCTGGCCACGCCAAGCTCGGTCGCTTTCTCGACCAGCCAGTCGAGTTGGGTCCGCTTGACCGGCGCGAACGCTAGCCACAGGTCGGGCACCGCTTCGGCCACTTTCGTTCGCCGCTCGACCGTCAACTGCATCGATTTGCGTGTCATCTGCGCCACGGTTGCGATCCATTCGCCGCTTGCCTCGTCAAACAGCAACACCTGTCCCCCGACCGCCAGCCGCAGCACATTGCCCAGATAATTGGCCTGCGCACTGTCGAGCGTGACCGTCGCCTGCTCTGACAGCGCCGCCTCCACGAACAGGCGCGGAAGCGATTTGGGGGGCCAGGCGGGGGTTGCAGGCATGGCCACGGCTTAGCCTGCCGCCGCGGTCCCCGCCAGCATCGCACCGCTCCGGTCGCAATCCTGCCTCACAACGGCGGCAACTTGTGTTACTGACAGGCAGAATCGCCAATGGGGGGCCATGAATTGCGATGACTAAGGACATGAAACCCATCGAGCGCCGGACGGCGCGGCTCCCGTTCGACGCCGAGATCGACCTTCGCCGAACTCGCGGAATGAAATATCAGGTGACCGTCCGCGACTTCTCGCCAGAAGGCTGCTCGATCAACCTGGTCGATCGGGTCGAACTGGACGAGATTATCTGGATCAAGTTTCCGGGGCTCGAAAGCCTCGAGGCCGATGTCTGCTGGACCCGCGATTTCGTCGCCGGTGTCGAGTTCAGGAAGCCGCTCCACCCCTCGGTCTTCGCCATGCTGCTGGAACGCCAGAAGGCCGCCTGACCGGGGCGGAGGCTTCAGCCTGGACAATTTCCGCCCGGCCCGCGACACGCGCCCCGCGCTTCGCTAGACCCGCCCCAGTGACCGACTCCCGCACCATCCCCGACATTGTCCCCGATAGTGAGGCGCGCGGCCTGATCGGTGCGCTCCCCGCCGCGCTCCGTCCGCTCGCCAGCCTGATGCGGCTCGACCGCCCGATTGGCGCGTGGCTGCTTTACTGGCCGTGCGCGTGGAGCGTCGCGCTCGCCGGGGTCGGCGGCCACTGGCTCCTGTTCGCCTGGCTCGCACTCGGCGCCTTCGCGATGCGCTCGGCCGGCTGCGTCTATAACGACATCGTCGACCGCGACCTCGACGCCCGGGTCGAGCGCACCCGCCTTCGCCCCCTCGCCAGCGGCCGCACCAGCCTTCGCGCCGCCTGGATTCTGACCCTCGCGCTATGCCTCGTCGGCCTGATCGTCCTGCTCCAGCTCCCCCGAACCGCCCAATATGCCGCGCTCGCCTCGATCCTCCCCGTTGCCGCCTACCCGTTTATGAAGCGCATCACCTGGTGGCCGCAGGCGTGGCTAGGACTGGTCTTCTCATGGGGCGCGATCGTCGGCTGGCCGGCGGTCACCAGCTCTCTCGCTGCCCCCGCGCTGTGGCTGTGGGCGGGAAGTATCGCCTGGGTGATCGGCTACGACACGCTCTACGCCGTCCAGGATATCGAGGATGACGCCCTCGTCGGGGTCAAGAGCAGCGCCCGCCGCCTCGGCCGCCACGCCGCCACTGGAATCGCCATCTGCTACATTGCCGCGCTCGCCGGATGGGGACTGGCGATCTGGAGTGTCCAGCCGCGCGCCCTCGCACTTCTCACCCTGCTCCCCGCGACGCTTCACCTTGCGAGCCAGGTCGCCCGCGCCGACCCCGCCAACGGCACCCTCGCGCTCGCGCTGTTCCGCTCGAACCGCACGACGGGACTGCTCGTCTTCCTTGCAATGCTCACGGTTGGACTCGCGTCGGCAGGCAGCTTGTCCGCAGCCACCTGACCGCCTAACTCGCCTGCCATGCTTACCCCAGACCAAGCCCGCGACACCGCCGCCGCCCTCGTCGAGCGCGCCCGCGCAGCTGGCGCGGACACCGCCGACGCCATCTATATCGGCGGCCTGTCGCAATCGGTGCAGGTGCGCATGGCCGCGCTCGAGGATGTCTCCTCGTCCGAAGGCGAGCAGATCGGGCTTCGCGTCTTTCGTGGGCACCGTTCGGCCAGCGTCGCCTCCTCGGCGCTGACCCCCGACGCGCTCGCGATCCTTGTCGATCGCGCGCTCGCCATGGCTGCCGAAGCCCCCGAGGATCCCTATGCCGGGCTCGCCCCGTCCGAACTGCTCCTCCAAGACACCGCCGCCGACCTCGACAGCTTCGACCCGACCCATGTCGACCCCGCCGAGCTCAAGGCCCGCGCGCTCGAGGCGGAGGCCGCCGCCCTCGCCATCCCGCGCATCACCAACAGCGGCGGCGCCTCGGCCTCCGTTTCGCAGTCGGTCCTCGCGCTCGCCACCTCGGCGGGCTTCGCCGCCGCCTCGCGCTCCTCGGGCCACGGCATCTCGGCCAGCGTCGTCGCGGGCGAGGCCGGTGCGCTTCAGCGCGACTATGATTATGACAGCGCCCGCTTCTTAGCCGACCTCGAGGAGGCCCAAATCATCGGCCAGCGCGCCGGCCGCCGCGCCGCCGCCCGGCTCGACCCGGTCAAACCCGTCTCGGGCCGGATGGCGGTCATCTTTGACCCGCGCGTCGCCTCCTCGCTGCTCGGCCATTTCGTCGGCGCGATCAGCGGGTCGAGCATCGCCCGCAAGTCGAGCTTCCTGATCGACAAGCTCGGCGCGCAAATCTTCGCCCACGGCATCGACATCCACGACGATCCCCATCGTCAGCGCGGCCTCCGCTCGCGCGCCTTCGATGGCGAGGGGCTCCCCACCTCGGCGCGCAAGCTGATCGACAACGGCACCCTCACCGGCTGGATCGCCGACAGCGCCGCCGCCCGCCAGCTCGGCATCATGCCCACCGGCCACGCCGTCCGTGGCGTCTCGGGCGCGCCCGGCGCCGGCCCCGGCAACCTTTACCTCGCTGCCGGCACCCGCACCCCGTCCGAACTCCTCGCCGCCCACCCCCGCGCCGTCCTGATCACCGAACTCATCGGCATGGGCGTCAACGGCGTCACCGGCGACTACAGCCGCGGCGCCGCGGGCTTCCTAGTCGAACATGGCGAGATCGTCGGCCCGATCAGCGAGATTACCATCGCCTCGACCCTGCTCGACATGTTTGCGAGCCTCGAGCCCGGCAACGACCTCGCCCTGCGTCGAGGCATCGACAGCCCGACCGTGATGATCCCGGAGATGATGATCGCTGCGGCGTAAGGCTTCGGCGCTGGACCTGCCTGGCCCAGCGCCGTCACAAAAGCCTAATCCGCCTCATGCCCATCTGCATCGAGCGCCCAGAACACGTGCGTCAGCTGCTTGCCGCCACCGGGCAACGAACGGCTGAACATGTCGGGCCGTCCCTTGCCGTCGCGATGGGTCGCGGCGCCCCACTCGGCGCGCGTATCGCCCGCATCAGGAAGCGCCTGCGGCACCGCCTTGCCGACCTGCCGCACCCCGAAATTGGTTGCCGCCGTGCTCGTCGTGTAGCCGTCCGCATGATTATAGATGAGGCCCAGCTCTGCGGTATCGTGGTCATTAGGATGCTTGTTGTTCGGTCCATAGTCAAATCCGCTGACGACCCCGCCCTGCGGCGCGTTGGTATAGTCCATGCAGCTGCCGGTGTTGTAGTTTGCGAATGCCTCGTCCTGGTGCCCGAGCCCGAAATCATGGCCGATTTCCTGGCACGCGACCATCGCCCGCCACTCGGGTTTGTTATATTGGGCGGTGTTGAAATAGCTGTCGTTGAGCTTGGTCGTCCCCGACGTGATGTGCGACGAAGCATCCGCCGTGATCGAGGCGATCCCCAGCCAGCCGCGATTGCCATAGCTGTCGTTGCATACCAGCACTTGCCCGGTAATCGGGCTGCAACGCTTGGCGCTGGTTCCGCCCGGCGCCGCCTGGTTGGTCAGGCTCAGAATCGACCGCCCGTTCCAGTCGGTATTGATTGCCGTATCGACGTAGGTCGTCCACTGAGAAGTCACCGCCTTGTTGACCTTGAGCGACAGCGTCGATCCAGTCTTGGCCCAATGATAATTGCCCCAGGCATTATTCGCCATCGTCGGCGTCGCACCGGCGAGCGCAACGCCGGCCAGAAGTGCGGCGCGCAAAATCTTGCTGATCATATCCTGCCCCCTTGTGAACGTCGTCGGATGCAACACTTCCGCGACGGACGAGGCGGCGGACACGGTTTTGTCCGCCTTCACCCAGTTCGAGTCAAGCCGAGGCTATTCAGTCTGCGCGCGCGCCCCGCTCCGCGTAAGCTCGATCTTGAGGCACTTGTCCTCGACCACCTTCAATCCCGCCGCCTCGGCCCTGGCCGCTGCCTCGGCATTGGCGATGCCAAGCTGCATCCACACCGCCTTGGCCCCCGCCGCAATCGCCTCGTCGACCGCCGGGCCAACGTCTTCGCTTTTGCGGAAAATGTCGACGATATCGATCGGCTCGCCAATCTGCGCCAGCTCGCGCCATACAAATTCGCCATGGACATGCTCGCCGGTGATGCGCGGATTGACCGGGATCGTGCGATAGCCGCGATCCTGGACGAATTTCATCACCCCGTATGACGCCCGGTCGGGGCGGTCCGATGCGCCGATGATGGCGATCGTCTTCGCGCTCGCAAGCAGCGCATCAATCTCGGCGTCGGTGGTCAGCGGCACGTCATTTCTCCTGTTCCACTCCACCAATGCCTCAGCGAGCGACTTTCTCCATCTGCGCCAGCAAGGCCCTCGCCAGCGCCGCAAACGCCGCTCCCGCCGGACCGTCGCTTGCCGCCGGCGGCGTGCCCGCATCCGATGCCTCGCGCAGGCTCGCCGACAAAGGCAGTCGCCCAAGGAAGGGGATCCCCAGCCGACCCGCCGCCGCCTCCGCGCCCCCGCTCCCGAACGGGTCCGAACTTTCGCCGCAATGCGGGCAGGCATAGCCCGCCATATTTTCGATCAGCCCGACGATCGGCACCCCCGTTTTCCCGAACAGGTCGATCGCCCGCTCGGCGTCGATCAGCGCCAGATCCTGCGGCGTCGACACGATCACCGCCGCCGCCGGCCGCGCCTTCTGCACCAGTGACAATTGCACGTCCCCGGTTCCGGGCGGCAGGTCGACCAGGATGATCTCGGTATCCCCCCACGCCCCGTCGATCAGCTGCGCCAGCGCGCCCGCCGCCATCGGCCCGCGCCACGCCAGCGCCTGACCCGCCGGAACCAGCTGCCCGACCGACAATAATCGCACCCCCTGCGCCTCGACCGGGATCAGCGTCTTGTCCCGCGCCTCGGGCCGCGCCGTGGTGCCCAGCAAACGCGGCTGCGACGGCCCGTAAATATCGGCATCGATCAGCCCGACGCGCTTGCCCATCCGCGCCAGCGCGACCGCCAGGTTGGCCGACACGGTCGACTTGCCGACCCCGCCCTTGCCGCTGGCGATGGCGATGATCGTCCGCCCCTGCTTGGCTGCGGTCATCGCGATCCGCACCTCGCTGGCGCCCGCCGCCTTCTCGCTCGCCTCGATCCGTTCGTACAGGGCCTCGCGCTCGACCTTCTCCAGCCCGCCCCCGTCGACAATCAGCGTGACAACGCCCCCCGCCTCCTTGCGCGATCGAATGCGAACGCCGTCATCCTCGGTCATCAATATCCACCGATCAGGAAATCGATCGCGGTAACGATCGCGTGATGGTCACCGGCAAGCGATCCGACCGGCTCCCCAAGCTCGGTCATCGACAGAGAGGCGACATATTGCGGACTGAGCTGATAGTCGGCACCCGCGAACGAAAGAACCGGATTGAATCGCTCGGCCGGGACCGGGGCTTTGTCGATCGGCAGCATGGCGATCACGAACCGAGTTGGCAGATGGGCAAGCACGTCGCTCTGGCAATCGACCACCGGTACGTCCGATCCCTTCGGCCGATAGACGTCATACTGGCTCAATCAGAATTTCCGAAATTGTGAAAGCGGAATGCCGTTGGTCTCGATCCATGAGTGGTTCGATTCGAGCGCCACGCGATTGGCAGCCAGCCACTCTGCTTCGCGCCGCGCCTTGACCGCTCGCGCCAGCCCTTCCTCGCATGAACGTGATACGTTGATCCCGCGCTGCTTGGCCTCCGCGACCAGCGCTTCCGACAGCGAGACGTTGGTTGCCCGCTTGCGTGAAGCGGCAGGGTCTGAGCGGTGCGATCGGCTTGCCATCATGCGCATATATTATGCGCATTCAGGTTGCGCAACGGTCGCATCCGCTCGCTTCCCCTGTTTTTCCGACCGCGCCGTGCCTATACACTGTTCATGACCAATTTGATCGGGCGATTGTTCGCCGACAGCAAGGGGCCGTGGGGCTCGGGCAGCCATGATGAAGAGGGCGTGAAGCCCGCGCCTCATGATGACGCGCCTTCGCCCGCTGAAAATCCGTGGGGCCGCCCATCCGAAGGCCCGACCGGGCGCACGCCCGGCACTCCCAATCTCGAGGAACTGCTGCGTCGCGGACGCCAGAAGTTTGGCGGCGGTGGCGGTGGCAATAATGGCGGCGCTAGCGGCGGGATCGGCTTTCGCCCCGATGGATCGATCTTCCTGTGGGCCGCCGCCGCGCTTGCCGCGCTATGGCTCCTGCTGACCTCGATCCACTCGGTCGCCCCCCAGGAGCGCGGCGTCGTCACCCGCTTCGGCCGCTACGCCTACACGCTCTCGCCCGGGGTCGGGATCACCCTGCCCGCGCCGATCGACAAGGTGCGCAAGGTCGATGTCGAAAAGATCCAGACGATCGACCTCGGTTCTGAAGAGAGCGAGACGCTGATGCTGACCGGCGACGGCAATATCATCGATATCGCCTACCAGGTGCGCTTCAATATCCGCGTCCCCGAACAATATCTGTTCGAGCTGGCCCAGCCCGACGAGACCATTCGCCAGGTCGCTGAAAGCGCGATGCGCGCGGCGATCGCCAACGTCACCCTGCGCGACGCCACCCAGAAGCGCGGCGAGATCGAAAACCGCGTCCAGGAGGAAATGCAGCGCGTCCTCGACAGCTATCATTCGGGCGTCCAGGTCCAGGGCATCGCCATCCGCCAGGCCGATCCGCCGGCCAAGGTACTCGACGCCTTCAAGGAAGTGTCGGCGGCGCAGCAGCAGGCGCAAAGCTACATCAATGGCGCCAACGCCTACGCCACCCAGCTGACCGCCAAGGCACAGGGCGAGGCGGTCGCCTTCGACAAGGTCTACGAACAGTATAAGCTTGCCCCCGAAGTCACTCGTCGTCGCATGTATTACGAGACGATGGAGCGCGTGCTGCAAGGCGTCGACAAGACCATCGTCGATGCCCCCGGCGTCAACAATTACCAGTCGCTTCCCGCCGTCACGCGAAGCGCGCCCCAGGGAGCAGCCAAATGAGCTTCCTCTTCCGCCGTCCGCTGGCCAGCGCCGCGATTGCCTTCGCGCTGCTGATCATCCTGCTCAATACGGTCATCGTTGTCCCTGAAACCCGCCAGGCGATCATCACCCGCTTTGGCAAGCCGATCTACATCCTCAACCAGTATCGTCCGAACCAGCCACTCGGCTCCGACGGCGCCGGGCTCAACTGGCGGATCCCGTTCGTCGACAATCTCGTGTGGGTCGACAAGCGCGTGCTCGATGTCGACATGGAAGGCCGCCAAGTCACCTCGACGGACCAGCAGCGGCTCGAAGTCGACGCCTTCGCGCGCTATCGCATCGTCGATCCGCTGCGCATGTATATCCGCGCCCGCTCGGTCGACGGCTTGCAGGCCGCGCTGGTCCCCAACCTCGGCTCCGAACTCCGCAACGAACTGGGCAAGCGCCCGTTCGCCTCGCTGCTATCGCCCGAACGCGAAGGCGTGATGGACAATGTCCGACGCGGTCTCGACCGGGTCGCTCGCCAGTACGGCGCCGAAGTGATCGATGTCCGCATCAAGAAGGCCGACCTGCCCACCGGCACGCCGCTCGACAGCGCCTTCGACCGGATGCGCACCGCGCGCGAACAGGAAGCCCGCTCGATCCGCGCAGAAGGCGCCAAAACGGCGCAGATCATCCGCGCCCAGGCCGATGCCGATGCGTCAAAAATCTACGCGACCAGCTTCAACAAGGATGCGTCCTTCTATGATTTCTACCGCGCGATGCAGTCCTACCAGACCACGATCGTCGGCGATGGCGTGAACAAGCCCAACCCGACCACGGTCATCCTCTCGCCGCAAAGCGAGTATCTCAAGCAATTCTCGGGGCGCTGATCGGGGCACGGCGTCTGCCACCGTTCAAATCGCGTTCATGCAATCAACCTAGCGTCGGGCCCAGTTACGCTTAAATAGATGAGGGTTTTTCGAATGAGTTTCCTCAAGGAGTCTCCGATCGTGCGCTACGCTTATGGAGTAACCGGTGCCCTGCTGATCGGCGGCACCGCTTTCTCGCTCGCCACCGGTCCGGTTGGCGCCCAGGTTGCGCAAAACTCGCCGACCGCCATGTCCCCGCGCCCCGGCGCGCCGATGAGCTTTGCCGATCTCGCCGCCCGTCTCCAGCCGGCAGTGGTCAACATCTCGACCAAGCAGCGCGTCGCGGTGAAGCAGCAGTCGGACCCGTTCGAACAATTCTTCCGCCAGTTCGGCGGCCAGGCCCCGGGCCAGCAGGAACCCGCCCCCAACGGCGGCCAGCCCCAGACCCGCGAGGCCGGCTCCTTGGGGTCGGGCTTCATCATTTCGCCCGATGGCTACATCGTCACCAACAACCATCTCGTCGCTGGCGAAAATGGCGGCACCGTCGACACCGTCACCGTGATCATGACCAACCGCAAGGAATATACGGCGCGGATCATCGGCCGCGACACGGCCTCCGATCTTGCCCTGCTCAAGATTGACGGCACCAACCTGCCGTTCGTCAACTGGGGCGATTCAACCCGTTCGCGCGTCGGTGACTGGGTCATCGCGATCGGCAATCCCTATGGGCTGGGCGGCACCGTCACCGCCGGCATCGTCTCGGCGCTCCATCGCGGGATCACCGGCAACGGCGCCTACGACCGCTATATCCAGACCGATGCCAGCATCAACATGGGCAATTCGGGCGGTCCGATGTTCGATCTCAACGGCAATGTCATCGGCATCAACTCGGCGCTGATCTCGCCGACCGGGGCCAGCGTCGGCATCGGCCTCGCCATCCCCGCCGAGCTTGCCCAGCCGGTCATCGAGACGCTGCGCCGGGGCCAGCGCCCGTCGCGCGGCTATCTCGGCGTCAGCCTCCAGCCGCTCGACGAGAATATCGCCGCCTCGCTCGGCATTCCCAAGGACCAGGGCGAACTCGTCCGCGCGCTCGTGCCCGGTCAGGCCGGCGCCAAGGGCGGGCTCCAGCAGGGCGACGTGATCCTTCGCGTCGGTGGCCAGCAGGTCACCCCCGACCAGACCGTCAGCTATCTCATCGCCAACAGCCAGGTCGGCGCGCGCGTACCGCTGGAGATCTTCCGTGACGGCAAGCGCCAGGCGCTCGGCATCACGGTCGGCCAGCGTCCGGCCGAGGACGTCGTCGCCAAGCAGGCCGGTGGCGGCAGCGATGACGGCAGTGATGACGGCGTTCCCACCGGCCCCGCGACCAAGGCGCTCGGCCTCTCGCTCCAGCCGCTCACCGGGCAGATCGCCCAAGCGCTGAGCCTACCCCCCGGCGCGCACGGCGTCGTCGTCACCGCGGTCGATCCGTCGTCCGATGCGGCGGACAAGGGGCTGAAGCGTGGCGACGTGATCATCTCGGCCAACCGCGTGCCGGTCACGACCCCGGCGCAAGTCAGCAGCGTCGTCGCGGCGGCGCGTGCCGCTGGTCGCACCGGTGTCCTGCTGCTCGTCAAGCGCGGCAATCAGCCAGAGGCCTTCTTCGGCATCAACATCATCCCGCGCTAAACGGGCAATGCGCTGAACTGACTTGGCTATGTGCGGGCCCCTCCACGCCGCCTCAAACCGGGGCGGAATGGAGGGGCGCGAGACAGGCCGCGTCGGCCGAACAATCAGCCTGCGGGCTGGCTCGCGGCTTTCTCACCCTTTGCACCGGCGAGCCCGCATTGCGCCTGCTCCATCGGGATCTGCTTGGTGATGCGGGTCGCATTCTCGGCGTAAGCCTCGGTCACCGACCCGTGGTTCACCGTCTTGGAGCGCAGCGGGCTGACGCCCTGGCAAATATGGAAGACGTGCGGCGTCGCGGACTTCTTGGCCCCACCCTCCGGCGCGATCCAGTAGACGATGTTCTGACCGGTCGGATGGGCCGCGTCCTTGGTCGCCTCGGCCACCGTCTTGGAATCGCGGGCGATGTCCTGCGCCTGGGCGGCGACTTCGGGCGAACAGGCCGTCGTCGGCTGGCCAGCCTTGATCTGGTCCGCGCAGCTGTTCATGTCCTTGGTATATTGCTCGACCGACGGCGGGTTCCAGCTCACCCCGATCAGCGTCGCGACCACCGCCAGGACGGCACCCACGCCGCCCGCGACCTTCTTGTTTTTCGGATCCATGTCCTTGTCCATGAAGATCAGGACAACCAGCGGCAGGAAGGCGACCAGCGTGATGATCGCGCCGAGCTGGTTCTGGAAAAAGAATTTGGCCTTGTCGGACGCTCGAGCCGGGTCCTGCTTGTTGGCCGCCTTCCACATCAGGCTGCCGGCAATCGCGAAGATTGCGATCCCGACCAGGATACCGATCAGCAGCGGCAGATTGCCGTGATCGAACTTGTGCTGGCGAAGGAGCACGATCCCGAAGATTTCGCCGCCAATGGCGACGATCCATGCGAGCGCCGCGAAGATGCGCAGGCGCTTGGCGGCCGCGCCCTGGTCGTGCGTCGCGCGCCATTCCTTGGTGACGTCGACTTCTGCCGCTGGCTTGTCGTCGGACATGCTCACATCCCCCTTTGCACACTTGCGCTGTATGGGTAGGATTGGCCGACGTAGCGGTCATGATCAACCCCGGCTGGACAAGAATTGACATTTAGGGCGTGGTCGGGCTGCGGCCAGCTCGATCGACGCCAAGTCGGCAATTACGCGCGGCAGGATATTCTCGGTGCGATTACCGGGAAGGGAGCAGGATTTGGGTTGCTATCTTAGGAAACGCTTTGTTGGCGGACACGTCCGTGGCCACTGATCATGCAGCCATCCTGTGCGCGCTGGAGGAGCGCTGGCGGGCGGCATTGCTCGCCCGCGACAAGGACGCACTGCGCACCCTGATTCGTCCCGAATTCCGGCTCGTCGGGGTCCGCCAGTCGGGCGAAGCGCTGTCGATCGACGTCGACCACTGGATCGCCGCGCTCGACCGCATGGATATCGTCACGGTCGAGATGCACGTCATCGACGCGGTCGGGACCGACGACACCATCGTCGGCACACTCGATGCCTGCTGGAAGGTCCGCTACCTCGGCCAGACGATCGACGAGCGGGTGCTGCTGACCGACGTCTGGGTCAAGAACGGTGACGATTGGCAAGTCCTGCGCCGCCACACCAGCTTCATCCCCGCCGCCAAGGCGCGAAACTAGCTTCCGCCAACCTCGTGCTGCCGCGCCCCGACATGCAAATAGCGCGGGTCGAAATCCGCCACTTCGGCCATTTTCTGCCAGTCGGCGATCACGATCATCCGCTTCGACCGCTGGATATGCCCCTCGGCTTCCAACCGCATCAGCGTCCGGTTGACGTGCACCGGGGTCAGCGACACGGCGTCGGCCAGCTGTTCCTGGCTGATCGGCAGCATATATTCGGTCTGCTTGCCAAGCTCGGCCAGCTCCATCCGCAGCGCAATCTCGCACAATAGATGCGCAATCCGCTTGCGCGCGTCGCGCCGCCCGATGTTGAGGATCCATTCGCGGAAGATCGAACCTTCGACCAGTGTCTCATACCACATCGCCATGCCGATCGTGGGATGGCCGAACGCAACCTTGCGGATCGCCTCGATCGGCACCAGCGCCAGCCGCCCGTGGGTCAGCATCTGCACATTATGATCGGCGGTCCCCAGCAGCGAGTTCTGCAGGTCGACGAGGTCGCCCTTCATGTGGATCGACAATATCTGCCGCCCGCCGTCCCCGGCCAGCTTGTGGCGATAGGCAAATCCCGACAGCAACAGCCCGCAATGTTGCGGCCGGTCGCCATCCCATACAACATATTGGCCAAGATCGAGCTCACGCTCGATGAACGGCAACGCCATGATCGCTGCCTCGTCCTCCACGCTGAGCGTTGCCCAGCGCGACAGTTTGCGCACGACGGGCGCAAGCGGATGATCCAGACACTCGGTACTCACACGGCTCTCCGCAAGGCGGGAGCACAAGCATCTCTCAGCCACCAGTAAGCCACGTTAGTGCGCTGGTGATGGGTCGACCTTATACTTAATCAAGCCGGATTTCTAATTTATTTTCAAATATTATAGAGTTTTAGCGCTCACCGTCGCTCGATTGGCAATGGATAGGCAGTGGTCGACTTGACCCGCTCCATCGCAAACCGCGACGTCACATTCTTGCACGGCACAGTCCCGACCAGCCGCTTGTAGAAGGCGTCGTAATCGCTCATCCCCGGCACCGCGACGCGCAGCAGATAGTCGACGTCTCCCGCCAGCCGGTGGACATCCATCACTTCGGGCATCGCCGACACTTTCGCCGCAAAGCTCTCGATCCATTCGGCGCTATGATCCCCGCTCTCGATCTCGACGAACACCGTCAGGCCAAGCCCGATCGCCTGCGGGTCGAGGATCGCCACCCGCCGCTGGATGACGCCCGCCTGTTCCAGCTTCTGGATCCGCCGCCACGCCGGCGTTTGCGACAGATGGACTCGCGCCGCGATCTCGGCGACCGGCAGCGACGCATCCTCCTGCAGGATCGCCAAAATCTTGAGGTCCGTCTGATCCATTTCGTGCCGTCCCGTCTGGCCGCAAGAATATGCTCGCTGGCCGTGCCCCCGTGAAAGATTGACGCCTTTTGCAGGGCGCCGTTCCCAAAAGCGCCTGCGACAAGTATCTGCCATCACACTGGCGTTCCGCGCGCCACTACCCGGCAGCCCAGGCGATTTGCAAGATGATCTTGGAATATTATTCTCAATTAGCGCCGCAAGGTGAGCGGCCATAATGGACGCCAAGCGCCCCGCCCTGCCGTTTGTCCTGACCGCCAATGACACGCTGTCGGGCTACACCGTCTATCATGACGGCGCCGCCTGGGTGCCCAGACTCGCCGACGCGCAGGTCGCGACGGACGCCGATGCCGCCGACGCGCTCGATGCCCTCGGCCGCGCCGAGCTTGTCCGCGGCGCGATCATCGACCCCTATCTCGCCGGGGTCACTCTCTCGCCCGACGGCAAGATCGCCCCGCGCCACTATCGCGACATCTACCGCCTGTCGGGCCCGACGATCGCCTTTGCCGGCCCCGCCTTCGTGCCCGGAGAGCAATGATGTACCGCTACGACGAATTTGACGACGCCATCGTCCGCGAACGCGCCGCGCAATTCCGTGGGCAGGTCGAGCGCCGCATCGACGGCTCGCTGACCGAGGAGGAGTTTACCCCCCTCCGCCTGATGAACGGCCTTTATCTTCAGCTTCACGCCTATATGCTGCGCGTCGCGGTCCCCTACGGCACGCTCAATTCAAGGCAGCTCCACCAGCTCGCGCTCATCGCCGACAAATATGACCGCGGCTACGGCCACTTCACCACCCGCCAGAATATCCAGTATAACTGGCCCGTCCTACGCGACATTCCCGACATTCTCGACCTACTCGCCGACGTCGAAATGCACGCCATCCAGACCAGCGGAAACTGTATCCGCAACGTCACTGCCGATCATTTTGCCGGGGTCGCCGCCGACGAGGTCGAGGACCCGCGCCCGACCGCCGAGCTGATCCGCCAATGGTCCACGTTTCACCCCGAATTCAGCTTCCTGCCGCGCAAGTTCAAGATTGCGGTGACCGGCGCCGCCGACGACCGCGCCGCGATCGCGGTTCACGACATCGGCCTCCAGATCCTGCGCAACGACGCTGGCGAGATCGGCTATAAGGTGCTCGTCGGCGGCGGCATGGGCCGCACCCCGTTCATCGCCAAGACGGTCCGCGAATATCTCCCGAAAGCCGAGCTGCTCGGCTATCTTGAAGCGATCATGCGGGTCTATAATCTCGAAGGCCGCCGCGACAACAAGTATAAGGCCCGGGTCAAGATCCTCGTCCACGAAACCGGCACCGAGGCGTTCATCGCCCGGGTCGAGGCCGAATATGCCGCCAATCCCCGCCCCAGCGTTCAGGCCGATCCCGCCGAAGTCGCGCGCATCGCCGCCTATTTCGCGCCCCCCGAATATGAAACCCTTCCCGCCACCTCGCCCAGCTTCGACGCCGCGCGCGCCAGCGACCCCGCGCTCGACCGCTTCGCCGCCAACAACCTCTTTCCCCACAAGATCCCCGGCTACACCGCACTGACCGTCTCGATGAAACCCGTTGGCGCGCCTCCCGGTGACGCCTCGGGCGAGCAGATGCACCGACTTGCCGACATTGCGGCGCGCTACTCGCTCGACGAACTGCGCATCACCCATGTCCAGAATGTCGTCCTGCCGCACGTCCGCCTCGATGACGTCCCGGCGGTCCATGCCGCGCTCGTCGCCGCCGGGCTCGAGACTCCCAACGCCGGCCTGATCACCGACATCATCGCCTGTCCCGGCATGGACTATTGCAAGCTCGCCACCGCGCGCTCGATCCCCATCGCCGAAGCGATCAGCGAGCGCTTCGCCGACCCCGACCGCCAGCGCGAGATCGGCAAGCTGGGGATCAAGATCTCGGGCTGCATCAACGCCTGCGGCCACCACCATGTCGGCGCGATCGGCATCCTCGGGCTCGAAAAAGGCGGGGTCGAAAATTACCAGATCACGCTCGGCGGAGAGCCCGGCACCGATGCCAGCCTTGGCGAACGCCTCGGCGCGGGGATCGACGGAGACGCCGTTCCTGGCGCAATCGAACGGATCGTCGAGACTTACCTGTCGCTCCGCACCAGCGACGACGAAGCCTTCATCGCCACCGTCCGCCGCGTCGGGCTAGACCCGTTCAAGCCCGCGCTCGTGTCACCGGAGGCCGCCGATGCCCTTGCTTGATCGCACCGGTCTCGTGCCCGACCTCTTCACCCGAGACGACCCCGCCGCTCTGGCGATTATCGTGCCGCTGGCCGATCTCGACGCCGCCATCGCCGCTCGCCCTTCCGGCCAGCGGATCGGTGTCGATGTCCCCAACACCGCCGTGCCCACAAGCATCCCGACCCAGGGGGGCATCGACCTGATCGCCGTTGCCTTCCTAAAATTCGCCGATGGTCGCGGGTTCAGCATCGCCAACGCCCTCCGCGAGGGCGGCTATACCGGCACGCTGCGCGCCACCGGCCAAATGCTCCCTGACCAGTTCGCCTTCGCCCTCCAGTGCGGCTTCGACGAGGTGGAGATCGACGACGCCCGCCTTGCCCGCCAGCCGCTCGACCAGTGGCTCTCCGCGCTCGGCGACCTGACCCTCAGCTACCAGTCCTCCCCCGACGGCACCCCCTCGATCTTTGAACGGCGTAAGGCCACCCGTTGAAGGATCTCATCGCCTCGATCACCGGCTCCACCCCGCAGGAACGCCTCGCCTCGCTGCGGGGCGCTGTCGATGGCCGCATCGTCTTCACCACCAGCTTCGGGATCGAGGATCAGGCGCTCACCCACATGATTTTCGACGCTGCCCTCGACATCGCCGTCGTCACGATCGACACCGGCCGTCTCTTTCCCCAGACTTACAAGCTGTGGGCCGACACCGAAGAACGCTATTCGCGCCGGATCGCCGCTTACTATCCCAATGCCGATGCCGTCGCGGGCTTCGTCGCCGATTGGGGCATCAACGGCTTCTACCACGCCGCCGAGGCCCGCTCGGGCTGCTGCGGCGTGCGCAAGGTCGAGCCCTTGCAACGCGCCCTGTCCGGCGCCGCAGGCTGGGTCACCGGGCTTCGCGGCGACCAGTCCGGCGCGCGCGGCGCCGTCCCGCTCGCCGCCTGGGACGAGACCCACGCCCTGGTCAAGGCCGCGCCCCTGCACGACTGGACCCGCGACCAGATTGTCGCCTTCACCACCAGCGAAGCCGTCCCCGTCAACCCGCTCCACGCGGCAGGCTTTCTCTCGATCGGCTGCGAACCCTGCACCCGCGCCGTCGCGCCGGGCGAGCCCGAGCGCGCGGGTCGGTGGTGGTGGGAAAGCGACGAGGCCAAGGAATGCGGCCTCCACATCGGCACCGACGGCACCCTCGTCCGGTCGCGCGTGACGGCATGACCGACCGCCAGCCCCTGCCCACCCCGGCGCGCATCGCCCCCCTCGCCACCTTCCCCGCCTTCCACAAGCTGGAGGGCCGAAAAGTGGTCGTCGCAGGCGGTACCGAAGGCGCCTTGTGGAAGGCCGAACTATTGCTCGCGTGTGGCGCTCAAGTTATTGTTTTGGCTGAGGAAAATGCAGCCCTCTTCGACTCGCTCGATACCGTGTCCAACCGTGTCGCCTTGACCGTCTTGCCCCGCCGCTGGGAAGCCGCCGACCTGACCGGCGCTGCGCTCGCCTTCGCCGACATATCGGACCATGCCGAAGCCCTCGCCTTCGTCGCTGCCGCAAGAGCCGCCGGGGCCCCGGTCAACATCATCGACCAGACCCCGCTGTGCGACTTCCAGCTCGGCACCATCGTCAACCGCTCGCCGGTCATCGTCGCCATCTCGACCAGCGGCGGCGCGCCGATGCTCGGCCAGTCGATCCGCACCCGCATCGAAGGCATCCTCCCCCTCGGCCTCGCCGCCTGGGGTCGCGCCGCGATCGGCTGGCGCCCGCGTCTCAAGCAACGCATCACGACCTTCGCCGAGCGCCGCGACTTCTGGGGCCGCTTCACTGCCCACGCCTGGGACCATATCGACCGCGATCCCGACGAGGCCGATTTCGAAGCCCTCCTCGGCCGCTACGAAGCGTCCGAACGCCGCGGCCGCGTCATCCTCGTCGGCGCCGGTCCGGGCGACCCGGAACTGCTGACCCTGAAAGCCGTCCGCGCGCTCCAGGCCGCCACCGTCATCCTCTACGACGACCTCGTCACGCCCGAAATCCTCGAGCTCGCCCGCCGCGAGGCCCGCCGCATCGCCGTCGGCAAGACCGGCCACGGCCCGTCGTGCAGCCAGGTCGACATTAACGCGCAAGCCGTCACCCTCGCGCTGGCTGGCGAGACCGTCGTTCGCCTGAAGGGCGGCGACCCGCTGATCTTTGGCCGCGCCACCGAGGAGATCGATGCCTGCCACGCCGCCGGGGTCGAGGTGTCGATCATCCCCGGCATCTCCGCCGCACAGGGCGCCGCCGCGTCCCTCGGCTTCTCGCTGACCGAACGCCACCACGCCCGCCGCGTCCAATATGTCACCGGCCACGGCGCCGACGGCAAGCTGCCGACCGACATCGACTGGCCCGCCATCGCCGACCCCAAGGCGACCACCGTCGTCTACATGCCGCGCAAGACGTTGGCCGATTTCGTCGCCGCCGCGATCGCCGCCGGGCTCGATCCGGCAACCCCCGCCGTGGCCGTCGCCTCGGCCACCCGACCCGACCAGCTCCACATCGCCGCCCCGCTCGGCGATCTTGCCGCCCACACCGAAACGCTCCCCGCCGGCGCCCCCGTCCTCGTCATCCTGGGTCAGGTGACCCGCGACGAACTTGCCGCCAGCGCCCCCTTCGCCAAGGCCGCCGAATGAACGTCCCGTCCAGCATCGCTGCCCTCACCCACCTCGAACAGCTCGAGGCCGAGAGCATCCACATCATGCGCGAAGTCGTCGCCGAGACCGATCGCCCGGTGATGCTCTATTCGGTCGGCAAGGATTCGGCGGTGATGCTTCACCTGGCGCGCAAGGCTTTCTTCCCCGCGCCCCCACCGTTCCCGTTGCTCCACGTCGACACGACCTGGAAATTCCGCGCCATGTACGAACTGCGCGACAAGGTCGCCGCGATGAGCGGGATGGAGCTGATCGTCCACAAGAACCCCGAGGCCGAGGCGCTCGGCATCAACCCGTTCGACCATGGCAGCCGCCACACCGACATGTGGAAAACCGAGGGGCTGAAGCAGGCGCTCGACAAATATGGCTTCGACGCGGCCTTTGGCGGCGCCCGGCGCGACGAGGAAAAAGTCCGCGCCAAGGAGCGCATTTTCTCGTTCCGCTCGGCCAGTCACCGCTGGGACCCACGCAACCAGCGCCCCGAGTTGTGGAACCTCTACAACACCCGGCTATCGCCCGGCGAAAGCATCCGCGTCTTCCCGCTGTCGAACTGGACCGAGCTCGACATCTGGCAATATATTTATGCCGAGGACATCCCGATCGTCCCGCTCTACCTCGCGGCGATGCGCCCGACGGTCGAGCGTGACGGCCAGTTGTTCATGGTCGACGATGGCCGCTTCCGCCTGAACCCCGGCGAAGTCCCGGTCGACCGCTCGATTCGCTTTCGCACGCTGGGCTGCTATCCGCTCACCGGCGCGGTCGAGAGCGAGGCCGCGACCCTGCCCGAGATCATCGCCGAAATGCTCGTCGCGACCACGTCGGAACGGCAGGGCCGGGTGATCGACAAGGAAGGCGGCGCGGGGATGGAGATCAAGAAGCAGGAGGGCTATTTCTGATGGCCACCGCTGCCCGCACAATCAACGACCGCGCCCTAAGTCTTCGAGAGGGCGAAGCCCGCGCCGAACTCGACGCCTGGCTCGCGCTCAACGCCAAGAAGTCGCTGCTCCGCTTCCTCACCTGCGGGTCGGTCGACGACGGCAAGTCGACGCTGATCGGGCGCCTGCTCTACGACACGCACACGTTGTTCGAGGACCAGCTCGCGACGCTCGAGATCGACAGCGGCAAGTCGGGCACCCAAGGCGCCGCGCTCGACATGGCGCTGCTCGTCGACGGCCTCGCCGCCGAACGCGAGCAGGGCATCACGATCGACGTCGCCTACCGTTTCTTCTCCACGCCGAAGCGCAAATTCATCGTCGCCGACACCCCCGGCCACGAGCAGTTCACCCGCAACATGGTCACCGGCGCCTCGACCGCCGAGCTCGCCGTGCTGCTGATCGATGCGCGCAAGGGGGTGCTGACCCAGACCCGCCGCCACAGCTTCCTCGTCGACCTGCTCGGCATCCGCAACATCGTGCTGGCGATCAACAAGATGGACCTGGTCGACTATAGCCAAGCCCGCTTCGACGAGATCGTCGCCGATTATCGCGCCTTTGCCGACGAGGCCGGGATCGCCACCTTCACTGCCATCCCCGTCTCGGGCCTCACCGGCGACAATATCGCGACCCGCAGCGCGGCCCTGCCCTGGTACTCGGGCCCCACGCTGATCGAGCATCTCGAAACCGTCCCCGTCGCCGCCCCGGCCGAGGCCGACGCCCCGGCGCGCATGGCGGTCCAGTGGGTCAACCGCCCCAACGCCGCCTTCCGCGGCTATGCCGGCCAGATCGCCAGCGGTAGCGTGCGCCCGGGCGACCGCCTGACCGTCTCGCGCACCGGCCTGTCGTCGACCGTTGCCCGCATCGTCAGCTTCGATGGCGAACTGGCCCACGCCACCGCCGGCCAGTCGGTCACGCTGACGCTCGCCGACGAGCTCGACATTGCGCGCGGCGACATGCTCGCCGCCGAGCCCGTCGCGCTGGCCGCCGGGCTCGACGCCACATTGGTTTGGATGGCCGAGGATCGCCTCGCCCCGCGCCGGTCGTATCTGATGAAGATCGGCACCCAGATGCTGTCGGCCTCGGTCACCGCGATCGACCAGAAGATCGACGTCGATACGCTCGCCCGCGCCCCCGCCACCTCGCTCGGGCTCAACGACATCGCCGACTGCCGGCTCGATCTCGACCGCGCCATCCCGGCGCTGGCCTATGCCGACAATCGCCAGCTCGGCGCCTTCATCCTGATCGACAAGGTCAGCCACGCAACCGTTGCCGCCGGCATGATCCGCTCGCTTCGGGCCGGCGCGCGCACCCGCACCGACGATGACGAGGCCAGCCGCATCCACTGGATCGGCGGCGCCTCGGCAGCGAGGCGCGGCACGCTCATCGGCCATTTGCGCCAGCGCCTCCAGGCGTCGGGCCACCCGGTATTCCTGCTCGACACGGTCGGTCTCGCAGACCTTAATGCCGACCTCGACAGCGCGTCACCCGAGACCCTCCGCCGAGCCCGCGAAGCCGCCCGCCTGCTAGCCCGCGCCGGCGTGCATGTCCTGATCGACACGGGCGCCGGCAAGGCCGATGCCCACCCGGGCCACTACATCGACAGCGACCAACCCGACGCCGACGAAGGCGACGACTGGGTGATCTAACCCAGCCACTCCGGCAACACATCCGCTGCGATCAGTGCCTCGATATCCTGCCGCTCACGGATCACCGCGAACCGGTCCCCCGACACCATCACCTCGGGGGTCAGCGGCCGGCTGTTATAGGTACTCGCCATCGTCGCAGCATAAGCTCCCGCGGTCCTGAACACGACCAGGTCGCCCGCGCCGACCGTCCCCATCGTCCGCCCCGTCGCGAACGTGTCCCCGCTCTCGCAGATCGGGCCGACGACATTGACCGTCATCTGGCTGTTGCCCGGCCTGACCGGGTCGATCGCATGATAGGCATCGTATAGGCTCGGCCGCATCAAATCGTTCATCGCCGCATCGACCACAACAAAGTCGTCCCCGACCCCGGGCTTCACCCGGATGACCTCGGACAGCAGCACCCCGGCATTGGCGACAATCAGCCGCCCCGGTTCGAACACCAGCCGCACATCCCAGTCGGCAGTGATCCGCGCCACCATCGCGCCATATTCGGCCGGCCCCGGGGGATGCGGCATGTCGCGATCATAAGGCACGCCCAGCCCGCCGCCCAGATCGGCAAAGCGAATGTCATGCCCCGCCTCGCGCAATTCCCCGATCAGCGTGCCCACCTTGCCGAACGCGCTCTCCAGTGGTGCAAGGTCGGTCAGCTGGCTGCCGATATGAACCGCCACCCCCTGCACATCCAACGCCGGCAGGTCGCGCGCCGCAGCGTAACAGTCGAGCGCCTCGTCGATCGGCACGCCGAACTTGCTCAGCGCGCCGCCGGTCGCAATCTTCTTGTGGGTCCGCGCATCGACGTCGGGATTGATCCGGAACGCGACCGGCGCGCGCAGGCCCAGCCGATCTGCCACCGCCGACATCATCTCGGCCTCCTCGACGCTTTCCAGGTTGAACTGAAGCAGCCCACCCCTCAGCGCATATTCCATCTCGGCCGCAGTCTTGCCGACGCCCGAGAAAATGATCCGCTCAGGGGGCACCCCCGCCGCAATCGCGCGGCGATACTCGCCGATCGACACGACGTCGGCCCCCAGTCCCTCGCGCGCCAGCGTCGCCAGCACCGCGCCATTGGGATTGGCCTTGACCGCAAAGGCGATCAGCGGATCCCCCGTCGCGGCGACGGCATCGCGAAAAACCTGCGCATGGCGCACCATCGTTGCCGTCGAATAGACATAGACCGGCGTGCCGACGGCCGCGGCGATCGCTGGAAGCGCGACCCCCTCGCAATGAAGGACGCCGCCAGAAACTTCGAAATGATCCATTTTCTTCTTTCGTCAGCGGTCCCGCCGCCCGTGGCCTCAGGCGGCGAGCAAGCGATCCGCAGGATCGACGTCGCCTGCCGCAATCTCCGGCATTCCGTCGAGGGCGGCATAAATTGCCGGCAAGTCGTTGCGCTGAACCAGGTCGAGAACGTCCGAAAACCGGTCGATCACAAAGTAATTCTGCTGGAACGCATCGGTGCGATACCGCGTGCGCAGCACCCGTTTCAAATCGAAGCCGAAGCGTTTGGGAACATCGCTTTCAAGGCTGTAATGCGCCTCGCCAAAGCTCGACAAAATCCCCGCGCCATAAATCTTCAGATCGCCATCCTCGCGGCACAGCCCGAACTCGACCGTGTACCAGTAGAGTCGCGCCAGCCGGTCGAGCGAGCCATGCGCCAACGCCTCCAGCCCAAGGTGCCCCAGCGCCTGCATGAAGTCGGCAACCTCGGGCTGGGCGAGCATCGGGACATGACCGAACACATCGTGGAACACGTCGGGCTCTTCGAGATAATCGAGCTGGTCGAGCTTGCGGATGAAATTGCCCGCGGGGAACCGCCGCTCGCTCAGGTGCCGGAAAAACACATCGTCGGGCACCACGCCGGGCACCGACACGACGGTCCAGTTGCTACGCTTGTGAAGCCGCTCGTTGAGCTCCTCGAGGTCGGGCACGCCGGGATGGCTCAGGCTCAGGACGTCAAGCCCTTCCTCGAACGACGCCGTCGCCTTGCCGTGGAGCAGGTCCCGCTGCCGCGCGAATAATGTATCCCAAACCTGATGATCGACCGCAGTCAGTTCATCCCACTTTTGCGGCACGGTCCAGTCGGCATTGACCCCCGGCGGCGGGGTCGGCGATGCCAGCGCGCCATGCTTGGGACTGTTCGACTGATCGGTCATGCGGGTTACTCTCGGGCTGTTAGACAATAAAAAACCCCACCGGGGCGATCCTGGCGGGGTTCGAACTCAGCGGCGGAAAGCGCGCGTCAGTCGATGCCCACCAGGCACAGATAATAGGGCTTATAGCCATCGGCTTTACGCGCAGCGCTGCTACGTTTGGCAGCGATAGTCGAGGCGAACGCGGTGGTCATACCCCGCCCATATAGGTGCCAACGGGATCCCGTCAAGGTTTAGCGCTCCCATCCAGAAACCCCTCGACCTCGGCCAGCTCGACCGACTTGTCGACGAACGCCTGCCCGATCCCGTGCGCCAGGATGAACGGCAATCGCCCGCCCTCCTTCTTCTTGTCGGTCATCATTGCCGCGACCAGCTCGGCCCCCGACGCCTCGACCCCCGCCTCGCGTAATCCCGCCGGAAGCCCAACCCGCGCCAGATGCGCCCGCACCCGCGCCGCATCCTCGGCGCTGCACAGCCCGCGCGACGCCGAAAAATCAAACGCCAGCGCGCACCCCGCCGCCACCGCCTCGCCGTGAAACAGCCGGTCCGAAAACCCCGTCGCGGCCTCCAGCGCATGGCCGAACGTATGCCCCAGATTGAGCAACGCCCGCCGCCCCCTGGTCTCGCGCTCATCCTCGGCGACGACCCTGGCCTTGCCCGCCACGGCGGTCGCGATCGCATGGACCCGTGCCTCGGCCTCCCCGGCAATCACCGCCGCGCCATTTGCCTCGAGCCACTCGAAGAACCCCGGATCCTCGATCAGCGCATATTTGACGATTTCGGCATAGCCCGCCGCGACATGGCGCGGGTCGAGGGTGGCGGTCGCCGCCGGATCGATCAGCACAAGCTCGGGCTGGTGAAACGCCCCGACGAGGTTCTTGCCCGCCGCAACATTGATCGCGGTCTTGCCCCCCACCGAGCTGTCGACCTGCGCCAGCAACGACGTCGGCACCTGCACATAGCCACAGCCTCGATTGACGATCCCCGCCGCGAACCCGGCGAGGTCCCCGATCACCCCGCCGCCAAGCGCGACGACATGATCGCGTCGCTCGATCCCCAGCGCGAGCAGCTGGTCGATCAGAGTCGACAACCCCGCCCAACTCTTGCTGACCTCGCCCGCGGGCATCACGATCGTCGCCGCCTCGAGCCCGCCAAGCCCCGCCACGAACGTGTCGCCCAGCGCCGCCCACACATTCTCGTCGGTCACCACGACCAGCCGCCCATTGCGCGCGAAGGGGAAGAGTTTTGCTCCCGCCCGGCCCAAAAGCCCGTCCTCGATCACGACATCATAGCTGCGATTGCCGAGCGCAACCGGAATGATGGTCATTGCCCACACTGCCCGCGATGAAGCAATTTCTGGTCGGCCAGCACCAGCGCCATCATCGCCTCGACCACCGGTGCGCCGCGGATCGCGACACACGGATCATGCCGCCCCCTGGTGACAATCTCGGTTTCCTTGCCCTCGCGGTCGATCGTCTCGACCGGGGTCAAGATCGACGAGGTCGGCTTGAACCCCACCCGCACCACCACCGGCTGCCCGGTCGAAATTCCGCCCGCGATCCCGCCGGCGTGATTGGCGAGGAAGCTTGGACCATCACTTCCGCCCCCCCCGATCTTGGCACGCATGGGATCGGCATTCTCCTCCCCGCGCAACCGCGAGGCATCGAACCCGTCACCGATCTCGACCCCCTTGACCGCGTTGATCGACATGCACGCACTGGCGAGCTCGGCATCGAGCTTGGCATAAAGCGGCGCTCCCCATCCCGCCGGCACCCCGGTCGCGACGCACTCGATCACCGCGCCCAGCGACGATCCCGCTTTCCGCGCCGCATCGAGCGCAACTTCCCACCGTGCCGCCGCCGCAGCATCGGGGCAGTAAAAGGGATTGGCCGCAATCTGGTCCGCGTCAAACGCCGCCCGGTCGATCCGGTCCCCACCCATCTCAACGAGGTAAGCCAATATCGACACCTCGGGCAAAACCAGCCGCGCGACCGCTCCCGCCGCGACCCGTGACGCCGTCTCGCGGGCACTGCTCCGCCCACCCCCGCGCCAGTCGCGATGGCCATATTTGGCGTCATAGCTATAGTCGGCATGACCCGGACGATACGCCTTGGCGACCTCCGCATAATCCTTCGAGCGCTGGTCGACATTGTCGATCATCAGCGAAATCGGCGTCCCTGTCGTCCGCCCTTCGAACACCCCCGACAGGATCCGCACCTGGTCGGGCTCCTGTCGCTGCGTTGTGAAGCGCGACGTCCCCGGTCGGCGCTTGTCGAGCCACGGCTGCACGTCGCCCTCCGACAGCATTATCCCCGGCGGACAACCGTCGACGATCGCCCCGATCGCCGGCCCATGGCTTTCGCCCCAGGTCGAAAAGCGAAACATCCGCCCAAAGCTGTTGACGCTCACGCCGCCACCTTCCCAATCAGCGCAAACCGCGTCCGATTGTCAGGATCGTCGTGAAGATCGCGCTTCAGCACCGCCAGCCCATAGGCTTCGGCCGCCGCTTCCGACGCCAGCACGCCCTTGTCGCGCCGGTCGAGCGCCGCCGCCGCAACCGCCGTATTGGCCGCTTCCTCGGTCGCGATCCCCAGTGCGGCCAGATGCTCGGCACATTGCGCCAGTGCGACGGGATGCGATGCGATCATCCGCACTTCATCCAGCGTGACGCCGGGAAGCGCAAGCAAATGCACCCGCACCGCGACTTCGCGCTCCTCGATCACCTCGATCCGCGCATCGGCCAGCAGCGCCGCCACCCCCGGCACCTTGCCCACGCGCCCGTTCGATACCGGCAGCACGCCAAGCTCGACCGCCGACGACGCCACCGCCTCGACCACTGCGGTAAAGCTGGCAAAGGCAATCTGGACCTGATCGGGGGCGAACAGGCTTGCTGCCTCGTGGGCAAACGCCCCCGGGGCGCCGGCATAGCCGATCGTCATTCGATCCGACCTCCAAGAGAGCGCATCAGTTCGGCATAGCCCGGGAAACTGGTCGCGATCGTCGCCGTCCCCGTCACCTGCACCGGCTTGGCCGACGCCATCCCCAGGGTCAGGAAACTCATCGCAATGCGGTGGTCGTGATTGGCGTCGATCACCGCGCCGCCGCGGGGAGGACCGCCAAGCCCCTCGATCACCAGGCTGTCCCCGTCCTCGCGCGCATCGACCCCGCACGCCACCAGCCCGGCGATGATCGCCGCCAGCCGGTCGCTTTCCTTGACCCGCAGTTCGGCCAGCCCGTGCATCACGCTTTGCCCGCTCGCAAACGCCGCCGCGACGGCCAGGATCGGATATTCGTCGATCATGCTCGCCGATCGCTCCGCTGGCACCGTCACGCCGCGCAAGTTACTGAACTTGGATGTAATATCCCCGACCCGCTCGCCGCCAAAGTCGCGCTCGTTGGCGATGGTGAGATTCGCCCCCATCTCGACCAAAGTCGTGAACAGCCCCGTCCTCAGCGGGTTCAACATCACCCCCGTCACAGTTAGTTTCGCCCCCGGAACGACCAGCGCCGCGACCAGTGCAAAAGCGGCCGAAGAGGGGTCCCCCGGAATCGCCACAAGGCACGCAAAAAGCTCACGTTTTTCACCCAGCGATACCGTGTCCGACCGTGTCGCTACTTCGGCCCCGAACGCCCGCAGCATATTCTCGCTATGGTCGCGGGTCGGCATCGGCTCGACCACCTCGACCGCCCCGCTTGCCCTGAGCCCGGCGAAGAGGATCGCCGACTTGACCTGCGCCGACGCCTTGGTGTTGACGAAGCGCAGCCCGTTGAGATTGCCGCCATGGATGGTCAGCGGCATCCGGTCGCCGTCGCTCGCCTCGACCCCGGCGCCCATGTCGCGCAGCGGTCCCAGCACGCGCCCCATCGGCCGACCGCTCAAACTCTCGTCGCCGGTGAAGGTGACCGAGATGGGAAAGCCCGCCGCCGCCCCCATCAGCAGGCGCGCGCCTGTCCCGCTATTGCCACAATAAACCTCGCCCTCGGGCGACCGCCACTCGCACCCCTCGACCCGCCACTCGCCGCCGCCGGTGCGCTCGACCTTCGCCCCGAGCGCCGTCACCGCCTGCGCGGTGTGCAACACATCCTCGCCCTCGAGCAGACCCGTGATGTGCGTCACTCCCGCCGCCAGCCCGCCGAGGATCAGCGCGCGGTGCGACATCGACTTGTCCCCCGGCACCGCAATCGTCCCGCCAAGCGGACCCGACGCGCGCGCCGTCAATTGCTCGCCGCTCACGCGACGATATCCTTCAACGCCGCACAGTCCTCGTCAGGGATATCAGCCTCGGCCATGCGTCCCGCAAGCAACGCGCGCCCTTCTTTTGGCCCGATCACTCCGAACAGCGCCACCCCCGGCGGCAAATCGCGCCACCACGCCGCGCCGTCCAACTCGATCAGCGCGACCACTTCGCCACCCGCCGCCGCCGACAAGGCTTCTGCCGGCGATCCCGCCTCGACGATCGGAGTGACCCGCCCGAACCGCTCGCGCGCCGCCTCGCGCAGCGCCACCGCCGCAGTCGGGGCGTAAAGCCGAACCTCCATCTTCGCCTGGCTCTGGCGACTATGCGCCATCAGCTCGCGCCAGACATGGGCGATCAGGGCTTCACTCGCGATCGTCGCCTTGCCCGCCAGCCGCGCGACAATCGCCCCCTCGCGCTTGGGCCGAAGCTTCAGCAAGCCGTCATCGCCCTTGAGCCGCGCAACTTCGCTCGCCACCGCCATCCGCCGCTCGAGTATTTCAAGCAACGCATCGTCGAGCGCATCGATCTCGTCGCGCAGGTCGGTCAGGTTTGGCGGTACATCGGTCATCGTTCCGCCGCCTTCCCGGTGAGGCCGCGCATTGTCAAGTTGGGATCCCGTCGCCATGAGGCGGGATGAAAGGAGCGCGCGTGACTCGGTCGTCCATAATATCCGCCCCCGCCGCGCTCGCCAGCGCGGTCCCGAACGCGCTAGCCAACGCCCGCCGGATCACCGTCAAGATCGGCTCGTCGCTGATTGTCGGCGATGACGGCGGGGTGCGCGCTGATTGGCTTGCGTCGGTCGGCAGCGATCTCGCCGCCCTGCGCGGACAGGGCAAGCAACTCCTCCTCGTCTCGTCAGGCGCAATCGCGCTCGGCCGCCGCCACCTCGGCCTGCCCGTCTCGGCTCGGCTCGATCATAAGCAAGCCGCCGCCGCCGCCGGCCAGTCGCGCCTGATGCAGGCGTGGGAGCGCGCGCTTGCCCCTCACGCCATCCCTGTCGCCCAGCTCCTCCTCACCCTTGACGACACCGAACAGCGTCGCCGCTCGCTCAATGCCCGTGCCACGCTTGAAACCCTGCTCGGGGTTGGCGCGCTGCCGGTAATCAACGAGAATGACAGCGTCGCCACCGACGAGATTCGCTATGGCGACAATGACCGCCTCTCGGCCCGCGCTGCCCAGCTGATCCACAGCGACGTGCTGATCCTGCTATCCGACGTCGACGGCCTGTTCACCGCCGACCCCGCGCGCGATCCGTCGGCCGAGCACCTGCCCCACATCGCCGCCATAACCCCCCAGATCGAGGCTCTCGCCGGGGGTGCCCGCGCGGCAGGAGTCGGCACCGGCGGCATGCGCACCAAACTCGACGCTGCTGCAATCGCCAGCGGCTTCGGCTGTGCGACGATCATCGCCAATGGCCGCGAGCTCCACCCCTTGGCCCGCCTCGCCGACGGCGCCCGCGCGACGCTCGTCGCCCCCTCGGGCTCCCCCGCTTCGGCCTACAAGGCATGGATCCGCGGCAGCCTGGCCCCCGGCGGGTCGGTCCACATCGACGCCGGCGCCGCGCGAGCCCTTACCGCAGGCAAAAGCCTTCTCCCCGCCGGGGTCACCCAGGTCGAGGGCCGCTTTGACCAGGGCAGCTGCATCCGCATCCTGGATCCTGCCGGGACCGAGATTGCGCGCGGCATCGCGGCCTATTCCGCCGTCGAGGCGCAGGCCATCCAAGGCCGCCCGAGCGCCGACATCGCGACCCGCCTCGGCTATTCGCGCTGCGACGAACTCATCCATCGTGACGATCTGGTGATGCTATGACCGACCTTTCCGACCAGATGCTCCTCCTCGGCGCGCAGGCCAAAACTGCCGCCGACGCCCTGCGTTCGGTCCCCGCCGAACAGCGATCGGTCGGCATCGCCGCCATGGCCCGCCACATCCGTGCTGCCACCCCCGCCATCCTCGCCGCCAACAGGGCCGATGTCGCTGCCGCCACCCGGCTCGTCGATCGCCTGCGCCTCGACGAAGCCCGCATCGAAGCGATGGCCGCCTCGCTCGATATCATCGCTGGCCTGCCCGATGTCGTCGGTCAGGAACTGGCCCGCTGGACTCCCGGCAACGGGCTCGACATCGCCCGCATCCGCACCTCCATCGGGGTTATCGGCATGATCTACGAAAGCCGCCCCAACGTTACCGCCGACGCTGCCGCACTGTGCCTGCGTTCGGCCAATGTCGTCATCCTTCGCCCCGGTTCCGAAGCCTTTGCCAGCTGCGTCGCGATCAACGACGCGCTGCAAGCCGGGCTCGCCGAAGCCGGCCTCCCGCCGCATGTCGTCCAGCTCGTCCCAACCCCTGACCGCGCCGCCGTCGGCCATATGCTCGAAGGACTGGGCGGCTCGATCGAGCTGATCATCCCGCGCGGCGGCAAGCCGCTGGTCGAGCGCGTCACCAACGAATCGCGCGTTCCCACGCTCGGCCACCTCGAGGGCCTGTGTCACAGCTACGTCCACGCCGCCGCCGATCCCGCCATGGCCATCGCTATCGTCCGCAACGCCAAGATGCGCCGCACGTCGGTCTGCGGCGCGACCGAGACGCTGCTGATCGACCGCGCCGTCGCCGCAACATTGCTTCCCCAAATCGCCGCCGCCCTGACCGATTGCGAACTTCGTGGCGACGACGAAGCGCGCGCCATCGTCCCCATGGTCGCCGCAACCGATGCCGACTGGTCGTGCGAATATCTCGAACCGATCCTCGCCGTCCGCATCGTCGCTGGGCTCGACGAGGCAATCGCCCATATCCGCCGCTACGGTACCGGCCATACCGAGGCGATCATCACCGATGACGAAGCCGCCGCCAATGCTTTTCTCGACAAGGTCGACGCCGCGATCGTCCTCCACAATGCCTCGACCCAGTTCGCCGATGGCGGAGAGTTTGGTTTCGGCGGCGAAATCGGCATCGCCACGGGAAAGCTCCACGCCCGTGGTCCGGTCGGCCCCGAGCAGCTGACCAGCTTCAAATATGTCGTTCGCGGCGGGGGCCGGATTCGCCCCTAACCAAATGATCGTCATCCCGGGCTTGACCCGGGACCTGCCTAACCTCTGCGCCGGAAGAAGGCAGGTCCCGGATCAAGTCCGGGATGACGAGGCAGATCAAAAATCCGTGACCTAACCGCACCGATCACACCCAAAAACGCCAAACGGGATCCCAAATAGTGCTTTTGGCTTGACCATGGTCCGCATTTCGACGCATTGCCCTGCCCAACATGACCAACGCCGCCATCATGATGACCACGACGATTATTACCCGCCCGCGGGGGGATATCGGCTGATCATCATCTGACAGGCCGACATTTCCGACCCGCTCCCCAACCAGGCGAGCGGGTTTTTTTATGGCCCCGAACGCCGAAAAAGACGAAGGCTGACGACGATGAACCAACGCCCCGCGCCCAAGCGACTTTGCGTCCTCAAATTCGGGTCGAGCGTGCTCGAAACCGAGGGCGACTATGCCGCGGTCGCCAACGAATGCTACCGCCACGTCCGCAATGGCGAGAAGGTCGTCGCGGTCGTCTCGGCGCTGGCCGGCGAGACCGATGCTCTGCTCAACCAGGGGATGCGCGTCGGCGGCGAGCAGCCGCTGCTCCTCGCCCGCGTCGCCCGCACCGGCGAACTTCACTCGGCCGCCCTGCTCGCCCTCGCGCTCGGCCAGATCGGCGTCCGCGCGACGACGATGGACCCCCATGAAATGGGCCTTATCGCGACTGGCGATCCGCTCGATTCAACCCTCACCGGGCTCGACGCCGACGCCGTCCTCGCTACGCTCGACAGCCATGACGTGCTCGTCGTCCCCGGCTTCACTGCCGGCCACGCGACCCATGGCGTCGTCACCTTGGGCCGCGGCGGGACCGACCTTACCGCAGTCTTCTTCGCCGCCCGGCTCGACGCCCACCGCGTCCGCCTGATCAAGGATGTCGACGGCGTCTATGATCAGGACCCCGCCAAGAACCCGCTCGCCGAACGCTTTGCCCAATTGGGCTATGACGATGCCGTCCGCGTCAGCGCCGGCCTCATCCAGGAAAAAGCGATCCGCGCCGCCGCCGAAAATGATGTAATGATCGAAGTTGCGTCGATCGGCTCGGCCGAGGAAACCACCGTCGCGAAACTTCCCCTCGTCAAGTCCCTCCCCCTCCAGCGCGCCAAACTGAAAGTCGCGTTGCTCGGCTGCGGCACGGTCGGCGCAGGCGTGATGAACTATCTCCTCAACCGCTCGGACCTGTTCGTCCTCAACAAGGTATTGGTCCGCTCGCCCGATCGCCGCGACCAGCCCGTGCTCTATACCGACAGCCTCGCCGAAGCGCTCGCCGGCGAAGTCGATATCATCGTCGAGACGATGGGCGGCGCGCATGAATATGCCGATCCGCTGTGCGACGCCCTGCGCGCCGGGATCCATGTCGTCACCGCCAACAAGGCGGTCGTCGCGGCCCATTATGACGCGCTCCACGCCTGCGCCACTGCAGGCAACGCGAAGCTGCTTTACTCGGGCGCGGTCGGCGGCGGCGCCCCGGTCCTGGAGGCGGTCGCCCGGCTGGCGAGCGATCCCGGAGTCGTCGCGCTCGACGGGGTCGTCAACGGCACGGTCAACTTCCTCCTCGCCCGCCTCGCCAATGGCTGGACCTTCGACCGCGCGCTGGCCAAGGCCCAGGAACTCGGGTTCGCCGAGGCCGACCCGACCAGCGACGTCGAAGGCCATGACGCCGCCTACAAGCTGTCGCTGCTCATCCGTGACGCCATGGGAGTGGCGGTCGCCGCCGAGGACATTCCCAAGGATTCGCTGATGACCGTCACCGCCGAGGCAATCCTTGCCGCGCTCGCCAAGGGGCAGGTGCTCAAGCAGGTCAGCCGCGCGCGCCTGCTGCCCGACGGCAAGGTCGAAGCCTCGGTCCGCATCGAACCGCTGCCGATGGCACACCCGCTGGCCAAGGTCACCAATACCGAGAACAGCGTGCTGATCACCGCTGCCGACGGATCGGTCCACGAAGTCCACGGCCATGGCGCCGGGCGATGGCCGACCGCCGCCGCGGTGTTCGCTGACATCATGGACCTGCAGCGCTCGGCCCCGTGCCAGCGCGCCGCGCCGACCGCCGGATCGGGCGTCGTGCCCCTGCGGATGACCGCCTGACATGACCCAGGCGACCGCCAGCGCACCCGCCAGCATCGCAAATCTCGGCCCTGGCTTCGACATTCTCGGCCAGGCGTTCGATGCCGTGCGTGACACCGTCGTTGCGGTGCGCGAGGAAGCTTTGGGGGTCCGTCTCGGGGCGGTCACCGGCCTCGTCACGAGCCTGCCCGACAGCCCGGCGAAAAACACCGCGCTGGCGGCGGCACGGGCCGTGCTCGATGCCGCCGGGGCGCGGTTCGGCGTGCGGCTGTCGATCGACAAGGGCGTGCCGATGTCGGCCGGAATGGGCGGATCGGCGGCGTCGGCGGTAGCCGGTGCGGTCGCGGCGAATGCGTTGCTCGATCGCCCCTATTCGATTGAGGATTTATTCCCTTTCGCGCTCGAAGGCGAGCGCGTGGCGTCGGATCCGCCGCATTGGGACAATGTCATGGCGAGCCTGCTCGGCGGGCTGGTGCTGGGTGCGCGCGAGGCACCGGTCAGGCTGGCGCGGCTGCCCACGCCGGCCGGGGTGGCGTGTATCCTGTTCCACCCGGCGGCCGAGATCGAGACCAGCGGTGCGCGCAAACTTCTGGCGAAGGAAGTGCCGATGGCAACGATCGTGGAACATAGTCGGCGGCTCGCGGCGTTGATGGTCGGGTGCGTGTCGGGTGACCTGGAGCTCATCCGCTGCGGGCTGGAGGATGTGCTGATCGAACCTCAGCGCGCGCACCTCCTCCCGACCCTGCCCGCAGTCAAGGCCGCCGCCCTGGGCGCGGGCGCGCTCGGCTGCAGCTTTTCGGGGTCGGGTCCTTCGGTCTTCGCGTGGGTCCCCGACAGCGAGGCCCGCGCGGTCGAAGTCGCCATGGCCAATGCCTTTGCCGATGCCGGGCTGGAAGCGCGCGCCTATCGCGCGCCAATCGATTCGGCGGGTGCCCGGGTCGAACAGACTTCGGCGAGGGCCGCTTGATGCGTTTCACCAGCACCCGCGGCCAGTCGCCCACCGTTTCCCTGAGCGAGGCAATCCGCAATGGCGCCGCGCCCGACGGCGGATTGTATCTGCCCGAGCGCCAGATCGTGGCCGATCCCACCGCGCTCGACCCCGCGCTGTCCCTCCCCGATTTCGCCGCGCGTTTCCTCGCCCCGTTTTTCGCCGGTGACGAACTCGAGCCCGACCTTCCCGCCATTTGTACCACCGCATTCGACTTTCCGATCGAGGTTAAAACCCTCTCCGATGGCCGCCGCGTGCTTGAGCTCTTCCACGGCCCGACCGGTGCCTTCAAGGATTTCGGCGCGCGCTTCCTGATGGCCTGCCTCGACCGGCTGGGGGTTTCGAGCAAGAGTGGGCCCGCCCGCCCGCTGACCGTCCTCGCCGCAACCTCGGGCGATACCGGCGGCGCGGTCGGCTGCGCGGCCGAAGGATGTGCAGCAGTGCGCGCCGTCATCCTCTATCCCAAGGGGCGCGTCTCGCCCTTTCAGGAGCATCAGCTGACCTGCTGGAATGCCCCCGTCCGCGCGATCGAGGTCGATGGCGACTTCGACGATTGCCAGCGCCTCGCCAAGGCCGCCTTCGCCGATCCCGCGATGACGAAGGCGCTCAACCTGACCTCGGCCAACAGCATCAGCATCGGCCGGTTGATGCCGCAAATGGCCTATGTCGCTTTTGCCGCCACGCGCATTTTCGCCGAGACCGGCCACAAGCCCGGCTTCGTCATCCCGACCGGCAATCTCGGCCACGGCTTCGCTGCGCTTTATGCCCGCGCGATGGGCGCGCCGATTGGCCCGCTGCACCTCGCCACCAACGAAAATCGCACGCTCGCCGACTGGGCCGCGACCGGGCTGTACGAGCCACGCCCGTCGGTCGCGACGATCGCCAATGCGATGGACGTCGGCGCCCCAAGCAATTTCGAACGGCTGATTTCACTCCCGGTCGAACTACGCGAAGTGACCGTCGAACTCGTCACCGATGATGCGATCAAGGCGCGGATTATCGCCGACCAGAAGACCTATCTATGGTGCCCGCACTCGGCCGCCGCCGCCGAAGCCTATGCCCGCCTGCCGCAAACAATGCGCGACGACCAACCGTGGCTGATCGCGGCCACCGCGCACCCGTATAAGTTCGCCGACGTCATCGAACCCCTGACCGGCGAGACGATACCCGCCCCCCGCGCCCTCGCTGCGATCCTGTCGCGACCAAGCACCAAGGACAGCATTGGCCCGAGCCTCGCCGAGTTGGAAGCGCTGCTCTCAATTCCTGCTTAGCGATCCGCCCCGCTGGTCACCGCGCCCTGCGACGCGGAACCCACCAGCGCGGCATATTTCGCGTAAACCCCGGTCAACTGCTCGCCCTTGTCGAGCACCGGCGCTGCCTCGCGCGCGTCGAGATCGGCGTCAGTCTCGATCACCTGCCGCTCGACGTCGATCACCACCCGGTCGCCGGTGCGCAGCTTCCCAATCGGTCCGCCCTTGGCCATTTCCGGCGCGATATGCCCGACCATGAAGCCATAGGTCGCGCCCGAGAATCGCCCGTCGGTGACCAGCGCGACACTGTCGCCAAGCCCGCGCCCCTGGATTGCGGCAGTGATCGCCAGCATCTCGCGCATCCCCGGCCCCCCGACCGGCCCCTCGCCGCGGATCACGACGATGTCGCCAGGCTCGATCTCGCCATGCGTCACCGCCGCGAAACAGGCTTCCTCGCCGTCATACACCTTGGCCGGCCCATCCATCAGCATCTGCTCATGCCCCGCCAGCTTCACCACACAGCCGTCTGGCGCGATGTTCCCGAACAATACCCCGAACCCGCCGCGCTGCTTGAGCGGTTTCGCCGCAGACAGGATCACGTCCTGCCCCGGGGTCTCCTTGGCGCCCACGAAGCTTTCGAACAGCGACTTGCCCGTCACCGTCGGCGCATCGACCAGCAGCCCCGCCTCCTGCAACCGCTGGCCGAGCAAGGCCGACCCGCCTGCCGCGCTCATATCGGGCGCCATGTAACAACCGCCCGGCTTCAAGTCGGCGATCACCGGGGTCTTTCGCGACACTTCGTCGAAGATCGGTAACGCAAACTCATCCTCGCCCAGCCCCGCTTCGCGCGCGATCGCGAGCAGGTGGAGCACGAGGTTGGTCGACCCCGCCGTCGCCGACCCCGCTACCGCCGCATTGCGAAGCCCGGTCGGGGTGATCATCTGGCGCGCGTTGAGCCCCGCCTTGACCGCGGCGACCGCGATCCGCCCGGCCTCGGCCGCCGCCTCGCTCTTGGCTGGAGCAACGGCAGGAATATCGTTCAGTCCGATCGGCGAAAGGCCCAGGAAGGTCATCGCCAGCGCCATCGTGTTGGCCGTGAACTGCCCGCCGCACGCCCCCGCCCCGGGGCATGCCGCCTGTTCGATTTCGGCCAGTTCGGCGTCGTTGATCTTGCCGCTGCTGTGCGCGCCGACCGCTTCGAACACATCCTGGATGGTCAGCTTGCGGTCGCCCAGCCGCCCCGGCATGATCGATCCGCCGTACAAGATGACGCTCGGCAAATCCATTCGCGCCGCCGCCATCGCTGCCGCCGGGATCGTCTTGTCGCAGCCGACCAGGAACACCACCCCGTCAAGGCTGTGCCCGCGCACCGCCAGTTCGGCCGAATCGGCGATCACTTCGCGGCTGATGAGCGAGGCGCGCATCCCCTTGGTGCCCATCGCGATGCCATCGGTCACGACGATCGTGTTGAAGTCGACCGGGGTCCCGCCCGCTTCCAGGATCCCGCGCCGGACATGTTCGGCAAGAGCGCGCAAATGCATGTTGCACGGCGTCACCGTCGACCAGCTGTTGACGATCGCGATCATCGGCTTCGACAGCGCCTCGGCGTCATAGCCGGCGGCGTGGAGCATGGCCCTGGCGGGGGCACGGGCCGGCCCTTCGACCAATTCGCGGGACGGCCAATTTGGGGAAACCGGGTCTTCGGGCGTCATGGAAATTCCAGTCTTTTGAAGGCAAGTTTGGGACACAATGGCCGCCCCCGGGCCACCGCTGCGCCCACTCCATAACCTCCAAAAATGCCGCCACAAGAGCGAATGTCCTTGAATCCTTGCTCGCTATCGGCATAGGGAGAGGGCGAACGGGATCCCGACATGGATTCCGCAAGGGGATGATTCGCGACCGTGATGACGAAGTTGGCCACCGACGAGACACTGAGCGGGGCCCCGGCCGCGATCCTCGACGTGCGCCTGCTCCTTACGCTCGTACTTATCCCCTCGCAGTGCGGGGCGGCGATCGGCTGATCGGTTCGACAGGAACCGGACAAGACCGACCCCCGCTCCCCCCGGAGCGGGGGTTTAATTTTATCTACGATATTGGTTCAACAGGAGATCATACGGTGGAACGGATTTATACCGAAAGCGACGTCAACCAGGCCGCCCTCAAGGGCCAGACGATCGCGATCATCGGCTATGGCAGCCAGGGCCGGGCCCACGCCCGCAACCTGCGCGATAGCGGCCATGACGTCATCGTCGGCGCCCGCGCCGGGGGCAAGGCCGAACGTACCGCCAAGGCCGACGGCTTCCGCACCGTATCGCCCGCCGATGCCGCGAAGGAGGCAAAGCTCGTCGCGCTGCTCGCCCCAGACATGGCGCATCGCGCGTCCTACGCCGACGACATTGCCCCCAACCTCGCCCCCGGCGCGGCGCTGCTCGTCGCCCACGGCTTCTCGGTCCTCTACGGCCAGATTGCCCCGCGCGAGGACATTGACGTCATCCTGGTAGCCCCCAAGGGCCCGGGCGACCTGGTCCGCCGCGAATATGAAATCGGCCGCGGCGTGCCGGCATTGTTCGCGGTCCACCAGGACTCGACCGGGACGGCCCGCGACAAGGCGATGGCCTATGCGAGCGGCATCGGCGGGACCACCGCCGGCGCGATCGAAACGACTTTCAAGGAAGAAACCGAAACCGACCTGTTCGGTGAGCAGGCCGTGCTGTGCGGCGGCGCGTCGGAGCTCATCAACGCCGGGTTCGAAACGCTGGTCGAAGCCGGCTACAAGCCCGAAGTCGCTTACTTCGAATGCCTTCACGAACTGAAGCTGATCGTCGACCTGCTCTACGAGGGCGGGCTCGCCAAGATGCACAGCTTCATTTCCGAGACTGCCAAATACGGCGACCTCGTCTCGGGCCCGCGAGTCATCAATGCCGAGACCAAGGCGCGTATGAAGGAAGTCCTCACCGACATTCAGTCGGGCCAGTTCGCGCGCGACTGGATCGCCGAGAATGAAGCCGGCAAGAAAAATTACGACGCCATGATGCAGGCCGATCTCGACCTGCCGCTCGAAAAGGTCGGCGCCGAATTGCGCAGCCACATGGCGTGGCTCAACACCGACACCAAGGCTGCGACTGCGACTACCCAAACCGAAGCAAAGGCCGCGTAATGACCAACACCGCTCCCCGCCCTGACGACGCATCCCCGGCTCCCCAGCCTGCGCCGCTCAGCGGGGCGCGGCTGGTCGTCGAAGCGCTTGAGCGCGAAGGCGTGACCCATATCTTCGGCTATCCGGGCGGCGCGATCATGCCCGTTTATGACGCGCTGCCCGGATCTTCGCTGACTCACATCCTCGTCCGGCACGAGCAGGCTGCGGCGCTCGCCGCCGATGCCTATGGCCGCGTTACCGGCCGCCCGGGCGTGTGCCTCGCCACCTCGGGCCCCGGCGCGACCAACCTCGTCACCGGGATCGCCAACGCCTATATGGACAGCGTGCCGATGATCGCCATCACCGGCCAGGTCGCGTCCCACTTGATGGGCACAGACGCCTTCCAGGAAGTCGATATTTTCGCGATCACCCTGCCGATCGTGAAGCACAGCTATGTCATCCGCGACACCGCCGATATTCCGCGCATCTTCGCCGAAGCGTTCGAGATTGCGCGCTCGGGTCGCCCCGGGCCGGTGCTGATCGATCTGCCCAAGGACGTCACCGTCAAGACCGCGAGTCCCGCGCCCGTCACCCTGCCCGCCGCCCCGGTTGTCCCGCTCGACGCGGCCGCCATTGCCCACGCCAATGAGCTGATCGCCGCGGCCCGTCAGCCCATCCTCTATTTCGGTGGCGGTATCGGCATCGCCCGCGCCGAGCAGGCCCTGCGCCATTTCTCTGCCCGCACCCGCATCCCCTCGGTCGCGACCCTGCGCGGGCTGGGCGCGATCCCGACCGACACCGGCAGCTACCTCGGCATGCTGGGCATGCACGGCACTCGCGGCGCCAATGTCGCGATCGACAATTGCGACCTGCTGATCTGCGTCGGCGCGCGCTTCGACGACCGCGCCACGGGCAAGCTCGACACGTTTGCGCCCAATGCCAGGGTCATCCATCTCGACGGTGACCCCGCTGAAATCGGCAAGCTGCGCCGCCCCGAAGTCGCGCTCGCCGGTGACCTCACGACCATCCTCGACGCGCTCACCGCCGCTCCCGCCGACGCCGAAAGCTGGCGCGACCAGTGCGCCGCGCAAAAGACATTGTGGGCCAACAAATATGACGCCCCCGGCAATGGCGTCTATGCGCCGGCACTGCTCAAGACTCTGTCCGAACGCGCCGGTGACAAGGCGATCTTCACCTGCGACGTCGGCCAGCACCAGATGTGGGTCGCGCAGCATTGCCGCTTCGTCCGCCCCCAGGCGCACCTCACCAGCGCCGGGCTCGGCACGATGGGCTATGGCATTCCCGCCGGCATGGGCGCGCTGATCGCCGAGCCCGACGCAACCGTCATCACCGTTTCGGGCGACGGCTCGATCATGATGAACATCCACGAGCTGGCGACGCTTCGCCGCTACCGCCTGCCACTCAAGATCGTCCTGCTCGACAACAGCCAGCTGGGCATGGTCCGTCAATGGCAGGAATTGTTCTTCGACGAGAATTTCTCCGAAATCGACCTCAGCGACAACCCCGATTTCGCCGAAGTCGCGCGCTCGTTCGGGATAGAGGCATTCACTGTCGATCACCGCTCAGACGTTGACGGCGCGATCGACCGGTTGCTGGCGACCAGCGGACCCGTCCTGTGCCACGTCCGCATCGACCCGCGCGAGAATGTCTGGCCCTTGGTCCCGCCCAATTCGTCCAACGTCCAGATGATGGAGACCCGCTGGTGACCGAGCCGTCTCGAATCACGATCCGCTTCGCGCCTGGCGAGGGCGCGATCGGGCGGATCGTCGGGCTGGTTGAGCGGCGCGGCTTCGAATGTCGCGCGATGACCATGACCGAGGCCGATAGCACGACCGCCGCCATGACCCTCGACCTCGTGGCCCGTGACGCCAGTCGCCGGCTCGATGTCCTCGACCTCCAGTTACAGCGCCTCATTGGCGTCACCTCCGTCACAGTTCCGTCAGGATCCGTCCAATGACCGATATCGCCGCCCCCGACCGCGTCCGCATCTTCGACACCACGCTGCGCGACGGCGAGCAGGCGCCGGGCTTCTCGATGAACGAGGATGCCAAGCTGCGCATGGCGCGCGCGCTGGCCGAGCTTCGCGTCGATGTCATCGAGGCCGGGTTCGCCGCCGCTTCGCCGGGCGATTTCGCGTCGATCGAACGGATCGCGCGCGACATCCATGGCCCGATTATCTGCAGCCTGTCGCGCGCCACTCGCGGCGATGTCGAAGCCTCGGCGCGCGCCCTCGCTCCCGCCGCCAAAAAGCGCATCCACGTCTTTCTCGGCACCAGCCCGATCCACCGCGACTTCAAGCTTCACATGAGCCGCGAGACGGTACTCGAACATATCCGCTCTTCAGTCGCCCACGCCCGGAGCCTGGCCGACGATGTCGAATTTTCGGCCGAGGACGCGATCCGCACCGAGCGCGACTATCTCGTCGAATGCCTGTCCGCCGCTGCCGCCGCCGGCGCCACCACGCTCAACGTCCCCGACACCGTCGGCTACACCACCCCCGACGAGATTTTCGACCTGTTCCAGTTCCTCGCCCAGCATGTCAACCGCTCGTCCGAAACCATCTTCTCGACCCATTGCCACGACGATCTCGGCATGGCCGTCGCCAACAGCCTCGCGGCGATCCGCGGCGGCGCGCGCCAGGTCGAATGCGCCGTCAACGGCATCGGCGAGCGCGCCGGCAATTGCGCGCTCGAGGATGTCGTCATGGCGCTCAAGACCCGCGCCGACACCTTCCGAGTAACCACCGGGGTGGACACGAAGCGGATCATGGCCGCCAGCCACACGCTGGCTCAGGTCACCAACTCGCCACCCCCGCGCAACAAGTCGATCGTCGGGGCCAACGCATTCGCGCATGAATCCGGCATCCACCAGCATGGCATGCTCCAGAATCCGGAAACCTACGAGATCATGAAACCCGAAGACATCGGCCTCGCTGCCGAAGGCATCATCCTTGGCAAGCACAGCGGCCGCCACGCGCTCGCCGCGCGTGCCAAGGCGCTTGGCTTCATCCTCGACGGCGATCGCCTCGACCGCGCCTTCACCGCCTTCAAGACCGTCGCCGACGAGATTGGCATCGTCGACTCCGCACGCCTCCTCTCGCTGCTCAGCGGCATCGACAGCGGCGCGCCTGAACGGCTGTGGAAATTGAACAAGGTCGACATTCGCTCGCCCGTTTCGGCCACCGCCTGGCCGGTCGCGCGGATCGAGCTTGAACATGGCGAGCGCGGTCGCGTCACGGACATTGCCTCGGCCCCCGGCGCGCTCGACGCCGCCTTCCTCGCGGTCTCGCAAATGATGAACATCCCCGCCCGCGTCGACCAGCTCGACATGCAATACATCGCGATCGACGCCGACGATCCCGCCCCCGACGGGCAGGGCGCCAATGTGCTGACCGAAATCACGCTTGAAGTGGACGGCGAACTGTTCGCCGGACGCGCGCGGGGTCGTGACATCTTGCCCTGCTTCGTCTCGGCCTACATCGACGCGGCCAGCAATGCCGAAGCGGTGCGCAATGTCCGCAGCAGACCCGAGGCCATCCAGCACGCCACCCCGCAGGCGGCCTGAGCGATGAACATCGTCGTCCTGCCCGGTGACGGCATCGGGCCCGAAGTCGCGGACGTCGCGGTAGCCTGCCTGATGGCGGTGGCGAAGGCACGCGGCCTCGATCTCGCCTTCGACCATCACGACTTCGGCGGCATCGCGATCGACCGTCACGGCGACCCCCTTCCCCCCGCTACGCTTGCCGCCTGCAAAGGCGCCGATGCGATCCTGATGGGCGCGGTCGGCGGGCCCAAGTGGGACGACGCCCCGCGCCGCCCCGAACAGGGCCTGCTCGCGCTGCGCAGCGAACTCGGCCTGTTCGCCAATTTGCGCCCCGCCCGCATCATCCCCGGGCTCGAGCATCTTTCACCGCTTAAGCCCGAAATCGCCACCGGCGCCGACGTCCTCGTCGTGCGCGAACTCATCGGCGGGCTCTATTTCGGCGAGAAATCACTGTCCGACGATGACGCCTCCGACCTGTGCGCCTACTCGCGCCCCGAGATAGAGCGCATCGCCCACATTGCCTTCGCCGCCGCCCGCGCCCGCCGCGGCAAGCTGACCTCGGTCGACAAGGCCAATGTCCTGGCCACCTCGAAATTGTGGCGCCGTGTCGTCACCGAATTGTCGGCCCAATACCCCGACGTCGCGCTCGACCATCTCTATGTCGATGCCGCCGCGATGGCGATTGTCACCTCGCCGACCCGCTTCGACGTCATCCTGACCGAAAACCTGTTCGGCGACATTCTCTCCGACGAGCTGTCGGTCATCGGCGGCTCGATCGGCCTGCTCGGCTCTTCGTCGAGCGGCGCGCCCGGCACCCCCGCCTTGTTCGAGCCGATCCATGGTTCGGCCCCGGACATCGCCGGGCAGAACCGCGCCAACCCGGGCGGGATGATCGCCAGCGCGGCACTGATGCTTGGCCATCTCGGCCATGGCGACGAGGCCGCGCTGCTCACCGACGCGCTCGATGCGACCCTGCTTCATGGCACCCGTACTAGCGACCTTGGCGGCTATTCGAGCTGCTCCGACTTCGGCACCGCAGTCCTCGCCGAACTTGCCGATGCGCTGGCCGACCGTGATCGACCAAGCACGCAGGCCGCCGCATGACCCCGCGCACGCTCTACGACAAGATTTGGGACGCACACGTCGTCGAGGCGCGCGCCGACGGCACCGACCTCGTCTACATCGACCGTCACCTCGTCCATGAAGTGACCAGCCCGCAAGCCTTCGAGGGCCTGCGCCGCGCCAACCGCCGCGTCCGCCGCCCCGACCTCACGCTCGCTGTCCCCGACCATAATATCCCGACCACCGCCCGCGTCGACTTGGCCGGCAATCGCGTCGCCATCGCCGACACCGCCAGCGCCACCCAGCTGTCCGCGCTCACCACCAACGTCGCCGAATTTGGCGTCCCCTACATCGACGATCTCGACGCCCGCCAGGGCATTGTCCACGTCGTCGGCCCCGAACAGGGCTTCACCTTGCCCGGCACCACCGTCGTCTGCGGCGACAGCCACACCGCGGCGCACGGCGCGCTGGGCGCACTCGCCTTCGGCATCGGCACGAGCGAAGTCGAACATGTCCTCGCCACGCAAACCCTGCTCCTGAAACGCTCGAAGACGCTCGACGTCCGGGTCGACGGCGCGCTCGGCTTCGGCGTCTCGGCGAAGGACGTAATCCTCGCCATCATCGGCAAGCTGGGGGTCGCGGGCGGCGCCGGCCATGTCATCGAATATCGCGGCTCGACCTTCGACGCGATGACCATCGAACAGCGGCTGACCGTCGCCAACATGTCGATCGAGGCCGGTGCCCGCTCCGGCCTGTTCGCCCCCGACGACACGACCTTCGCCTATCTCAAGGGTCGTCCGATGGCCCCGTCCGGCCCCGCTTGGGATGCCGCCGTCGCCCGCTGGCGTACCCTCGTCACCGATCCCGGCGCGACCTTCGACAAGACCATCGCCCTCAACGCCGCCGACATCGCCCCCAACGTCACCTGGGGCACCAGCCCCGACGAGGTCGTCGCCATCACCGGATCCATCCCCGATCCGGAAACCTTCGCCGACCCCGGCCAGCGCGCCGCCGCCGTGAAGGCCCTCGCCTACATGGGCCTTTCCCCCGGCACCCGCATGCAGGACGTCGCGGTCGAGCATATCTTCATCGGCAGCTGCACCAACAGCCGCATCGAGGATCTGCGCGCCGCCGCCGAAGTCGCCAACGGCCGCCACATCGCCCCTTCGATCCGCCAGGCGCTGGTCGTCCCCGGCTCGGGCCTCGTCAAGCGCCAGGCCGAAGCCGAGGGGCTCGACCGAATCTTCCTCGATGCCGGCTTCGAATGGCGCGAGCCCGGCTGTTCGATGTGCCTCGCGATGAACCCCGACAAGGTCCCGCCTGGCGAGCGCTGCGCCTCGACCAGCAACCGCAATTTCGTCGGCCGCCAGGGGCCCGGCGCGCGCACCCATCTGCTGTCCCCGGCAATGGCCGCCGCCGCCGCCGTCACCGGTCGCCTGACCGACGTCCGCGAGCTGATCAAGTGACCCCCGTCAACCGCATCTCGGGCCGCGCCTACCCGCTCGGCCGCGACAATATCGACACCGACGTGATCATCGCCGCCGATCACCTCAAGACGACGACGCGCAGCGGGCTCGGGAAATACGCCTTCGCCCCGATCCGTGCCGAGCCCGGCAATGTGTTCGACGACCCCGAGTTCGCCAACGCTCCGATCCTGATCGCCGGCGCCAATTTTGGCTGCGGATCGAGCCGCGAGCACGCCGCCTGGGCGATGGACGACATGGGCATCCGCGCCGTCATCGCCCCGGGCTTCTCGGACATTTTCAGCAGCAACGCCTACAAGAACGGCCTCGTCACCGTCGTCCTGCCCGCCGCCGATGTTGCCAGCCTGATGCACCTCGCCGAGCACGCCCCGGTTACCATCGACCTCGCCGACATGACCGTCACCGCCGGCAACGAACAGTTCGCTTTCACCCTCGATCCCTTCCGCCGGGCAAGCCTGATGAGCGGCCTCGACGAAATCGGCCTGACGCTGAAAAGCGAAGCGGCGATCAAGGCGTATGAGGAGCGGGTCGGGGTCTAGCAACAATGCGGACCATTAGCTGCACCCCAATTGTCGTCTGGTGATTGTCACTAGCGACCATCGCGAGTAGGTGGAGGAGTGCTTCCGCTTATCGCAATCCGCGCTGCCAACGCCGTTGGTAAGCCGTTTGGCTTCAATCCAGTTCCTCGAGCCTTCCCCAACGCGACAGCACACGGCGATAGGCGCTCATCTTTCGATGCGATCTACCAGGCCAACGGCTGGAAGTCCGCTGAGAGCCGCAGCGGGCCTGGCTCAGAAGTCCGACGCACACAGAATTACGTTAATGAGTTACGGGATTGTCTCGACCGGCTCGAAGTAGACACGGTGTTTGATGCACCCTGCGGCGACCTGAACTGGATATTGGGTGTCATGGAAGGGCGACACTATATCGGTGGCGACATTTCCCCGACCTTGATAAAAGACATTCGTCGCGCTCATCCTGAGCTTGACCTGCGAGCCTTCGACATTTGCACCGATGCATTCCCCGCCGCTGATGTCTGGCACTGCCGCGATTGCTTTTTCACTTGCCATTCGCTGACATCAAACTGGCGCTTGAGAACTTTTTGCGGTCTGGCATTCCGTACGCCTTGCTGACGACTCATCGCAGCCGAGCATTTCACCGCAACCTGGATGTTCCTGTCGGTGGATGGCGCTATCTGGATCTCGAAATGCAGCCGATTTCGCTACCCAAGCCTCTGGCCTATTTGCGCGACTATCGCATGGGTTGGGATTTTCCGCGTTATGTCGGCCTATGGAGCCGAGAACTTATACTTGCGGCTATGAGAGCTTAGCCCTCTAGCGCCGACTTACCACCCAATCCCCCGGAATTGTCGATTTTCCTGTCCTACAGGCAAGTGATGCGCCTAGCCCGACGCGATGCGCACCGATTCTCCCCTTTCCCGCTTTACGCACGCGAGCGAGCGGCAGCGAAAGGCGAGCCGAAATAACCGCTCACGAGCGCGAACATTCGTGAACATTCGCCCGCGCTACAGCGCCACGTCGCGAACATCTCCCTCGCGCGGGCCGTCGAGACCCAGCGTCTTCCTCGCCGGCGCCGAGTGGCCGCGCATCAGCATCTCCGCCAAATCGGCCTGCCCCGCCTCGATCGCGTCGACGATGGCGTGATGCTGGCGCTGGCCGGTCTGCAGGATGCCGGGAATATCCTCGGCCGGGATCCCGGTCGAGGCGACAACGCCCGGCGAGACGAACGGCACGGCATAGACCCGGTGGATCAGGTCGGCGAGCAGCGCGTCCTCCGCGGCGTCGACGATCAGCGTGTGGAAACGCAGGTTCATCGCCGCATAGGCTTCCTGCTCGTCGCGCACGATCCGCTCCTGCGCCACCACCCGGTCGCCCTCGTCGAGCACCTCGCGCAGCGCCGCGATCAATTCGGGCCCGGCACCCTTCGCTGCGATCGCCCGCGCCGCCTGGCCTTCCAGCAGGCAGCGCAATTCGGTCGCGCGGAAGCTGTCCTCGATGCTGAACCGGCGGACCGCGTAACCACGCCGCCCGACCGGTTCGAGCAACCCCTCGGCGGCGAGCGCGGGGATGACGTTGCGGACCGGAGTGCGCGACACGCCCAGCCGCTCGGCGATTGTGGCCTCGGCGACGCGGGCGCCCCCGGGAAGTTCGCCCGAAATGATCAACTGGCGAATGCGCTGCGCGACACTGGTTTCGGCCATCAGCGCGACTTTCTTGAAAACAAACGGGAAATGACACTCACCAGTATTTTGGGATCCCACATGTTAGAGCGGCCAGCGGGCCTCGTCCATAGAGGCTGGTCGTGAATCAGCCGATCAGAAAGCGCCTATGGCGAGGGTTTCAACCTTGTCGCCAACGCCCAGTGCCGGACTGTCAGGCAGGCGCCGCACCAGCACGTTCGCGGCCGCCAGCGGGGTCGTCAAACTACTGTCCTGGCGCGCGTCGACGCTCACGATCCGCCGCCCTTCATCGTCGACCGCCACCCGCCCGCGAAGCCATGCCTCGCGCAGGCCATTGGCGCCGATCGCTTGCCCCAGCCGAGCCACTTCAAGCCGTAGCCCGGGATCGCGCCCGGTCAGCGCCGCCAGCAACGGCGCCACAAACAGATGTGCGCAGACGAATGCCGAGGCCGGATTGCCCGGCAGCCCGACCAGCAGCCGCCCGTCGCCAAAGCGCGCATGCCACGTCGGCTTGCCCGGGATTACCGCCACCCTGTCGAACGCGATCACCGCGCCCAGGCCCACGAACGCCGGGCGCAGCTGGTCGCGATGCCCGACCGATGCCCCGCCCAAAGTCACGATCACATCGACGTCGAGATCCGCGCCCGCCAGCGCCGCATCAAGCGCCACGCGATCATCCGGCAGGATCGGCAGCCGCACCGGCTTCCCGCCCCATGCTTCGACCAGCGCGGCAATCGCCGGACCGCCCGAATCGAAGATCGCGCCCACATCGCGCGAGCCCGGCGCGCGCAGTTCATCCCCACTGGCAATGATCGCCACGCGTGGCCGCCGCACCACCGCAACTCCCGCAACCCCCGTCGCCGCGACCAGCGCAATCCGCCCGGGCGTCAGCACGTCACCGGCAATCGCCACCACCGCGCCGTTCCGGAAATCTCCGCCCGTCGGCCGCACGTGATTTGCCTGCGACAGCTCGCGAACCATGATGCCATCGCCCTGGCACTCGACATGTTCCTGGATCACGACCAGCGTCGCGCCTTCGGGCACCACTCCGCCGGTCGCAATCCGCACTGCCTCGCCCGGTCCCACCACACCCGCGAACGGCGCCCCCGCCGGTGCCTCGCCGATCACCCGCAGCGTATCCCCGACCGCCGCCGCAACCACCGCATAGCCATCCATCGCCGACACCGCGCTCGGCGGCTGGTCGCGCGGTGCAACGACATCGGCGGCCAGCACCCGCCCCGCCGCCTCCCCGATCGCCACGCGTTCGCTCGCCAGCACGCCTACGCCCGCAAGCAGCAATTCCCGCGCCTCGTCCAGGCTGATCATCCCCGCCGCCACTCGCCCGACTTGCCCCCCGACTTCGCGACCAGTTCGATTGCCTCGATGCTGATCCCGCGCTCGGCCGCCTTGAGCATGTCGTAGATGGTCAGGCACGCCACGCTGACCGCCGTCAGCGCCTCCATCTCGACCCCGGTCGGTCCCGTCGTCCGCGCCGTCGCCTCGACCAGCAGCCCCGGCTCCGCGACCGTCACCCGCACGGTTACTGAACTCAGCGCCAGCGGATGGCACAGCGGGATCAGCTCGGCCGTCCGCTTGGCCCCCATGATCCCGGCGAGCTCGGCGATCCCGATGACGTCGCCCTTGCCGACCCTCCCTGCGGTCACCAGCGCCAGCGTCGCCTCCGCCAATCGCACCCGCCCCCGCGCCACCGCCTCGCGCGCCGTATCGGCCTTGCCCGACACGTCGACCATGCGCGGCTTGCCAGCCTCGTCGAAGTGGGTCAGCCCGCTCATCGCTCGAGCAATCGCGGCATCAACTCGACCAGGTTGCACGGCCGATGCCGCGAATCCAACTGCATCGAAATGACCTTGTCCCAGCCGTCCTTGACCGCCCCGTTCGACCCGGGAAGGCAGAAGATGAAGGTCCCCTTCGCCACCCCCGCGCAGGCTCGTGACTGGAGCGTCGACAGCCCCACCGTCCCGAAGCTGACCATATGGAAGATGACAGAAAACCCGTCGATTTCCTTGTCAAACAACGGCCGCGCCGCCTCGGGGGTGACGTCGCGCCCGGTCAGCCCGGTGCCCCCCGTCGTCACCACCGCATCCATTTCGCCATCGTCGATCCACTCGCCCAACACGGCGCGAATTTCGGTGATATCGTCGCGCACCAGCCGCCGGTCGCCCAGCTCATGCCCCGCCGCGACGATCCGCTGCGCCAGTATCTCGCCCGACGTGTCCTCGGCCAGCGACCGGCTATCCGACACCGTCAGCACTGCCACCCGCACCGGCCTGAAGCTAAGGCTTTCATCGATCGGCATCTTGCACTCCCCACCGCGCGGCATCGACCCAATCGGCCCCGCGCGCCTCGATCCACTTGCCCCCGCCATCGGCCCCGATTTCGCGCTTCCACAGCGGCGCTTCGGTCTTCAGTCGATCCATCAAATAATCGACCGCCTCGAACGCCGCGCGGCGGTGCGTCGCGGCAGCGGCCACGAACACGATCGGCTCCCCCGCCGCCACCCGCCCGACGCGGTGCGCAACCAGGCAGTCGGATATGTCGAACCGCGCCTTGGCTTCGTCTCCAATCGCACCAATCACCTTGGCCGAATAACTCGCATGATGATCGAGCTCGATCGCCTCCACACCATCGCCCCCCCGCACCACGCCGGTAAAGCTGACGACCGCCCCCGCCGCGCGGTTCGCTTCCGAAAAGCGCACCAGCAAAGCCGCCGGATCGATTGCCTCGGGACAAATCATCCGCCACTCACCGGGGGCAAAAACCCGACTTCCGCGACCCCGGCCAGCGCATGATCCTCGCCCACCAGAACATCATCAACCAGCGCCCGCACCTTGCCCGCATCACCGATCCCGGCACCCCTTGCCGCCAGCATCGCCCGCAATTCCGCGACCGTCGCAGGCGCATCCACGATCACCTCGCTCCGCACCCCAGCAGCTTCGGCCAGCCGCCCATAATAAGCGACCCGCATCAGCCCCCCGTCATCGACATGTGCCGCGCCACCGCCGGCGCCTTCTGGCCATGGTCGAACGAGTGGCGCTCTGGCTTGCGGGTCATCGCCTCGGCAATCGCTGCATCGAGCGCGTCATCGTCACCCGCCGACCTCAGCGGCCCGCGCAGGTCGGCATCGGCGTCATTGCCAAGGCACAGGAACAGCTGACCCGTCGCGGTCACCCGCACCCGGTTGCACCCGCCACAGAAATTATGCGTCAGCGGCGTGATGAAGCCGATCGTCCCGCCCTCATCGGTCCGCACATAGCGTGCCGGCCCCCCGGTCGACCGCGCCATGTCGGTCAGCGTCCAGCGCTCCGCAAACATCGCCCGCACCACGCTGAGCGGCAGATACTGGTCGATCCGATCGGCCTCGACTTGCCCCAGTGGCATGACCTCGATCAGGCTCAGCTCGGCCCCGCGCGCGTGCGCCCACTCGGCCAGCGTCACCAGATGATCGGCATTGTCCTGTGCCAGCGCGACCGTATTGATCTTGATCGAAATCCCCGCCGCCATCGCCGCATCGATCCCGGCAATCACCTTCGCCACATCGCCGCCGCGCGTGATCCGCTTATATTCCTCGGGATCGAGATGATCGAGCGAGACATTGATCCGCCGCACCCCCGCCGCCGCAAGGCCGCCCGCAAACTCGGCCAATCTCGTCCCGTTGGTCGTCATCGTCAGCTCGTCGATCGCCCCGCTGTCCAGGTGCCGCGCCAGCCCCTCGACCAGCGTCATCAACCCGCGCCGGACCAGCGGCTCGCCCCCCGTCAGGCGAAGCTTGCGCACCCCCAGCCGCACGAACGCCGACGCCAGCCGGTCGAGTTCCTCGATCGACAATATTTCGGAACGCGGCAAAAACCGCATCTTCTCGGGCATGCAATAGGTGCAGCGAAGGTCGCACCGGTCGGTCACCGACAGGCGCAGGTAGGTCACAAGCCGGCCGAAGGGATCGATCATGCGGTCCTCGATAGCATGCCGGCAAAGCGCACCGCCAGTTGCCCGCCGACATAGAGCACCAGCACGGCAGTCACCACCGCCACATGGCGCGGCTTCAATCGCGTCGCCCCGATCACCGCCCCCGCCAGCCCGCCGATCGCCACCGCCGGGAACAGCATCCAGTGCGCCGTCACCGTCGCCCCGACCGTAGCCACCCCCGACTTGGCCAGCTGCCCCGCCAGCCCGGCAATCGAATTGACCAGGATGAACAGGGCGCACGTCCCCGCGATCGCCTTGGCCCCGCCCCACCGCATCAGGTGGAGGATGGGGGCGAGAAAAATCCCGCCGCCAATTCCGACCATCCCGGCGAGCAATCCCAACGCTCCGCCGATCACCGGCTCGCGCCACGTCACGCCCGTCGTCGTGCCCTCGGGCAAGGCCTCGCGCCGCCACAGCATCGCCAGCCCGGCCACGATCAGCGATCCGCTAAGCAATCCCACGAACCAGATTTGCGGCACCACGATCCGCCCGCCGACCCACGCCAGCGGCACCGACAAGGTGAACAGCGGCCACGCTCGTCGCCACTCGATCTCTCCCGCCCGCGCAAAGCGCCAGCTGCCAAAGCTCGTCACGATCAAATTGCACAACAGCGCAATCACCGGGATCGCGCGATAATCTACGCCGCCGAGCACCAGCAGCGCATTATAGGTCGATCCCCCGCCGAAACCGACCGAGGCGTACAGCAATGCCGTCAGGAAAAACGTCGCCACCAGCCCGATCATGTAACCTCCGTCAAGCGCCACACGTACTTCGCTTGAGGACCATTGCCCACCGCCCCTCTTTACGAGATAGTCACAGCCCATGGCCGACACCCGCACCTACCGTCACCGCCTTCCCACCCGCCTGTGGCACTGGACCAACGCGCTGTCGGTCATCGTCATGCTGATGAGCGGGCTGATGATCCTTTCGGCCCACCCGCGCCTCTATTGGGGCAAATACGGCGCCAACAGCGACTCCGCCTGGTTCGAGATATCGCCCGGTCACGTCCGTGTCGGCCCGCTGACCCTCCCCGGGCTGGGCATTTTCGGGGTGATCAAGGATGGCCGCGCCTATACCGTCAATCCGCTCTTCACCATCCCCACCCACTACGACCTCGCCGGGTCGCGCCAGTGGCATTTTGCCTTTGCGTGGATCCTCGTCGTCCCCGGAATCCTGTTCCTCGGCTGGACGCTGTGGGGGCGCCACAAGCGCGACCTGTGGCCGACCCGCGCCGAAATCGCGCCCGCCAACATCGCCCACGACATCAGCCAGCACGCCCGCCTCCGCTTTCCCACTGGTCAGGCCGCGACGCGCTATAATATCCTCCAGAAACTTTCCTATTGCGCGGTGATTTTCCTGTTCATCCCCGGGGTGATCCTCACCGGAATAACCATGTCGCCGGGGCTTAACGCCGCCTGGCCGTGGCTGCTCGACCTGTTTGGCGGGCGGCAATCGGCGCGATCGATCCACTTCATCTGCGCGATGGGCCTCGCCGCCTTCATCATCGTCCATCTCGTCATGGTCATCCTCGCCGGACCGTTGAACGAAGTGCGCTCGATGATCTCGGGCTGGTATCGCGTGCCCCCCGATCCCGCGCCCGAACCGGTCGCGGAGGTCACGCCATGATCGTCACCCGCCGCACCCTCTTCGCCGGGATAGGCGGCCTCGTCATCGCCGGCTGCGACCGGATCGACGCCTCGCCCAACGTCCGCAAGCTGCTCAGCCTCGGCGAGGATGCGACCTTCTCGGCCCAGCGGCTGGTCACCGACCGCGCCGCGCTCGCCCCTGAATTTGCAGCAGCACAAATGTCCCCGACCTTCCGTACCAACGGCAACACCATGCCCGGCTCGGCCGATTACGCATCCCATGTCGCGGGAAACTTCGCCGACTGGCGGCTCGCCGTCGACGGCCTCGTCGCGCGCCCGCTGTCACTCTCCCTCGCCCAGCTTCGCGCCGCCCCTCACCGCACCCAGATCACTCGCCACGACTGCGTCGAGGGATGGAGCGCGATCGGCCAGTGGACCGGCACCCCCTTGCGCCTTCTCCTGCAACAGGCCGGCCTCTCGACCAACGCCCGCTTCATCGTCTTCCACTGTGCCGACGACAGCGGCGGCGCGCCTTATTATGAATCGATCGACCTGATCGACGCCTTCCATCCCCAGACGATCCTTGCCTGGGGAATGAACGGCACTCCTCTGGCGGTCCCTCACGGCGCCCCCGTCCGGCTCCGCGTCGAGCGCCAGCTGGGCTACAAGCAGGCCAAATATGTCATGCGCATCGAAGCCGTCGCCAGCTTGTCCGGCCTGTTCGGGGGCAAGGGCGGCTATTGGGAGGATGTCGCTGGATACCAATGGTATGCCGGAATCTAGGTTGCTCCAAAACGCACTGGAATTGACCGCGGTGAAATATTAGTCACTTTTCCGGGGCAGCAACGACTGCCCGGCAAGAGGGGCGCCATGCACGATATGCTCAAGCCGTTTTTCGACGGCAGCTATGAACCCCATGGCTATTGCCTGCTGTGGAATCCCGGGCTGATCTGGACCCATGTCGTCTCCGACCTGCTCATCGCCGCCGCGTATTTCTCGATCCCGCTTGCCCTCGTCAGCCTGATCCGCCGCCGCAAGGATCTGGAATTCTCGTGGATATTCATGCTGTTCGCGGTGTTCATCCTGGCCTGCGGGATGACGCACATCCTGTCGGTGTGGAATTTGTGGCACGGCGATTACGGCATCGAGGCGGTGGTCAAGGCGATCACCGCCGCCGCCTCGATCCCGACCGCGATCATCCTGTGGCCGCTGATCCCGCGCCTGCTCGCCTTGCCCTCCCCCAGCCAGCTCCAGACCGCCAACGAGAATCTGGCGGTCATGGTCGCCGAGCGCGACGACGCGCTCGACCGGGTGCGCGAGGAAGCCGCCCAACGCCAGCATGCCGAGGATGCGCTCGTCCAGGCCAAGAAGATCGAGGCACTCGGCCAGCTCACCGGCGGCATCGCGCATGATTTCAATAATCTCCTCCAGGCGATCGCCGGCAATCTCGAGCTCATCGCCGGTCGCGCCGGCACCCCCGACCCCGACAAGATCGCGCGCTGGTCGGGCAATGCGCTGCAGGCCGTCGACCGCGGGCGCCGCCTCACCGGGCAATTGCTGACCTTCTCGCGCAGCCAGCGAATTGAGGCGCGGGTGATCGACGCCGCCGCGCTCGTCGGCGCGATGGACCCGCTCCTTCGCCAGTCGGTCGGCCCCGCCATCGACCTCAGGATCACTGCGGACCCCGGCACCTGCCCGGTCGAAACCGACGCCACCCAGCTCGAGCTCGCCGTCCTCAACCTTGCGGTCAACGCCCGCGACGCGATGCCCGACGGCGGCACGGTCGACATCGCGGTCGAGCGTGGCGTGGCGATGGTTGCGATCCGCGTCACCGACCATGGCACGGGCATGACCCCCGATGTCGCCGAGCGCGCGCTCGAGCCCTTCTTCACCACCAAGGGTCCGGGCAGCGGTACCGGGCTCGGCCTGTCGATGGCCTATGGCGTCGCGCAGGCGGCGGGCGGCGACCTCGTCATCGACAGCATGGTCGGGCGCGGCACCACCGTCACCATCCATCTGCCACTGACTGGCCAGTTGCCAGCCGCCAACGCCACCGCGACACTCTCCACCGTGACCAGCCAACCGGTCCCGGTCCCCGCCCGCAAGATGATCCTGCTGGTCGACGATGACGAAGTCGTCCGCACCGCGATCGAGGACATGCTGTGCAACGCCGGGCACCAGGTCACTGCCGTCCCCGGGGGCGAGGCCGCGCTCGCCGCCTTCAAGGATCGCGAATATGACCTCGTCCTGCTCGATTTCGCCATGCCCGGAATGAACGGCGCCCAGCTTGCCGGTCACCTCCTCGAACAGCGCCCGACCCAGCGCATCGTCTTCGTCAGCGGCTATTCGGACAGCGCCGCGATTGATGCCGCACTCAACGGCAAGGCCGAAATCCTCGCCAAGCCGGTCGATTCGCAATTGCTCCTCGACACCGTCGCGGCGGCCTGACCCGGTGACGGGCCGGATCGACGCTGGTGGCGACCGCACGCCGCTTCCACCGCCACCGATCAGTCTCTAAGGCCGACCACCATGTGGGACCGCCTCTTCGTCGACTGCCATGCCGTCACCATGGTTCACGCCAACGGCAACCCGATGGGGGTCCAGCGCGACGCCGCGATCGGGGTCCAGGACGGTCGTATCGTCCGCGTCGGCAAGCGCACCGAACTCGCCGGCTTCCGCGCGGCGGAGGTCGTGCCGTTGAACGGTGCATGGGTCACTCCGGGCCTGATCGACTGCCACACCCATCTCGTCTTTGGCGGTAATCGCTCGGCCGAGCACGCCATGCGCCGCGCCGGTGCTTCCTACGAAGACATTGCCCGCGCCGGGGGCGGGATCGTCTCGACCGTCGCCGCCACTCGTGCCTCGGGCGCGACTGACCTCATCGCCTCGGCCCGCAAACGCCTCCATGCGCTCATGGCCGGGGGCTGCACCACGGTCGAGATCAAATCGGGCTATGGCCTCGATCCGGCGAGCGAGATCCGCATGCTCAACACGGCCCGCGCCCTGGGCAACTCCGAGGCCGTGCGGATCGTGCCGACCCTACTGGCGCTCCACGCCCTGCCCGCCGACTATGCCGCCCGCCGCGACGAATATGTCGACCAGGTGATCGACGAGCTCATCCCCGCGGTTGCCCGGCTGAAGCTCGCCACCGCGGTCGACGCTTTTTGCGAGACCATCGCTTTCACCCCGGCCGAAACCGACCGCCTGTTCGACGCCGCCACCGCCCACGGGCTCAAGGTCAAGCTCCACGCCGAACAGCTCAGCAACAGCGGGGGCGCCGCACTCGCCGCCAAATATGACGCACTGTCGGCCGACCATCTCGAACATGTCGACGAGGATGGCATCGCCGCCATGGCCGACGCCGGGACCATCGCCGTCCTCCTCCCCGGCGCCTTTTACGCCCTTCAGGAAACCCGCAAGCCCCCGGTCGATCTGCTCCGAGCCTATGGCGTCAGGATGGCGATCGCGACCGATTGCAACCCCGGCACCTCGCCCCTGCTCTCCCCCACGCTGGCGATGAACATGGCCGCGACCTTGTTCGGGCTGACCCCCGACGAGTGCCTTGCCGGAATGACCATCAACGCTGCGCGCGCACTGGGCATCGACGCTGACGTCGGTAGCCTTGCCCCGGGCAAGGCCGCCGACCTGTGTGCCTGGGACATCGCCGATCCCGCCGAACTCGCCTACTGGATCGGCCTCCCCGGCCCGGTGCGGCGAGTGGTCGCGGGGAGGGATGCGTAACCCTTAACCATTACCCGGGGCTTGACCCGGGTTCCCGCTTCTTCTCGATGGAGGCGATGAACACCCGTCTCGCCATCTGCCTCCGCAAGGCGCGCTATCCGACCGCCGCCGCCGCGCACCTCGCCGCCGCCGACGCCACGATCACGCTTCGCCCCTATCGCTGCGACCGCGGCGATCATTATCACTTGACCAGCCGCACCAAGGGCAAGCGCGTGCCCCGGCCGGCTTCCCCCTAATGCTTGCGCTTCACCGAGCTCGCCACCTTGACCCACGTCTGCGTCTTGCAGATCAGCCCGCCCAGGCAGCCCTGGACATCCAGCGTGCGCGGCCCGGTCAGGCGCAATTCTCCCGGCGCATGAAGATTACGATCGGGGACGAAAATATCTGCCCGCCACGCGCCTTCGCCGGTCGATTCCAGCCCGCTCATCAGCCGCGTTCCGATCAGTCGCGCGGTTCCCGCCGCCGCCGCATCGTCGCGCGCCTTGGCACTGGCCGCCACCACCCGCCCGCACAATTGCGCCCCGCACGGACCGATATGGACCGTTACCGTGCGGCTCGGGTTGACCCAATTGCCCTCGATCGGGCCCGCTGCGGAGGCCGCCCCCGCCATCATCATCGCCAGTCCGGCAACTGCAAATTTGATCATCATCCGACTCGCTTCCACACCTGGGCCTTGCACAACAAGCCCCATACACAACCGCTGACCTTGATGCGGTCGGCATTGATCATCTGGATCGTGCCCGGAGCATGGATATTGCGGTCGGGGACGAACACCGTGCCCTTCCACCTGGCCGCACCGGCAGGCATCATGCCCTTCATCAGCGGCGCGCCGAGGATATTGCCGAAGCCCGAATTCATTGCCTTCCCCTTGGCGCGCGCGCTGGCCGAGATGGCATGACCGCACAGGGCCGCCCCGCAGGGCGCGATCTTGACGACGATATTTTCCGATGGATTGGTCCAATTGCCCTCGATTGGCGCTCCGGCGATCGCCGGGCTGGCGGCAAGGGCAATCGCAGCGAAAAACGCGGCGGCGGTGAGTGATGTCTTGGTCATGCGCGCCTCATTGCCTTCGCGATGCTTAACCCGCGGTGTCGCCCCTGGTTTCCCCTGGTTCATCAACATGGCAAGACTTGGGCAGCTCTTAATGGAAATCGCGGCTCTTGGGGATGCACTGGACGTTGCGCGGGTGCGTCCCAACAGGAGCCCGCCAGCTCCCCCCGCCATCCCCCGCGCTCAGCGTCGACGGCATCGCTTCCTCGCTGATCGCCCGCAGCATCGCCGTATCGTCCTCCAGGGTCCGCGCCACGACATGGACCACCGCCTCGTCATGCTGGACCATCCCGTGGACGACCATCAGCCGCGCGCCCATCACGATCTTGCGCTGCGCCGCGAACGCATCGGGCCAGATCACCAGATTGGCGATCCCGGTCTCGTCTTCCAGCGTGATGAAGCACACCCCCTTGGCGCTCCCCGGCCGCTGGCGGATCAGCACCAGCCCCGCAAGGCTCACCCGCCGCCCATATTTCAGACTGCGCAACTGGTCCGCCGTGGTGAACCCTCTTGCCCCATAATGATCGCGCAAAAACTGCATCGGATGCGCCTTCAGCGACAGCCGGATCGTCTGGTAATCGGCCACCACCTGCTCGCCCAACGGCATCGTCGGCAATCGCACCACCTCGGTTTCCCACCCCTCGTCGCGCGCCTCGGCATGCGCGAACAGCGGCAGGTCTGGAGTTCCCTTCAGCGCCTTGGAATCCCACAGCGCCCCGCGCCGGTCGATCCCGATCGACCGAAACGCATCGGCCTCGGCCAGCTTCTCGACCGCCGCGACATTGACCCCCGCGCGCCGCTTCACCTCCTCGACCGAGCCATAAGCCGTGTCCCCCCGCGCCCCCACCACCCGCGTCCCCGCATCGAGCCGCATCCCGTCGATCATCCTGAGGCCAAGGCGGAGGGCGCCCCCCTCAAGCGTCGAATCCCACTCGCTGTGGTTCACATCGACCGCGCGCACCTCGACCCCATGCTCCCTGGCATCGCGCACGATCTGCGCCGGGGCATAAAATCCCATCGGCTGCGAGTTGAGCAGCGCACATGCGAACACCGCCGGATATTTCCACTTCAGCCAACTCGACACATAGACCAGGTGCGCGAAACTCGCCGCGTGGCTTTCGGGAAAGCCATATTCGCCAAACCCCTTGATCTGGTCGAAGCAGCGCTGGGCGAAATCGGGATCATAACCCCGCTCGACCATCCGCCCGACCATCTTGCCCTGCAGCAATTCGATCGTCCCGCGCGACCGGAATGTCGCCATCGCTTTCCGCAACTGGTTCGCCTCGGCCGGGCTGAACTTGGCCGCATCGAGCGCGATCTTCATCGCCTGCTCCTGGAAGATCGGCACGCCCAGCGTCCGCCCGAGGATCTTTTCCAGCTCGTCCCACTCGCCATGCTCGGGCGCCGGGCACGGGAAAGTCACCGGCTCGCGCCCCTGCCGCCGCTTCAGGAACGGATGGACCATATCCCCCTGGATCGGCCCCGGCCGGACGATCGCTACTTCGATCACCAGATCATAGAAACAGCGCGGGCGGAGCCTCGGCAGCATGTTCATCTGCGCCCGGCTCTCGACCTGGAACACGCCGAGCGAATCCCCCTTGCACAGCATGTCATAGACCCCCGGCTCCTCGCGCGGCACCGTCGCCAGCTCCCAGCTTGTCCCATGATGCGCCTCGATCAGATCGAACGCCTTGCGCACACAGGTCAGCATCCCCAGCGCCAGCACGTCGATCTTGAGGATCCCCAGTTCCTCGATATCGTCCTTGTCCCACTCGATGAACGTCCGCTCGTCCATCGCCCCATTGCCGACCGGCACGGTCTCGATCAGCGGTCGCTCGGTCAGGATGAAGCCGCCGACATGCTGCGACAAATGACGCGGCATCCCGATCAGCTGGCTCGCCAGCGCGATCACCCGCCGCAAGTGCGGATCGGCGAAATCCAGCCCTGCCTCGCCGACCCGCTCCTCGGCGATATCGGCCTCCATGCTGCCCCAGTGAGTCGCCGCGATCGCCGCGGTCACATCGTCCGACAGGCCCATCACCTTGCCCACTTCGCGGATTGCCGATCGCGGGCGGTAATGGATCACCGTCGCCGCAATCCCCGCCCGATCCCGCCCATATTTCTGATAGATATGCTGGATCACTTCCTCGCGCCGCTCATGCTCGAAGTCGACGTCGATGTCGGGCGGCTCCTTGCGCTCCTCCGAAATGAACCGCTCGAACAGCAATGAATTGGTCGACGGATCGACCGCGGTCACCCCTAGGCAGTAACACACCGCGCTGTTCGCCGCCGACCCGCGCCCCTGGCACAGGATCGGCGGATCCAGGCTCCGCGCGAAGGCGACGATATCGTGCACCGTCAAAAAATAGCGCGCGAAATCCAGCTTCTCGATCAGCGCCAGCTCGTGGCGCAACTGCCCCGCCACCTTGTCCGGCACTCCTTCCGGCCAGTGCCGCCCGGCCCCCGCCCAGGTCAGCAATATCAGCTGCTCCTGCGGGGTCCGCCCCTCGGGCACGCTCTCGCGCGGATATTCATATTTCAATTCGTCCAGGCTAAAATCCAGCGCATCGGCAAACGCGCGCGTCGCTGCAATCGCATGTGGCCAGCGCGCAAACAGCCGCGCCATCTCGGCGGGCGATTTCAGGTGCCGCTCGGCATTGGCCTCAAGCACATAGCCCGCCCCCGCCAGCGTCACCTTCTCGCGGATGCAGCTCATCACATCCTGCAGCGGCCGCCGCTCGGGGGCGTGATAATGAACGTCATTGGTCGCCAGCAGCGTGCAGCCATTGGCCCGCGCCATCCGGTCGATGCGCTCGATCCGCGCGAGGTCGTCCCCCCGATAATGATTCACCCCCGCGACATGCCGCAGCCCCGGCAGCGCCGCGACCATCGCCGGGAGTGCCGCCTCGAACGCGGGCAAATCCTCCCCCGGAAGCGCAATGAACGCGATCCCTTCCGAGTGCATCGCGACCTCGCTCAGCAGCAGGTCGCACTCGGCCTTGGCGCTGCGCATCTTGCCGAGCGACAACATCCGCGACAGTCGCCCATAGGCCTCGCGATCCCGCGGGTAAGCCAGCAGCGCCGGCGCATCCACCGGCTCCACCCGGCACCCGATCAGCGGGCGCAATCCCGCTCCCTTGGCCGCGCTGTGCAGCCGCACCACCCCCGCCAGCGTGTTGCGATCGGCCACCCCCAGCGAATCCATCCCCAGGTCGAGCGCCGTCAGCACCAGCTCGATCGCATCCGACGCCCCGCGCAGGAACGAAAACGGCGTCGTCACCCCCAGCTCGACATAGTCCGCCCGCGCGATGACCGGCAGCGGCGCGTCATCGTCCATCACCAGCTTGCGCCGCGCAAAGCCCGTATATTCAGGCACTGATCGCCCTGTCCGATTGCCGCATCACCCGAACAACCCGTGCATAAACCACATCGGCGCGCCCCCGCGCCCGTCGCCGATCACCCCTTCGCGGAAGATCCAGTATCGCCGCCCCGCACCATCCTCGACCCGGTAATAATCGCGCAGCCGCGTGCCCCGGGGCTCGCGCCACCACTCGGGCGCGATCCGCTCGGGCCCCTCGACCCGCGCGATGTCATGCACGCCGCGCCGCCACGTAAACCGCCGCGGCACCCCCTCGGGCGTCGCATACACCACCCCGATCGCTTCAGGATGGTCGAGCAGCCGCGCAGGGCCATTCCTCCCTCCCGTCATTGCGAGCGAAGCGAAGCAATCCAGGCCTTGGTCCGCTGGGTTGCTTCGCTTCGCTCGCAATGACGAATCAATCCCGCTCACCCACTCGCTCGCCCGCTCGGGCACATGGCTCTCGCGCGCCGCCGGCCGCCGCACCCGCATCGCGCCCAGCCGCACCACCAGCCGGTCGATCAGCCGCGCCAGTTCCAGCTCGCGTGGCGGCTCGCCGATCAGCGCGTCCTGCCCCGCCGCCAGCGGCTCGCACCACCGCGCCTCGAGCGCGAACGCATCGATTCCATAGCCCGGGTCGATCACCGCCACCTTTTCCGCCAGCAGCCGCACAATGTGCCCCGCCTCGCGCGTCGGCAGCGATGTCTCGGCCTCGACCTCGCGCACCTCGCCATCGACCCGCCACGCCACCAGCGCCACGCGCCGCGCCCCCAGCCGCCGCGCCGCCAGCTGCTCGGCCAGCGGATCCGCCAGCCGCGCCAAGGCGCTCGCCAATATCCCCGGGTCGGCCACCGGCTCGGCCAGCCGCAGCACGGCGCGCGGCGGCGGTTCGTCGGCCAGCCCGGTCAGCGGCTCGGGCGTCCGCCCCATCAGCCGGTCGAGCGCATCGAGCGGATTGTCCGCCTCCCGAAACCGCCGCGCCAGGCTCCGCCGCGGCACCCCGACCAGCGCCCCGATCGTCTTCAATCCAAGCCGATTAAGCGTATGGTTAGCCGCCGCCGAAAGTCTGAGCGCCGCCACCGGCAGCGGAAACAATCTTTCCCTCTCCCTTGGGAGAGGGAGGGAGCAGCCAACGGCTGCGGAAGGGTGAGGATGACGCGCCGACCTCACCCTCCCACTCGACTGCGTCGATCGGGCCCCTTCGTCTCCCACGGGAGAGGCATATCGCGCCAGCGCCCACGCCGCCCCCGCCGTCCCCGCCACCGCGCACCTCGCCGTCACCCCGGCCTTCGCAAACCGTCCCTCGACATCCGCCACCAGCCCCGCCTCGCCCCCGAACAAATGCGCCACCCCCGACACGTCCATCCGGATTCCGTCCGCCCCGTCGACCTCGACCAGCGGCGACCAGCGCCCCGCCCAGCGCGCCAGCCGCACCAGCAATGCGGCATCCCCCGCCACGTCCGCCGCCACCGCGACCAGCCCCGGCTCCAGCGCGCGCGCATCGGTCAGCCGCGCACCGATCCTGGCCCCGCCCGCGCGCGCCGCATCGGTCACCGCCGAGATGATCTGCCCATGCGGCCCCTCGATCACTAACGCCACCGCCACCTCAGGCGCACTTTCGCCCCCATTGTTCGCGCCCTTCATCCACCGCTCGATCGCCAGCCGCGGCAGCCATACCGACAGGATTCTCCGCTCCACCTTTTGCTTCTCCGCGCTCATCGCTAACCACCCATCGCCCCGGCGCCACTCCCCGCGCGCGGAACAGCTCGGCGTCCCACGCCGCCGCCCCCGGCGCCCTTGGGTCGAGCACATTCTCCCCCGACGGCGCGCTTCCCACGCGCCACCGCATCCGCGCCCCGCTCAAATTCGCACTGCCCCCCAATCGCACCAGCCACGCCGGCACCCCCGATCGCTCGGCCGCCACCGCCAGCCGCCGGGACGCGGTGAAATCGAGCGCGCGCGGGTCCCCCCACAGCTCGCCGATCACGCCGCCCAACGCTGCACATCGTAAGCCCTCCTCCATCGCCCACAGCGCCGCGCGCGCATCCTTCGCCTCGACATGGATCAGCGCCGCGACATTGATCCCCGGGGGATAGATCCGTCCCCCCTCGACGATCGCCATCCGCTCCTGCACCCACAGCAACGGCCCCCCGCGCCCCGCCAGCGCCCGGCCCAGTTGCGCCAGCAGGAACCCCGTCGCCCCGCCATCGCGCGCGCCGCCATTACGAGCGCCGCCAACGAACAGCTCGGACAGGGTCGCAACCTCGGGCCGGGGGAGCGCGGACAGCAGGCTCCATTGCCCCCGATCAGGAGGCGCATCGCCAACCGGCGCAAAGCTCCGCCCCCCGCCCGTGGTCCCCACGGACGGCATGAGACTGCCTTCGCCAGCGACCAGGGAAAATCCTGCCGCCATCGACTCGCATCGCTATGTTCTACTTTTGTTCTTGTACCGCGAGTCAGGGGGAGGGAGTCAACGGCCTAAAAATCCTCCCCGAACCTGTTCGGGGAATGGAGGGGATGGAGCGCGAGCGAAGCGAAACGGGAAACGTCCCCGCATCCGTCGCTACTTCCCCTCGACCTCCTCCAGAAACACCGCAATCTCCTTCACCACCCGCTCGAGCACCGGGCGCGACACCGCGAACCCCATGTGGCTGGTGTCGATCTCGACCGCCTTGTCCGCCTCCCCCGCAAGGCCCCGCGCCGATCGCACCGACACGATCCCGTCACGCCGCGACCACAAAGCCAGCGTCGGCACCGGCGGCTTGTCGGTGATCCGGGGGAAGGGCGGCTGGTCGACCGGATGCCCCGCGACCCATTCATACAGCCGCCGGACATTGGTATTGGTCCGCAAATCCCCCGAGAACGGCGACCCCAGCGTCACCACGCCACGCACCTTGTCGGGATGGGTCCGCGCCAGTTCGCGCGCGAACAGCCCGCCCAGGCTCCACCCGACCAGCAGCACCTTGCGCGGATCATGGACCGCATCGAGCCGCCGCCCGAGCTTGTCGAGCGTGTCGGCCTTCGCCCCCTTGTTGGTCCCCAGCTCCCACGGATAGGTCCGCCACCCGCCCCGCGACAGCGCCCGGCGAAGCTCCATCGTCGTGCGGTCGTCGGCCAGGAACCCGGGCAGCACCAGCGCCGGCGGCCCATGCTCCGGACCCCTCGGCCCGAGCGGCCCAAGCCCCGCCACCAGCCGCGGCAAATGCCACGCAATCTCCCCGAACCGCAGCCAGCCCGAGGGGGCCCGATCGTCGGGATCAAGCGGGTTTGTCTCGTCGGCCCCGTCGCTCAAAGAAACTCCGACCCCATCATCGCCTGCAGCGCTTTGGGCAACCGCACCCGCCCATCGGCCATCTGGTGATTTTCCAGCAGCGGCACCAAAATGCGCGGGCTCGCCAGCGCGGTATTGTTGAGCGTGTGCGCAAACCGCACCTTCCCCTCGGCATCCCGATACCGCAGATTCGCCCGCCGCGCCTGCCACTCGTGCAGCGTCGAGCAACTGTGCGTCTCGCGATACTTGCCCAGGCTCGGCACCCAGCTTTCGATGTCGTTCATCCGATACTTGCCCAGCCCCATGTCCCCGGTCGATGTCTCGACCACCTGATAGGGGATCTCCAATTCGCGCAGCAAATGCTCGGCCAGCCCCAGCAATTTGGCGTGCCATGCCGCGGACACCGCTTCGTCATTCTCGCAAATGACATAGGCTTCGACCTTCAGGAACTGGTGGACCCGCAGCAGCCCGCGCACATCGCGCCCCGCGCTCCCCGCCTCGCGCCGGAAACAGGGCGACAGCCCGGCATAGGCGATCGGCAGCGACGCCCCATCCAGTATCTCGCCCGAATGCAGCGACGTCAGCGCAATCTCCCCCGTCCCCGCCAGGTACAGGTCATCGGCCGGAACGGCATAAGCCTCGTCCTCATGCCCCGGGAAATGCCCCGTCCCCACGAACGCCGAATATTTGGCCAGCGACGGCACGGTGATCGGCGTGAACCCCGCTGCCGCGACCTGCTGCAACGTCCAGCCCATCAGCATCGTCTCGAGCAGCGCCAATCGCCCCTTGAGGCAATACATCCGCGATCCCGACACCTGGACAATCCGCGCCAGCTCGGCCCAATCATTCTGCTCGATCAGCGCGACATGATCGAGCGGTTCGAAGTCGAACGTCGGCAGCACTCCCTCGGTTCGAATGACGACATTGCTGTCCTCGTCAGGCCCGACCGGCGCCCCCTCCCACGGGATCCCGGGCAGCCGCAGCATCATGCCCCGAAGCGCGGCCTCCTTTGCCCCAATCCCTTCCTCGATCGCACTCGCCCGCGCGCCCGCTTCCTTGGCCCGCGCGCCCAGCGCCGCCCTGTCCCCTGGCGCGGCATCCTTGAAGCTCGCGCTGATCGCATTGCGCTCCGCCCGAAGCACATCGATCTCGGTCTTGGCCCCGCGCACCTCCTCCTCAAAACGCAGCAGCGCATCGAGGTCGACCGAGACCCCCTTGTCCCGAACCGCCCGCTCGACCTGCGCCCGCTCGCGCTTGATATAATCCATGCTCAACATGGCCAGTGCCCTGCGCGAAAGTCGCATTTTCCGCAACACCCCGTCATTGCGAGCGCAGCGAAGCAACCCAGTCCTAGTTGAACTGCGGGATTGCTTCGCTTTCGCTCGCAATGACGAACCACTCCCCCTATCTGCCCCCCATGTCCTCCGGTCTCATCGCGCTGCTCGACGACGTCGCAACCCTCACCAAGCTCGCCGCCGCGTCGCTCGACGACATTGGCGCCGCGACCGCCAAGGCCGGCGCCAAGGCGGCTGGGGTCGTCATCGACGACACCGCCGTCACCCCCAACTATGTCGTCGGCCTCGCCCCCGAGCGCGAGTTGCCGATCATCCTCAAGATCGCCATCGGCAGCCTGCGGAACAAGCTGCTCATCCTGCTCCCCACCGCGATGCTGCTGGCCGCCTTTGCGCCGTGGGCGATCACCCCGCTGCTGATGATCGGCGGCGCCTATCTCGCCTATGAAGGCACCGAGAAAATCTGGGAAAAGCTCAGCGGCGATCATCATGAAGAAGCCGAACTGGCCGAGTGCGACACCCCCGAAGAGCTCGAAAAGCGCCAGGTCGCGGGCGCGATCCGCACCGATTTCATTCTCTCGGCGGAGATTATGGCGATTGCGCTCGGCACGCTCGAGGGCAATGGCCTCGTCATGCAGGGCTTCGCGCTCGCCGTCGTCGCGATCGCGATCACCGTCGGCGTCTATGGTGCGGTCGGGCTGATCGTGAAGCTCGACGACATTGGCCTCCACCTCGCGCGGCGCGCGTCGCGGCTGGCACAGTCGGTCGGCAGGGGCCTCGTCCGCGGTGTCCCCAAACTTCTCGCCGCGCTGTCGGTCATCGGCACCGCCGCCATGTTGTGGGTCGGCGGGCAGATCTTGCTGCACGGGCTCGACGAGCTTGGCGCCACCACCATCCCGCGCCTCGTCCACGATGGCGCGCGCCATGCCGCGCAGGCAATCGGGGTGGCCGTCGGGGCGTTCGAATGGCTGTTCAATGCCATCGGCGGCGCAATCGCCGGTTTGCTCGTCGGCGGGCTGATCGTGGCAGCCCTCCACCTCGCAAAGCGCAACAAGCCGGTCGCAGCCAAGGCGATGCCATGAACCCGCTTCTCGTCTTCCTCGGTGGCGGCCTCGGCGCGCTGCTCCGCTACGCCGCCGGGCGCGCGACGATCCTCGCCGGCTACGCCCCGCCGTTCGCCACGCTCGGGGTCAACATCCTGGGTTGCCTGATCATGGGGCTGCTCGCTGGCTGGTTCACCCGCAATGGCGGCAGCGAGAGCGCAAAACTGTTCCTTCTCACCGGCATTCTCGGCGGCTTCACCACCTTCTCCGCCTTCGGGCTTGACGCGCTGACCCTATACCGCACCAGCCCGGCCCACGCCGCCGCCTATGTCGCGGTGTCGGTCATCGTCAGTTTGGTCGCAGTAGCCCTAGGCTTCGCTCTCACCCGCTAACCCGCTGATCACCGCCGCCAGCGCATGATCCCTCGGCGTGACCCCGCCCGCATCATGGCTCGTCAGCCTGAAGTCGACCCGGTTCCACACGCTGGTAAACTCGGGGTGGTGATCGGCCTTCTCCGCCGCGAAGGCGACCCGCGTCAGAAACCCGAACGCCTCCGAAAAATCGGCGAAGGTAAAGCTCCGCCACAGCGCCCCGTCGCGCTCCTCCCAACCGCTCATTTCCCCGGACATAATTTGCCCTTCTCCTTGCAGAACGCCGCGCGCACCTCGCCCTTGAAGTCAATCTTGCCGACCGCTGCCATCGTCCCGGTGATCACTTGCGGGGTCACCGCGCGATAGGCCCGCCCCGCCGCGCTGCGCTCGAACCCGACGATGGTGCGCAGGGCGCTTATGCTCAGCAGCCGCGCATAGCTCAGCCCCTCGCCCGCCAGCAGCCGCTCGGCTCCGCCCACGAATACCTTGTGCGCGGTCGCCCGCAGCGCCGCCTGGTCGCTCGCCGCCATGTCGACATTCTCGCCGACCAGTTCGGCCACCTGTGCGCTTTCCATCAGCGGCAGCAGGTGCGCCAGCGTCCCGGCATCCGCCAGCTCGCGCCCCAGCCTGAGCGCCTCGGCGCTCGGTGGCGGCAGCACGCGTGCCGACGGGGCTGCAACCTGCACCAACGCCGCCATCATTATCGCAAGCATCATTATCTCCAGCCCTGTTCAGAGCCCCGCCACCGCTCTAGCGGCGCGGCGATAATTTGCCTAACCCTGCGCCATGCCTCACTCGCGCCCCCTCATCGTCGGCCTCGGCGGATCGGCCATTCCCAACAGCTCGACCGAACAGGCGCTCGTGCTCAGCTTGGCTGCCGCTGCCGCCGACGGCGCCGAAACCCGATTGTTCGGTGGCGACTATCTCGCCGGCCTGCCCCACTATCTTGCCCCCGGCAGCAAGGATGCCGGCGCCGATCTCATCGCCGCGATCCGCAAGGCCGACGGGCTGGTCATCGCCAGCCCGGGCTATCACGGCTCGATCTCGGGGCTGGTCAAGAACGCCATCGATTATCTGGAGGAAACCGCGCGCGACCCGCGCGTCTATCTCGACGGGGTCCCCGTCGGGCTGATCGCCACCGCCTATGGCTGGCAGGCGACCGCCAGCACCATCGCCACGCTGCGCTCGATCGTCCATGCCCTGCGCGGCTGGCCGACCCCGCTCGGCGCGGGCGTCAAGACCGGCCCCGGCGCCTTTGTCGACGGCGCCTGCACCGACCCCGCGGCCGCCAACCAGCTGACCCTCGTCGGCCACCAGACGGTCCAGTTCGCCAAGATGCGCATGGCCGACCCGAGTTTAACGGGAACGGGGGAGGCGTAGTTTGTTGGCGCTTCGTTAGTTCGGCACCAGCCCACTCCCGCTATGAGCCAGAGTGTCCGGGGGACACTCTGGGGAAATGGCCGACCTCCCAAACAGTTTACGCTATGGGAGGTCGGGTGGGGGAGTGGGCCGGTACAGTTCTTCGCAACAAAAGACTCACCACGCTCACCCCGCACCTCCGCCCTTCCCCAGCCTCTTCTTCTCAGCCTCGAAAATCGCGTCCCAGCCCTCGTCGTCGTCCTGCCCCGGCATTGGCGGCGGCGGTCCCTCGCCAGTCCACACCCAGTCCGGATCGAGCACCAGCCGCCCGACCTCAAGCCCGCCCTTGCGCCGCCGCTCGTCCATGATTTGGCGACGGACCTTGCACAGCTTGAGGAGAATGCTGTCGCGCACCTCGAGCAGCTCGGCGGGGGTCATCTCCGCCGCCTGGATCGCCAGCGAGTCGGGATAGGCAAAGGGCACCCCCCGTCCCGCCGCACCGTTCCCCGCCGCCTGCCGCCCGATGTTCATCTTGGCCACCGCCAGCCGCTCGGCGACGGTCATCCGGTCGACCGCCTCGGCCGCCTCGGCCACTTCCCACGGCTCCAGCGCCCCACCGCCCGGCTCCCACGATCGCCCGGCATGGACAACCAGCCCCGACTGGACGTCGACCTGGCCGATCCCGATCGCCGCCTCGAACGCCGCCGCGAACCCCCGGTCCTTCAGCCGCCGTTTGTAGATTGCCTGCTTTGAAAAGCCGATATGCTCGGCCGCCACCGCCACGCTCGCCCCGCCCGCCACCATGTGGAGGAATTTCGCTTCCCACTTGGCAGTCCACCGCCGCGTGCTCGGCCGCGCCAGCTTCGCCCCCGACGACGTCACCCGCGCCTCCAACCCCATCGCCGCAACCTCTTTGGCCACCGCCCTGGCTCCCTTGCTGGCCGACTCAGGCGCAGGCACCCCGTCAGCCGCATCACCAGCCCCCGCAATCCCGCTCGCCCGCGCCTCCCGCGCACGCAGCACCTCAGCCCACCGCGCGCGAAACACGTCATCCCGCTGCCGCCGCCGATACACACCCGCCGCATCGATCTCGGCGAGGCGCGCCGCCGCCGCCACATTCCCCGTAAGCGCGAGCGCCTCCAGAAACACGGCACACCAGAAAGGTTCGTCAGGCAACCGCCGAACCTCCCCCACCCTGCGCCCCCGCGGCATCAGCGGACCGCAATCCGGCCAGCATCGACATGCGCCAGCCATGACGAGAACGCATCGAGCTGACCGTTATTTGAAATCCCCTCCCCAGCGCTCCAGGCCATCCCGGTCGCAATCCCCAACCGCACCGCCCCAGCACCCTCGCCCGACCGATCCCAATCCATCGCCATGACACGCCTCCCCAAAACCGGAAGAACTACTAACCAGATTGGTTCACAATGTCAAGCTTTTTCGCTCCTCTCCCCCCGGGAGAGTGCGACTCACGAAGCGAGCAGGGTGAGGGCGACACTGCGGCAGGAGTCAATGCTGTGAACTTAGCCGTGCAGCCGCTCCAGTCCCTGCGCTAGCAGGTCGAGCTTCTGAAGCGCCGCGCCGTGGCGGATGATGGTTTCGGGGTCGGAAGCCAGGGCCTCGCTGAGGTCGGCGACAAGTTGTTCGAGCGCGCGAATGTGGGCGACCTGCTGCGCGCCACACGAGAGGGGCGGCGCGGGCAGCGGCGGTGGCGCAGCGGTGAGTGGACCAACGCCGCTTTTATACTGCTGCACGGCGCGGTCGATCTGGGCCTGGCCCATATTGCCTGGGCGGGCCATCCAGCCGGCAACGTCGAGCATGCCGGTCAGATGCAAGCCGCAGCGGCGCTCGTTTGACCAGGTGACGTTGCCGCTTACCGACAGGCTGCCGCGGCAAAGCGTGGCGAACGTTCCCGGCGGCGGCAGCGTCGCGCCTTCCACCAATGCTCCGCCGGGCGACATGTTGCGAATCGTCACCGGCGCCGAACAGCCGTCCCACTGCAGCACAGCGGCGATGAACATGTTGGTTCGCACGGCACGGTGCGGCTGGATCTGCCCCTCGATCACATTGGCTTCCTTGGTGCCTTCTAACGCCATTATGCGCCAGTGCCGCGTCCAAGTTCATCCGTTATGGATTGGACTTCCCAAGCCTGTTGACCGCGCCCCTTTCGCCCCCGCCACGGAACAAAAAAAGGGCGGCCCCCAATGGGACCGCCCGTGATTTCGAACAGATGCCTCTCGGCTATCCGAGAAAAGAATTGATACCGCTGTCCCCCGGACAGTCTAGGGCTTTCAGCCCAACAATTCCTGCTCCAGCTTCTTGGCCATTTCCTCGATATTCTCAGGCGGCCAGCCGGGGATGTCCATGCCCAGACGAAGCCCCATGCTCGACAGGACTTCCTTGATCTCGTTCAACGACTTGCGGCCGAAGTTGGGGGTCCGCAGCATCTCGGCTTCGGTCTTCTGGACCAAGTCGCCGATGTAGATGATGTTGTCGTTCTTGAGGCAGTTGGCGCTGCGCACCGACAGTTCCAGCTCGTCGACCTTCTTCAGCAGATAGCGGTTGAGCTGGTTGGTGTCGGCCTGGCTTTCGGCCGGGCTTGCCGCCGACGACTGGCCACCCATCATCGGGCTCGATGCCGGGCGCATTGCGCCGTCCTCGAAGCCGACGAACAGCGCCAGCTGGTCCTGCAGGATGCGCGCGGCATAGCCGACCGCATCCTCGGGGCTGACCGTGCCGTCGGTCTCGACCGTCAGCGTCAGCTTGTCATAGTCCAGCTCCTGCCCGACGCGGGTGTTCTCGACCTTGTACGCCACCTGGCGGACCGGGCCATAGAGCGCGTCGACCGGGATCAGCCCGATCGGGGCGTCGGCCGGACGGTTGCTGGCGGCGGGAACATAGCCCTTGCCGACGTCTGCGGTCAGTTCCATGTTGAGCGTCGCACCCTGGTCGAGGTGGCAGATGACCAGCTCGGGGTTGGTGACCTCGATATCGCCGGTGGTGGCGATCTGGCCGGCGGTGACTTCGCCCGGGCCGGTGGCACTCAGCTGAAGCTTCTTGGGACCTTCGCCTTCCATCTTGAGCGCCAGCTGCTTGATGTTCAGCACGATGTCGGTGACGTCCTCGCGGACGCCGGCAAGGCTGCTGAATTCATGCAGCACGCCCTCGATGCGGATCGCGGTGACCGCGGCGCCCTGCAGCGATGACAGCAGCACGCGGCGCAGGCTGTTGCCCAGCGTCATGCCAAAGCCACGCTCCAGCGGCTCGGCGACGAACACCGCCTTGCGGCGGCTGTCGCCACCGGGCTTGCGCTCCAGTGCGGTCGGCTTCTTGAGTTCCTGCCAGTTCTTTGCGTTGACGGCCATGTTCATCCCTTGGCAGCGGAGCAGCGGCGTCCCGCTTGGCTCCTATGATGTTCAAACTTCGATTGGCCAGGACGTTTGCCCCGGCCGGCAGATCAGACGCGGCGCCGCTTGGACGGACGGACGCCGTTGTGCGGGATCGAGGTCACGTCGCGGATCGAGGTGATCTGGAAGCCGACCGCCTGGAGCGCACGGAGCGCCGATTCGCGGCCCGAGCCGGGGCCCTTGACCTCGACTTCAAGCGTCCGGACGCCATGTTCGGCGGCCTTCTTGCCGGCGTCTTCGGCCGCGACCTGGGCAGCGTAGGGAGTCGATTTGCGGCTCCCCTTGAAGCCCATCGTCCCGGCGCTCGACCAGGCAATCGCATTGCCCTGCGCATCGGTGATCGTGATCATCGTATTGTTGAAAGAGGCATTAACATGAGCCACCCCCGACGTGATATTTTTGCGTTCGCGGCGGCGGAGACGCTGTGGTGCTTGGGCCATTTAAGAGAATCCTGATTATAGCTGTCGGTCGAATGTTCACGAATGTTCGCGGTGACGGCGAACGACGTTACTTCTTCTTACCGGCGATCGGCTTGGCCTTGCCCTTGCGCGTGCGTGCATTGGTATGCGTGCGCTGGCCGCGGACGGGGAGACCCTTGCGATGACGAAGCCCACGATAGCAGGCGAGGTCCATCAGCCGCTTGATGTTCATCGCGACCTGGCGGCGAAGATCACCCTCGACCGTGTGGTCGGCGTCGATCGCTTCACGGATGTGGAGGACTTCCGAATCGGTCAGGTCCTGGACCCGGCGCGCAGGCTCAATGCCCAGCTTCTTCGTGATCTCGACGGCCTTGGTGCGGCCAATGCCATGAATGTAGGTAAGCGCAATCTCTACGCGCTTGTTGGTCGGGATGTTGACGCCCGCAATACGTGCCATTGATAATCTCCTAGCTCCACAGGGCGGCGTGGCACGCGCACCCTATCTCATAGCACTGGTCTGTTATGCTTCGCGAGCGATGCATAACGGCGGTGGCCTCAACTTCAACAGCAAAACGGCGCACGCAACAAAGCGCCGCCGGCAACCGGTGAAACGGGATTGGCTGTAACTAGGAGTCCGCAGGCTGTGAGTCAAGCGGTCAACGGCCCACTTTGCATCGCGGCGGCGGCGCCGCTAACGAGACGTCAATGGAGCGGCTGACCCTCGACACGCCTGTACCGGAAGCCTTGCGCGGCGCAATCCTGGCGCTGGGCAATTTCGACGGCTTTCACCTTGGCCACCAGGCGGTGGTCGGGCGCGCGGTGCAGCGTGGCGCGCACGAGCGCAGGCCAGTGATCGTGGCAACCTTCGATCCCCACCCGGTGCGCCACTTCAAGCCCGACGCGGCGCCGTTCCGGTTGACCAGCCTGGACCAGCGCGAGCGATTGTTCGGGCAGGCCGGGGCCGATGCGATGATGGTATTCGGCTTCGACGGGCAATTGGCGGCGACCAGTGCTGAAGAATTCGTGGCCAGCTTGCTGGGACAGCGGATCGGCGCGGCGGGCGTGATCACGGGCAATGACTATACCTTTGGCGCACGCCGCACAGGCAATGCCGCAGTGCTGGCCGAGCTAGGCGCCAGGGCGGGGATTGTCGCCGAGACGGTCGCCCCGGTGCTGCTCGATGGCGAAGCGGTCTCGTCGAGCCGGGTGCGCGCGGCGCTGACGGCGGGCGATCCTGGCGCGGCGACACGGCTGCTGACCCGGCCCTTCGCGATCGAGTGCGTGGTCGGCCACGGCGACAAGCGCGGGCGGACGCTGGGCTATCCCACCGCCAACGTGCCGCTGGGGCCGTATTTGCGCCCGAAGTACGGGATTTACGCGGTGCGTGTGCGGCTCGATGACGGCAGCGAGCATAAGGGAGTCGCGAGCCTAGGCATCCGCCCGACCTTCGATCCGCCGGTCGAAATGCTGGAGACGTTTATCTTCGACTGGGCGGGGGATTTGTACGCGCGGACGATCGAAGTGGCGCTGGTGGCGTATCTGCGGCCTGAGCTGAAGTTCGACGACATGGGTGCATTGGTAACGCAGATGGATGCGGACAGTGCCGAGGCGCGGCGGGTGCTGGGGTAGGCGTCATCCCGGGCCTGACCCGGGACCTGCATTCTTTGGCTTCACTTCGTGGCGGACGTAGGCAGGCAGGCCCCGGGTCAAGCCCGGGGTGACGAGAGTGGCATTTGCATCCCCCTCCACAGCCGCTAGAGCCGCGCGCAATGTCTGACACTCACGAAACTCCCGCAAAGCCTGATTGGCGCTCGACCGTCTTCCTGCCGAAGACCGACTTTCCGATGAAGGCCGGCCTTCCCGCGAAGGAGCCGGGGATTCTTGCCAAGTGGCAGGCCGATGGCGCTTACCAGCAGCTTCGCGCCGCGCGGGCGGGGCGGGAGAAGTATATTCTCCACGACGGCCCGCCCTATGCCAATGGCGACATCCATATCGGCCATGCGCTCAACCATATCCTGAAGGACATGGTGGTTCGCACTCAGACCCTTCTCGGGAAGGATGCGCCCTACGTTCCGGGGTGGGACTGTCACGGGCTGCCGATCGAGTGGAAGGTCGAGGAGCAATATCGCAAGAAGAAGCTCGACAAGGACCAGGTCCCCTTGGTCGAGTTTCGCGCCGAGTGCCGGGCCTATGCCCAGCATTGGGTCGATGTGCAGCGCGAGCAGCTGAAGCGGCTCGGGATCGGCGGGGACTGGGACAAGCCCTATCTGACGATGGACCCCGAGGCCGAGGGGACGATTGTCGCCGAGCTGATGAAGTTCGCCGAGAGCGGGCAGCTCTATCGCGGGGCCAAGCCGGTGATGTGGTCCCCGGTCGAGAAGACCGCGCTGGCCGAGGCCGAGATCGAATATGAGGATGTGACGAGCACCCAGATCGATGTGGCGTTCGAGATTGTTGAGTCGCCGGTTCCGGAGTTGGTCGGGGCCTATGCGGTGATCTGGACGACGACGCCGTGGACGATCCCGGTGAACCAGGCGATCGCATATGGGCCTGAGGTTGAGTATTACGTCTCAGAATATGCTGGAAAACGATATCTGCTCGCTAACATGCTCGGCGCAGAGTTCGATAAGCGCTGGTTAGCCGCAGAACATCCCCGCTCGGAGTGGACGAAGAAACCCGGCGACGATATTTCCTGGAACGGTACGGGCTCCGACCTCGCCGGTACCATCGCCCGCCACCCGATGCACCACCTCGGCGGCTTCTTCGCAAAGCCGCGCCCCTTTCTCCCCGGCGAGTTCGTCACGACCGATACCGGCACGGGCCTCGTCCACATGGCGCCCGATCATGGCGAGGACGACTTCGCGCTGTGCAAGGCCAACGGGATCGAGCCGGTGTTCGCGGTCGAAGGGGACGGAAAGTATCGCGCCGACTGGGCTTGGCTCGGCGGGCAGGGCTCGGTCATCAACACGAAGTTCAATGCGCCCGATGGGCAGATCTGCGCGGACCTGCGCGAGGCGGGGGCGTTGCTGGCGGCGAGCGATTTCAAGCACAGCTATCCGCATTCGTGGCGGTCCAAGGCGCGGGTGATTTATCGCTGTACCCCGCAATGGTTCATCGGGATGGATATGCCGCTCAGCGCCGAGCATTGCGAAAGCTTTGCCGAACAGCGTTGGGACAATGAGGGCGGTTCGATCCAAGGCGCGGGTCCGACACTCCGCCACCTCGCGACGCAGGCCATCGCGGCGACGCGGTTCGTGCCCGAGAAGGGGCGCAACCGGATCGGCTCGATGGTCGCCGACCGGCCCGACTGGGTGATCAGCCGCCAGCGGGCGTGGGGGGTGCCGATCGCGCTGTTCGTCAAGCGGGGGACCAATGCGCCGTTGCTCGATCCTGCCGTGAACGCGCGGATTGTTGCGGCGGTGAAGGCGGGCGGAGTCGATGCCTGGTCCGATGAGCGGGCGCAGGAGTATCTGGGCGCGGATTACGTCGCCGACGATTATGAGCGGGTGACCGACATTCTCGACGTGTGGTTCGATAGCGGCTGCACCCATGCCTTCGTGCTGGAAAGCGCGCGGTGGCCCGATCTGCAATGGCCGGCCGACCTGTATCTCGAAGGGTCGGACCAGCATCGCGGCTGGTTCCAGTCGTCGTTGATGGAAAGCTGCGGGACTCGCGGGCGAGCGCCCTATGACGCGGTGCTGACGCATGGTTTCACGATGGATGCCAAGGGCATGAAAATGTCCAAGAGCCTGGGCAATACGATCAACCCGATCGACCTGATGCGCGATTATGGCGCGGATATCCTGCGGTTGTGGGCGCTGTCGGTCGACTTCACCGAGGATCACCGGATCGGGAAAGAGATCCTTGCCGGGGTCGCCGACCAGTATCGGAAGTTGCGGAATACGTTCCGGTACTTGCTGGGGGCGCTGGAGGGGTTTGAGCCGGGCGAGCGGGTGGCGGTCGAGGATATGCCCGAGCTGGAGCGCTACATGCTCAGCCTGCTGGCCGAGCTTGATGGCAAGTTGCGGGCCGCGGTCGCGGATTATGACTTTAATTCGTACACGCGGTTGCTGGGTGAGTTCGCCAACAACGACCTGTCGGCCTTCTATTTCGATATTCGGAAAGACAGCCTCTACTGCGACGTGAATGCCGAGACGGGGGTGCAGACCGACAAGCGACGCGCCTATCGGACCGTGCTCGACGCGATCTTCGAGGCGATGGTACGGTGGGCGGCGCCGGTACTGGTGTTTACCGCCGAGGAAGTGTGGGGGACGCGGTGGCCGGACGCGGAGTCGGTGCATTTGGCCGAGTGGCCGGAGATCGGCGATCGGCTAGACGGGGCAATCGCAAAGCGATGGGGTGAACTTCGCGCGACGCGAATGATCGTTAACGAAGCAATTGAGCCAATGCGCCGAGCGAAGGAAATCGGATCATCGCTAGAGGTCGAAGTGGATTATCCGGGCGATGCTGGCCAGGTCGACTTGAGCGAGTTGTTCATCGTATCGACCGTCCGCCAAGGGTTATCCACTGCTCTCCGTAAAACCACCAACCACAAATGCGGGCGGTGCTGGCGGCACCTTCCCGAAGTGACCGAGGACGGTGATCTTTGCGGTCGGTGCGAGGGGGTGGTTCATGCAGCCTAATCGCGCTTATGCCTTCCTGGTCGCGGGGGTGACGTTCGTTCTCGACCAGATCGTCAAATGGTGGGTGGTCGGGCCGCTTGGTCTCAGCCGGGAGGGTGACCAGCATTACGTCCTACCGTTCTTCAACTTCACCCGCACGCATAACCTGGGCATCTCGCTCGGCCTGTTTCGTGCCGACAGCGACGCCGCGCGGTGGGCGATCGTCGGGGTCACGGCGGCGATTGCGCTGGCGATGCTGGTGTGGATCCTGCGCGAACCGCGCCATGGCGACCGGATTGCGCTGGGGATGGTGCTCGGCGGGGCTGTCGGAAACATCCTCGATCGGATACGGCTGGGTTATGTCGTCGATTTCGCCGATCTTCACTTCGGGTCGTATCGCCCGTTTTTGGTCTTCAATATCGCCGACGCCGCGATTAGCATCGGCGTCGTGATCCTGCTGATCCGCGCCTTCTGGACGCGGGCCGAGCCGGACCCCAAGGAGAATCTCAATGCGTAAGGCCCCGATCCTGATCCTCGCCGCCACCGCCGTCGCGCTGTCCGGCTGCGCCCTCGGCAAGGGCCGCGGCAAGGCGCTCGACGAGTTCGCCGTGGCGCGCAACGCCCCGCTGGTGATCCCGCCCGATTATACGCTGACCCCGCCCGTCGCGGGCACGATCGGGCTGAGCGCAACCGACGCGCAGAGCCAGGCGATCGACGCGCTGTTCGGCGGCCCCGCCGGGCGCAGCTCGACCGAGACGAGCATGCTCGACAGTGCCGGCCGCGACCGTGCCCCGGTCGGCGCGCGATCGACCGCGGGCGACCCCGCGACTCGGGTCGTCGACAAGGGCGCGGCGACCCCGACCATCCTGGCGGCACCGGCCGGGGACGGCCAGGACGCACAAGCGACTCCGCGCTAAGCCGCATGTCGAGCGAACCCCTCTCCGCCCGGCTGGTCGAAGTCGAAGCGCTGCTCGACCGGTCGCGCCGGCGGTTCGAGGAAGGCGCTCGGCTGGTCGATGAAGCGCACGGCCTGCTCGGCGATATCCAGCAGGCGCTGCTGGGATCACCGGCGACGATGACCGCCGACGAGACCGACGAGGCGGCGTCGAAGCTGCTCAACTCGATCAAGGCGTCGGGCGGGGACATGCCCGCGACGCTGTGCGGCGGACGACTGGCGGTCGACCAGACGCAGCGGCTGATCCGCATCGACGGCCACCCGATCGGCATCACCGAGATGGAATATCGCGTGCTGGAACTGCTCGCCTATGCGCGCAACAATGTCGTCACGCGCAACATGCTGCTGAAGCATCTTTACCGTCGCGCCGACGACCAGCCCCAGCCCAAAATCATCGACGTGTTCATCTCCAAGCTGCGCAAGAAATTGCGGATGGCGTCGAACGGGGCCGAATTCATCGAGACGATCCCGCAGCGCGGCTGGATCCTGCGCGACATCGAGGCTGGGGCGGCGTAAGCAAGCGGGTGCTTAAGCCTTCGTTAGGGGTGCGCGCGTACACACGGGCACATGATCCATTTTCTGCCCGACAGCTTTGCCACCGCGACCCCTTATAATGAGGCGGTCGGGCGGCTGGCGAGTATTCGCACCGCGCTGAACCTGGCCGAGCGGGCGGCGGGCATGGAGACGAGCGAGGTGCCGCAAGTTCCATTGGCATGGCCGCAGGCAAGCGCGGCGCGGCAACGTTGTTTCGAAGCACGGTCGATCGAGCTCGCGCAGGGCGCGGCGGCCGGGCTGGAAATGATGGCGGCGCAGCAGGTTTCGGGAGCCGAGGCGCATCCCCGGTCGGTCGAGCGGCTGGCGCTGACCTTGCGTACCGAGCTGGCCGATCTCGACCGGTTGTTCAGCCTGTAGGCGGACCCAATTCCTTCGGGGTGGCGGGATCCGCGCCCCATTCGGTCCAGCTTCCCTCATAGAGTTTCGCGTCGTCATTACCGAGCAAATGCGCAGCGAAGAGCAGCGAGGTGGCGGTGACGCCCGACCCGCAGCTGGCGACGAACGGGCGTGCCGGGTCGATCGCGGCGACGGCGAAGAGTGCGCGCAGATCTTCGAGCGATTTGAACGTCCCGTCGGGCTGGTAGAGCGCGGCGAAGGGCAGGTTGCGGGCGCCGGGTATATGGCCGTCGGCGATGCCCGGGCGGGGGTCACTCGAGGTGCCGGCAAAGCGCGCCGCATCGCGGGCGTCGACGAGGGGGAGGTCGAGCCCGGCGAGGATGTCGCCTTTGGTGACATGCGCCGCCGCATTGCGGTCACCGGTGAAGGTCGCAGGATGGGCCTGAGCAGGGCCGCTGGCGGTCACGCGACCTTCGGCGAGCCACTTGCCAAGGCCGCCGTCGAGCACCGCAACCCGGGGCGCGCCGTGCTGGCGAAGGAGCCACCAGCCGCGCGTGGCACTGTGCAGCGGGGTCTGATCGTAAACGACGACCATGCTGTCATTGGCAATCCCGAGGTCGCGCATTGCGGCGGCAAAGCTGGGCGCGGACTTGAGCGCGGCGAGGTCGAGGAAGCGCGCGCCCGGGATGTGTTGACGCTCAAATACGGCGCGCATGTCGGCGGGGGCGCCGGGCGGCGCGAGGCTGGCGTCGAGGATGACGAGGCCGGGATCGTCGAGATGGGCAGCGAGCCATTCGGTGGCGACGAGGCTGTTCATCCGCGGCCGCGGTAGGGCGCGACGCCCTGGTCGGGAACCCACAGGCCCGATGGCGGGGCGCCGGTCTGGAAGAAGACATCGATCGGGATGCCGCCGCGGGGATACCAGTATCCGCCGATTCGCAGCCACTGCGGTTTCATCTCGGCAGCAAGGCGCTGGCCGATGCCGACCGTGACGTCTTCGTGAAAGCCGGCATGGTTACGGAAGCTGCCGAGGAAAAGTTTGAGCGACTTTGATTCGACGATCGTCTCGCCCGGCGCATAGTCGATGACGAGATGGGCAAAATCGGGCTGGCCGGTGACCGGGCACAGCGAGGTGAATTCGGGCGCGGCGAAACGGACGAGGTAGAGCGTGCCCGAACGAGGGTTGGGGACATAGTCGAGGACTGCCGCCTCGGGGGAGGCGGGAAGCCTGCTCGACTGGCCGAGGTGGATCGGGTCGGTCATGCTAGCGGTAGGTCGCTTCGGTGATGATCGGGCCGTCGGGGGCGACAATCGGCTTGGCCGCGTCGCTGCGGGTCTTGAAGTAGAGATAGGCGATCGAGCCGAAGAACAGGATAAGCCCGAGCGGGATCGCCATTGCGAAATCCTTGACCATTTCAAGCGGGGCGTCGCTGCGCGTGGCGGCGACGATCCCGGCGAAAGCAACCCCGAACAGGCTCTCGCCGACGATCAGCCCGGTCGCCATCAGCACGCCGAGGCGCTCGGCGAAGGCAGGGTTGGGCGAGCGTTCCGCCCAACGATTGTAGAACCAGCCGATGAACGCACCGACCGGGATCAGCAGGGTGATCGACATGGGGAGGTAGATGCCCATGCCGACCGCGAGCGGGGGCAGGCTGTACTTGCCACCGCGGCGGAGGATCTCGTCGGCGATGACGACGGCCGCACCGATGGCGGCGCCGATCCCGACCAGGTTCCAGTCGAGATTGCCGCCGAGCACCCCTTGCGCGATGCTGGAGATAAGCGCGGCCTGCGGGGCGGCGAGCGCGTTGGGGCCGGCACCGGGGGCGCCGACGAAGCCGAATGCGGTGTTGAGGACGGTCAGGATCGGCGGGATGACGAGCGCGCCGAAGATCACCCCGAGGATCAGCGCGACCTGCTGCTTCCACGGGGTGGCGCCGACGAGCTGGCCGGTCTTGAGATCCTGGAGATTGTCGTTGGAGATGGTCGCGACCCCAAACACGATCGCAGTGACGAACAGGGCGTAGGCGACGAGGCTCTTGGTCGCGTCGATGCCCAGGCTGCGCCCGAAGATGGCGACGAGGATCAGCGAAATGCCGAGTACGGCGAGAATGCCGACTCCGGAGATCGGGCTGTTCGAGGCGCCGATGAGCCCGGCCATGTAACCGCATACGGCGGCGATGATGACGCCAGCGATCAGGATGTAAACCAGCGTGAAGCCGATCGTCGCGGCAGGGTTGGCGGCGATCGGGTTGGTCTGGGCGAAGGCGGCGAGCAACAGGCCAATCGGGATCAGCGAGGCGATGATCGTGCCGAAGACGATGCCGATCGGCAGGTCGCGTTCGGTGATGTCGAGGCTGGCGTTGCCATCGGCGGCGCGGGCGCGGCTCGCGGCGAGCGCGGCGCGCAAGCCCGTGACGATCGGCCCGATAATCTTGAGCAGGGTCCAGATCGCGGCGACGCCGATCGTTCCGGCGCCGATGAAGCGGACCTTCGACTTGAACACCGAACCGACGAACGCCGCGAGGTCGCCGCTAGTCGCCATCGCGGGGTCGATCGCGCTGAAATGGGGGACGAGCACTGCCCAGCTGATCAGCATGCCGATGAACATGGCGATGCCGACGGCGATGCCGACAAGGTGGCCAACGCCGATCAGTGCCATCGACATGAGCGCGGACACGCTGGTGGCCCCGTCACCAGTCCGAAACGTCTTTGACGCCTCGCCAGTGACGAAGCCCATGTAGGTCAGGAACTGGTAAGCGGCCGAGACCAGCGAGGCGATGACGATCATGCCGAGGCCGCGCTTGTTCTCCTCCGCGCCGCCGTCGCCGGTGCCGACCTTGAGCACTTCGGCGGCAGCGACACCTTCGGGATAGGGCAGGTCAGAGCCGGTGACGAGCGCGCGGCGCAGCGGGACCGAGTACATCACGCCAAGGATGCCGCCGACGGCGATCACCGCAACCGACAGCCAGAAGGGGAAGCCGGTCCACCAGCCGACCATGATCAGCCCGGGTAGGACGAAGATGATCGCCGACAGCGTGCCCGCCGAGCTGGCGATGGTCTGGACGATGTTGTTTTCCTGGATCGTCGCGCCGGAGAAGTTGCGCAGCACCGCCATCGAAATGACCGCGGCGGGGATTGAGGTGGCGAAGGTAATGCCGATCTTCAGCCCGAGATAGACATTGGCGGCGGTCAGCAGGACGGTGAGGATCGCGCCGAGGATGATGCCACGGATGGTTAGTTCGCGGATCGGGTCCGTGGGTGCGGTGGCCATCAGTTTTTACTCCGTCATTGCAAGCGCAGCGCGGCAACCTAGCCTCGCCGCACTGGCTTGCCGCGTCGCTGCGCTCCTCGCAATGACGAAATCAATTCCAGCCCTGCGCCAAGAAGCGGGTTGCGACCGCGCAGTGCAGCGCGACCCCACGCGCAAGGGTGGCTTCGTCGACCAGCATCCTGGCGTTGTGTATTGGTGCGCGGGCGGCGGCGTCTCCCTCGGGCGGGGCGACGCCGAGGATGGCCATGGCGCCGGGAAGCTTCTGGAGAACGAACGCAAAATCCTCCCCGCCCATGATCGGGGCGGGGATGTCGTGATAGGCGCCAGACCCGAACAGATCGGTGGTGCAGGCGCGGACCAGCGCGACCGCGCGCGGGTCGTTCATCGTCGCCGGATAGCCCGGCGCGATACGTGTCTCGGCAGTGCAGCCATGCGCCTGGGCGACGTGCGACAGGATGCGGGCGATGGCGGCATGGGCGTCGGCGCGGCGCGGTTCGGACAGAGTCCGCAATGTGCCGTTCAACTCGACGCTGTCGGGGATGACATTGTGGGTCGAGCCGGCGTGCATCTGAGTGATCGAGAGGATCGCTGGGTCGGTGAAGGTGGTTCGCCGGGCGATGTAGGACTGGAGCGACAGCACCGCCTCGCACGCCGCCGGGATCGGGTCGATGGCGTCATGGGGCATCGCCGCGTGGCCGCCCTTGCCGTGGATGGTGGCGAACAGCTGGTCGGTCGCGGCAAGCAACGCCCCGCTGCGGCAGGCGATGGTGCCACCGGGGACGTTGGGGAAGATGTGGATGGCGAAGGCCGCTTCGGGGGTGGGATCGTCGAGCAGGCCTTCCTCAATCATGTGGCGGGCGCCGGCCTGACCCTCTTCGCCCGGCTGGAACATGAACAGGATGGTGCCGGCAAACTGGTCGCGGCGGGCGCACAGGATCCGCGCGGCGCCCGCAAGCATGGCCGAATGGGTGTCGTGGCCGCAGGCGTGCATGTGGCCGGCGGTGGCCGAGGCGAAAGCGAGCCCGGTGTCTTCATGGATCGGCAGCGCATCCATGTCGCCGCGCAGCAGCATGGTGCGGCCGGGCTCACCGCTCGCCTTGGTACCGTCGAGGCGGGCGACGAAGCCCGAACTGGCCTTGCTGTCGCGGATGGTCAGCGGCAGGCCGGCGAGCGCCGATTTTAGCTTGTGGGTGGTGCGGTGGCATAAGAGGCCGAGTTCGGGATCGGCGTGGATCGCGCGGCGAAGCGTGATCGTATCGGCATGCTCGGCCTCGGCAGCGGCGGTCCAGTCGATGTCGATGGGCTTGTCCATGCGTGGCAAGGTGCGGCCTAAGCCGTTCGCGCGCAAGCCTCTCGCGCGCATGTCTTTTGTTTAGGCGATCGCCCGGTGAAGGTGGGAACGGCGCGAGGGGACGTCGGGGGCGAGGCGCTCGTAGCGAACCATCAGGTCCCAGAAATGCTGGTCCATCGTGCGGACCCGGGCGGCGGTCGCGGGGCGGCGGTCGAACGCGCCGGGCGCGGCGTCGTGGAAGCGGACGATGGTCTCAGCGAGCGACGCCTCGCTGGTCGCGGCATAGGAGAGACCGGCGCCGGCGCTAAGCTGGTCAAAGGCGCCACCGGCGTCGGGGACGATGATCGGTAGGCCGCTGGCGCGCGCTTCACTGGCGACAAGGCAAAAGGTCTCGGCCTCGCAGCCGTGAACGAGCGCGTCGGCGCTGGCGAGAATGGCGGCGAGTTCGTCCCGGTCGGCGGTCGGCTGGGCAACGACGATGTGGGGGAAGGCCGCAGCCTCATGCTCAAGCTTGGCGCGCTGCTTGCCGGCGCCGACAAGGAGCAGGCCGACGGGACGATCCCGCCCGGCAGCGGCAACAGCGCGGATGACCATCGGCCAGCGCTTCTCCGACGCGAAACGACCGACCCCGAGGAGAATGAGGCCATCTTCCGGCAAGCCGAGGCGGGCACGCATTTCATCGCGGACTTCAGCGCTGGAGCGGGCGGGGCGGAAGATGCCGGGTTCAACCCCGAGCGGGACGGTGACGACCTTGTCGAGGCCGCCCTCCGTAAGACGGCGAGTCAGGCTGGCGCCCGGACTGACGACGAGGTCAAAGCCGGCGTCGAGGGTGCGCAGGTGATTCCAGAAAGGGGAAAATACGCGATCGATGCGCTGGCGGCTGGCGATGCGGCCGAGCCAGCGATAGGCATAGGCCGACAGCGGGTCGGCGTGCATGAACAGCGCGCGCGGGGCCGATCCCTGCCATTCGGCGACCTTGGTGGCGCTCGACCAGGGTGAGCTGGCCTCGACAAGGTCGGGCCGCCACGCATCGAGAGCGTCGTGGAGCGCGTTGCGATCGTCGAAGAAATGATAGCGGCGGTCGAACGGCAGCGCCGGCTGGGCGATCGTCACGAGAATCGCGCCGGGGGCACGCTCGACCACCGAATTGTGGGGGCCCGGCGCGATGACGACGATTTCGTGGCCGAGCGCGGGAAGGGCCTGAAGCTTGCGGTCGATGTACGTGCGGACCCCTCCGCCGTGGGGTGTGTAAAAGGCACAAACATCGACGATCCGCATGAGAATATCATAGCTTGATCCACGATGAACAAAAGATGAGCGAGGAACTGGCGGTAGTTTGGGGCGGCTGGGTGCGATAGGAGGGCGCGATGCGGACCCTGCTTGCCTCGATCCACGACGTCGGTCCGCGCAGCGAAAGCGCGTTCGATGCGCTTCATGCGCGGTTCGGGGCACTGGGGGTCGAGCGGCCCGCGTTGCTGGTCGTGCCCGATCATTGGGGCGAAGCGCCGATCGTCGCGGGGACGCCGTTCGCAACGCGGCTGCGCGCGCTGAGCGACGCGGGCCATGAAATTTTTCTTCACGGATGGTTTCATCGCGATGCCAGTAAGCACTCTGGGGTCGCGGGGTTCCAAGCGAAGCATATGACCGCTGGCGAGGGCGAGTTCCTGGGGCTGGATGCGACCGAAGCCGAACGGCGGATCCGGGACGGACGAGCCCTGCTCGAGGACATTATCGGGCGCCCGGTGACGGGGTTCGTCGCGCCGGCATGGCTCTATGGCGACGGCGCGCATGCCGCCCTCAAGGCGACAGGGATGCCGATTGCCGAAGATCACCTTCGGGTGTGGAATCCGGTGACCGGCAAGGTCCTGGCGAAGGGTCCGGTCATTACCTGGGCGAGCCGGACGCGGATGCGGCGCTGGTCATCGCTGGCGGTGGCGGCAGCGGCGCGGGTCGTGCCGTTGGCAACGGTGGTGCGGATGGCGGTGCATCCTGGGGACGTGACGTCGTCGGCGCTGCTGGCGAGCATCTCGGCGACGCTGGCTGCGATCCTCAGGACGCACGCCCCGGGGCGCTACGCCGATCTGTAACGGGCACAAAAAAAGGGCCGCCGAAGCGACCCTTGATTATTTGGCGGTAAGCGATGGGCTCAGGCGTCGGCATCGCCATCGTCGTCGATCATCACCGGACCTGAATCCTGACCCTTGGCCGAGACATCACGGTCGACGAGTTCGATAACCGCGATCTGCGCCGAGTCCGACATGCGGATGCCGGCCTTGATGACCCGGGCGTAGCCACCCTGGCGGTCTGCGTAGCGCGCGGCAAGAACGTCGAACAACTTGGTCAGCTGGGTGTCGTCCATCAGCCGCGACTGGGCGAGACGACGGTTTGAAAGGCCGCCCTTCTTGGCCAGCGTGATCAGCTTTTCAATGTAGGGGCGAAGTTCTTTCGCTTTCGCGGTCGTCGTGGTGATCTGCTCATGCTTGATCAGCGCGGCCGACATGTTGCGGAACAGCGCGGTACGATGAGCGCTGGTGCGCTGCAATTTGCGATGGGCATTACGATGACGCATGGGTCAGTCCTTCGTTCGTCGGGCGCCCGTACGAGGTAACGCCAGCCAGGCGGGCTTGGGGAGCCGCCATTATCCCTTGGAAATCAAAAAGTGTTGGTTGCGGGAGTAGGATTTGAACCTACGACCTTCAGGTTATGAGCCTGACGAGCTACCGGGCTGCTCCATCCCGCGACAAACAGAAAAGCCGCCACTGGGGGAGACCCCGGCAGCGGCTTTTTCTAACTTGTGAATGGGTTCTTGACGTATCGGGAACCCATCAAAGTACTCCTTTGATGGGAACCGCTTGCACTGGCTTCAAAGCCTGGCGGCGACCTACTCTTCCGCAGCTTAAGCTGAAGTACCATTGGCGCAGTCTGGTTTCACGGCCGAGTTCGGGATGGGATCGGGTGGGTCACAGACGCTATGACCACCAAGCTATGGGGCCAGTGCGTTACGAAACGACATTGCTGTCCTTTCGCCTCCTTGCGGAGCGTCAAGTTCTAGAAATCGTGCAACCATATATTTCAGCGTCATCTAGCTGAGATCAAACCCTTCTCGACAGTCCAACAGGACTCTCGATGATGGCGAGATTCTCAAGCGCGAAAAGAGCAATTAGGACCAGTTAGCTTCATGCGTTACCGCACTTCCACACCTGGCCTATCAACGTCGTGGTCTTCGACGGCTCGATGAAATCTTATCTCGAGGGAGGCTTCCCGCTTAGATGCTTTCAGCGGTTATCCCGTCCATACATAGCTACCCTGCTGCGCGGCTGGCGCCACGACAGGTCCACCAGAGGTATGTTCAACCCGGTCCTCTCGTACTAGGGTCAACTCCTCTCAAATTTCGACGCCCACGGCAGATAGGGACCAAACTGTCTCGCGACGTTCTGAACCCAGCTCACGTACCACTTTAATTGGCGAACAGCCAAACCCTTGGGACCTGCTCCAGCCCCAGGATGTGATGAGCCGACATCGAGGTGCCAAACAACCCCGTCGATATGAGCTCTTGGGGGTTATCAGCCTGTTATCCCCGGCGTACCTTTTATCCGTTGAGCGATGGCCCTTCCACGAGGGACCACCGGATCACTATGACCGACTTTCGTCTCTGCTCGACTTGTCAGTCTCGCAGTCAGGCGGGCTTATGCCATTGCACTCTAACAGACGGTTTCCAACCGTCCTGAGCCCACCATCGCGCGCCTCCGTTACTCTTTAGGAGGCGACCGCCCCAGTCAAACTACCCGCCACAGAGGGTCCCTGCACCGGATAACGGTGCGAGGTTAGACAGTAAAAAACAACAGGGTGGTATTTCACATTTTGGCTCCACTCGAGCTGGCGCCCAAGCTTCAAAGCCTCCCACCTATTCTACACAATTGTTTTTCACTGCCACTCTGAAGCTGCAGTAAAGGTGCACGGGGTCTTTCCGTCTAACCGCGGGTACCCCGCATCTTCACGGGGAATTCAATTTCGCTGAGCAGGTGTTGGAGACAGTGGGGAAGTCGTTACGCCATTCGTGCAGGTCGGAACTTACCCGACAAGGAATTTCGCTACCTTAGGACCGTTATAGTTACGGCCGCCGTTTACCTGGGCTTCAATTCAGTGCTTGCACACCTCCTCTTAACCTTCAGGCACCGGGCAGGCGTCAGACCCTATACGTCGTCTTGAAGCCGACTTAGCAGAGCCCTGTGTTTTTGTTAAACAGTCGCTACCCCCTGGCCTGTGCCCCCCATAAGAGCTTGCGCTTATATGGGGCCTCCTTCTTCCGAAGGTACGGAGGCAATTTGCCGAGTTCCTTCAACACCCTTCTCTCAAGCGCCTTGGTATACTCTACCTGACCACCTGTGTCGGTTTCGGGTACGGTCTATACGGTGGGGCTATTTCCTGGAACCTATTCACTGCCAGCACCAATCCAATAAGGGCTGACAATTTACTAGATCCGTCACACACCACCAGGTCACGGAATATTAACCGTGTTCCCATCGACTACCCCCTTCGGGCTCGTCTTAGGGGCCGACTCACCCTGCGCGGATTAGCCTTGCGCAGGAACCCTTGGTCTTTCGGCGAGAGGGCATCTCACCCTCTTTATCGCTACTCATGTCAGCATTCGCACTTCCGATACCTCCACGCCCCATTACCAGGACGCTTCATCAGCTTACGGAACGCTCCGCTACCGCTCGATCCGAAGATCGAACCCTAAGCTTCGGTGCATCACTTT